>JAGBIY010000009.1 GCA_017934745.1 Treponema sp. | reverse complement strand
GTTGCAGAAACAAGCTCCCAGCGGGAACCCGTCCATCAAAACGGCAGTACCGCTTCGCGGTGGCTGAGTGTTTTGATGGACGGAACCCCGCTTCCGCTCGTTTCTGCCATTGCTCTGTGAAAACTCGACTTTCGCCCTTTTATGATGAGAATAATATCTGAATGAAGAGAAAAAGTGAAAGATAGTTTGCCTTTGTGGATTTCCGCATGAAAAAAAGAACCTGCCCAATCTGAAGTGTTCCCCTCATTTTGGGCAGGTTTTAAGTTTTTTGTTGAATGAACAACCGGTTCTTGGATTTACATCGTCGTGTATCCGCCGTCAACAGGAAGAATCACGCCTGTGACGTAGCTCGATGCCGGGCTTGAGAGGAAGATTGCGGCTGAATCAAGCTCTCCCTCGTTTCCGTAGCGGCTCAACGGAATCATCGTCTTCGCGTTCTGCTGGAAGAAGTCCGAGTCGAGCGTCTCCTTTGTGAGAGGCGAGTAGAAGTAGCCGGGGCAAATCGCGTTCACGTTGATGTTGTACTTTCCCCACTCGGAAGCAAGTCCGCGCGTGAGGTTCACGACGCCGCCCTTCGCCGCGTGGTACGGTGAGCATGGTGCGACCTTGTTTCCCACGAGTCCGTACATCGACGCAATGTTGATGATTCTGCCGTATTTCGCAGGAATCATGGCCTTCTTCGCCACCGCGCGCGCGACTTTGAACGTTCCGCCCAAATCCACGTTCAGCTCTCCGTTGAACTGCTCGTCCGTGATGTCCTCGGCAGGAGCCACCGCGCCAGTTCCAGCGTTGTTTATGAGAATGTCGATTCGGCCGAATTTCTTGACGACTTCATCGATTGCCGCGTTCACTTTGTCCGTGTCCGTTATGTCGCACGGAATCGCGAGCGTCTCCACTCCGAAATCCTTCGCGATTTCTGATGCGACTTCGTCTATCTTCTCCTTTCTGCGGGCGATCGCCACGATTTTCGCGCCCTGGTTGGCGAGAGCCTTGGCCATCTGCACGCCCAATCCTGTGGAGCAACCTGTGACGACTGCGACCTGTCCGCTCAAGTCAAAATAATTTTTCATTTTTACTTCCTCCTGAAAAAAAAATAAATCCGGTTTCATTATAAATCATAAATTCCGAATTTAGGTGGTAATAATTTTCAATATGTCCGCTTTCAGCTTTTTCGGACGAAAAAAAAGGGCCAGACTTCCCACCCGAAGCCTGGTCCAAAGAACCTAGAACAAGTCTAGAATTCATTTTCACTTATAGAAGAAGCCGTTCTCTCCAACTTCCTGTCATTTCTTGAGTTCGACGGCCTTGTACAGGACAGCCGCCAACGCGCCGCCGATGAGCGGGGCCAGGACGAAAATCCACACACATGAGAGAGCGTCGCCGCCTGCAATCAGCGCAGGGCCGAACGAGCGTGCCGGATTGACCGACGTTCCGGTGAAAGGGATTCCGAGAAGATGGATGAGCGTGAGCGTCAAGCCGATGACGAGTCCTCCGAACGAGCCGTGGCTCTCTTTCGGCGAAGTGACTCCGAGAATCGTGAAGACGAAGACGCATGTGAGGATGATTTCCACGACAATCGACACTCCCGTTCCGAGCGCGGCGTTGTTCGTTCCAAGACCTGTCCATGCGGGGTTTGAAGAAAGCACAGCCTTGAGTGCCGCGGCCCCCGCTATCGCTCCGACGAACTGCGCGACGATGTAGAGGGCGAAGTCCTTGAGCGTCATCCTTCCTGCGACGAGGCAGCCGATTGAGACAGCCGGATTCACGTGGCATCCCGACACGTTCCCGACCGAGTACGCCATCGCGACAATGACAAGCCCGAACGCCAGCGCGGTAATCAAGTGGCCTGCGTTTCCTGCGGCGCATCCAGAGACGACCGCCGTTCCGCATCCGAAGAACACGAGTACGAAGGTCCCGATGAATTCAGCAAAACATTTTTTTAAAGATTCCATGTTTCATGCTCCTTGTTTTTCAAGTATACAGCACTTTGAAAAAAATAGCGAAATTTTTGTAAATTTAATAAAAAGCTGTTGACGCAAAAATCTGCTTCTGATATATTTCTATACATCACTTCGAGTGAGACATGCGGGGTTAGCTCAGTTGGTTAGAGCATCACGTTGACATCGTGGGGGTCAGTAGTTCGAGTCTACTATTCCGCAACTGAAAAGCAGTTCTGAAAAGAGCTGCTTTTTTTATGCCCGAATGTGTTTTATTCTGCGTTTTTGAGCCAACGGAAGTTTCAATTGCAAGAAACTTATTGTCAACTTTATTCTTTCTGACTTTTGGTTTACAATCTCTCATCTTTCGTTTTTGGGATTTTTTCTCGAAGAACGGCATTTTTTCAGGGGGAATATGAAAATGGATTTGGAAAGATTGGCGACGGAAATCATCGGAGGAAAAAGGCTTTCGCGCGCGGACAATCTGGAATTTTTCAAGACGGTGGATTTGGACGCGCTGACAAAAGGAGCCGACAGAATCCGCAGGCACTTTTGCGGCGGCAAGGTGGACTTGTGCACGATAATCAACGCGAGGAGCGGAAAGTGCCCGGAGAACTGCCGCTACTGCGCACAGAGCGCGCACAACAACACGAGCTGCGAAGTCTATCCGTTCCTGGACGAGGACAAGATTGTAACCGAGGCGAAGCGCAACCAGGAAGAGGGCGTGGACAGGTTCGCCTTGGTCACTGCCGGCAGGGCTTTGAGCGGCGAGGACTTCGAGAAGGCTCTTTCATGCTACAGAAGGA
Source organism: Treponema sp. (assembly GCA_017934745.1). Taxonomy (GTDB): domain Bacteria; phylum Spirochaetota; class Spirochaetia; order Treponematales; family Treponemataceae; genus Treponema_D. Next base: position 156,981 of record JAGBIY010000009.1, on the reverse strand, counting down.
TGAAGAGCGAGCTGAAAATCAACCTCTGCGCCTCGATGGGGCTTTTGACGAGGGAGCAGTTCAGGCGGCTTAAGGAAGCCGGGGTGACGAGCTACCACAACAACATCGAGACTTCCAGGAGAAATTTCCCCAACATCTGCACGACGCACACGTTCGACATGAAAATCGATACGATAAAGACCGCGCAGGAGGAAGGCTTCTGCGTCTGCTCCGGCGGCATAATAGGCATGGGCGAGACATTCGACGACAGAATCGACATGGCGCTGACCTTGAGCGAATTGAAAATCCGCTCGATTCCGATAAACGCCCTGATGGCGATTCCGGGCACTCCGCTCGAAAATCAGCCGCACCTTTCCGAAGACGAGATTCTCCGCACTCTCGCCATGTTCCGATTCGTGAACCCGGAGGCGAACATAAGATTGGCGGCTGGAAGAAAACTGCTCTCCGAAAACGGCCGCAGGGCGTTCGAGTCCGGCTGTTCCGCCACGATAACGGGGAATATGCTCACGACCACCGGAAGCACAATCGAGGCCGACAAGAAAATGCTTTCGGAAATGGGCAGGGACGTGGAGCCGAGATACGGCACGGTCTGCGGGGACAGCTGCTGCGGCAGTTCCTGCGGCTGTGACTCTGGCTGCGGTTGTGACTCCACTTGCGCGTGACGGTAAGTGCCACATTCAAAGAAACGCAGGCGACAATAGACACAACGCCGCCGCCCGGAAGTCATCGTGAGAGAACTTTCGGGCGGCTTTTTCTAATTATTTGCCATTAAAAATGGAGTCATATATACCGGCAAAAAGTTTATGCCATCTTTTTTTTCGATGTCTTTTTGTGAAATAATATAGGAATCTTTTACATGTTTTGAATATTTTATTCTGAATTCTGTAATTGATTCATGTTTTCCTGTCGCGGAGGATTTTACTTCAACGGGGCTTACCTTAGAACCATCCGAAATCAAAAAATCAATTTCAAAGTAATGTGTGCTTCCTTTTTTTTCCCATGTATGATAGTAAAGTTCCCGCCCTGCTGCCCTTATCATCTGGGCAACAAGATTCTCATATAAATATCCAAGATTTGCAGGAAGCTTGTCAGACAAAAGTTTTGCATAAATTTCATTTTCAACAGAAGGCCTGTCTATGAACATCAAGGTTATGAAAAGTCCTGTATCAGCAAGATATAGCTTGTAGCTTTCCAAATCTTTTGTAAGCGAAAGACTCACTTTTGGATCTGTTGTGTTATATGAAGGCAGTACAGTTTTAGAATCAATCAAATCATATATCAGTTTGTCTGTTTTTGAAGTTCTTCTTCTTCCTGTAGCACTTGCAAGGCGGAATCGCTTTATTCCTTTTGAAAGCTGTGCCGGAATTGCATGGTAAATTGCGGACATTTCTCCAGATGAGTCAAGCTTTTTAAAATCATCCTCATAAAGGGCAATTATCTGTCGTTTTATCTGATCGATTGCTGTAAAATTTAAGCCATCTGCATAGGCTTCAACAGCCTGTGGCATTCCACCCACTGCCATATAAATTCGTAGGTCCCGCATAAGTTTTCTGTTTATCTCTTGCCCAAGGCTTTTCTTGCTTTGATACACTTTTTCCAAAATAGAATAATTGCTTTTTGTTGCGTCACAGAATTCTTCATAATCCATCGGGTAAACAGAAATTTTCATTTCTTCCGATGGAATTAAAATGTCCTTTACATTTTTCTTGATTGAAATCAAAGAACCCGTTTCGATATAGTGGTAGCGCCCATCCTTAACAAGATGCTTGATTGCCTGACGAGCTTTAGGGAAAAGCTGTATTTCATCAAATATGATGACTGATTCATGCTCGTAAAGGTTAGTTTTCTTTAGGGTCTGTAAGCGAAGAAAAAAAGTGTCAAGCTCACTTATGTCATCAAAACATGCAAGAACTTCCTTTGTCTCATTTGAAAAATCAATCAGAATATATGACTTGTATTCGTTCTTTGCGAACTGTTCTGCAATTGTAGACTTACCGACTCGGCGAGCACCCTCAAGAAGAACGGCATATTTATCTGCGTAATTTTTTTTCCAGTCTACAAGCCTTTCATAAGCTTTTCTTTTAAAATACATTCTTATAACCTCATAAAATGTAATTCTTCAGTATTATAATATGTGTATTTATGTAATTCTTCAATATTTTATAGTCAGTATTTGTGTAAAATTTCAAAATTTTCATTTATGTCTGCCGAAGCTTTCAAATTACCGGTCGATATTAGGGCTATCTAAGAAAGGCCTTCTGTCTGTGTTGGGAGCGGATAGAGGTTTTGGAAGAGGAGGCAAGGAAAAAGATTGACGCGGAATTTTTTCGTGTCGACTAGCGTTGCGTTTTAGGCGGACAGGATTTGTCTGGGATGTTCTCGGACAAATCCTGTTTTTTTTGTGTCAATTATGCGCTCAAATCTTGCTGAGGGCGTTTCCGAAACACGACAGAAAATCTCACAAAAAATAAAGGGTCGAATTTCGAGTTTTAGGGCGAAAGTCGAGTTTTCACAGTGCAATGGCAGAAACGAGCGGAAGCGGGGTTCCGTCAACAAAAACACTCAGCCACCGTGGAGCGGTACTGCCGTTTTTGTTGGCGGGTTCCCGCTGGGAGCTTGTTTCTGCAACTACGGTATGCATAAACTCGACATTCGACCTAAGGAAAAATGTGATTTTAGTCCGAGAAATAGCTGGAAAAATGTGATTTTAAGTCAAAAAATATATGGAATTTTGTGATGAAGCGTGATATTTTCGATTTATGGGATATAAACTTCGCAGAAAGGTTGATGATTTTCTTATAAACTGGAAAAAGAATCCTGACAGGATGCCCCTTATCATAAAAGGTGCCCGTCAGATTGGTAAAACATCTTCCATTGAAAACTTTGCCAAAAACTACAAAAACTTTGTAGAAATCAATTTTATAGACGAACCTCAGTATTTAAGGATTTTTTCATCCGGCTATTCGCCTGATAATGTCATTAAAGAAATTTCATTGATTAATCCTGCATTCAAATTTGTTCCCAACGAAACGCTTATTCTTTTTGATGAAATGCAGGCATGTCCAGACTGTGCAACCTGCCTAAAATTTTTTAAATTGGACGGTCGGTATGATGTTATCTGTTCGGGTTCCCTTCTTGGTATAAATTACGAAGAAATTACTTCTGTAAGCGTGGGGTTTAAGGAAGATTATGATATGCATTCCCTTGATTTTGAAGAGTTCCTTTGGGCAAAAGGCTATTCCCATGACCAGATAGAAAGTATTTATGAGCACCTAAAAAATCTTACTCCCTTTTCTGATAATGAATTTGATGTCTGGATGAACTGCTTCAAAGACTACATGATTACAGGCGGAATGCCACGTATTGTAAATAGATTCATTGAACAGAATAATTTCTCAGGCATTCTGCAGGAGCAGATTCAAATTCAGAAAGCGTATGAAGAAGATATCCTAAAATATGCAAAAGGGCTTGATAAGTCAAAAATCAAGAATGTATATACCCATATTCCGGTATTTCTTGCAAAGGAAAACAAGCGTTATCAGATAACAAAAGTTGCAAGAGGAGCCAGAAACAGAGAATACATTGGAACTGTAGACTGGCTAAAGGATGCCGGTATCGTAAATGTCTGTTACAATCTTGAGCAGCCGGAACTTCCTCTTAAAGGAAATTATAATCCTGGGGAATATAAAATCTATTATAGTGACACGGGACTTTTGATAGCTTCACTTGATGAAGAAGCGCAGATTGATTTGCGGCAGAACAAAAATTTTAACGCTTACAAAGGTGCAATTTTCGAAAACATTGTTGGAGACATGCTGGTAAAACAGGGATATGATTTATTCTATTACAAAAATGAAAAATCGACAGTCGAAATGGATTTCTTCATTCGGGATGCCGCTTCTCTTGTTCCTGTAGAAGTAAAAGCAAATGATAATCCGACAGCATCTCTTAAAAATCTTATAAAAAAAGAAAAATACAGTGATATAAAATATGGAATAAAACTTTGCGCCAAAAATATTGGATTCAATGGAGAGTTTTATACATTCCCCTATTTCTGCACATTCCTGCTCAAGCGATATATGCTGGAAAAAATTGTTTCTTAATCTTAAAATTTAATTTAATTTTCGGCAGTTTGCTTTGATGACCATTGGGTGACTTTTTTGGGCTGACAGCATTCGCTCGGGACAACTTCTCGGACGAATGCTTTTTTTTGCGTCAATTATGCGCTCAAATCTTGCTGAGGGCGTTTCCGATGTCGGCGAGCAGGTCGTTCACGTTCTCAAGGCCGACCGACAAGCGAATCAAATCGGAAGGAACGCCGGCCGCGACAAGCTCCTCCTCGCTCATCTGCCTGTGGGTCGATGAGGCCGGGTGGAGGCAGCAGGTGCGCGCGTCCGCCACGTGTGTCGCAATCATTCCGAGCTTCAACTCGGCCATGAACTTCTCCGCGGCTTTCCTTCCGCCTTTCACGCCGAAGCTTATGACTCCGCAAGTTCCGTTCGGCATGTATTTCTTGGCGCGCTCGTAGTATTTGTTTCCAGGGAGCGACGGATGGTTCACCCAAGAGACTTTGTCCGACTTCTCAAGGAACTGTGCGATTTTGAGCGCGTTGGAGCAGTGCCTCTCCATCCTGACAGGGAGCGACTCAAGCCCCAAATTCAGCATGTAGGCGTTCATCGGGGACTGGACGCATCCGAAGTCGCGCATGAGCTGGGCGGTCGCCTTCGTGATGAACGCGCCCTCGTTCCCGAACTGCGTGGCGTATGTGATTCCGTGGTAGCTCTCGTCTGGCGTGCAGAGGCCGGGGAACTTCTCCTTGTGCGCCATCCAGTCGAACTTTCCGTGGTCGACGATGCAGCCGCCGAGCGTCGCGTCGTGGCCGTCCATGTACTTGGTCGTGGAGTGCACTACGATGTCGGCTCCGAACTCGAACGGGCGGCAGTTGACAGGTGTCGCGAACGTGTTGTCGATGATGAGCGGGACTCCGTGCGAGTGCGCGGCTTTCGCGAAACGCTCGATGTCGAACACGATGAGGGCCGGGTTCGCGATTGTCTCTCCGAAGACTGCCTTCGTGTTCGGCTTGAAAGCCGCCTCAAGCTCCTCGTCCGTGCAGTCCGGGTCCACGAAAGTGAAATCGATGCCCATCTTCCTCATCGTGACGCTGAAAAGGTTGAAGCTGCCTCCGTAAATCGTGGAGCTTGCGACGACGTGGTCGCCAGCGTTCGCGAGGTTGAACACAGCCAGGAAGCTAGCCGCCTGCCCGGAGCCTGTGAGCATTGCCGCGCTTCCGCCTTCCATTGCCGCGATTTTCGCCGCCACCATGTCGCATGTTGGGTTCTGCAGCCTTGAGTAGAAGTAGCCCGAAGCCTTCAAGTCGAAAAGCTCACCCATCTTCTCGGACGTGTCGTACTTGAACGTGGTGCTCTGGATGATTGGAATCATCCTCGGCTCTCCGTTCTTCGGTTCGTAACCCGCGTGAAGACATTTTGTCTCGATTTCCATAAAAACACCTCTTTTTTGTTTGTGGGAATTTTTTATTCCAATATTTTTGAACTGGCAAAAAGTTTTTCTATTCATTTTATATAAAACGGAAAATTTTTCATCTCCAAAAGAAAATTCCCAAAACCGCCGACTTTTTCCGTCTGCCCTAAAACAAATCCCGCTATTCTGATAAAATGGGGGCGAGGTACAAAATATGGAAAAAGTTTCCTACAAGACAAGCGGAACTTGCGCCCGCATGATTACGTTCGAGCGGGACGACGACGACAGAATCCACAACATCGCGTTCGAGGGCGGATGCAACGGGAACCTGAAGGCGATTTCGCGCCTTTGCGAGGGGATGAAGGCGGAGGAGATATTCGGGAAACTTGCAGGGAACCTTTGCGGAAGCAAGGGTACAAGCTGCGCCGACCAGCTCGCGAAAGCCGTGATGCGGCGGTGACTTTTTTGGGGAATGAATCGTATGTTTGAAGTTCGGGTGAACACTGATTTTGCGGCTGCGCATTTTCTGCGCGACTATCACGGAAAGTGCGAGAATCTGCACGGACACAACTATAAAGTTTATGCTCATGTGCGCGGAAAGAAACTGAACGAGGGGGGGATGCTCCTCGACTTTACGGAGCTGAAGGCCGCGCTCAAATCCGTCTGCAAAAAGATGGACCACACAAATCTCAACGACATGGAGGTTTTCGACCAGAATCCGAGCGCGGAGCGAATTGCGAAATTCATCTTCGACTCGATTCTGGAGATGATTCCGTCCCTTGCGAAAAAGAACGACGACGACGCTTTCCTGTACGCAATCGACGTCTTCGAGACGGACACGAACAGGGCGCGCTACATCGCCGACTGAAAATCTGCATTCAAAAACACACGAAACACAAGGGAAAGATTATGAAGAAGATAGACATTTTGGATTCCACTTTGCGCGACGGTTCGCAGGGTGAGGGCATCAGCTATTCCGTCCAGGACAAAATCAACATCGTCAAGGCTCTGGACGAGCTTGGCGTAGCGTTCATTGAGGCCGGAAACCCCGGCAGCAACCCGAAGGACATGGAATTCTTCCAGGAGGCGAAGAAGCTTTCGCTCAAGAATTCGAAAATCGTGGCTTTCGGTTCCACGAGGCGCAAGGACTTGAAGTGCTCGGAGGATGCGAACCTGCAGAGCCTCCTCTCCGCCGAGACCGAAGTCGTCTGCATTTTCGGGAAGACCTGGGACTTCCAGGTGACGGAAATTCTGCACGCCACACTCGAAGAGAACCTTGAGATGATTCGCGACACCTGCGACTACCTCACAAAGAAAGGAAAGACTGTCATATTCGATGCCGAGCATTTCTTCACAGGTTTCGCCGCCAACAAGGACTACGCCATGAAGGCTCTTTCGGCGGCGGTTGAGGGTGGCGCCACTTGCCTCTCGTTGTGCGAGACAAAGGGCGGCGCCATGCCGATGGAGTGCTACAACGCCACGAAGGCAGTCGTCGAAAAATTCTGTGGTTCTGCAAATGTCTCCATCGGAATCCACACGCACAACGATTCAGGCTTGGCCGTGGCGAATTCCCTTCTTGCCGTGGAGGCCGGCGCGACCCATGTCCAGGGCGTTCTTTTGGGCTTCGGCGAGAGGACAGGAAACGCCAACCTTTCCACGATAATCGCAGATTTGCAGCTCAAACTCGACTGCCAGTGCATAAGCGGGAACCTTGAGAATCTCACGCCAATCTGCAAGCGGGTCGCCGAAATCACGAACATCGCCCTTGATACTGGAATGCCGTATGTCGGTGCGAGCGCGTTCGCCCACAAGGCCGGGATGCACATCGACGCCGTTATAAAGAATCCGTTCGCCTACGAGCACGTCACGCCCGAATCCGTGGGCAACGAGCGCGTCTTCCTGATGAGCGAGGTTGCCGGAAAGAGCATGATTGTGGAGAAGGTGCAGAAATTCGACAAGACGCTCACGAAGTCAAGCCCTGTCGTGGCCGAAATCGTGGCGAAGGTGAAGGACTTGGAGCACGACGGCTACCAGTTCGAGGGAGCCGACGCGAGCTTCGAGATTCTCGTCCGCAAGGTCATCGGAAAGTACCAGCCGTTCTTCAATCTCCACTACTACAAGACGAGCGGGGAATTCCCGCGCTTCGCCGACGACCAGAGCGCGTTCGCGCAGGTGAAGCTTGATGTGGACGGAAAGTCCGTCGTGACGGCGGGGGAGGGCGACGGTCCCGTCAATGCGATGGATGTCGCTCTCAGGAAGGCCCTTGAGGAATTCTACCCGGCCGTCTCCCAAATCCGCCTGACCGACTACAAAGTCCGCGTCCTCGACGGAAAGAGCGCGACAGCCAGCCGAGTCCGCGTCCTCATCGAGTCCAGCGACGGAAGCGACTCGTGGGCCACGATGGGCGTCGCAGGCGACGTAATCGAGGCCAGCTACATCGCACTCGTCGATTCGTTCGAGTACAAGCTCATAAAGGACTTGGAGAAGAAATTCGCCAAGCTTCTGTAGCTTTCAGGGGAACGTGGCGTCCTAGAACGTGTTCCCGTTGAAAAGCAGTCTGTGGCGCGTCCTCCACGCTTTCATCACGTCCGCGTCTTTTCCGGTCGGACTTGAATTGTAGTCGGCGCGCTGCTGCTTTACTTTCTGCAGGTTCTTCACTTCTATGCAGAGCCTGTACGCTCCGCCCATCCGTGCTATAATCGAGCCGGAGGCACTGCATGGGAATCTACTTGAATCCGAACAACGACAACTTCACGGAAATCACGAACAACGAAATCTACGTCGACAAGACGATGATGATAAGCGCGTTGAACAGAATCATGAAAGTGAACAACAAGTATGTCTGCGTCTCTCGCCCGCGCCGGTTCGGAAAGACGATTGCTGGCAACATGCTTTCAGCGTACTTTTCAAAAGGCTGCGACTCAAGAGAGCTTTTCGCGCCGTACAAAATCAGCCACGACCCAAGTTTCGAGAGCAATTTGAACAAGCTGAACGTCATCCAGATTGACATGAACAGCGAGTTCAAGAACGAATTAGACAAAGAAAATCTTCTGAGCAATTTACAGACAAAGATTGTTGCGGAGTTCATCGAGCAATTCCCAGACATCAACTTCAATCCGAAAGAATCAGTCGGAAACTGCATCTTGAAGGCATACGCAAAGAAGAACGAGCATTTTGTCATCATCATGGACGAATACGACGTGCTCGTCCGGGAAAACGTGAGCGAGAAGCTTTTCCATCAATATTTGGACTTTTTGAACGGTCTTTTCAAGAGCAACACACTTCGACCTGCGATTTCCCTTGCGTATTTGACCGGTGTTCTCCCAGTCATACGCGACAGAATCCAGTCCAAGCTCAACAACTTCGACGAATACACGATTTTGAGCGCGGGAAAGCTTGCGGAATTCATCGGCTTCACGGGGGAAGAGGTGAAAGAACTCTGCGAAAAATACAATGCGGACTATGAGGAATACAAAAGATGGTACGACGGCTACAGCCAGCGCGGAATTGAAATCTACAATCCGGAATCAGTCGTGAAATCCCTGTTGAACGAATCAATCGGAAACTACTGGAGCAAAACTTCCACCTACGCAGTCATCTCCGACCGCATACAAGAGAACTTCGAGGGGACTAGGGACGACGTGATAAAAATGGTTGCAGGCGAGAGTGTCGATGTCAACGTTACGACATTCATGAACACAATGACGGAATTCAGGACGAAGGACGATGTCTTCACTTATTTGATTCATTTGGGCTATCTCGCCTATGACAACGAGAGCGAAACGTGCAGAATCCCGAACAAGGAAGTCCTTGAGGAATGGAAGAGTGCAGTCGCCGTTGTCGATGAATACAAAACGACCGACAGAATCATCAAGGCGTCAAAGGAGCTTTTGAAAGAGACGCTGAAGATGAACGAAGATGCCGTCGCGAAGGCTCTCGACGAGAGCCACATCCACGTCACATCGAACCGGAGCTACAACAACGAGGACGCTTTGCAGAGCGCGATTTACCTCTCGTACATCTACGCCCTCAACAAGTACACAATCCTTCGCGAGGTGACCACCGGCAAAGGATTCGCCGACGTGGTATTCATTCCGTTCGTGCCGAACATTCCCGCGTTGATTGTCGAGTTGAAGCGGAACGGCTCGACAGAGAGCGCGATGAACCAAATAAAAGAAAAGCGGTATTTCTCTTCGCTTGAACACTATTCCGGCGACCTTCTTTTTGTCGGCGTGAACTACGACGAGAAAAAAAAGACCCACGAGTGCAGAATCGAGCGCTTCGTGAAGGAATAAAAAAAGCTGGGTTCCTTGACTTGTTGCAAGTTCTTGTGGAATGCTGATTCTCTTAATGTGTTTTTAGAAACAAACGGAAGCGGGGATTTGTTCAAAAAACATTCTGCCACCGCGAAGCGGTACAGCCGTTTTTTGAACAGGATTCCCGCTGGGAGTTTGTTTCTAAAGTATACATCAGCTCCTCAGCATTCGCCCGAAATCATTTCGCGCCGTACTCTGCGTAGTACTTGTCGATTTCGGCCTTGATTTCGTCGGTGATGACTTTCTTGTCGCCGTTCGTGTAGAGCGCGTCGATTACGTCGTTCATCGTGACGATTGCCTTGGCCGGAAAACCGTACTTTTCCGAAATCACGTCGAGCGCGGCTTTTGTCGAGTCTGGGGCCTTCTCCATCCTGTTCAGCGAGACGATTTCGCCCACGATTTTGATTCCTCCCGGCACCGTCTCCTGCGCCTTGATTTTCGGGTAGGTCTCTTCGATTGATTTTCCGGAAGTCGTAACGTCCTCGATTATCACGACCCTGTCGCCGTCCTTGATGTTGTAGCCGAGGAGACCGCCCTTGTCGGCTCCGTGGTCCTTCGCTTCCTTCCTGTCGGAGCAGTACTTGATTTCCTTGCCGTAGAGCGATGAATATGCGACCGCCGTGACCACTGCGAGCGGGATTCCCTTGTAGGCCGGCCCGAAGAACACGTCGATGTCGTCTCCGAAATTGTCGTGGATGGCCTTCGCGTAGAATTCTCCGAGCCTTTTGAGCTGGCTTCCAGTCACATACGCGCCCGCGTTCATGAAGAAGGGCGACTGCCTTCCAGATTTGAGCGTGAACGAGCCGAATTTCAAGACCTGGCACTCTACCATGAAATCGATGAATTCTTTCTTGTAATCTTCCATAAAAAAACTCCTAAGTAATTTCTCAACATTTTAGAAACAGAACCCATGCAAAATCAAGTTTTCCGGGAAATATCTGCTATAATTTTTCGTATGCGGCTATTCGAACAGTCTTTCCGCAGGCTCTTTTTTGCGCTTGCGTTTCTTGCGTTTTTCACTTTCTCGGTTTTTTCGGAGGACAACGGAATCATTTCTCTTGACGAGCCGTCTTCGGGCGCGACCATTTCCCACACGGTCATGCATGTCGCTCCGCTTGTGAACCTCGATGGCAAATGGGGATTCGAGGCCGACTTCCACGTGCGGTTCGACATCGGCTTTTTCTATATCGGAGTGGGATTGCAGCCGCAGTTCTCTCAACTCGCTGAATACTCGAATTTCAGGGCGTATCCAGAGGGCTTCATCGGAGGAGGTCTTTTCAAGGAATTCCGCGGCTCGCCCGTGAGCGTCTACGCCCTGGCTTCGATTGGAGCCATTCAAAGGGAGGGGAACCTCTTCAAGTCGATTTTCGCGGGCCTCGTCGAGTTCGCCGTCAATTCCCTCCTTACCAGAAGCGATGACGAGTGGATTCACACCAAGTCGTTCTCCAAGTTCAACGCAGATTTCCGTGGCGCGTTCGGAATCGAGTATGACGTTTCAAAAGAGTACCGCGCCTTCTGCCAGGTGAATTTCGATTTGGTGACCAACTGGTATGAACTTGTCGGGGTCCAAAAGACACTTGCCCTTGGATTCGGCATGAATTTGTGAAAAAGAGCCTTAATGCCCTTGTTGAAAGTTTCTTTCATTGTTAACAATCTCTCAAAATGCTAAAGTTAAGCCATTCTATTTGAAGCGAATTTTTTTAAACAGGAGTTTTAATAAAATGGAAAAGACAATCGCCTTGATTCCCGGTGATGGAATCGGTCCTGATGTTGTTGCCGAGGCTGTGAACGTTCTCGATGCAATCGCGAAGAAGTACGGACACAAGTGGAACTACACGAAGGTCATCGCCGGCGGTTCGGCAATCGACCAGTTTGGACACCCGCTTCCGAAGGAGCAGCTCCAGATTGCTCTCGATTCTGACGCTGCCTTGCTCGGTGCCGTCGGCGGCCCGAAGTGGGACAACCTCGCTTCCGAGATTCGCCCTGAGAAAGCCTTGCTCGGCCTCCGCGGCGGCATGAAGGTCTTCGCGAACCTCCGCCCGGCTCTGATGTTCAAGCAGCTCAAGGACGCCTGCCCGCTCAAGAACGAAATCGTCGGCGACGGACTCGACATCCTCATCGTCCGCGAGTTGACTGGCGGAATCTACTTCGGCGAGCGCGGAACGAGCGAGGACGGAAACACCGCTTGGGACACCGAGAAATACACACGCCCTGAAATCGAGCGCATTGTCCGCATGGGATTCGAGTACGCCCAGAACAGGCAGAAGAGGCTCTGCGTCGTCGACAAGGCGAACATCCTGAACTCTTCTCAGCTCTGGAGGCGCGTCGCCGAGGACGTGAAGAAGGACTATCCAGACGTGACCCTCTCTTACCTCTACATCGACAACGCTTCAATGCAGATGGTCAGGAACCCGAGACAGTTCGACGTAATCGCTACGAGCAACATGTTCGGCGACATCCTCTCCGACGAGGCTTCCCAGATTACAGGCTCAATCGGAATGCTCGCGTCGGCTTCTTTGGGCGACGGAACAGGCCCTGGCCTCTACGAGCCAATCCACGGTTCTGCTCCTGACATCGCCGGAAAAGACCTGGCGAACCCTCTCGCCACGATTCTTTCCGCCGCGATGCTCCTCCGCTACTCTTTCAAACTTGAGAAGGAGGCTAAGGAAATCGAGAACGCCGTCAACAAGGTCTTGGACGACGGCTGGAGGACAGGCGACATCGCAGGCTCCCACCTCGACGAAGTGAAGGCCGCAGGCAAGCTCGTCGGAACAAAGAAGATGGGGCAGCTCGTCGTGGAGTACCTCAACAAATAGATTTAGACTTGTAGAGTCTAAAAAGAGCAAGAGCATCTTTTTGAAAAAAAAAGGTGCTCTTTTTTTTCTTTGATTGCTGTTTGGGTGTTTGCCACATCTTTTCATGTAGTTTAGAATTAACCGATATGGAAAAGGAAAATTCGTTCGACAGTCTAGTGTCGATAATGACAAGGGAAGAGCGCCAGCAGATGTTGGAGAAGATGCACGAAGCGGCGCCTGTTTACGAGAGTGAGAGTTTTGTGCCTGTGGAGGAGCCTCCAGAGGGCGGCGGGGTGTCGCTTGAGGAGCAGTTGAAGAAGGAGTCTCTCCCATTCAGGATTATCTTGTGGCTAAAATCTATTTTCACGAACACGAATCAGATAGTTCTCTTCAACGAGATGAAAATCTCCGAAATAAACAGAAGCCTCCAGCGCAATTATCCAGGGCTTGTGGACTCGAAGAAGGGGCTTCTGCTTCCGCTGTTCTACGACAAGGTCGCGGAACTGAAGAGCGCGGCTGATTTTTTGCGTCCGTACATCGCGGCGATAGAGAAGGACGAGGGCGGATTCTACGTTTTCCTCGGTTCGATAATCATGCCGGAGGTGGACGAGGACATGTCGACGAACGCGAATCCGTTTTCCGTGCCTGTCTCCACAAACATAAAGCCGGAGCTGCGCGTGGAGCTTATCCACAACATGGACGAAATTTTCCAGAACATTCCTGTCGATTCTAAGCAGAAGATGTACGAGGCCGTGAAATCAGTGGAATGGCTGAGGCAGTTTTCGAAAATCCCTTTCATAAAGCTCCTCAGTTCCTTCACGGAGGTTTCGAGTACTGTGCACACTTGCGCGTTCAGCATAATCGGAAATGAATTCACCTCGTTCGCGAAGCTGATGAGCAACGGTTTTCTCTTGTCCGACAGCCTCTTGGAATCCCTCTACCTGTTTTCCGTCAGAAAGTCGCGCCGCTTCTCCGAGGACGTGAGCGGAGACGACCGTGCCGCTGTCAATTTCATGAACAACGCCCGTTCGAACTCGTCCGTCATACACATGTTCATGAGCTCCGTTCCGATGTGCTCCGTGACGCGCGTCGTTTTTGGGGATTCCAACTGGGTGCCTGAGAAATTCTACGGCGGCGAGGACTGGTTCGCGAAGTTCAAGAGCCAGTGGAAGAGGATTTTCGACTTCAGGTGGGATTCCTGGGTCGTCGAATGCAAGAAGGAGAGCCTGCGCCTGGGCTTGAACGGAAATTTCGGATTGGAGAAATTCCCTCTGCTTCCGTACAGGCCTTGGACTTCAGATTCCGATTTCTCATACCGCTACGAGCTTACGATAGGCTTCCTCTGCTGGTATTTCGGAGAAAGGTTTCCGCAGTCCTACGAGATTGCGCTCAAGACCGTGATGATTGAGGGGGCTTTCAAGAAAAAGGAGAACCAGGTCTCGTACACGGAGGCGTTCAACGAGCTGGTGAAGATTGCCGTGGCGATGAACATCCTCTGCGACAAACTCAAACCCGTCGGAGAGTACGGTGCCGTGTTCGCGAAAAGCACGAAGGACGAGAACGGAATGCGGTCGCTGCAGGAGCAGAACAATCTGGAGAAGACTATGCGCGACATCGAGTCCGATTCACAGTCGATTCTCCACCGTTTCGGGGACGCTGTGAGGGAGATGGTCTCGCTTTTGGACGGAATCCTCGGATTCGTGAAGAATTCCAAGTACGACACGCTTTCGAATTTGGCGAGAATCCAGGGGCGCGAGAACGCCGTTTTTCAGGCGACGCTCAGGGACGCGAAAAATTCTTTCGAGGCTGCCCTCAACCTTGTGCGCGAGCTTGAGAGTGTCGATACTCCGAAAATGCTCGAAGAGAATTGAGCATGAAATTGATATCCATTGCATCTGGCGGAGAGCCTTTTTCCGCCAAGCCTGATTCTGAATTCGTGAAGGTTCCTTTCTATTTCCGCGGCGAGCCTGTCGCGTCCGCCTTCTGGGGGATGTCGCTCTTGAAGGCCGGCTCCATGCGCTTTAGATGGAACGAGGAAAACCCGAACCGTGAAAAAGTCGAAAGCTATATCCAGAAAGTCTCGACGCACTCGTGTTCGGGAAGCTGCGTCGGGGAAAAGCGCGTCTGCGACTGCAAAAAATCCGTCGTCCCAGTGGAGCTTGTCCACTCGAAAATCGTCGTGGAAGCCAAGACGAAGGACGACACGCTCGGATTGAAGGCCGACGGAATCGTGACGAAGAACCGCTTCCTCGTTCCCTGTGTGACCGTGGCCGACTGCGTTCCCCTTTTCCTCTACGACACTGCGACGGGGGCGTTCGGCGCCTTCCATTCAGGCTGGAAGGGAACCGGCATAATAGGCGAGGGGGTGAGGAAGATGGCGGAGCTTTACGGTTCCAAGCCGGAGGACATCTGCGCCGCGATAGGCCCGCACATCGGAAACTGCTGCTATTTCGTGGACGGGGAGAGGGCTGAATATTTCAGGGAGAATTTTACGGAAGAAAGCGTTGAAGAGGATTCGTCGAAAATGGGCGAGAAGCTCCGGTTCAAGCTTTCGCTCACGAAGGCCAATCTCGCCGTGCTTGAGAAAAGCGGAGTCCTTGAAGAGAACATTGTCGTCTCCACGGACTGCACCTGCTGTTCCAAGTTCGGTGATGAAAAGTCTGGAGACAGAAAAAATGTCTTCGGAAGCTTCCGAAGGCAGGCCGCGTTTTTGGATTTGCCAAACGACGAGAAGTCGAAGGCCATGACCGTGCAGGCCGCCTTCTGCTTCGTCGAATGAAAAAAAGCCGCTGTCCGTTTTTGTGCTTTGATGTGCACTTCACTTGGCAGCGGCTTTTTCGTCATGAAACTGTTTTTATCGTCACGATGCTATCAAGTTGAATTCGTTGTATGCGAGGATGAACGGCCCCACGCCTTTCGCGTCGTCCTGGACAATCGGCTCGCTCATGTAGTACTCGAAGCTTCCGTCGCGCCTCGGCGACTTTTCAGGGCCGAGTCCCGCCACGAGGCAGATTCCTCCGAGTCCGAGCTTTCCGTCGTCGGTCGTCAGGTATTTGTCGCAGATGCCGCGGAACGCCTTCACGCCAGCTCCCTGCAGTTCTGGCGCGTCCAAAATCTGCGTTCTGAATCCCTTGAGAAGTGAATATGCGAAAATCGCAGTTCCGCTTGTCTCAAGATAGTTCTTGCCTTCGCCTGGCCTGTTCGGCACCTGGTACCACATTCCGCTTGCGTCCTGGAATTTGAGCATTGAGAACTGCAAATCCGTGAACATCTGCTTGAGGTGGTTCCAGTGCTCGCTTCCCTTGTCAGGAGCCTTGTTGAGCGTGTCGAGCATCGCCATGCTCAACCAGCCGAGCGAGCGGAGCCAGAAGTTGCGGCTCAAGCCAGTCTTCTTGTCCGCCCAGAACATCTTCTTCTCGCTGTCGTAGCCGTGGTAGTAGAGACCCGTGACCGAATCCTTCATCAATTTCTCCACGTTGAAGAACTGATGGTAGATGTCCTCGATGTTCTTCGAGTTGTTGAACGTGGCCTCGTATTCCATGTAGAACGGCTGTCCCATGTAGAGTCCGTCGAGCCAGACCTGATTCGGGTAGATTTTCTTGTGCCAGAAGTTTCCCTCTTTCGTCCTCGGCTGCTTTACAACCTGGTCGTAGAGGTTTTCGAGAGCTTTCCTGTATTTTTCCTTTTTTGTGAGCTCATAGAGCGTGAAGAGGTTCTTTCCACCGTTGATGTTGTCGATGTTCCACTCTTCCTTTTCGTATCCGTCTATCTTTCCGTTTTCGTCGATTCTGAAATCCTCGTAGTAGTCGGCGAATTTGAGGAATTTCTTGTCCTTGCTCGTCTCGTAGAGTTCAAGAAGGGCCATTATCATGCATCCGTCGATGTAGTCCCAGCCGGATTTCGTTCCAGCCCTCGCTTTTTCGATATTCCAAACGGGAATCTCGGCCGTCGATTTGTTCATCAGGTCGTCGATGTATTGGTCGATTACAGTTGTGTCCAGCTTAGCCACGTGACTAACTCCTTTACTAGTAAAATGAGGTGTGATTTTTTATAATAATCAAAAACAAGCCTAAAGTATAGAATGGAATCGTTTGGAAATTGTCGTTTTCAGACAATCCAACCGCCCAAAACAAGGAAAAACAACATGTCTGACTCAAAAATCGAATTCAAAAATCTTGTAGTCTCCGCCGTGGAGATGTTCAAAAAAGAGAAGGGTGTCGAAATCGATGCCGCACTTTTCGAGAAAGCCGCCGTCGTGAATCCTCCGAAACCTGAGATGGGCGACCTCGGTGTTCCGATGTTCGTCTTCGCAAAATCCTTCGGCAGCAATCCTGCCGCTATCGCTTCGGAGATTGTGAAGGTGATTTCATCTGATTCAGAGCTCTCGAAAGCGGCATCTTCAATCGGCGAAGTCATTGCCGTCGGTCCCTATGTGAACGTGAAGCTCGACAAATCCGCTTCCGCCGCCTCAATCCTCTCAAAAATAGAATCCGAGGGCGACAAATTCGGCACTCTCGGCTCCGACGGAAAGCCTTTCCTGGACGGCAGGAAAGTGATGATAGAATTCTCCTCCCCGAACACGAACAAGCCGCTCCATCTCGGTCACTTGAGGAACGACGCCCTCGGAGAGTCCGTGTCGAGAATCCTCAAAAAAGCCGGCGCGGAAGTCTTCAAGGTGGACCTCATCAACAACCGCGGAATCCACATCTGCAAGTCCATGCTCGCATACAAGCTCTTCCACGAGAAGAACGGCGACACCCCGGAAAGCCTGGGCATGAAGGGCGACCACTTCGTCGGCCAGTGCTACGTCGAATTCGACAAATATTTGAAAGGCGAGAAGGGAAAGCCTGAGACCGCCCACCCGGAGGCGCAGGAGATGGCCGAGGAGATGCTCAGAAAATGGGAGGCCGGCGACGAGGAGACGAGAAAGCTCTGGGAAATGATGAACAAGTGGACGTTCGACGGCGTGAAGGTCACATACGACAGGACGGGAGTTTCGTTCGACAAGTTCTATTTCGAGAGCGAGACCTACTTGAAGGGCAAGGACGAGATTCTGAAGGGGCTTGAGAAGGGCGTGTTCTTCAAGGCCGAGGACGGCTCTGTGCGCGTTGACGTTACGGAGGCCGTGGGCAAGGGCAAGGACGGCGAGGACCACGAGAAGGTTCTTTTGAGGAAGGACGGAACGAGCGTCTACATCACGCAGGACATCGGAACGGCGATTTCAAGGCACAAGGACTGGGCGTTCAACCAGCTCGTCTACGTCGTCGCGAGCGAGCAGATTTTCCACTTCAAGGTCCTCTTCTACATTTTGAAGAAGCTCGGATTCGACTGGGCCGAGAAGCTCTACCACTTGAGCTACGGTCTCGTGAACCTTCCGAACGGCCGCATGAAGAGCCGCGAGGGAACTGTCGTTGACGCAGACGATTTGATTGATTCACTCCGCGATGACGCTTTGAAGGCCATAAAAGATAAGGGGCGCGAGGAGGATGTTGGCGACGCGAACGAGGTTGCGGAAAAAGTTGCGCTTGCCGCCTTGCACTACTATCTCCTTCAGGTCTCTCCTGTGAAGGACATGATTTTCAACCCGGAGGAATCGCTTTCGTTCAACGGAAACACGGGACCGTACCTGCAGTACATGGGCGCGCGCATCGCATCGATTCTCCGCAAGGCGGAAGAGGCCGGCGTGAAGGCCATGTCTCCGTCCGAAGCCGCCAAGCTTCTTGGCGCGGAAGAGGAGTGGGAGCTTTTGAAGAAGCTCGGCGAGTACCCTGAGACAATCCGCCGCTCCGCCGAGAATTTCGACGCGTCCGTGATAGCGGTCTACATCTACGACGTGGCGAAGCTCTTCTCCAAGTTCTACCAAGAGTGCCCGATTCTCGGCTCAACCGACGAGAACTTGAAGAGGGCTAGGCTCATATTGGCTTCGGCGACCCTCCGCGTCCTCAAGGAAGCGATGGGGCTTGTTCTGGTGCCGTATTTGGACAGGATGTAATCTCCGATTGATATGAAAAACTCCAGTGGTCAGTCATGAGTTTGAAGTGCACCGCTGGAGTTTTCTTTAATTATGAGGGGCTGTTTGTTGTCAATGAACTACTGCTTTGTATCCTCTTTGCTGCAAGAGTGTACACTTCGTCGTCGGTGCGTACCGATATGACGATGATTTTCATGACTTCATTTTCGCGCACAAGACGATAAAGAATCCGAAGTCCTAACCGCTTTAGCTTGATTTTCAGAAGTCCAGACAGGTCGTTGCCACCTTTATTTCCGAGCGGCTTTCCATATCCGCCTTCTGATTGTGGAAGTGGATTTTGGCTTACTTTATCGATTGCCTTTGCGACTTGTGGTTTTTGAGATCCGTCAAGGTTGTCGAAGTCCTTTTTAGCATCCGACTCGAATACTACGCTCCATTTTTTCATTCGAACTCAATCTCCGTTTCATCAACAGAATCCAAGTCCGCTTGCGTAATTCCCGCCTCCGCAAGAACTTGATCGAACGGAATGTATTTTTTTTCTGTGTTTCGATATTCCCGTTCAAGGGCGGTTGCCGCAAGCTCCAAATCCTCAATCTCTTCAAGAAGATTCTTGTATTGGTCAAGGCTGAGCATGACACATTCCGGGGCGTTGTCGCTTATGATGAATTTCACCCCATCGTCCTGAACCTCGCTTATGATTTTTTTTGCCTCTCCCTTGTTGAATCGGCTTATCGGAACAAAAGAATTCAAAACGGTTTTTGCGTTCAGAAATGCTGGCATAGAAGCCTCCTTGAAAGTCTACTATATTATAATCAGCTTTGTTTCGCTAATGAATTTAGCCTTTTTATCGTTTTTTTTGCCGTTGCTTTGCATTGCCCAAGAACTCTGGAGATTATGCAAAAAGAAAAATACTAATTTTCCTGACTGAGCGGAAATCGCTTGTCGGCAATGTCCTTTATGTGTTTGGGGAGTTCTATCCTCAGAAAGTCATCTATTTCCTTTTTCGCTGTGCTGGAATTCCTCATGAACAAGTCGCAAGGTTCAACTTCCAATGCGTACGCAATCTTTACAATCAAATCAAAAGAAGGTTTTGAACTGCCCGCTTCCAAATTCCCTATGGTTCCAGTCCCGCATTCCATTATTCCTGCCAAAGCGGCTTGGGAAAGTCCCCGAAGTTCCCTGTAGTATTTCAGATTCATTATGAACTGTGATTGATACTTTTCCATAACACTCAATTAAAGCAAGTGAATAGGTAAGTTTTGTTTGATTTGGTGAGTGATTTTGTATTATACTAACTATAAGAGAGTGTTTTTCTGTTTTCTATATTCTACAGTGAGTGCTTTTCGTTATGGAGGATTCTCGTGACTAAGGATGAAATGGAAGTCTGGTTTGAATATCAATATTCAAAGGACTTTTATAAATGGGAAAAACTGCTTTCCCAAGATGGAAAGAAAGAGTTTGAAACTTTCTTGATGGAGAAGTCCGCTGGTGAGAAGCCGAAAAATGAAGAATCTGTCTATAAAAGCGCAAAGACGAAAAAGCGGTTTTGGGGAATTGGAATCATTGCTTCCGTACTCACTGCCTCGCTTTTAGCCGGCTATATAGCGACGAAAAAAGAAGATGGCAAAGAAATTGAAAACTCTGAAATTGCTGTTGGTTCCGATGAATCTTCTGCCACATCCGAAAGCGAAGTTGAAGAACAGTCCGAATCTGTTTTGCCACCGCAGATTGTCGAAAAGTTGAAGGAATTGGCAAAGTCGGATAAAGACGAATCTGATCTCCCAAATGTTGAATTATTCTATCTGACGGATGAGAATGGAAACTTTAAGGATTTGAACGCGCTTTTGGATGAAAATTCGGACTTGAGCAACATTTCGGAGAATTCTATCTCATTAAGAGAAGGGAAACGGAAAAGTTCAACAAGCGAAAGGAAACGAAAAAAATCAAAAAGAGGAACTGATGAAAATTTGACGATTGAGATTGAGGACATTCTACAGAATCTTACGGATTTGAAAAATAGTGAACTGGTTAATATCAATTTTGATGAGAGAAAGCCAAAATTCACCTGCAGGTTATATTTTCCTTATGGCAGTAGCATGGACATCAACGAGTCGGAAGTCTGGCGTGAGGAGTATTTGCTAAATGTAAAAACTGAAGAAGAAAAGATAGGAAAATTTTCTTCATACCTTCTAGGGGTAAACGAAATGCTGTCAAAAATTCCTGAAGACAAACGGAATGAGGCAAGATTTATACTTATGGGGTATGCGGATTCCACATTGTTCAACGGAAAAATCGAAATAAGCGAGAGAAGCGAACGGTTCAACACGGAACTTTCGAAAAAGAGGGCGGAATCCGTAAAAAAAATTTTGGTTGGCAGTGGTTTTGGAATCAGTCCCGAAAAAGTCGAAACAATCGGTTTGGGATATTCAAAAAATCAAAACGAAACAACCAATCTAGAAAAATACAGGCGCGTTGATGTAGTAGTGATGTATTAGTGGCATTTTATTGAGGAAAATTATGAGAAATCCGTTAAAAAACATACTTTTTTTATTATTTTTGTGTTTTTCTCCGCTATGTCATGCGGAAACTGTCGTAATAGATTTCGGAAATGGAAAAGCCTACATTCCACAGGAGAATGGACATGATGATTTGAATTCCGTAAGAATCGAATACGACTCTGGGGATATATTCCTAGGCAAGGCGACAGACGATGGTTATCCCATATACGGAGTCATGTCAAATTACAGAAAGAATGAATTCTACACGGGTGGCTTCGACGGAAACGAAAACTACACGGGGAAAGGAACTCTCGACACGCCAAATTTCACCTACGAGGGAGAATTCAAGGACGGAAAGAGGCATGGATTCGGAATATTTATCGATAAAAGACAGAATACGACGTATGAGGGCTATTTCCTGAACGATAAGAAAAACGGAAAGGGAACTGAATATAGCAACAACTCGAACTACAGCTACAGCGGAGATTGGAAATATGATTTGTACAATGGACAGGGAAGATTGGTTTCCAAGAGCGGCACGACATACGAGGGGACATTTGTAAACGGAAAAGTCCGGGGCTTGGGAAAAAAAATCAATTCGGACGGATCTGTTCTGAACGGAAACTGGCAGAATTCCGACATAATGAGCGGTGCCGACTGCTCATTTTACGGTACTGATGGAAGAAAATTCTCAGGAGAAATCGTCGACGGCAAATTTGAAGGTTACGGCTCATACAAGGATTCAAGCGGGAATTTCTATGAAGGCTCTTTCAGTGGAAACCAACGGACTGGAATCGGACAGCAATCATATGTGGACAAAAACGGCAAAGTATGCGGAGTCTATACAGGTAGCTATTTTGGAAACCAGCGGAACGGCAATGGAACATTCGAATTCGCAAACGGAATGCTGTATGAGGGCGGTTTCATAAATGGTCAATTTTATGGTACAGGCTATCTCTCTTCCGAAGAAAATGACGAGATAACAATAATTGCGTCCGACGGATGGGACGGCATGGAAGTTCCTCAAAATTCAGAAGCGGTTTCTTCCGCCGATGACGCTAGGGTGGCCTCGGTGAGACTTCCCAAAAATGGAAAAATTCTCTTCAGCAACGGCGATATGTGGGAAGGGTTTATGTCCAATGGATTGCCTGTCGCAGGACTTGGCATTTGGACTACACAGGAGGAGCGGCTTGCACGATTGAGCAGCCCTGACAATCATGCGATTTTGGCGTCATATCAGTTGAACGATACGGTATACGACTTGTCTTCTGTTTATGATGCCCATGAAGTTTTTCAGATCATAAGCTCCGAAGCGTATTTGGCAGGGTGGAACGACTCCTACAAAAAACACAAGCCCACCATAGACAAGGTGATTGGAAAACTTCAATTAGTGGCGGGTCTCCTGTCCATAATTCCAAGCCCCATTCAGCCAATTGCTGCGGCAGTTGACATAGGGCTTTCCGTTGTGCAGATTTCCCTGAAAACAGTCAGCACATCAATCGACATCTATGATGCTTGCGTCGCAGGAAACAGTACCCTTATTCCAGGAATGCTGAAGGATTACGCAAAGGATATCGTTTGGGACGCAATAAACGTCATAATTCCCGCAGGAGGAGGCAAAGCCATTGAAAAAGTCAGCGCAAAAGCCGCCGAGGGAATGGGCAAGGCGGGTAGAGTCATAGCGAATGTAATAGGCAAGGCTGTTTCAAAAAACAAAACTCTTTCACTCGCCGCAGAACGGCTGTCAAAGCTCGGCAAAGTTGGAGGTGCGGCTGGTCGTGCTTTAATAGAGAGAGCCAGTAAATCGAAATTCTGCCAGTTTGTGGCAAGAAACGGCGGCAAGCTAACAAACTTTGTGAAAACAAAGTGGATAAGCACAGTTTATCCAGCACTTTTCGCAAAATACGGCGATGACGCTACAAGGCTCTTACTCAAGTACGGAAACGACATATCGGAGCAGCTTGCGAAAAATGGAGACGTAATAGTGAGGGCGGCGAAGTCGAACGGAGACGAAATTGCTCGACTGTTCTTGAAAAACGGAGATGAAATCGCAAAGGTTGCGCGTGCTTCTGAGTATCCAGATGCCGTTGTCCGCTACATAAAAAATTCGGGGAACGTCGACGATGCAATAAGGCTTGCGAGAAACAATCCTTCATTGGGAAAAATCGTTGGCATGTACGGCGACGAGGCAATAAAGGTCATCGAAAAATATGGCGACGATGCTGTTTCTCTTTTCAACAAATATGGAGATGACTTCGCGAAAGCCTTGAAAAAAGTCAGTGCCTCGAATCAAGAAGCATTATTAAAGATTCTGAAAAATTATCCCGCTCCTGAGTACGCCTCGTTGATATGCAAAGGAGACACGGATTTGCTCGTGAATTTGTTGAACAAAGCGGGCGTAAGAAGACAGAAAGCTCTTTTGGATGCGATAAAGAGAAACGGAGCTGAAGTCGTTGAAATACTAAACAAAGTTCCTAGCCGTGACTTCAGACGGACTGTTGATTTCTTGGATTCGTTTGATGTTCCGACATATAAAAAACTTGCGAAAAATGGTCAGCTTCCAGAAGAAATCACGACACAGGTAATTCGCGATTCAAAAAATAATTCGCTTGTAAGGGATTCCATTTCCGGGAAGTTAAAAAACAAGCGGACTGGAGAGTCTGTAAATTATGTGAACCACGACTCTAGGTACAAAAATAAAAAGACGCAGGAGCTGAATCCAAATATTACTTACAGAACAGGAGAAGGAAACTATTATTACAAGACAGACGAATTTGGAAGAATAGATTCTGTTGAGACTGATAAGCTTCGGCTTCAAGAAGATATACGGAAGACAGACTCATACACGCGTGAAGCGCATAATAGTAAAACTCTTGATAAAGTTAGTACCGATGATGCGGGGCATATCGTGGCAGGTCGCTTTGGAGGCTCTGGTGAACTTGATAACTTGATTTCGCAGAATGCTCACCTGAACAAAGGAGAGTGGAAAGCAATGGAAAATACGTGGGTAAAAGCATTGGAACAAGGAGGCGACGTTCGTGTAAAAATTGACATTGTGTATGAAGGAACATCAAAACGCCCTTCTGAGTTCATTGTGACACAAATCATCGATGGCAAGGTTGAGGTTCTGAAATTTTTAAATATCTAGGTATTGTTATGAAAATAGACGAAATGATAAACAAAAAAATTGTTGAAATGCTTTCTTATTGCAAAAAATATCTGAAAGATTCTGAATCTTTATATTTATATTGCTCATACAATAACGGTGTCGCATTTAGTGATTTTTTCATGAAGTACATGGGTAGAATTCTCGAAAAACATGAAGCTGACAAGTTTTTAAATTTGCCTACTATGGATTCTGTTGAAAAACAAAAAGAATTCTCAACTGCACTATTGGAGATGTATACAGATCTTTTGAAAATCGCTAAGTCAAACAACGTTGATTTACCAACTGAAATAAAGGCTGTTCTTGATTGCAAAGAAAATTCAATTAGCTTTGAAAGCATTTATTGCAATAAAAATGAAACAAAAGGTAGTTTTGTTACAGATGCGTTTGCTGAGTGGAAAAAAACAAAAAAATGAAATCGCTGCTTTTTGTTGCCCTGAATTTATTCTCCATGCAGATTTTTTCCGTGTCAAATAGCATCATGCTGGAAAAAATCCGCAATGAACTTCCCAATTTGAAAGATTCGCCGACTGGGGCGATAGATGCGGACGGAAACTACACGAAGGACACGATTCAGGGCTTGAACTGCGCGGGATTCGCAAAGTGGATTGTCGATGGGTTCTATGAACCGCTCGCAAAAAGCGAAGAGACCAAGTACATATCGCTGAAAGCCGCGCGAAAAAAGCACGAGGGCGAACGAGGAAACGCACAAATGCTCGTTTACGAACAAAGCCGCGACCCTTATTTTGGTCTTGATTGGACGAGAAACCTTGCGCTTGAACTGGAGAAAAAACGGGGAAATCAGCCATCGTACAAAAGCAACGATGTTATCGATTCTACCGTTTCAAAATACATCGCGAATTGCGGCTATCCAATCAGCTTGATAGAAAATGTCCTCTTGGAGCAGGCTGAAAAGCATCCGAACTTTTTTTTCATTGCATCGATAAATGGATTCTACGGAAAACCTCGGCTTTGGCAGCACTATCATGTTGCGGTGTTCATTCCGTATGAAGTTGATGGTACTCAAAAAATAGCAGTTCTTGAGCGAAACAAGGAAACATCTTTTTCGTATCTGCTGAAACGCTATCCAAATACATTCTGCCACTTGGTAAGAATCTCAATGAATGGCGAATTTGAATTGATGAAGCCCTAGATTTTGAAAATTTTGGACAGGGGGGAGTTTCCGCCCCATCAAAAAATCCTCCAGCCGTTCCGTGCTTTTCATTGCGCGGTACGCTGGAGGCCGGTGTGCGGTTTTTCGCTTATTTTGCGTTGCGCGCGATGCGGAAGCCGAGGCCTGTCAATTTCTTTGATGGAGGCTCGTCGTTGTAAGCCGTTATCTTGCACGCTGCGGCGGAAGTCGTGTAGGCTCCGCCACGGATGATGCGCTCTCCGTCGTCGCCGACATCGTAGACCCACTCGTAGACGTTTCCGCTCATGTCGTAAGCGCCGATGGCGTTCGCGCCTTTCTTGCCGACTTCGTGGGAGCAGAAGCTTGGAGTGCCCGCGCTTCCCTTCGCGCTTGTTGTCTTCCCGCCCGGGTTGTAGAGGTACCAGCCGACTTTGTCCAAGTCCGCGCTAGTTGCGGCCTTGCCGTCGTATGACGGAGAGGCCGCGCCGCTGAACGAATAAGCGAAATCTTTTTTTGCAGGGTCGCCGCCGCGGCAGGCAAGTTCCCATTCTTCCTCGGAAGGAAGACGGAAGCCGTTCGCTTTCTTGTTCCAAGAAACATCCGCGTCCATTATGTGGCCGCCTTCTTCCTTCTTGACCTTGATTGTGTAGGCTTCCTGCAGCCCCTGTGTCTTGCTCAAGATGTTGCAGAAGTTAATCGCGTCGTACCAGGTGACGGAATCCACAGGGCGTCTTTCCTGCGCTTCGCCTTTTACGAGCGTGTCCTTGCGGTTGCCGGAAGGGGCTTTGTCGAATGTGTTCTTCTGGCTTCCGATGACCGCCTCGTAGAATTCCTGCGTGACCTCGTATTTTCCGATGTAGTATGGAGCGATGTTCGCGCCCTCATCGATGAGCCCCATCTCTCCGAACTCGGCTCCTTTTCCCTTTATGCTTCCGCCCTGAACGAGCGCCATCGCAGAATTCCTGATGAACTTGCCGTTCACGGAAATTGCGGAAGAGGCTTTGGCTGCGTTGTCCGCCTGACCTGCCGCAAAACCCGCATAGAATTCTTCTGACTTTTTGGAGCGTGACGCACGGGAGCCTGGCTCGGTGGCATATCCTGTCTTGTAGCCTTCTTCGTAAGTGCCTGATGGAGCCGCGAATGTCGCCCCCGCCATACAGAATGTGACCGCGATAAATGCGGCTGTTTTAAAAATCTTTTTCATGTGTTTCTCCTTGGCAGTTTCTCTTCTTGCCGGAAGTTTTATTTACAGACTCGTTGAAATTTCAGAGGTCTGTCATTTTTTCAGCTTCTTTATGTCAATGCTATTCAGTTTTGACTTGGAAGAAGCGATTGTCACTTTGATTTCGCTCGATGTGGCGAGCTTCTTTTTGTTCGCGTCGGACACGGTGTAAGAGAACGAGCCGGCTTTCGCGAACGAAACGGTGAGCGTGTAGGTCGTCGCGCCGTTCGAGGTCGAGCCCTTTGTTACGCTCTGGATTTTCGCGCCGCAGGTGTTGGTCGCGAGCGCGATGTTCGATGTGGAAACTGAAAGATTCCCTTTCACGGTGAACGTCGTCTCTGCTGTGGTGCCGGACATTTTCGCGGAACTGTCGCAAGTCACCGTCACCGCAGAGGAGGATGCGAAGGCCGAAGTCAAGCCTGAAGACTGCAAAGCGACTCTGTTCCCCCGTAAATCGTTTAGGCTTTGGACTTTCATCTTGTCTTTGAGAGGCTTCCTGTAATCCTCGCGGATGTTGCGGACCCAGCCCTTCCTCTGGATGTGGTCCACGAGGTAGTCGTCGATGTTCTGAATCATCTGGTCGGCGATTGGCGTGATTCCGAGTTCCACCATCTGCAGCTTGTTGTCGGAATCGATGTAGATTTGCGCCGGAACATCCATGTTGTAACTGCCGAACGGTCTGTTTCCGATGTTCGAGAGAATTTTGTCGTGGTAGTCTCCCAAAAGTTCGCATGCAGGACTGTTGTTGCCGTTCTGCTTCGCCGAGTAGACGAATTTTATGTCGTCTGCCGCTCCGAGCTGGTTTTTCGCCTGCGACACTTGGTCTTTTGAAGCTCCTCCTATGTCGATGATATAGAAATCGATGTTGCGGCTTTTCAAATCCGCCCATGAGGCGACTATGTTTCGCAATTCTTCGACATGATATGGAAGGTAGGCGAAATAGAGGACTTTGTGTTTGCCGTTCGACGCGTGGTTGTTTACAGAAGAATTGTCGGTGGCTGTGAGATTCACTTTTCCGACATTCGTGTATTCAAGACCCGCCACATTCTTTTGTGTGTCGTAGAGTCGGGATTGGATGAATGCCTGTCTCACTTTTGCGTCGGCAAACGTGGCTGTGGAAGTCATCGGCTTGTGCTGGGCGTTCACCTGCGCGATTTGGTTCTGGTACTGGTACGACGGAGAATTTTCCACAATATAATAGAAGATACCTTTTCCGCCCGCGACCACGATGACCTCCGATGTTGAATTCGGCGTTATCTGCACATCCTTTCCGCTTTGTACGCTCGTGTCTTTTCCATCTGCCCTGATTTTCACGGATGTTGACGACGGGAACGTGAAGTTGAAAGTGTAGCTCTGTCCCTTTTTGAGGGCGTTCGCCATCGGCATTTTCTTCACCTTCAATCCTGTTTTAATCTGCTCTTCGGCATCGGAGTAGAAGATTGGCACCCATGCCTTGCTGTGGGTGAGCAGGAAGTCGTACAATTCGTTTCCGTCTATGCCGAATCCCGTCAAGATTGGGGAAATGCGCGGCATCATCTTGAATTTTTCAAGCGAAACCGACTGTGGAAGGAATGTCATGAGTTCATTGCGCGGCATGTGGCTTGAAAGCATCATCACCGGGTTCACATCGAACCAAGTGTCTATGGAGTTTGAGGTCGATGCCCACGTCGCGTCCAGAAGAATGTGCTTGCCTCCCGTATGCACGACAATCCATCCGTGTTTTTTTGATTCAAGGGCTGTACCGTTGCTTGGCGTGTAGGTGTAGTCATTTGACTTTGAGTAGCCAGTGCAGTATTCGGCGTTCAATCCCACGCAGCGCGCGAGCTTTATGAAAAGCTCTGAATATCCCTGGCACACGCCCGTGCGCCGTGACCAAGTGGAATCAGCCATATAGGCGTCGGGTTCCGTGAAGTCATAGTCATATGTGAAGTTCGTCGCAAGCCAATAGTAGATTGCCCGCGCCTTTTCGATGTCGTTCCTGGCATTCTGGCAGATTTTCTTCGCCGCGCTTTCGTAGCTCATGTCGGTGGTGATTGAGAGCGACTTCACGTAATTGTCGATTGCGCTGTAGTCGGCGACCGTCCCCGCGCTCTTCGTCGCCTGGAACATGAAGTCGCTGTTCGACTGGGAAAACGCGCTTTCCGCCGCCATAAAAAACGCCGACGCGACAAGAATCGCCCTGGCAGATTTAAAAATCTTCTTCATAAAATATCCTTGTGTGCTTTTGAAAACTGCCATTGCAGAACTTGATTCGAAATCTCCTTTCACGGATTCTGAATCAAGTCCTGTAAATGACAGGCGTGTCTTATTTGTACGGGTTCGAGAACTTCGGAACCACTGCTGATTTGCCGTCCTGCGCAGCCTTCACGCCTTTTTCTCCGCCCTTCTTGAAGCGTTCGATTTCTGCCGCTTCCGTGTAGCCGCTGTTCTGCGCCAGTTTTGTGTAGTTGATTTTTGGGGTCACCTTCTTCTTTGCCGCGGCCGCTTCCTTCTTCAGCTTCGTGTACTCGTCGTAGCAGATTTTGTAGCCGTTCGCTTCGGCCTTGTTGAGCCTTCCCGTCTTGACTCCTTCCATGTAGTCGCCCACAAGCGCGCTTGTGTATCCGAGCTCGTTCGATTTTGCCGAAGCACGACTTCTGTAGTTCGACTCTTTTTCGCCCACCGCTGATTTGAAGCCGTCCTCGTAGCCTGCGTATTTTGCCTGTTTTATTTCAGCACTGCTCGGAGACTGTTCTGGACGCTGCGGTATTCCATCGCTCATTGGCTCTTCTTCGTAGACTTCCATTGTCGCGACCTTGCCAGTTGTGCCGTTGAATGTGATAGGCACGTAATTCGCGTCATTGTCCGCAAGCCAGAATTTCAAATTGCCGCGAGCCCCCGAATTTACAGAGAAAGATACCCAATATGTTTCCGAAATAGTAGACTTTTGGACGCTTGTGATTTTTACCCCAGCAGGATTTTCTTCAAAACGGAAATTGTCTTTCGTCAGGGCAAAGCTTCCTTTTGTAACATCAATCGTAAACTGTTGCCTGTAGGGAAGTCCTAACTGCACAGTAACTGCATTTTTTGTGCTTGCAGATTCACCCTCTGTGCCTCTGTTCCTTGTCGCCTGGTCGCCGCGCTGTGCCGCCGCCGTTCCCGCGCACGAAAGCAATGCAAGAGCCGCGATTGCCTTGAAAATCTTTTTCATAGTTTTCTCCTTGGCAGTTTTACTTCTTGCCTGAAGTTTTTTTAGTTCTATTCAAAGTCGATTATCGATTCGATTAGGCTGTTCAGGTTCGGGTACTGTTCTCGGAGCCAGAGGCGTTCGTTCCGCGCGATGTTCGGGCTGTAGGTGTTTCCGCTGTATTCGTACAGTCCCCAGAGTCCTGCGCTTTTCACATTCGAGTCCTCGGCCGCGTTTATGGAAGTGAATTCCACGTCGGGCGTGTTTTTCAGAAGGTTTTTCAGAACACGCGCCTTCACTTTCGCGCTCCCAAAATCGACTATGAGCCGTCCGCTTCCGTCTGTGGATTTTTCGATTGCAGGATTCGCCGTTTCAAGTTTTTCCTCAAGTTCGTCCAGGTTGTCTATGATTTTTACGGTCATGTCGTAGCGTTTCGCAAAATAGGAGCTTCCGCCGTTCTTTTCCATTTTGATGTCGGTCGCTTTCTTCAGAACGTCGTCAAAGAGCGCGGAGAAGTTCGGGTAGTTGTCGCGGAGCCACACTTTTTCGTTCCAATGCGGAGTTGAGTATGAGACAAGCCCGAAGTAGTCGGAATCCGCAAGCTCTGCCGCCGAATCTTTTGCCGTGAAAATCAAGTCCGTGTCGTAGCCGTTGTAGTCGTAGATTTTGACGGAAAGCCGTTGCCCTCCGATTGAAAGCACGATGTCGCTTCCATCTTCTTCCACGTTTGCGTCGGAACTGGAGGGGAGGGCGGATTCCAGTTTGTCCATCATCTTGATTATCTCGCGGTCGGGGTACGCTTCCTTGAAATAGTCCTTTGTAAGCTCGTCGTAGGCGCAATATTTGTTGTCCGGCGTGTAGAATTCGAGAGCGTAGTGGAATTTGTGGCTCGCGTAGTCGTGCGCGTCTGCCTTGCGCCTGTCGTAGTCGTCCTTAGTCTTTTTTTGCGCGCTTTTGAATGTCGTTCCGCCGGCAGGAATGTCCACTTCCGCCACGAAGAACGAGCCGTCTGTCGAGTCCTCGCTGTAGTATTTCCAGCCGCCGTCCCAGGTATATTTCACGTTCAGCCAAAGTTCCCCGGCCTCAAAATCGTCGGGGGACTGGTAGTCGTTGGCGTAGGAGCCTGATTTGTCTGGAGCCTTGTAGTATTCTCCCGACGACGGTTTTTCCATGTAGAAGTAGTTTCCTTTGATGAGTTTGTTTCCGCTTGAGTCCGAGCCGACGAAATAGCCTTTCGTTCCAAGAAGCTCGATTTTCGCGCAGTCCCAGCTTCCGACGTTGCCGGAAACTTCCGAGTTCTCGAAAAGTCCGTAGAGTCTGAAATAGCTTTCGGTGCGCGCCTGTTCTATGTCGGCCTCGATGTCGCTTTTCACGTCGTCGAGAGCCGTTCCGCACGAAGCGACCGCTGTGATGAAAGCCGCCGCAACGAAAACCGCAGGTGCGAGCGCAAAAATCTTCTTCATGTTCTTTCCTTTGCAGTTTTTCTTCCTGCCTGAAGTTTGTTGAGATAAAAAAGCCCTGGATGGAACGACGACGGAAAAGACACCGAACCATTCAAGGGCGTTTTTTGAGAGAAAAATCGAGAAAGTCGAGAATCAAAATTTTTGAAGAATGAAAAAACGAAAAGAAAGATGTGGAAAGCGATTGTGATAAAGAAGAAAAGAGGAGTTAGAAGAGAAGATTTGTTTAGTGGGGAACTTTCACCCCCCCCGTTCATTTGTATAGCATTTTCTAGTCATCCATGACTCCTTCGCCAACCGCTCCTGGGCTTGGCATCTGATTGATGAGTATGTTAATCATGATAACATGGCATTGGCGGATTTCAAGAAAAAATAAGCGAATCTTAAATAAAAATTTGTCATACCTTAAAAATGGGCTATGCCTTGTTTCCATACCTTCATGCGAATCTGTTTCTGCCGCTTGCACTGTAAAAACTTGGCTTTTGACCGTATAATTTCAGCATATGAACATCGAGGCTTTGCGCTAGTGGCTTGAATTGGAGGATTGAAAATGCTGAAAGAAGATGAGATTGATTTTGAAAGGATAAGGTTGGAAGTCGAGGAGAAAATGCGCTCCCTGCTTGATTCGCATCCGAGAAAGCCTGGGACGATTTTCGTCGTAGGCTGTTCGTCGAGCGAGATTGTCGGCGGCAGAATCGGCAAGGATTCGAGCGCGGAAGCTGGGAAGGTAGTCTTCGAGACCGCAAGGAAAATCTGCGGCGAAAAAGGCCTTTTCCTCGCCTGCCAGTGCTGCGAGCACTTGAACCGCGCGCTTGTCGTCGAATCCGCCTGCGCCGAAAAGTTCAACCTTGACGAGGTTTCGGTCGTTCCTTGGGCGCACGGAGGCGGTTCGTTGGCGACAGCTGCGTACAGAGGGTTCGAGAATCCCGTCGTTGTGGAATCCGTTGTCGCCGAGGCCGGAATCGACATCGGCCTCACGATGATTGGAATGCATTTGAAAGAGGTCGCCGTGCCGGTGCATTTTGACGGCAAAGTCGGGCTTGCGACGGTTGTGGGGGCGTATTCAAGACCAAAACTGATTGGCGGCGAGCGCGCGAGGTACAGTCTCGGTTGATTGCGGTATACTGTTCTTCACTATGAAAATACTTGTTCTTTCCGATATACACGGGAGCGCGGACTGTTTGGACACCGCCCTCTCTTCTTTTTCCTCTTTCGACATTCTTCTGCTCTGCGGCGACTACCTGAACCACGGCCCCAGAAACCCCCTTCCTGACGGCTGGAACCCCAAGGGCGTCGCCTCGATTCTGAATCCGCTCGCCGAAAAGATAATCTCTGTGCGCGGCAACTGCGACAGCGAAGTGGACGAGATGGTTTTGACATTCCCTTGCCTGAACGCGTACACGAACCTGTTTTTCCCGACCACCGAAAGAAAACTGAACGGCCGGATTTTCGTCTACCACGGCCATCTCTACGACCGCGAAAAGCTAAAATCGTGGCTTCCGAAGGGGACTCTCGTAGTCTCCGGCCACACGCACGTCACGCTTATGGAAGAGGATGGAGGGCTTTTCTTCTTCAACCCCGGCTCCGTTTCACTTCCCAAATGCGACGACGGGAAGACCTGCGGACTAATAGAGACGGACGATTGTGGACTGTCTAGAATATGCCTCTACACAATAGAAGGAAAACTCATTCGTTCTTCCGATGGCGTTTTCAAAAAGTCGGGAATATAATGTTACACATGAAAAAAAATATTTTGCTTGCGGCCGCGTTTTTTTTCGCGAGTCTTTTGTTCGCCGAAAATTCTTTTTTCGACAGCTACGTCTATCAAAGTTGGAGTTCGTTCGGCGGAATAAGGGGAGCGACGGCGACCGACATCCTTCAGACTTCCGACGGATATTTGAACATCGGAACCTACGAGGGGCTTGTCAGATTCGACGGAATGCGGTTCAGCACCATAAAGAGGCGCAGCGACAACGATTTGAAATTCGCCTCTGTCCGTGTCGTTTTCGAGGACAGCCGCGGAAGATTGTGGATTGGCTCGAACGACGAAGGTCTGCAGAGGATGGGCAATGACGGAAAAGCTTGGTATTCGATGGAGAATGGGCTTCCGAACAATTCGATAAGGGCGATTGCCGAGGACAAGGACGGAAACATCTGGGTCGGGACCGCTTCGGGTGTCGTCTACATAACCCCGGAAGGGCATCTGATAAACGCGCAGTTCCAGCCGGGCACAGTCTCGAAAGGCGTCATAGCGACGAGCCTATACTGCGACACCGCCGGAAGGATGTGGCTCACGACTTCCAACGAGCGCGGACTTTTCATGTATTCGGACGGACTTTTCAGGACAAGGCCGGAGCTTGACGTCTTCGGAAACTATCTCGTCTCCGTCATAGCGCAGAACTTGAAGGGAGACTTCTGGATTGGAATGGGGAACGACGGCCTCGTGAAAGTCCGAAATGGCCATGTCTCGAAGGTCGACAAGGGAACTTTCCTTGACAATTCATCCACATGGTCGATTTTCGCCGACAAGAACGGAACAGTATGGTTCGGTTCGGAATCGGGCGTGGGGGTGTTGGACGGAGGCTCGTTCTATGAGAACAGGATGGAGGGGCTTTCCTCGTCAAAAATCAACAAAATCACGAAGGACAGGGAAGGGAACATCTGGCTCGCCACCGACAGGAGCGGAATCGGAAAACTCACCCACGGAAAATTCAAGATGCGGAAGATGTCCTATCCCACGAATTCCATAGCCGAGGATTTGGACGGAAACGTCTGGGTCGGGACGGACAGGGGCGTGCTCTGCTTCGACAAAACGGACAACGAAGTCTCCAACGGGCTGACGGAATACACGCGGGGGCTTAGAATCAGGCACGTCGGAATCGCGAAAGACGGAGACATCCTCGTCAGTTGCTACACGAAGCCGGGGCAGATTCGCTGGTCAAATGACGGAACCCTGCGCTGTTGGACTACGAACGACGGTCTTGCGGGAAACAAGGTGCGCGTCGCGATAGAGACCGCTCCGGGGGAGCTTTATGTCGGGACGACGACCGGACTCAGCATAATCCACCCCGACGGCTCGATAAAGAACTTGAAGCAGGCCAATGGGCTTGAGAACGAATACGTCATGGCTCTCTACAAGGACAACGGCGGAACCGTGTGGGTCGGGACGGACGGAAATGGAATCTACCTAGTCCGAAACGAGGAGATTGTCGCCCATGTGACGTCGAATGACGGACTCGTCGGAAACATCATCTTCAAGATAATGCAGGACAGCGACGGCTCGTTCTGGATTTGCACCGGAACAGGAATCACAAGGTGCCCTGCCGAGGGAATCAAGAAAGGAATCCCGACCGAGTTCCAGACTGTGAATTCCGAGTCCGGGCTTGGAACCGATTCTGTTTTCCAGATGATAGACGACAGGGGCGGAAATTTCTGGCTCACCAGCAACTACGGAGTCTCTTCGCTGAAAAGGGCGGAGCTTTTGGACGTTGCTGGCGGAAAAACCGGCCTTGTCAACACGAAATTTTTCAGCTACAACGACGGGCTTGATTCAGCAGGCCCCACGTCGACGGCCTCTGGAATGTGCGACAGCAAGGGGCGCGTCTGGTTCCCGATGGTGGACGGTTTCGCTGTGTACGACCCGGTGAACGTCCCCCACAGCTCTGTGAAACCTCTTGTGCACATCGAGAGCGTCATCATAGACAATGTTGAATACAAGAACACGACCGAGGGCTTCGTCCTGAAACCCGGCACGAAGCGAGTCGAAATCCGCTTCACCGGAATCAATTTCGACGCGCCTGAACGGATAAAATTCGCCCACAAACTCACGAATTTCGAGGACGACATGAGCGTTCCGAGCGACGCGAGGAGCGTCTCGTACACGAACCTGCGCCCTGGAAAGCACGTCTTCGTGCTGACGGCGGTGAACAGCGACGGAATCGTCTCCGAGCGCGACGAGGCCATGCTGTTCGTCCAGAAACCGTACTTCTACCAGATGCCGATTTTCTGGCTCATCGTGGGGCCGCTTGTGCTGATTGCGATTTTCTCAGGCTTCCTCTACCGCCAGCGCGCAATGCAGCGCGAGAACATGAGGCTTGAGAAGATGGTGCAGATTAGGACGGAGGAACTCGCAGCGGAAAAGGACAAGTCCGACCAGCTCCTCCGAGCCATTCTTCCCGACAAAATCGCCGACGAGCTGAAATACGACATGCACTCGATCGGCGACAACTTCGAGGACGTGACTCTCCTGTTCTCCGACATCGTGAGCTTCACCAAGACTTCCCAGAAACATTCGGCGGGCGAAATCGTCGAGGCCTTGAACGATTTGTTCAGCCTGTTCGACGAGAGGGCCAAGCGAATGGGCGTGGAGAAAATCAAGACGATAGGCGACGCTTACATGGCGGCGTGCGGAATTCCGACTACGAACGAGAACCATGCGCGGGTGATGGTGGAGTTCGCGAAGGGAATGTACGAGGACTTGGCTGTGTACAACGAGAAGGCGAAAATCCACTTCGACATGAGAATCGGCTTGAACTGCGGGCCTGTGACCGCCGGCGTCATCGGAAAGACGAAATTCATCTACGACGTCTGGGGCGACACCGTGAACACCGCCAGCAGGATGGAGAGCGCGTGCACTCCGGGCAGAATCCGCGTGACGGAGGCCGTGCGCTCGCATCTTTTGGATTCGCCTGTTGAATTTTCTGAGGCCATCATGTGCGACATAAAAGGAAAGGGACTGATGACGACATACGAGGTCGTCTGACGGGGAGCGAATATGAAGATTAGTGTGTTTTTGCTTGCGGCGGCGTCCGTTTTGGCGTTCTCCGGCTGCAGGGAAAAAAAAGTCGAGGACACCGTGAAAGTCGGAATCCTCCATTCCATGACCGGGACGATGGCGATAAGCGAATGTCCTGTGATGGATTCCGAGCTTCTGGCAGTGAACGAGATAAACGAGAGGGGCGGAGTCCTTGGAAAAAAGATAGAGGTCGTTTTGGAGGACGGGGAAAGCGACGCGCAGAAGTTCGCGGAGAAGGCCAGAAAACTGTTGTCGGAAGACGGCGTGGCGACAGTCTTCGGGTGCTGGACGAGTTCTGCGCGTAAGGCGGTGAAGCCTGTTTTCGAGGAGATGTACGGGCTTTTGTGGTATCCGCTCCAGTACGAGGGAATGGAGGCCAGCCCGAACATAATGTACATGGGCGCGGTCCCGAACCAGCAGATTGTTCCCGCGGTGGAGTATTGCGCGTCGAATTTCGGAAAGTCCATGTTCCTTGTCGGAAGCGACTACGTTTTTCCGAGAACGGCAAACGCGATAATAAAGGCGCAGCTCGACTCAATCGAAGGAAAATGCGTGGGGGAGGAGTATGAGGAGCTTGGCGGAACAGATTTTTCCGCGGTCGTGGAGAAAATCGTCGAGTCGAATCCGGACGTGATAATGAACACGCTGAACGGAGACTCGAACATCGCCTTCTTCGACGCGCTCTTGAAGGCAGGAATCACGGCGGAGAAAATTCCTGTGATGAGTTTTTCAATATCGGAAGAGGAATTCGCGAAGATGGATTTGAAGAATCTTTCCGGCAACCTGCTCTCTTGGAGCTACTACGGATCCACGAAAACTCCAGAGAACGATGTGTTCGTCCGCTCCTACAAGGCCACCTACGGCGACGACAGGAAGACGAGCGATCCTGTTGAGGCCGGCTACATCGCCGTGAAAATGTGGGCGGCTGCCTGCGAGAAAGCCGGCTCGTTCGATGTGGAAGCCGTCCGAATCGCATCCAAGGGGCTTTCGTTCCAGGCTCCGGAGGGCGTCGTCAAACTCGACGGCGGCAACCAGCACCTCTGCAAGTACGTCCGAATCGGCCGCATAAAAGGCGACGGTGCCGTTGACGAAGTCCAGTCGACAGAAAGCCCCATAAGACCCGATCCGTACCTCAGCACATACTATTGGGCAAGAGGACTGTAGAAATTTGAACTGAAACGGAACATCTTTCACGTCCGCGCGCGTCCGCCTCACAGCGCAGGCGCGGCGGGGGTCAAAATGGGCGGGATTCTAGTAGAGACGCGTGAAAGAGGAATCTATCGCATGAGCTACCGCAACAGGCTTTAGGCAGAACCCAAGCTCTCGCAATACGGAAAGCAGCGTCTTCACCTTCACGTTTTCCGCTTTGCCAGTCCGCAGGTGCTGGATTGTCGTCGGGGAAACTCCTGCTTTTGAAGCGAGTTCCCTTACGCTCAAGTTGGAATGCTCCATCTGTTCGCAGAGAAATTCCGAGATGAGAAATTCTCTATAGCCGTTCTCAAAATCCGCCTTCCACTCGGGATTTTCCATCATGCGCTCAAAAGTGCTTTTAGTCTGATTCATAGTAAGTCCCCTCCTTGATTCGCTCCAAGTAGTCAGTGCGGGCAGAAATCGCACATTCCTTGTCCTGTTTTTTCAGTTTTTGACTCTTCTTTACAAATGCGTTCGTGATGATGATTTTTCCGCTGTGAATTTTTCGCCTTGATATGCAATGTATTCTTTCATACAAAGAGTGTACCATTATGTTGTTACAGAATCAACGAATCCGTGCGCGTCCGCCTCACAGCGCAGGCGCGCAGTTTCCCTTGTTCACGCCGGCTGGGTGCCTTGCGCATCTCCTTGCGGTGAGGCTTTGTATCGACGGCGCGCGGCAACCGCAGAATTTGCAGAAGTATTCGCTTTTCTCGCTTCCCTCGTAGAGAGCGCAGTTTCCCTTGTTCACGCCGAGCGGGTGCCGGACGCATCTTCTGGCGGTGAGCGACTGGATTGAGATGGCGTAAGTGCCGCAGTATTGGCAGTAGAATTTTGGCATTTTTGGGGGCTCCTTTTTTGGGGGGGGAAAAATTAGGCTATGCTGTCAGCACCATTCCTTCATGGATATCTGAAGCCTGTTCTTGAGCTTCAAATGTTGCTTCTTCAGTTTTATTACCATTCTCGTCAAGTAAGCTTATATTAATCTCATTATACCCTTTGTTTTTTCGGCATTCATTTATTTTCCCCACTATCAGTTTTTTTGCTTTTCTCTTGCGCAAATAATCCCTAAGTGTATTTATCGAAAGGTAAAAAACTGTGATTACATTTACAATGACTTTCCCTATTGCCAAACTGCCGACTAGCCTCATTACTTGCGTAAATGCTAGACCGATGACTCCTGCATCATCTGTGAGACCGAGCACTGGAATGACATCTGGAATGACATCGAGAGGGCTGACCGCATACAAAAGTGCGCCTATGATTATCGCCTTTGCGGAGGCTGGCGTGTCTGGCGAATTGAAAGCTTCCCAAAGTTGAGTCACCTTTCCCCAGACTTTTTTTAAAGGTCCTCTGTTCATCTTGTCCAGATTGTCGCGCACATTATTTATGTCGCTTTCCGAGGCATTGCTGCCGAATCTTTTAGCCATTTCCTCGGCTTTTTTTTCGTCATAGTCGTAAGCCATTTTATTCTCCTTAAAAAAGGCATGGAGGTGTTTTGTTTTTTCTCCATGCCGATAGCGTTATTTGAGCACAATCATGTCCTTGTCGCCGAATGCGGCTTTCACCTCATCTGAGAGAGCTTTTGCTTTCCATGCCGTCGCTTTTTGCATGTCTGCGACTTGCTCTTTGCTTTTGTCGAAAATGCAGGCCACGACAATATGTCCGTCAGTTTTTTTATCCATGATGGCCACCGCCATGAGGTTCGCGTTCGATTTGAGAATTTGCAGAATCTCTGGTTGCTTGAAGAACTTTATTATTTCCTCAAATTCGAGAATCTCTACGTTTTTTGGCGACAGCGACTTGAAGAGTGCAGCACTGATTGCCTTTGAGGCTTTTGTGGCTGGCTTTTTCTTCATTGCGGAGGCTGCCACAAGAACCGCGACCACTCCGAGTGCAACAAACAATATTGGCATACGCTTCTCCTATTTGAGCACAATCATGTCTTTGTCGCCGAATGCGCTTCTTGTTTGCTCATCGATGCCTGACGCTTCGATTCCCTGTGCGTTGGTTTCCATTTCGACGACTTGCTCTGTCGACTTGTCGAACAGACAGTTGACGAGATTGTAATTTCCATTACCAAGATTCTCTTTTATGGTGGTTGCCATTATGTCAGAGTCGTGCTTGAGGGTTCTTAGACGATTAGGATTTTTGAAGAAATTTACGATGTGGTCTCCGAAGTTTAGGATTCCGACGATTATGTGCTTTATGAAATTCCAAATTGTGTGGAGCAGTTCTATGAAAAAACTTACAATCATTTTTTTCTCCTATTTCACGACAATCATGTCTTTGTCGCCGAACGCATTTTTCAAATCGTCCGATACTGAGTCGCACCTGACTATGAGATGCTTGCTTTCGTTGTCGCGCAGCGGCTGGCCGTCTTTTCCCATGTAGCACACTTTGAGAGTGAGCTTCTTTTCGCTTTTCGCGTCGTTTTTCTTTCTGAAAATTATTGCTCCTCCGTGTATCTGCGGATTGAGGTACGACTTAATCCATTTGATGCAATCCTCGAAAGAAAAAGTGTCGACGACTTTCTCCTCTACGTTTCTCGCATATTCGAACAGGCCTTTCCAACCGCCGAGTTCGTCCAAAGATGTTTTGAATTCATTGAAATATTCAACAAATTCTTTGCCCATTTCCAATGCCTTCTTTTTCAGAAGTATTGAAAACTCGTCGAGAAGAGTGTCCTTGTCGTTCATGAAACTACTCATAGTTGTTCTCCTTCTTTTTTATTTTCATTTTCTGCTTCGTCGGCAGAAATGATTTGCTCGTTTCCGTTTTCGTCGATTTTCTTGACG
The DNA here is from genome assembly GCA_017934745.1 of Treponema sp. Lineage (GTDB taxonomy): Bacteria > Spirochaetota > Spirochaetia > Treponematales > Treponemataceae > Treponema_D. The sequence continues at coordinate 116,990 of JAGBIY010000009.1, read as the reverse complement.
TTGAAATTCTTGTCTTCCAGATTCTTTTTTACCTTTGCGGATAGCTTTTCCTTGCGCTCTTTTTCTTTTCGCTTCAAAGAATCCATTTCCTCTTTTTTCTTTGCGAATGTTTCTGTGAGGATTTTTTCCGTCACGAGTGGCGGCTCTGCTGCAGAAGCTGCAACGAGCGATTCAAGGACACAGTTCTTTATCTCTCTGCCGGAGAAACCCTCTATTGTTTCCGCGAGTTTTGTCAAAAGCGTGTCGTCAAACGTACCGTTCTCTGTGCGCACCTCAGCCGAGTAGGGGGCGTTTTTTGGAAGTTTGCCTTTTATGATGAATTTTCTCGCTTCGGCATTAGGAAGCTTGAATTCAATGTGCTTCAATATTCTGCTCTCAAAAGCCCTGTCGTAGTTTTCGTGAAGGTTCGTCGCAAAAAACACGATTCCATTGAATTCTTCCAGCTTCATCAGCATTTGGCTTCTGAGGGAATTTATCGCCTGCTCGCTTCCAGAATCCACATTGGTTATTCTTTTTCCAAGAAACGAATCTGCTTCGTCAAAAAAGACAACGGCATCCTCTTTTTCCGCCATGTCGAATGCGGCTACGAGATTCTTTGGTGCGTCTCCAACATATTTTGACTCGATGTCCGCATAGTTGAGGACGAGGATTTTTTTGCCCATTTCCTTTGCGATTGCGTGGACTGTCATGGTCTTTCCCGTTCCCGGCGGTCCCCATAGGTTCACGATTGAGCGTGGGGAAGCGTCAATGTCGATGAAGCCCCATTCGTAGTAAATCCTGCTCATGTTCTTTAGAAGGAGGACGACTTTTTCTATTTCGCTTTTCACATCGTCGGGAAGGACAACCTGCGAAAGCGCGTATTTTGGTTCGACGGGAGAGACGTTGAGGCGTGGAGTGCTTTCTTGTGTGCTGCTTTTCTTTTCGGAAAAAGTCTTTTTCACTTGTTCGTCGGAAAATCCGACGTAGACGACGAATCGGACTTTTCCTTTCAGGCTTGCGCAGAAATCCCTTGCAACCGTATCAATGGAAGCGTGGAGCATTTCCTTCTGCACACCGCCAGCAAGCTTGTTCGGGATTTCCTTTTCGAATACGAACTTGTAGACATCTTCCGTGTCCGATTTCTCGGCGATGATTCGGACTGGAATGTTGTTCTTCTTCTGCCATTTCTCGGCATTTTCGCAAAGACGCTTTTCAATTTCCTTGCCAATTTGCATTCCTGACAAGTTCGTGAATGTTGCATCACTCATATTTCCTCCATTCGTTCCTCGATTCTACTCTCCGTCACTATCATTTCCCGATTGCGGAAAAAAACTTTTTGCAAAAAGTCGCGTTTCGGCAACTACTATTTGCGCAAACTCGGCATTTGCCTTACTTCTTTTTGCGTATCTCTAATTCTAATCTTTCTAAAGTGGTAATTCAAGGAAAAATTTACGCAGATAGAAGTAACCTTACGTCATGGCGTTCAGGGAAAATTTGAAGAGCGAGTTGGAATTCAAGAACATGAAGGTGAAGGAGCTTTCGGAGAAGACGGGGATAAGCCGGAGGACAATCGACCAGTACCTTTCGGCGGCCGCGAAGATGCCGTCGGCGGAAAATGCCGTCAAGATTGCGCAGGCACTTGGTGTGAGCGTGGAATACCTTGTCACGGGAAAGCCGTCGGCAGTCTCGGACGCCGACATCGCGCGCGAAATCCAGCTCTTCCAGAAATACCGGCCGCTCATCGCGAAAATGGAGACGCTTCCGAAGAACGCCCAGGAATGCCTGGACTTTTTCGTTGACAAGATGGGTGAGTAGGGGGATGGAGCGAAAGTCGAGTTTTTACAGTGTAATGGCAGAAACGAGCGGAAGCGGGGTTCTGCCCATCAAAACACTAAACATCGCAAGCGATGTTAACGCCACCGCGAAGCGGTACAGCCGTTTTCATGGGTAGGTTCCCGCTGGGAGCCTGTTTCTGCAACTACGATATGCATAAACTTGACATTCGACCTAATAAAAAAAATTGCTTTTCGTCACGACATGCCGCAGCCGGATTTTTGTTCTTCCGGGTGGGCGACTTCAAAGCCGCAGTTCGCTTCCATGTTCAGTTCGCGGAGTTCCTTGATTCCGTCGATGTAAAGCTGATAGTTGATGCCGGTGGATTCGTAGCCGCAGCCGACATCGTAGTCGTCTCCCAGTGACTCCCGCACAATCTGCTCGCGCTGTTCGCGGGTCGTGTCTTTTATCAAAATGCTTGCCATAAAGTTTCCTCGCGCGGGCATTTTAGCATTAACCTGGAATTTGCTGAATAATCATGCCGAATCATTCGTTGATTTTTTACATCAGATTTTATACGATGGAAAAACACACGCGGAGGGCGTGTCATTCAAATGGAAATGACAGGCTGGATAAGGTGCAGGTTGGAATGCCTGAATTTTATCCAGCCTTTTTTTATTTTGGAGGGTTCATGTCTGAGACAACTTTGTTCACATCCGGGAAAATCGCTCCACGGCTTCTTCGTTTCGCGCTCCCTGTTCTTGGAGCTTTGTTCCTGCAGTCGTTTTACGGCGCGGTTGATTTGCTGATTGTCGGGCAGTTTGGGAATGCGGCTGATGTTTCCGCTGTCGCCACGGGAACCATGATGATGCAGACAATCACATTCATAATCGTGGGGCTTGCCATGGGAACGACCATCCAGATGGGGCAGGCTCTTGGTGCTGGGAAAAAAGAGAAGGCCGCCGACATCGTTGGAACGAGCGTAATCTTCTTTGCCCTGCTTGCGCTTTTCGTGACGGTTCTGATGATTTTTCTCACCGAGCCGTTCGCCATCCTCATGCAGACTCCAAAGGAAGCTTTCGAGAAAACGTGCATGTACGTCCACATCTGCTCCGCGGGAACGGTTTTCATCACAGCCTACAATGTGATGGGCGGAGTTTTCCGCGGCATGGGGGATTCAAAAACGCCTCTTGTCACGGTCCTTGTCGCCTGCGTCGTGAACATTTTCGCAGACCTGCTTTTCGTCGCCGTCTTCGATATGGCGGCAAGCGGAGCGGCACTTGCGACCGTCATTGCTCAGGCTTTGAGCGTGCTTTTCTGTCTGATTGTGGTGAAAAAGAGGGGGCTTCCCTTTGCTTTTTCAAAAAAGAACATCCGTTGGCAGGGGCAGCTTGTCGCTCTTGTCTGCAAGACTGGCGCGCCGATTTCTCTCCAGGACGGGCTTGTCACCGTGTCTTTCCTTGTGATTGCGGCAATCATCAACAGGCTCGGTCTGATTGCTTCCGCGGGGGTTGGAGTTGCGGAGCGCGTCTGCGGATTCATCATGCTTGTTCCGTCGGCGTTCTCCCAGTCCTTGAGCGCGTTTGTCGCCCAGAACATCGGTGCCGGAAAATATGACCGGGCGCAAAAAGCCCTTTTCTACTCAATTGCGGCCTCTTTGGTCTGCGGCCTGTTCATGGGCTATTTCGCCTTCTTCCACGGAAATCTTCTCGCCGCCGTCTTCTCCAAGGACGGGGAGGTCGTTGCGGCCGCCCACTCTTACCTCAAGGCCTATGCAATCGACACTCTTTTTGTTTCGTTCCTGTTCTGCTTCATCGGTTATTTCAACGGCTGCGGAAAAACTTCATTTGTGATGATTCAGGGAATCGTGGGCGCATTCGGCGTGCGCATTCCGGTCTCGTTTTTGATGAGCCGGACGGTGAACCCGACGCTTTTCAGAATCGGGCTTGCGACACCGTCCTCAACCTTTGTGCAGATTACTTTGTGTGGTATTGTGTTCTTGCTTCTGGAAAGGAAAAGAAGAAAAGTTTTGTCAGGGGGGTCTTGAAGAATGCGCCCTTGCGATTGGCGGATATGAAATCGACAGGGGACTTGTCCGCGATGTAAAGGTCGTTTCCAATACTTTCACGGACAACGCGAACTCTGAAGACGGCACAATCATTGCCTTGAGCAAGTGCAAAAACATCTCAATCACGAACAACACGTTCACCCAGTCCACAGGGGAATTTTTTGGCTGCCTTCTGTATTACTCACTTTCAAGAGCCTACAGCAGGAACATAGAACTGAAGGACAACACTTTCAACAATGTCGATTACGAGGTCGATGGAGAAGGAGTGTAGGGGCGGTGGCTAGCACGGCTTACGCATGAAAAAGGCTGGTTGCCGTTTTTCACGCTGTGCCGAAAATGGCGTTCTTTGTTTCCCTGACCCTCTCTTCAAGGATATTGCAGAGGATGTCCTTTTTTTCAGACAGGTGCCTGTTCTTCTCCAATAGATTTTCCGCCCAGGCTGAAATATCCGAGAGAGATTCGAAACGCAAATCCCCGCAATATTCTTTGCACTGCAGTTTTTCCAGTTGTTCCAGATGCCTTTTTGCGAATGGCTTTGAGCTTGCGTTTTTTGAAATGTACTCTGCCGTGTTTTTCAAGTCGTATGCGGACACGTCGTGGAAAAGCGAAGTTCCTGAGTCGAAAACAGGGGCGAGGCCTTGCCAGTCAAGAGTGGCAGCGTCCCTGACGAATCCGAAATTGTTGAAGTGCCTGTCAGAATTTGCGATTATGCAGTCCATGGTGAACATTTGGCAGAGCTGCTTTTTGATGCTTTCCATGTTTTTTATCCCCACCGCCTCGCAGCATCTTAAAAAGTGCGCGTACTCCGATTCGTTTTTTCCCCTTGGCAGTGCGTTTTTGATGTGCCACGCGCTGACCAATTCCGTGTCGCCCGTGATGAAATCCTTGCAGGCGGAATAGTATCTCCCGTCATGCTCCGCCACAGAATATTCCACATGCGGAACTCCCAGCCTCCTGCAGATTTCGCTTGCAATCGCTTCGTTGAAAGGTTCCTGCTGTTCCGTTCCGCTTCCGCCTTTCAAGAGGACCCGCTCGCTGTTGTCAATAATCCACTTCTTTTTGAGCCAGCCGTCCGACGTGTTGTCCGGGGAAAGTAGGCTCAGGCTCGAAATGTCGGCGATGTCGAGGGTGCCGAAAAGAGCCTTCCCGACATCATCGGAGAAATCGTTCTCGAAGAAATTGACGTCTTTCCATGTTAGAGGGCTGTCGACCGGTTTCGCCCAATATTGGTCCGAGAGGCTCAACCCGAACGATTTTGCGGCAAGCTGCTCCGTAGTGATGTTGCCGAGCATCTCCAGCGCATCCCTAAGATTTTGACGGCTTGCGGGAATCGCGCGGCTCCTCCACCATGAACGGAACTGCTGCTTTTTCGACACTCCCTTCTCAAAATCTTTGAACACCCCGACAGGAAGGTGCTTTTCGTCCAAGATTGAAATCACATCGGAAACTTCGTCGTCTTCCATTTTGAATTCGAGGACCTGTATGTCTTTGTGGCATAGCGTGTAAACCATTCAGCGTGCGCTCCTGTGCAAAAATGATAGCGCATTGTCCATGAATCAAAAAGGGAGTGAAAACGGCATTTTCTGGAATGAAAACTGGAGAACTCGCTACATGTCTTCCATCGACAATCCCTCAAGTGAAATTGCGTAGCCGGGGATGTTGTTTGAGAATTGGCGTACTTTTTCTCCCAGCAGTTCCATGTCGATTTTCTTTGCCTGCCGTTTCACTTCATAGATGCAGCAAGTCTTCTCAAGGGCGTTTATCGCGATGATGTCGATTTCATTCTGGGACTTCCTGTCCCACCAGCCGCCGATTGAAGTCAGTTTCCGCTCCTCCTGGATTTTCGAGGTGAAATACTGTTCGAGTGACTTGCCGGAAAAAGTCTCGTAATCCCTGAGCACTATCTCTTTGAGAGTGTCGTGTTGGCCGAATTCGATGAGGGACTGGTTTGAGTAGACGAACCTGAAGAAGAACCTGAGATAGCAGTCTGTTATCTGGTAGCGTGCGTTTCGGCTTGCAGGTTTTGAGAAAAGCGGACGTATTGGCTTTATCACTCCGAAATTCTCCTCAAGATTTTTGAGATATGAGCCTGTGTTTTTCTGAATCACCGAGTCGATTTCGCTTTGGCAAGTAAGGCCTTCCGAAATAAGGCGCAGTACCGAAAAGTAAATTCCGTAATCCTTGCCAATTTCGCTTACAAGTATTTCCTTTCCGTCTATTAGGAATGGAGAAGTTTCGCCCAGCGCATAAGAAAGCATGGTGTCTTTTGAAAAGGCGCCGGCATACATCAAGAGAAAAATGTATTTTGGGACTCCGCCAGAAAGCATGTAAAGACAGAGCAAATCTTCCGGCATGTAATTCGGGTTGAAATCCGCAAGTATTTCTTTTATGACGGACGGAGTGAACGGCTTTATGTTCATTTTATGCGTGGCCCTGCCGAAAAGAGGTTCCTTCTGCCCCTCAAAGATTTTTGTCATCATCGAGTATACAGACCCGGAGACAATCAGGTTGATTTTCGATTCGCCTTTCGCGCTGTCCCAAAGATTTTGGAGCGAGCTGAAGAATGACCTGTTCACGTTCTCAAGTTCCTGGAATTCATCGATTACCAGCGCAAAATGGTTGCTTTTTGAGAATTCAAAGACTTGTGCGAACAAATCCGAAAGGCTCGATACGGTTCCGAAAATTTTTAGCGAAAGCTGCTCCTCAAGAATTTTTTGCCATTCCCTGCAAAGAAGCGGTTCGGAAGTTTTTACGACAAAAAGGTACGCGCCTCTTTTCCCTTTCAGGAACTCTTTCACAAGCGCAGTCTTTCCAACGCGCCGCCTTCCCGTGAGCACTGTAAAACATGCATTGTTTTCCGACTGCCTTTCGATTTTCCCAATCAGCTCAAGTTCGTTTTTTCTGTCGTAAAATTTTTCCATGGATGACCGCCTTGTGAAATAAAATAATGGTAGTTAACTTAACTGTTATTATTTTAACGAAGAAAATGGGGGAGAGCAATGGAGGTGGGGTAGAGTGATGGCTTGCACTCAGCCGAATACAGCCTGCCTGAGGATGTTGTTTATTCGTGTCTGGTAGCCTTTGCCCATGTTTTTCAGAGCGGCGAGCATTTATGAGCCAATCATCGATTTCAAGCAAACTGCTTTCGATTTTGTCTATCTAATACAAATCAGAATGAGTTCCTGTTCTAAAAAGAACCAACTCCAGTTCTTTTTCTTTTATTTTATATATCAAGAGCAAATCTGGTCGTACATGGCATTCTCTGTAGCCTTTGTAATTGCCGACCAATGGATGGTCTTTCTTTTCTTCGGGCAATACTTGTTGATTTTGAAGCATTCCTATGACTCTGAAAAGTTCTTCAATATCTACATGGCGTTTTTTGGCGAGCTTATAATCCTTCTTGAATTGGGTTGTGTATACAATATCAAGCATCTAATGAAGCCCTCAAATCTGTGAGAGTTGAAAAAGGTCCATGCAATTCTTTCCCGTTTTCTGCAAGCTCAATTGTCTGCTTGGTAAGGCTGTTGGGCAAGTCGCTTCGAATTTCAAACGGAATTCTGTGTTCTCTGACAACGGCTTTCGCAAACAGGGTGATGGCCGTGGAAACCGGCATTCCAAAATCTTCGCAAATAAGAGAAAATTCTTTTTTCAAATTGCTGTCCATTCTGACGCTAAAAGCGGATTGATTCATGTTCGCACCTCCTTGCCATGAATATACACCTGATTGATACCTGCTTGCAAGTTTTTGGTGAAGGAGGTGAAAGCAATCGTTTTTGACATGTTGATGGAGGATTGCTGTGGATTTTTTTTAGTTTTGGAAATGAGCCAAATCGTATGGATAGAATTTTGCGTTTGCCAGCTTTCTGTCGTCGATTTTCAGTTTCTTTATGATTGCCGCGACTTCAAAGCACCAGTAGCCATAATATAAATTCTCCGAAGACTTGTGAGAAAAGAAACAGTCCAACTCCTCATCGAACCAATCGTTTTCCGCATAACTCAAAAGGGAATCAAAAGAATTGTTTTTCAAAATTGACCGCAAACTTTCGTAATGCTCAGGATAAACAAGAGTCTTGTCGTTTTCGCCGCAAAGAAGATAAGTTATGAGCCAATCATCGATTTCAAGCAAATTGCTTTCGATTTTGCTTAGTTCTTTTTCAAAATTGAATAGAACAGACAAAGAAAACATTTTGAGATTTACATCGTAATTGTTTTTGTTGAATGTACCTGTCCATGAATCAAAAAGAGGGGGAAAAGACTTCGATAATTCGATTAACTCATCGCCTCTTGAATATCGTGCAATAAAAACTCCAAGTTGAAGAGCCGTTGTTTTTTCTTTGATTCTCTGGACACGAGCATCTGGAATTTGTCCGTTTTTTAGTTTTTCCACAAAAGCAGAAATTCTCTCTGAATCCTCTTTTATGAAATCGTCAAAATAACATTTGTCTTTTATAGAATCTCTCATATTTTTACCAAACTCCAACAATGTTGACATCATTTGCTGTCGATTCCAAAGCGTATGCGCTGCATTCTCCCGTTTTGTTGTTTACATGCACAAGAACTGTTTCAAATCCTTGTTCCTCAATATCATCGGCTATTTTTTTTCCTACGGCTGACTCAAGTCGGTTGTTGCCTGTTATGTTTCCAAAAAGCCAATTTTCGCTCATTTCTATACCGTCGGCAGGGGTGGAAAGTGCTTTTTTCCCCATGAATTCTCCCACTGAATTTTGATAGCCACATTTCGCTTCTGCTATTATATAAGGAGGATTTCCATTGGGATTGTAATACACACCATCAATACCCTGCGGAGCTTTTTCAGTAAGATTCGTAACTTGTGTTTTGCTTACCCTTTCATACCCCCTATCGCGCATGAAAAGGTCTGTTTTCATTTCTCCATAATTGCCTTTTTGGGCAGGTGTCAAATTTTCAAGACCGTTTCTCTCAATATCGCGGACACACTTTTCCGTTTTATACCATTTCGGGTCGTATTTTCCAATAAGTTTTCCAGTTTCGTCGTAGACATTTTCGCAAAAGATTGTCTCAGTTCCAGAAAACGACTTCATCATTTTTGCTTTGCGCGCTTCTTTTATAGCTTTAGCACCACCAGAAACAAGCCCTGTTACCGCTCCAACAAGATATCCGTCCGCAGCGCCATTGATTGTCTCGCAAAGCAGCTCATCGCCGCGCTTCCCCTGCATATAGGCGATTCCCGCAGACGTTACCGCACCGATAGCTCCGCCGCTCAACGCTCCTATGGTCACTTCTTTTGCAATGACCATCATGGATAGTGTAAAAATTTGTCCGCCGGGCACGACAAAAGCGACCATCCAACTCGTCGCGACAAGCGCAGTTCCGATTCCGAACTTTTTTATGGCGGCATCGTAGCAGTCTGCGAGTTTCCGCTCCCGTTCGGCTCTGCTTTCGGCATAAGAGAAGAAGTCCTGTTCTTGACCCGACCACTGCCAATCGGAGAAGTATTTGACGAAATTTTCTTCTGCGATAGCATCGTTTTCTATGACAAATTTTAGATATTTTCCATAATTCGGGTCATATAAATTGTGATAAGCGTTTTTGTATGCAGACTTATACGATGAAGAATAGGAATCCTTATAAGAGTTTTCATAAGAATTATAAAAACTGTTTCCAAGTTTTTTATTGCCAGAAGACTTGCCCGCAAAAAGAGGCAGCATAGCAATAAAAAGCAGAAAAATAAAAAATCTTCGCATTTTTATTTTACCATTATCGTGAACATGTGATTTGAGGCTTCGCAGTCATGTAGCCAGTCGTGGTAATAGTCAACGTTCATGACAAATTCAGCATATTTGCTTTTTTCTAAGGTATCACGTGAAATGCTGTAGCTAATCATACTGTCATATTTTGTGTGAAATGTGATGTCTATTGGAATTTCGGATAAAAGGTTTTCATACCAGCTTATAAATTCCTTATTGTTCTTATACGCTTCCAAACAATAATAATAATTATCAGCAATCTGATTGAAATCAATGACGAATTCAATGGATGCTTTGTTTCCCTTTTTGTTGACCATTTTTAATGGAATGGCAATACATTTCTCCCTGAAATCGTATTTGTATTCTTTTGTGTCTTTTTCCTTTCTCCGTTGGCGCAACGTCCACAACTCCGCCTTTGGGAGTCTGCCAAGTAATTTTCCTATTGCCAAATAATAACTACTATCTCCAATAAAGGCATTTTGAACATCGCATCTCAAATCAGTAGCACCGGAGAAAGCTGTTACTTTCAAGACCGTTTCATCGTCAAAACAGTGATATTCACTAGGGAATCGCAGAAAAATATAAAGATTGTTTGCATCGAAAAATCCTTTGTCCGTTATCTCGAAGTCATAACGAAGAATAACCTTTCCACCTTGTTCTAGTACTTCTTGTGAATCAATAACAACTGTGTCTAACATCGCTTGGTCAGCATCCATAGAAATAATGTGTTGCTTAACATCAATTTTTGTTTCCGTAAAGACTGCGGCTGTGCAAAAAATTGCGAGTACGAGTGTAAGAATGTGTTTTTTCATTTTATTCTCCTTGTGTGTGATTTATCTTTTTGGGAGTCCTGCTAATTTAGCAGAACTCTCTTTATTGCGGGGTTCATATATACTTTTCTTCTACATATTCTCCCAATTCTGAATAAACTGTATTCAGCCAAATTCTTCCCATTTCAATTTTTTCGTTGGGGGTTTGTTTTTCTGTTATTTCAGTGATTTTTTTTGATGAAACTATAGGGTGAACACCGGAACACGTTTTCCAGTCCTGCTTCCATTTATCATTTCTTTTGAACTCATCTTTTAAGCAATCGCATAGAACCAAAAAAGAAATGCTGTCCTCTTGTTCAGGAAGAATACCCAAAAAGAAAAATGAGTCGTCTTCCTTTTTGCTTTTTTTCTTTTTTGAATCCTGAATATAAAATCCAATGCCGTCGTTTTCAATATAGACGCTTCCAAGCTGGTACTTTGAATTTTTAGAAAAATTAGAATCTTCGTATATGGCAATTAAATAATCAGTCAACTGCTGGTTTGCGGTTATTAAATTTTGAACTGCGCTTGTAAAATCTGTAGGACTTCCCATTTTGTTTTCGGTCAAGAAACAAAGAAAATTTTTGACAATTATGTCAGTGTCTTCAATTTTCTTTAGGATTTCAAATATCTGATACCATCGAACATTGTTTTTTACAGATGATGAAATCGAGTTTTTGCTCAATGAGTAGACTTTTGTTGGCTTTTGGTCTGTGTTTATTTTTTGATAGTCCTGTAATTGGTCTTCACCCTCATTTCCAAGAATTGATTCACGAAGTTTTGAGTTGACCTTCACTTCAATGAATGTAATTTCTTCTTCTGATTTAACTGTTATATCGGGTCTTAAAATATGCTCCCCAACTTTGTATTCGGTTTGTGTGCTTATTATTATCTTATCCGAGTTTTTGATTCCAAATAAATTCAATATTTCTGTAGCGGCAGAGGGGTTTGTGTCAAGCAAATTTTTTAGGATATAAACAAACACTTCTGTTGTGAAATTTTCAAGAGGCGTTACATATTGGCTTGGCTTGTATTTTGATAAGTTTATGAATAAATCAGCTTTTTTCAATTCCATTGTTCTTGCTCCTATTCCAAGACATCTTTCAAGACCTTTTCAACTTCCGCTGCCGCAGAGCCGCTGTCTTTGCAGCAAAACAAAGAGTCGTCAATGAATATATAAAACCAATATCCTTCATCTATTTCCGTATATTCCGCATAGTAGTTGTAATGAGCGGAAAGTAGTTTTTGCACGTCGATGTATTCATTTTTAGAGGATTCATTAGTTTTTGGTACTTCGACGCAAAATCCGACTACCAACTTGTGTCCGACAGGTCTTTCAAATTTCAATCCAACAAATACATTGTCCGTACCGTTATTTACTGAGTAATATCGCCCGCAATATCTGCATCCGATGTTGCCTTTGAACTTGCTTTTGCCAGTAGGATTGCTAAAAATTTTGTTTGTCAAATCATCAACCCACTGAATCATTGATTTCGGACAGTTCATATTCTTTGCAAAATCAGATTTTGGGTAATTAAGATTCCTATCGTGATGTATAAGCTTGTTTTCTATCACCATCATCTTTTATCTTTACCTCTCCCCATATTTTTTCAAAATCTCCCTCTCCCATCCATCTTACATTATTTTACCATAAAATTCACCAAATTTTGCTTTAATTTTAGTTTCATAATGTAATCACATTCAAAACAAAAGTGCATCTTTTAAAAATGAGCGCGATTAGAGTGGTGTTTGTAAACAACCTGAAGTTTTATAGAAAGAAGATTGGCATGTCGCAGGAAAAATTGTCCCATGCAGTGGGGCGCAGCATCGCCTACATAAACCAAATCGAGAACAAGGACACTTGGCCGCAGCCTGAAATGGTCGACAAAATCGCAGAAATATTGGGAATCCCGCCGTCCGCGCTTTTCAGGGAAGACGGCTGCCCGGAGAACAAGTGCGCTCAGTTCGAGGAAGCGTTCGGACGGACGCTTGAGACCGAGCTGCTTTCGAGGATAGAGGATACCGTCCGAAACGTCTTCGAGTCGATGTGAGTTCTGAAAACGCTACAACCTGCAGTCATGTTTCGGCATAATGCCTTGCGTATTGGGAAAGCACTTCATTCATCATGGTTTGATACTTTGTATTGTGCTTTTCAGCTTCAATCTTGAAGAATCGAATGCAGTCAGCGTCAATAGAAATTGTTATCTTCTCTTTTTGCGTTTTTTTTACAAGCTCCGATGGAGGGGGGAGAAAGTCTTCTATGACGACAGCCGAGTCCAATGATTCCATAACAGATTGTTCAGGATTGTTGTAAATGTTCTTCATAACGTTTTTTTCCTTGACGCCAGTAGCCTGCGCCGATGATTCCGCAGTCGTTTTCTTCAGTTCGCGAGAATCGCATTTGCGATTCTCGGAGGCGGCTGCATCCATGAAGGAAAGATTCGGTCCCATCCTCGTCCTGGCAGCGCTCTACAGCCCCAAAAGCTTTTTCACGCTGCCGAATGCCGTGTTCTCGTCTAGCTTCGCTCCGGCTTTCTCGAAAAGCGGGAGGAAGCCGTCAACGAGTGACTTCGACTTCTTGTATTCCTCTTCCGTGCGGGAATTGTAGAGCGTGTTCAGAATCAGATAGACGAGCGGGGTGATGTCGCATTTCGATGATTTCTCCGTCATCGACTTTTTCGCCTTGTCGCTGAAATTCTCAAGGTAGAACTTGAGCGCGTCGTACTGGGCGAACGAAATCATCCTGTAGATTAGCGAATTCGGAATTTTAGTCGAGACCGACTTTCCGTCCTTGTAGCGGAGGCCGAAAGAGGCGTGTCCGAGAACCCTGTCAACGTCCGCGCCCTTTCCGATGAGCAGGGCAAGCGATTCCGTGTCGCCTGTCTCTCCCGCCAAAAGAAGCGCGTTCGCCTGCGTCCTGTTGCCGGAGTCCTTGGAGAACGCGTCCACGTCGTCCGTCCTTTTTACGATTTCTTCTATTATATTGCCGATTTTTTCGATGCGTCCGGCAATCTCCTCGTCCCGTCCGAACATGGCGTTGAACATTATCTTCCCAAGCCCGCTTTTCTCGTAGGTCGCGCGCATCTGGTGGTAGATTTCGAGGTACTGCCTGTTCCGAAGCTCCTCCGTGAGGACCGAGAGGTCGAGCTTTGAAATCATCGAATTCGCCTGGATTTGCACAAGCTCGTCCACGAACTTCCCGCTTCCGGCCTTGAGAGAGGCCTTTCTCTGGAGCGCGTAGTAGAGCGGCGAGACACCAGCGACTTTCCTTTTGTCGAAGTCCGTCGATTCGGCTACTTTCTTGAATCTGTCGAAATCCGCCTCGTTTATCGAATCCAAAAGCTCGTCGTCGGTTTTCGCGGATTCTTTGTAGTCGAGGAAGCACTTTTCGCCGGCTTTTTCCGCGTCGAAGTACATTTTCGGGGGAAACTGAACCCAGAACTGTTCCTTCGAGTTGAACCGCTTGAAGAACTTTTCGTAGAAGTCGTCGGTGGTTGGCTTCGCGAAAAGCCCCTTGTCGGCTCCCTTCTGCCAGAACTTCTTTGCCGAGTCCAAGTCCTCGATGTACATGAAGAAGGCGAATCCCTGCTGTAGGAAGGTCGGTATGTAGTCGGCGTTTTCCATCTTTCCGATTTCTTCGAGTGTCTTGTCGTCGAGGTTTTCCAAAGCCTTCGAGAAATTCCCGCTCGCGCTCTCCCTTTCGTTTTTGGCGACCGAGACGAATGCCCGGAACCACGGCTCGAAGAAATCAGCCTTGGCCGGTGCAGTTTCCCTGACCTGCTCGAAGAATTTTTCAGTCTTCGCGTCGTCCTGCCTCTTGTAGACGTTCTCCTTGAAAACCGAGTTGTAGATGTAGACGAGCGTCTGTTCTATTGCAGATGCTTCTGCAGACGTTTTTGCCGCCGCCAGTTCTCTTTCCTGATTCAAATTTTCCTCCATAAATGTTGGACTTTCTGCTCTAAATGAATATCTGGTCGAATGTCGAGTTTTCATGGTGCAATGGCAGAAACGAGCGGAAGCGGGGTTCCGTCCATCAAAACACTCAGCCACCGCGAAGCGGTACTGCCGTTTTGATGGACGGGTTCCCGCTGGGAGCTTGTTTCTGCAACTACGATATGCATAAACTCGACATTCGACCTACAAGTTCTTCACGAGTTCGTTCGCCCTTTCGAGCGCGCCGTTGATGTTGTCGAAGATGTTCTCCCGTCCGAGCCTGTCCGCCATGCCGGTCTTTTCGAGGAGCATGTACGGCTGCGTGTGGATTCCGGAGATGACGATTGTGAACTTGTTCTTTTCGCTCAACTGAAGCGCCTGCTCGAGCGCCTTGATTCCGCCCGCATCCAAATAGATTGTGTTCCTCATGCGCAGGATGAGCACTTTGCAGTCCGAACCCGCTCTTTCAAGGGCGTATTCGAATTTCCTCACCGTTCCGAAGAAGAGGGAGCCTTCGATTTCGTAGACCATGACGCCTTTTGGAAGCTCAATCTGCTCCGTGTGGCCGTCTCCGAGGATTCCCGTGACGACAGTCTTGTTGCCGCTCTGAACTTCGGAAAGCTCGATGATTTTCTTGATGAAGAAGAACGCCGCCATGATGAGTCCGACTCCGATAGCGTATGTCAAATCCACGAAGACCGTGACCAGGAACGTGACAGCCAAGACCGCCACGTCCGATTTCTGTCCTTTTGAGAGCGCCTTTATCGCCGGGATTCCAGCCATGTTCCAGGCCACGCTCATCAGCACTGCCGCGAGGGCCGGCATCGGGACGTATTCCACGTACTTCCCGAAGCAGAGCATTATCAAGAGTAGAATCACAGCGTGCACGATTCCCGCGACTGGCGTGCGTCCTCCGTTGTTGATGTTCGTTGCCGTGCGGGCGATTGCGCCTGTCGCCGGAAGTCCTCCGAAGAGCGGCGAGAGGATGTTGGCGATCCCCTGTCCGATGAGCTCGTTGTTCGAGTCGTGCTTGGAACCAATCATTCCGTCCGCGACAACTGCCGAAAGAAGGGACTCGATTGCGGCGAGGACCGCGATTGAGATTGCCGTTGGGAAGACCGTCTGCAGCGTGTTTATCGAGAAGTCCGGGAGCTGCGGTGTCGGGAGTCCCCTCGGAATCGTGTAGTGCGCGCTTCCGTCCACGAATTTTCCGATTGTGTCCACCTTGATGCCGAACGCCGATGAGAAAACGACGCTGGCTATCGTCGCGAGGACGATGACCACGAGGGAGCCTGGAATCTTCTTCGTGACTTTCGGCCAGAGGAAGATGACCACGAGGCAGACGACTGCCATGACAGTCGAATAGATGTCGATTGATGAAAGCGACTGCGCGTAGACTCCGATTTTTCCGACGAAGGTTCCTGGCATCTTCTGGTATTCCGTTCCGAGGACCGTGATTCCGTTCGTGAAGTCCGGGTGCATTCCAAAGAAGTCTCCGATTTGCCCTGTCGCGATTGTGACCGCGATTCCGGCCGTGAATCCCGTTACGATTGTGTAGGGGATGAATTTGACGAGTCCTCCGAGCTTGAACACTCCCAAAAGGATGAGCATGACGCCCGCGAGAACGGTCGCCGTGGCGAGTCCCGCGACTCCGAGCTGTGGGTTGTTGACGATTGCGTATATGATGACGGTGAAGGCTCCTGTCGGCCCTCCAATCTGCACTTTTGTGCCGCCGAAGGCCGCGATGCAGAAGCCTGCGATGATTGCCGTGTAGAGTCCTGTCTCTGGGCTGCAGCCCGACGCTATCGCGAACGCGATTGAAAGCGGCAGCGCGACTATTCCGACGATGATTCCCGCGATGAAGTCCGTCGCGAACTGTTTTCCAGTGTACCCCTTGAGAGAGTTTACAAGTTCTGGTTTGTACATTGTTTTCCTCTATAAAGTATGTTTTTCTAAAATAATGCTGATTTTCGCCATAAAAGACAATGTTTGCGAAATTTTCAATGAAAAACAGAAAATGCAAAATTCTACAATTTGGCCTATCTGTGGTAAAATCTATGTGCTTGAGCGGCAATTTTGTTTGTCGGGCAGGTTTTTAAGCAAATCGTCTTTTTCTAGGAGAGTAAAATATGAGAAATAGAAAATCTGGAATACTTCTTCATCCGACTTCGCTTCCCTATGCTCCGGGCATCGGAACGTTCGGAAAGTCCGCCTTCAAATTCGTGGATTGGCTTGAGAGGGGCGGCGTCAAGCTTTGGCAGGTGCTCCCGCTCGGCCCCACGGGCTACGGTGACAGTCCCTACCAGAGCTTCTCCTCGTTCGCATTGAATCCGCTTCTCGTCGACATCGACGACCTTGTTGAGGACGGATTCGCCGCGCCTGAGGATGCGAAAGTTCCCAAGTACATCAAAAAATCCGGGAACGTCGATTACGGTGCCGTCGTCTACTGGAAGACGAACGCCTTGAAAAAAATCGCCGACAAATTCTTCGACGCGATAACGAACCCAAATTCGCCGGCGGTTCCTGAATTCATGCGGACTTCGATAATGCAGAAGAAGTTCGACTTTTTCCAGTTCTACCAGGAGAACGAGTCCTGGCTCAAGGATTATGCGGCTTTCATGAGCATAAAGGACTTCTACGACGAGAAGGCTAGAAAGGAGCGGGAGGAGACTGGAAAAGACGTAAAAAGCTCATGGAATGTCTATTGGGAGAAAAAACTTTCCAAGCATGACAAGAAGGCCGTGGAATTCTGGATAAATTCGCATCAGGACTGCATCCTGTACGAGGTTGTTCAGTTCTTCGCTTCGTATCAGTGGCTCAAGCTCAAGGAGTATGCGAATTCGAAGGGGGTGAAGATAATCGGGGACTTGCCGATTTTCGTGGCCCCTGATTCCGCCGACGTGTGGGCGAACCAGAAATTCTTCCAGCTCGATTCAGACGGCAGGTTCCTGAACGTCGCCGGTGTTCCGCCTGATTATTTTTCCGCAATCGGACAGCTTTGGGGAAATCCGCTCTACGATTGGGACGCCCTCAAAAAGGACAAGTACTCATGGTGGGTCGCCAGAATGAAGCAGATGACGAAGCTTTTCGACTATGTTAGAATCGACCACTTTCGGGGGTTCGAGTCATATTGGGCCGTTCCTTACGGAAGCGAGAACGCCGTGAACGGTAAGTGGGTGAAGGGACCCGGAAAAGCCCTTTTCGACGCGATAAAGAAGGCGCTCCAGGCTGAGAATCCAGACATGGACGAGGTGCCGCTCATAGCCGAGGACCTCGGAATCATAACCGACGAGGTGGCAGCTCTGCGCGACAGCTGCGGCTTCCCTGGCATGAAGGTTCTGCAGTTCGGGTTCGACAAGAACGAGTACAATGCCGGTGCGCTCAAGAATCTGTTCCTGCCGCACAACTTCACGACCGCCAACTGTGTCGCCTACACGGGAACGCACGACAACGACACGACCCAGGGCTTCTTGAATTCGGTTTCGGAAGATTTCGTCTCGATGATTGCTTCCTATGTCGAAGGCAAAAAAGTCGACACCAAGGCCGCCTTGAAGCTCTGCGACTCCGGAAAGCTCACGCAGGAGCTTGTGAGGCTGGCTCTTTCATCGATTGCCGATTTCGCGATTGTTCCAGTTCAGGACGTCTACTCTGTCGGCTCCGAGGGAAGGATGAACATGCCTTCGACTTCCGGCACGAACTGGAGCTGGAGGGCGGACGCCAAGATGTTCGAGGGGGCGAAGGCCGACGAGAAGGCCGCTTGGCTCAAAGAGATGAACGTCCTGTATTTCAGGTGAGAAAATTGAAAAAAACGAGGTGAAAAGAGGTGAAAAATCAATGAATGCGAGTTTGAAGACGCTCTGGGAGCTTTTCTCGATTTTCTTTAAAATCGGGCTTTGCACTTTCGGAGGGGGAATTGCCATGCTTCCGATTCTTGAACGGGAGCTTGTGGAGAAGAGGAACTGGGTCGAAAGCAACGAGCTTTTGGACTATTTCGCAATCGGCCAGTCGACTCCGGGAATCATCGCCGTGAACGTGGCCACTTTCGTCGGCTACAAGAGGGCGAAAATCCTCGGCGGATGCATCTCGACGTTCGGCATGGTCTGTCCGTCGCTCATCATCATAACGGTGATTGCCCTCTTCATTTCCAACTTCGCCGACATCGTTTGGGTGCAGAAGGCCTTGGTCGGAATAAACGTCGCCGTAGCCGCCATTCTCACGAGCGCGGTCTTTTCGTTCTCCAAAAAGTCCGTGAAGAACGTCTTCGGCTTTTTCCTGCTTCTGCTTTCGTTCGTTTTGATTTTCGTCTTCAATGTCGGCACAATCTGGATAATCCTTGGAAGCGCGCTGCTCGGCGTGCTTCTTGCTGGAATCCGCGGCGATTTGTCCGCGAAGGAGAAGCGCGCTGCGGAAAAAAGCGTGGAAGATGGAAAAGGAGACGGAAAATGACACAGTTCATGATAGAGCAAATCAATTCTCAGTCGGCGTTGGGGCTGCTCTGCCTTGTCGCCGTCTTTTTCTACATAGGCTTGATAACAATCGGCGGCGGCCAAGTCGGAATCACAATCATGCAGCAGACTTTGGTTGACAACTTCCATCTTTTGACCGACGAGAAGTTCTTCAATATGGTCGCCATCTCCGAGTCCACACCCGGCCCAATCGGAATCAACATGGCGACATACATCGGCACCGAGCTTTACGGCGTTTTCGGCGGCATCGTCACGACTTTCGGGCAGGTGCTTCCGTCTCTCATAACGATAATGCTCATCGCCAAGTATTTCGGGAAGTTCTCCGAGAAGAGCGGGGTGCAGGCGGCATTCTCCACGCTGCGACCGGCCGTTTCCGGTGTCATCGCCGTCGCCGCCGCCAGAATCGTGATTCTCGCCCTTTTGAAGGGGCTTGATGCGGCTGTTCCAAGCGACGTGTCAACATGGGCGAACATCTACATTCAGGCTCCGAGTGCTGTCTTCTACATGCTCTGCCTGGGTGTCCTTTTCAAAACGAAGATTCATCCGGTCTTTGTCGTTTTGGCGGGGGCTGTTTTCGGCGTCGTCTTCTGCTGATTCTTTTTGTTTTTTCTGATTTTTCTGATTTTTTAGGAGGTCCAAATGAGTACACACATCAACGCGCCTGAGGGCGCAATCGCTCCGAACGTTCTTCTTCCGGGAGACCCTCTCAGGGCTAAGTTCATTGCCGAGAATTTCTTGGAGAACGCAAAATGCTACAACGAAGTCCGTGGAATGTTCGGCTTCACCGGCACCTACAAGGGAGTTCCGGTCAGCGTGCAGGGGACCGGAATGGGGCAGCCGTCCCTTTCGATTTACGCGACCGAGCTGTTCAAATTCTACAACGTGCAGAACGCAATCCGCGTGGGAACTTGCGGCGCTGTCACGAAGGACATCCAGCTTCGTGACACCATAATCGTCAATTCCGCCTGCTCGGATTCCTGCCTCTTGAACCAGCGTTTCGGCTCCCTGCATTTCGCTCCGACCGCCGACTTCAAGCTCGTCAAGACCGCCGACTCAATCGCCGAGAAGATGGGAATCCGCTATTCAGTAGGCTCTGTCGCTTCGTCCGACTTTTTCTATGACAAGAACGAGAACTGGAAGAAGTGGGCCGAATACGGCGTTCTTGGAATCGAGATGGAGAGCGCGGAACTGTTCACTTTGGCGGCCGAGTACAAGAGGAGGGCGATGGCAATCATGACCGTCTCCGACCACATCCTGCTCGGCGGCGCGACGACAGCCGAGGAAAGGCAAACGACCTTCACGAACATGATGAAGCTCGCTTTGGACACAATCGCTTCCCTTTGATTTTTCTTGGGCGAAAGTTGAGTTCATGCATAGCGTAGTTGTCGAAACAAGCTCCCAGCGGGAACCTGCACATGGAAACGGCTGTACCGCTTCGCGGTGGCAGATTGTTTCCATGTGCAGAACCCCGCTTCCGCTTGTTTCGGCTACTGAGTGTAAAACTCGACTTTCGCCCAAATGTTTTCTTTGATTTGTCTTTATTCGAATTTCACTTTGAGGATTCGCCTCACGCTTTCGTTTATCCGCTCTTCTGGAATCACGCCGTTTTCCACGGCTTCGAGGACGCTCTCGAATGTGGCCCTGTAGTCGTATGGAATCAGAATCATGTCGCTTCCGGCGAGAATCGACTTTATGACGGCCTCGCCGTTCCCGTAGTTCTTCGTTATGGCCGACATCTCCATCGCGTCAGTTATGATTATTCCGTCGTAGCCGAGTTCCTTGCGGAGCTTGTCTGTCGTTATCGTCTTTGAGAGTGTCGAAGGGGAGCCGCTTTTGTCGATTTTTGGAGCCGAAATGTGGGCCGTCATGATGAAGTCCGCTCCGCTTTCTATTCCGCTTTTGAACGGAAGCATCTCGCATTCGAGAAGTTCCTCCCACGTCTTTCCCGTTTCGGCGTAGCCTTTGTGGGTGTCTGTCTGCGTGTCTCCGTGTCCGGGGAAGTGCTTCAGGCAGCCTTTCGTCCCCGCTGACTCAAGTCCCTTCAAGAACGCGCTGGACATTCCCGCCGCTTCCTCCGGGTCTTCGCTGAACGCCCTGTCTCCGATTATCGGGTTCAGCGGGTTCGTGTCCACGTCGGCGACCGGCGCGAAGTCAACGTCGAAGCCGAATTCTCCAAGGTATTTCCCTATCGTCTTTCCGGCTTTCCATGCGTTCTCCTCGTCCCCCGAATCTCCGATTTTCTTCATGCTCTCGAATTTCGGGAGGTCGAAGGCCTTGTTGTTCGCGAGCCTTGAGACGATGCCGCCTTCCTCGTCTATGAATGTCAGCGGCCTGATTCCGCTCCTGGATTTCAGAGCGTGGATTTTCTTTGTGAGTTTCTTCGTCTGTCTTGGGTTTTCGATGTTTCTGGAGAAGAGAATAACGCCGCCGGCCGGGTATCTTTCGAACGTCTCTTCGATTCTGTCGTTGACTTCGGTCGCTCCCTTCAAGCTCGATTTGTGCACGGCATCGTTGTCGAACGCCGGGTCGAGGGATTCAAGCCGCACCACGAACATCTGCGCGACTTTCTCCCTCACGCCCATCGTCTTGATTTTCGATTCGATTTCGCTTGACCTGTCCTTCGCCGAGAGGGGAAGAATGCAAGTGAGCGTCATGAATGCGAGTGTCAAGATGGTGGACGCGGATTTTTTCGTCATGCGTTTTCGCCTTCGACTTTTCCCCACGCGCGGGTGAGCATCGGGACAGTCATTCCGCCGAGCGCGTTTCCGAGGACTGTGACGACTACGACGAGTGCGTTCCTGACCGAGAAGCAGTCGAACGAATCGACAGAGAACTTGAGCGTGCCGAGAGCCTGCGTTTGCTGGTCGAGTAGGGTGAAGCCGAAAGAGGCTCCGTTGTAGAAGCTGTTGGCGATTGAGTGGTCGAATCCCGCGAAGATGAAGGCCGGAACGAAGATGAAGCAGCCGATGTAGAACTTCTTCTTCCATGTGTCCACCGCGAGGAACATCAAGAGTCCGCAGAACGCGCCCGATATGAACGTCTTCAAGAGCGGGTTCTCAAGTTTTGGGACGTAGACGTTGAACGCCTCTGCGCCGATTTTCGGGTAAGTGTACGCGATGACGATTCCCAAGAGAAACGTGGAAATCAGATTGAAGCAGACTACAAGTGCGACGAACCTGATGTATTTTGTGTCTGAGAACTTGTAGGCGATGTAGCCGACTTTTCCCGTGTACAAGTTGAATCCGTACACGCAGATTGTGAAAAGACCCGTCGCGAACAAAATCGCACCGAGCCAAGTGAGCCCCATCGTCCTGCAAGCCATGTAGACAGAACTTCCTACAGTAATCATCAATCCTGACAAGATTGAGAGTTTTATATCCTTCAACATTTCTTTTTTTTCCTTCATTAATTAAATCTATTTTTCCCAGAGCATTTCCGGGTAGTATCCGCTTTTGATTTTCTTTGCAATCGCGTCCTTCACGACCTGCTTGTCTTCCGGGTACGTCATTCCGAACCACGACTCGTCCGACGTGAAGACTCTGATTTTGCCTTCTCCGTTTTTGATGATGTCGCTGGCCGCTACTGGGAGCAGTGCCTCCGCCTTGGGGAGCGAGAGGGAAGTCCGCTTGAAGTCCTCCCAGTATTTCTCGAACCGCTCGAACGCTTTCGGGGAGAAGCCGAAGAGGTTCATGCTCACGGTCTCTTTCCCTGTGAGCTTGTAGATTTTTCCGTCCAGTTCCGACTCGATTCCGTCTCCGCTGAAATTTTCTCCGGTGTAGTAGATTTTCGTGTTCTCGACGATTTTGTTGAGGTAGCCGTTCTCCGTGTAGGCGACACCCCGGCTCACCGAACCGTTCCTGCTCATCGTCTTTCCGAGGACGTAGCCGACCATTGCGTGCTCCGTGCAGTCGTTGGAAATCGAAGAAAGGTATTTTCCCAGCGTCTCGAATCCGTTCTTTCCGTAGTAGTCGTCGGCGTTGATGACCGCGAAAGGCTCGTTGATTTTCTCTTTGGCGCAGAGAACCGCGTGAATCGTTCCCCACGGCTTTTTCCTGTCGGTTTTCGCGGCCGTCTTCTGTTCTTCTTCCGTCAAAAGCGCGGTCGGTGTCTGGAAGACGTACTCCGCGTCGAAATTCCGCGCGACCCTGTCGAAAAGCCGCTCCCGGAAATCTTTCTCAATATCCTTCCTTATGATGAAGACGACTTTTCCGAATCCGCTTCTCCGAGCGTCGAACGTTGAGAAGTCGAGGAGGCATTCCCCGTTCTTTCCAACAGCGTCTATCTGTTTCACTCCGCCGTAGCGGCTTCCCATTCCAGCCGCAAGCACCAAAAGTGTAGGTTTCATGTGTTTGACCCCTGTGTCAGTAAAATTCGATTCCAGAATAATAACACGCTAAGATAAAAAATTCTCTCTTCTTTTCTCTCATTGTTTACGGCTTGCAAAAACGATAAAATCGATTCCGTTGATTGCATAAAAAATCAAAAGTTGAGGTAAATATGGTCAAACTGCGTGGTGCGATAACCGCAATGGTCACTCCTATGAACGCTGATGGTTCTGTGGATTACGAAGGTTTCAGGGGAAATGTCATCTTCCAGCTTGAGAGTGGAATCGACGCGATTGCCCCTTTGGGAACGACTGGCGAGACTCCGTGTCTTGAAGAGGACGAGGAAGAGAAACTCATCAAGATTGCGATTGAGGAAGTGAAGAAATTCTCGGAGAAGACTGGAAAAAAAGTTCCCGTGATGATTGGAACCGGAAGCAACAACACGAAAGACGCCGTGCGCTACACCGAGCGCGCCAAGGCCCTCGGAGCGGATGTCGCCCTCGTCGTCACTCCGTACTACAACAAGCCGAGCGACGAAGGTGTCTACCAGCATTTCGCCGCAGTTTCCAAGGTCGGAATCCCTGTTCTGGTCTACAACATCCAGGGACGCACCGGAAAGAACATTCCGACTTCAACATTGAAGAGAATCGCCGAGCTTCCGAACATCATCGGCGTGAAGGAAGCTTCCGGAAACGTGAACCAGATGATGGACGTAATCCACGATATAAAACTCTCGAAGCCTGACTTCGCCGTGTTGAGCGGTGACGACGGCTTGACTCTGCCTTTGATTGGAATCGGCGGCGACGGTGTCGTGTCTGTCGTCTCCAACCTCGCGCCTTCGCTCGTGGTCGAGATGGTGCACGCCGCGTTCGACGGAAACTTCGCCGCCGCGCAGAAAATCCACTACCGCCTGCTGCCGTTCTTCAAGGCCGCATTCGTCGACGGAAACCCGACTTCAATAAAGTACGCCATGAATTTCAAGGGCGGAGTCGGAAGGAAAGCCGGTGCCGTCCGCCTGCCTCTCGTTGAAGTCACCGACGAGGCCAAGAAAATCATCGAGAAGGCTATCGCCGACTGCGGTCTTTAAGCCTTTCGTTCGCGACAACGCATTTTTAGGAGAAAAATATGTCAGACAAAATCAGTGTTGGAGTCTTGGGCGCGACTGGAATGGTCGGTCAGCGTTACATCAAGCTTTTGGAAAATCATCCGTGGTTCGAGGTCACTTATGTGGCGGCCTCTCCACGCTCTGCCGGAAAACTCTACAAGGACGCCGTTGCCAACCGCTGGCTCATCGGAGCGGACATTCCGGCCGCTGTCGCCTCGTTGACCGTGCAGGACGCGAACGACGCGAAGCTCGCCTTGGGAAAATGCAAATTCGTCTTCTCCGCGCTTGAGATGGGAAAGGACGAAATCAAGGCACTGGAGGCCGCGTACGCCGCAGAGGGAATCCCTGTCGTCTCGAACGCTTCCGCGAACAGATGGACGGAGGACGTTCCGATGTTGATTCCTGAAATCAACTTCAAGCACCTCGACGTAATCAAGGAGCAGCAGAAGCACCACGGCTGGGACAAAGGCTTCATCGCCGTAAAACCGAACTGCTCTCTCCAGACATACATGATGCCGCTCTTCGCGTTGCAGCAGGCCGGATACCCGGTCAAGCGCATGATTGTCACGACGCTGCAGGCCGTTTCCGGCGCGGGCTATCCGGGAGTCGCCTCGTTCGACATGATTGACAACATCGTACCTTACATCGGCGGAGAAGAGGAGAAGACTGAAAAAGAGTGCCTGAAGATTTTGGGAACCGTGAAGGACGGAAAAATCGAGAACGCGGTTCTTCCTGTCGTTTCTTCTACTTGTACGAGAGTTCCTGTCATCGACGGACACACTGCGACTGTGAACCTCGAATTCGATTTGCCGGAGGACAAGAAGCCTTCAATCGAGGAAATCTTGAAGGTCTGGGAGAACTTCACTTCTGTTCCGCAGGAGCTTGATTTGCCGTCCGCTCCGAAGCACCCGATTGTCTACAGGACTGAGGAGAATCGCCCGCAGCCTCGCCGCGACAGGGAGACTGAGAACGGAATGGCGTGCGTGCTCGGCCGCCTCAGAAAGTGCAACGTGTTCGACGTGAAATTCGTCGCGCTCAGCCACAACACGAAGAGGGGAGCCGCGATGGGAGGAATCCTGAACGCCGAGCTTTTGAAGGCGAAGGGATTCTTCGACAATCTCTAGTCTTTGATGTTAGATTACAGAAATGGTCACTCCGCTACGGATTATGAAGATTTTCGTTTGCGCCCTGTGGCCATTTTTTTTTGATTACAAAAATTTCAAAAATGGGGGAGAAAATGAAGAAATGTCTTGCTTTTTTGGTCTCTTCGCTGCTTTCCGTTGCCGCCTTCGCCGACGGCTGGTATGTCTGCATGGGCTCGTTCAAAAATCTGGACAAGGCGAAGGAGAGGGCGCGGGTTTTGTCTGTCGAAGGCTTCGACGTGTTCGTTTCGGAAGTTGAGAGAATTGGAAACGAGAAACTGTACAGGGTGCTTTTTTCCGAATCGTTCGTACAGAAAAGGGAGGCGACTTCCAAGCGCAACGAATTTTTGTCCAAGGACAGCATAAAGAGGCTGGGCTTGAGCGACTTGTGGTGCTGCGAGTCCGACGGAAGAAGGGTCGGGGAGAATGTTCCGCTGGACAGGCAGGTCGTAGTCCGCAACCGGAACCCGGAAGGAAATGCGGCTGTGCAGGAGCCTCCTTCACGCCCAGCTCCTGTGAGCCAGACCGTCGTGGTG
Source organism: Treponema sp. (assembly GCA_017934745.1). Taxonomy (GTDB): domain Bacteria; phylum Spirochaetota; class Spirochaetia; order Treponematales; family Treponemataceae; genus Treponema_D. The sequence continues at coordinate 91,128 of JAGBIY010000009.1, read as the reverse complement.
AGCGTCACCGGCGAGGAGAAGCAGCGTTTCGAGATAAACAGCGACGACCGGCTCATAAAGGTGAACGTGAACATCGACGAGACGGAGCGTAGCGCGGATTCCATGAGTTTGTCGGTTGGAGATGGGCAGAGCGCAACCGAGTTGAAAACGCTGGAAGAGAACGGAGAAGCTCTTCTTCAAAAATCCCTTGATTCCTCTGCTCTTCCTGCTTCTTCATCTGCCGAAAATCCTGCCTCTGAGCCTCTTCCTGCCACGCCGTCCGAAACTGAGAGTTCTTCCGCCACTGCGCCTTCTTCCGAAACGGAGCCTTCTGATTCCACAGCGTCTTCTGAAAGTGAAAATCCGTCTGAACCCGCAGCGTCTTCTGAAACCGCAGTTTCAGAAGAAACTGCGAATCCCGCCGTTGCCTCGGAGCCTTCGCCTGAAGACACGAATTCTTCCTCCGACGTGCCTCCGATTGAGGACGTGGAAGTCAAGACTGTGGAAAACTCCGATTCTGAGATTTCTTCTGTTGAGGATGCAAAATGATGTTGAAGAGAATATTCGCAGCTTTCTTCGCTTTTTCGATGACGCTCGCTTTCGCCGAAAAAAGGCAGCTTGAGATAAACATACATGTGAAGACCGACGGCAGCGTGGAAGTCCAGCGTAAAAGCGAGCTTCTTCCCGCCGACCCCGAAAAAAGATTCATACTCGTGAAGAACAGCGACACCGGCACGCCAATCGCCAAGGCCGACGTGGACATAGACGACCGCTGGAAGACCGTGACGAACGACGAGGGCAAGGCTCCGCTCCCCGACGGAGTGGACGACGGAAGCCACCGCGTCACGATTTCCAAGGAGGGGGAGTTCGCCCGCACCGTAGTGAACGTCGTGGTTGAGGACGGTGAAATCGCTTCCAACCCGCAAGTTTCCATGCCGCCGTCGGTGGACTACGAGCGCATAAAAATCGTCCTCGACTGGGGCGAATTTCCCGATGATTTGGATTCTCACATAACGTCGAGCTTCCAGCACGTCTACTACAGCAACATGAATTCCGGGAACCTCTCTTTGGACCACGACGACACGTCGAGTTTCGGCCCGGAGACTGTAACCGTGCGCGACATCGATTCGTCCGAGAGGTACTCGTACTACGTCCTGAACTACAGCGACAGGGGCTACCCCGACAGCGCGCGGCTTTCCGCATCCGGCGCGCAGGTGCGCGTCTTCGTGAACAACGAACTGGTCGCGACTTTCTCCGTCCCCCGAAACAGGCGCGGTGTCTTGTGGCACGTCTTCGACATCGTGAACGGAAACGAGATTGTCGAGTTCAACACGATATCGAACGAGAGAATGTAGGGAGAAAAGTGTGAGAAGAAAGCTTATGATGGGTGTCGCTTTCGCTTTTGCGGCCGCCTGCTCTTTTGGAAAAAACGTGGAGAACCTGGAGCTTCGCCATGTCTCTTCTGATGAAATTTTCGTCTCTTGGGATTCTGATTCCGACGATGAAATTCCGGTTCTGCTCAATGGGAAAAAATGCGAGTCTGTCGAGGAGAACGCGGGAAAATCGAACAGCCTTGTTTCTTCCTTGCTCGAAGAATTCTACGGCTACTACGACGGAAAATTCGAGGAAGTCGCTGGAAGGAAGATGGTTCGGACTCGGAGGAATTTCTACAAATTCAGCGGACTTGAGAGTTCCACGGAATACAAAGTGAATGTTGGCGGAAGCGAGATTTCGGTGAAGACGCAGAGTGCCGGGAAAGTCCTCGATGTGACGAGTTTCGGAGCCGTGCCGGGGGAGCTTGATTCCGTCAAGGCGATTGAGAAGAACACAAAGGCGATTCAGAAGGCAATAAAGAAATGCCAGAAGAACGGAACGGTGCTGGTTCCAGAGGGCGTTTTCGTCTGCGGCTCCATAAAATTGAAGAGCGACATGACGCTGAAAATCGACGGTGTGCTGAAGTCGTCTCCGTTCGCCGAGAACTACGATTTCGGCTTCCTCATGTACAAGTACTACACCGACCGCCGCTATTTCGGCTTGATAAACGCCGACGGAGCGAAGAACATTCGCATTGTCGGTAGCGGAACTGTCGACGGGAACGGCTGGAAGTACGCTTCGTCTAACGGAAAACCGACAGAGGGGAACGCTTTCTCCTCGTACTCGAAAGAGAACGATTCAGGCTTGTTCGTTTTTCCGCTCTTCGCTTCCGGCTCCAGGAAGAACGTGCACGAAAGGGGAATTCTGGCCGCTTCCTGCGCCGAAAAGTACCTTGAAGGAATCGGAAAGACGAGGGAGTCCGCCAGCGAGGAAGAGCTGAAATTCGCATTCTCGTCGAGAAGCACGATGGTCATAATCAGGAATTCGTCAGGCGTTTTCATCGAGGGGCTTTCGTTCGTGAATCCTGCCAACCACACGATAAACATCCTCGATTCGGAGAACATTGGCGTGACCGGCGTAAAAGTTCACTCCTTCAACTGCGCCAACGGCGACGGCGTGGGCCTGATATGCTCCCAGAACGCGTGGATTTGGAACAACTTTTTCGACACTGGAGACGATTCCGTCGTGTTCAGCGCGGGCGTGGGAAAGGCGGCTTCCACTACCGGAGAAAAGGGCGTTTCAAACGTGAGGATTTTCGGCAACCATTTCAGGAACGGACACGGAGGCGTCGCTTTCGGAAGCCACACGGCACTTGGCATAAGTGGCGTTTCGATACACGACAACATCTTCAACTGGTCGAACATTCCGTTCCGGGTGAAGAGCAATCCGGCGAACGGCGGCGAAGTCTGCGACGTGAAATGCTTCAGGAACGCGATGGGCGACGTGTACCAGACTTTCCTCCTGTCCACCGACTACAAAGATGGTTCAACCGCCAGCACTTATGGAAAGGCCGACACGCCGGCCGTCTTCCACGACGTGGAAATCTCGGACTGCGACATCTACAGGGCGAGGCAGAACACGTATCTTTTGTACGCAGAGGAAGGATATCCCCATCACCACATAAAATTCAGCGGGGTGACGTTCGTGGTTTTCCATGACGACGAGATGGGGGAGGTGACGAACGCCTCCGAATGCGATTTCTCCGGTGTGAAGACGTTCGTCGTGGAATAGCGGCTTCTTATATTTTCCGAAGTGCCTTTTCCGCGGAATTGAGAAGCACTTCGGAATTTCCCGCGACTTTTTCGATGTCGGTGGCGACGCTTTCGTTCTCCACTTTCATGAAGTCGAATTCGCTCGTCGTCTTCTCCACGCTCTCGGTTATCGCCTTGAGGTTGGAGCTTATCGTCTGCCCGATTGTCGCCTGCTGCTCTATCGATTCCGACATTTCCATGAAGTTCGCTCCGACCTTTCCCGAATTCTCCACGATGTTGCTGAACGAATCCCTTACCGTCGCGGAATATTCGCTCATCATCTTCACCATTTGGTTCATCTCTTCTATTGAATTGAGAACTTCCTCTTCATGTTCCTTCGATTTTTCGGCAAGCTGCCTGATTTCCCTCGCGACAACCGCGAATCCGGCACCCATCTCTCCTGCGTGCGCGGCCTCGATTGCCGCGTTTATCGCCACGAGCGCGGTCTGGTCCGTCACCGACGAAATCAAGTCGTTCGCTGAGTCGAGCCTCTCCGTGCACTTCTCGATTTTCTTTATTTTTTCCTGAAGCTCTTCGATGTGCTCGGCTCCCACCTGCGAGCTTTTCTCCAGATTCCTGGTGTTCTCCGTGGAATTCCGCCTGAGGTTTTCGAGCGACTGCACCTGGTTTATCAGCTCCGTTATGTGCGCCTCGCTCTCTTCTATGGTCGCCGCCTGCTCCGACATGAGTTCCCCGAAGTTCGCTATCGAGTTGACGTTCGCCTTTACAGCCCGTCTGACGTTCGAGACAATCGACTTCTGCTTCGTCGCCTCGTCGTGCGTCGTCCTGATGACGGCCCCCATCGATTTGAGAATCCTCGATATGAATATGTTGAAGACTGTGAGGAGGGCTACCGTAATCGCGATGAGGAGGGACGAGACGAACGTGTAGGAGTTGAACATCAGGTTCCTGATTGTGAACGGCTTGAAGATGATGATTCTCCAGTTGACCGACGGCAGGTTCTTCACGACGTAGATTCCAGAATTCGTCGTGATTTTCGCCATGTCCATCGTGATGAGGTCGCTTTCCCTGCCTTTAAGTTCTGAAATCGCCTCCGTTATGAGCTTTTTTGATTCGACCAGGCTCTTGTCCAGCGCGCCAGTTATCTCGTTCGCGCCGTTGAACAGGTACATCGTCGCGTCTTTCGCCATGTCCGCGTACACCCCGTCGATGAATCCGTCAAGTGGAACTCCCGTCCCCGCAACGCCTATTGCCTTTCCGCTTCCGTTCCTCACGACCGCGTTCAGCCACAGGTTAGTCACTTTCAAGTCCGGGTTGTAGTTTATGTTGAAGTTGAAGTCGTCCTCAGAGTCGAGCGTCATCTTGTACCAGTATTCGCTCGGCTTGTCCGGGTCGACGATGTAGGAGAACTTCCTGTCCGAGTAGAATTCCTTCGTCGCGTCGGCGCACCAGAACGAGCTGTGCCCCAGAAACGATTCCTCGTATGCGGCGACTTCACTCATCGCCTCGTTTTTGAATGATTCGTTTTCCGGTTCCGCTATGTACCTCTTGAAGACAGGGGATTTCGTCATCTGCAGGGCGAGCGCGATTTGGCTGTTGAGCTTTCCCTCGAAGTCCAGTTTCTTCATCGTGGCAAGCTGCTCCAGTTCGTTCCCCACTGTTTTGTTGAACGAGCTTCTGGAGCCGAACAGTATTAGGATGGCGGAAACTGCCAATACGAAGATGAGCACCGATATTGAAAAAATTTTTGTTTGAGTCTTGTACGTTTTTGTGTTAAATATCATGTCTACATATGATAAACGAGATTTTCTAGTCTCGCAAATTTTCGTGGACAGGGGCGATGCCGAAACTGCATGACAGGTCTGGTTCCCGAAATGGTCTGTTGTAGAATCCAAATCCAAAGTTTAGAATGAAACAGTTTGGAAAGCGCTGCTGCGTTGTCCGACAAACAAAAACAGGAGAAAAAATGAGTTCCAATTTTCCTTTGAACCACGACGAGCTTTCAAAGCTCACAAAGAAGTTTCCGACCCCTTTCTATATTTACGACGAGAAGGCAATCCGCGAGAACATCCGCTATTTCACAAAAGCGTTTTCGATTTTCCCGGAATTCAGGGAGTATTTCGCGGTGAAAGCCTGCCCGAACCCCTACATCCTCAAAATACTTGCCGAGGAGGGCTGCGGAGCCGACTGCTCTTCGCTTCCCGAGTTGATGCTTTCGAAGATGGTCGGCTTGAAGGGCGACTATGTGATGTTCACCTCGAACGAGACTCCAGCGAGCGAGTACCAGTACGCTTTTGCCGAGGGCGACATCATAAACCTCGACGACATCACCCACATTGAATTTTTGAGGAAGTCCCTCGGAAAACTCCCGGAGACAATCTGCTTCCGCTACAATCCGGGCCAGGCCAAGCACGGCTGCAACTCCATAATCGGAAAGCCTGAGGAGGCGAAGTACGGCTGCACCCGCGAACAGCTCATCGAGGCCTACAAGGTCTGCAAGGCAGGCGGAGTGAAGCATTTCGGCCTCCACACGATGGTCGCATCGAACGAGCTGAACCCGGAATTTTTCGTCGACACGGCGAAACTCGTCTTCGAGCTTTCCCTTGAGATAAAAGAAAAGTGCGGAGTGAACATCGAATTTGTCGATTTGGGAGGCGGCATCGGCATTCCGTACCGCGAGGAACAGAAGAAAGTCGATTTGGAGTATGTCGCGAACGAAATCCACAAGCTCTACGAGCGGATGATTGTTCCGGCCGGCCTCGACCCGATGAGAATCTGCTTCGAGTGCGGACGACCGATAACAGGCCCATACGGTTGGCTCGTCACGAAGGCGATACACGAAAAGCACATCTACAGGGAGTACATCGGAACCGACGCCTGCATGGCCGACTTGATGAGGCCCGGCATGTACGGCTCTTACCATGAGCTCACCGTTTCCGGCAAGGAGAACGCTCCGAAGGACCACGTTTACGACGTCGTCGGCTCCCTCTGCGAGAACTGCGACAAATTCGCCGTGCAGCGTCCCCTCCCGAAAATCGACATCGGCGACCTGCTCATCATCCACGACGCGGGAGCGCACGGCCGCGCGATGGGCTTCAACTACAACGGAAAACTCCGCGCGGGCGAGCTTCTCCTCCGCGAGAACGGCGAGGTCATGCAAATCAGGCGGCGCGAGACTGTCGAGGATTTGTTCGCCACGCTGGACTTGGACGGAGTCGCGAATTTCAGATAGAATATTTACAGATAATTTTTAGGAGGCGGAATAATGCTTTTTTCAATCATCTTGGGTCTTGTCATCGGACTCCTCGCCGGTTTCTTCATGAAGGCAAGCTTCGGCGGAAGCACCATAATCGGCTTCATCGTCTGCGTTGTTGTCGGTTTGGTCGGCTCTTTCATCGGAAACGCGCTTGGCCGCGTGCTCAAGGTCAGGAGCAGCGTCCTTCAGTTCGTATTGGACATCGTTGGCGCGTGCATCTTGATTGCGATTTTGAGGTTCATCAACATCATGTAGCCGGAATTTGAGCGGGCGTTCAGTCCGTCCGTCAAGGGCGTCTTGGAAAGCGTTTTTTCTAAGACGCCCTTCTTTTTTGCCGAATTGGCGTTTTATATATATATTCAGAACTATGGACGATAACGAAAAAAATGAAATGATGCTGAAGAGGGTTTTCGACGACAACAAGAGCATGCTGTCGCATCCGAAGGACTTTCTGAATGTCGCCATGGAATTCCAGCAGCTTTTGATGTTCTACGAGAGCGCGGTGAAGATAGTGAAGACGCATTTCGAGATTCTTGAGGATGAATTCGCGTCGAAGCATGAGCGGAAGCCGATAGCGACAATCACTAGCAGGATAAAGGAGCCGATGAGCATAGCGGAGAAACTCCAGAGGAAGGGGCTTCCCGTGACGATAGACAACATGGTGAACAACCTTTACGACATAGCCGGAATCCGTGTGACTTGTCCGTTCATAAGCGATGTCTACCATGTGCTTTTGATGCTTGAGAACCAGAGCGACGTTTCGATATACGAGGTTAAGGACTACATCAGGAACCCGAAAAAATCAGGCTACAGGAGCCTCCATGTGATAGTGAAGGTCGCGGTCGATTTCAGCGACCAGCAGAGGAAAATTCCAGTCGAAATCCAGATTCGGACGATAGCGATGGATTTCTGGGCGAGCCTCGACCACCAGATTCACTACAAGAAGGACTTCCCGATGCCGGACGATGTGGACGATGAACTGCGCTCCATCGCCGACACAATCGCCGAGACTGACGAGCGGATGCAGAAAATCGCGAAGAATCTTCCCGATTTCGTGGACTATTCTTCCGTGGCCGACCAGATTGAGATGCTCGACGAGTATTCAAAAATCCTTGAGCGCAAAAACAAATCCGGCGAACAGGTTTAGTGAAGAACGGAAAGGCAGGTGCAGATGGAATATCTTTTTTTCGACGTTGAGTGCGCCAACTGCTTCGGCGGGGTAGGCAAAATGTGCTCGTTCGGCTACGTTTTGACCGACGAGTCGTTCAACATCATCGAGAGCGACGACATCGTGATGAACCCGGAATGCGAATTCGACTGGTATCTCTACAAGAACAAGAACGACATAAAACTCGCGTATTCCCAGGAATTCTTCAGGAGCAATCCGAATTTTCCGAACCACTACGAGCGCATAAAGTCCCTGCTGACTCGGCCCGGCGTGAAGGTGTTCGGATTCAGCTCGCTGAACGATGTGGGGTTCGTCGTCACCGCCTGCGAACGCTACAACCTGCCTGTCTTCGACTTTGCCGCATACGACTTGGAGAGAATCGTAAAGTCGGACGACGAGATTTTCGGCAGCCTTGAGGAGAGGTGCCGGATTCTGGGCGTTGACAGTTCTGATTTGCAGGCCCACAAAAGCTCCGACGACGCCGTGATGACGATGCGCCTCCTGAAAGCCTTCTGCGGGAAGAAATCCCTTTCCGTCGAGTCCGTGATGAAGTCCGCGCAGAACGTTCTCTATTCTACAAAAACTTTCATTAAAAAAAGGGAAGAGCGCAAGGAAAAGAAACTCCGCCAGGCCCGCTACGCCGAATCTCGAAAAAATTCTCGCGGTGGAGGCGCAGGCGGCAGGAAAAAAACACCGAAGTCTGGTGCGTCGCTTGAGAAAAGACGCAGGGACTCACGGACGATAACGTTCGACTGACGAGAGTATGTCGTTTGGCGTGAGCGCACGCGGTTCTGTTCCATTGAGCGTCATGTTCCCGATTGCGATGCGCCGCAGTTCGGCCACTTCGTTTCCGAGCGCGCGGAAAATCCTCCTCACTTCGTGGAATTTTCCTTCCGTCAGCGTCGCAAGACACTCAGTCCCGGAAATCCACCGCAATTCCGTTTTCCCGGACATCTCTTCCGGGGATTTCTTTTCAGGCGGCATTGTTACGCCGTCTTTTGCTTTCCTTGAATAGCGCTTCCTGCTTTCCGTGTCGACTCCGTTTTTCAGCAGCACATGGTACGTCTTTTCTATTCCGCTTTCTGGATTCGTCAAGAAATGCGAGAAAGAGCCGTCCGTCGTCAAAATCAGAAGTCCAGATGTCTCCGAGTCCAGCCTGCCGACCATGTGCAGCCTGTCTATGTCTCCTGCAGGAAAGTCCGCCGTCCGCTTGAGCCACTCGAAGACGGTTTCGTGCGAGTCGGACACGTTCGAGCAGACGACCCCCTTCGGCTTGTCGATTGCGATGTAGATGTCTTCTTCTATTTTGAATCTTGTCTTCTCTCCGTCCATCTGCCTGATTTCAATCTCGTCTCCACTCTCCACTGCCGTTTTCCCGTCTGTTTTCCGTTCTCCGTTTACAAACACTTCGTTCTTCAATAAAAATGATTTCGCGTTTCTTCCTTTGTTAGAGCATGTTCCCCTCTCCACCAGAACAGAGTCGAGCCTGCGCTTCCCCAGTGCGCAATCGTATTTTTCCTGAAATTCTTGAGCGATATTTTTATAGACTAATGAATCCAAATGCATTAAATTCATTATAGATATTTTTTTATTTTAGAAGGAGTAAATTCATGGCAGTAAAAGTTGCTATCAATGGTTTCGGTCGTATCGGCCGCTTGGCATTCCGCCAGATGTTCGGCGCAGATGGTTACGAGGTTGTCGCTATCAACGATTTGACAAGCCCAAAAATGCTCGCTCACCTCTTGAAGTATGATACAGCCCAGGGTGGATACGCTGGACGCATCGGTGAGGGAAAGCACACAGTTGAAGCTCACGACGGTGAAGGCGAGGACAACTACATCGTAGTAGACGGCAAGAAAATCGTCATCTACAAGATGCCGAACGCTGCTGATCTCCCATGGGGAAAAATCGGCGTGGACGTTGTTCTCGAGTGTACAGGATTCTACACATCAAAAGAAAAGGCTCAGGCTCACATCACTGCCGGCGCCAAGAAAGTCGTTATCTCAGCTCCAGCTGGAAATGACCTCCCGACAATCGTTTACAATGTAAACCACAAATCACTCAAGAAGGGCGACAACATCATCTCTGCTGCTTCTTGTACAACAAACTGCTTGGCTCCAATGGCAAAGGCCCTCAACGACGCTTTCCCAATCCAGTCAGGTATCATGGCCACAATCCACGCTTACACTGGCGACCAGATGATTCTCGACGGTCCACAGCGCAAGGGTGACCTCCGCCGCTCAAGAGCCGGTGCCCAGAACATCGTTCCGAACTCAACAGGTGCTGCAAAGGCCATCGGTCTCGTAATCCCAGAGTTGAACGGAAAACTCATCGGTTCTGCTCAGCGCGTTCCAGTTCCAACAGGATCTACAACAATCCTCACAGCAGTCGTCAAGGGCAACGATGTCACAAAAGAAGCCATCAACGCCGCTATGAAGAAAGCATCTGACCCAGAGACATTCGGATACAACGAGGACGAAATCGTTTCTTCTGACGTTATCGGAATGCGCTTCGGCTCACTCTTCGATGCTACTCAGACAATGGTGACAAAAATCGCTGACGGTCTCTTCGAGGTTCAGGTTGTTTCTTGGTACGACAACGAGAACAGCTACACATCTCAGATGGTCCGCACAATCAAATACTTCAGCGAGAACTGCTAAGTTCTCGTAGATTTTGTGAAACAAAAGCGGTTTGCTTGCAAACTCCGTTTGCCAAGCTGACTAAAAAGGCTCCGCTCCGGCGGAGTCTTTTTTTTGTTTACAGAAAACGTCCTCTCTGGAGGTGCGCGTTTTGTTTTAGAAATCTGCGCAATGTTGTAAAATGGATTCATGAGTGAAAAAATCGATACAGAAGAGAAAAAAGTTGATATTTCAGAGATGAAGACTCTCGATGCCGATGCCGCTTCTGGTGGCGAACCAAAAAAAGGCAAAAAGAAGAAGTCGGTCGCGGGAAAGCTGTTCCGCTTCGTTTTGCTCGTCATTGTGCTTTCCGTTGCCGCGGGTCTCGCTTTCTGCGCGTTCGACAGGAAATCCGCCGTGTCCGTGATTCCGAAGAGCTTTTCGTTTTATGTGCGCACGGATTCCGCGATTGACACGATAGATCCGATGCTGGACTTGCGCGCCGCGGACGTGTTCCTATCTACTCCCGAATTCAAGGCTTTCAGGTCTATTTTCATGGATTTGCGCTCTTCGCCACTCAGAAAGAACAAGGTGTTCAGGAAGCTCGCCGCCCGCCCTGTGGATGCGGCCGTGTACGATGGCGCGATGGAGGCTGGAAAGCAGAATTTCATAGCCGCAGTGAACCTCGGATGCCTTTCTTTCGTCTCCCGGCCTCTAAAATCTGTGTTTCCGAAAATCCTTCCGCTTGTGAAGGGCGTCCTTGAGGAAAACAAGGCTGAGCTGCGTCTTGTAGATGGCGAGAATCTTTCGTATTTCGAGTTGAATCTTGAGGGCGCGCTCTACTATTTCGTTCCTGTAAAGAATCTGGTTGTTTTTTCCGATTCTGCAGAGCTTTTGATGATGGCGGCTGTCGTGGACAACGACGTTATGTACACCTCCGCCCAGAAGAAAATCATCGCACAGAAATCCAAGGATTTGCGTGTGATTGCGAACGCGCGTAGCCTCGCCGAATCTTTCACCAGCCAAAACGCCGTTCTCGGAAAGGTCGTCGACATTCTTCCCGCTGACGAACTTTCGGTCGTTTCCGTGAAGTTCTCGGATTCCGACATCTATGTCGACATGAGGGTGCCTCTTTCTGCCGAATCGTTGTCGTCGTCTTCGTTGAATTCGATTCTTTCACAGAAGTCCACAGCTCCTGCGCTTCTAACCCGGATGACAGATGTGGTTCAGTACTACACTGTTTTGAACGCGGGTTCTCTTTCCGAATTGAAGGAGGGCGTCTTTCCTGTCCTTCCCGTTAAGGATTCCTCAGCCATGTGGGATTCCGCGAACAAGGCGTGCCGCTTCGCTTTTTCCATGGACATAGACGAGTTGATTTTCTCTTGGTCCGGCAGGGAACTCGCTGTTCTCGGAATCGAGAACCAGAACGACCCGGTGTTCGCCGTTCAGGTTTCGGACGAAAAAAAACGACAGGCCGTATTCGACAAATTCGTTGACTCAATCTTCATCAATTCCGACAACTCGCTGATTCTGGACGGAGTGAGGCTTCCTCGCTTGAAACTTCCGTCTTTCCTGAATGGTCTGCTTTCGGTTTTCGGCATTTCGATTCCAAAACCCTACTACATGGTCTTGGACGACTTCATCTATTTTTCCGAAAGCCCGGAGGCCCTTTCTGCTATTTTCATGCAGAACGACAAAGGCGATTCCCTCGTGAAACTGGAAAGTTGGAGGACAGTCTCTTCCGGCGTGAGCAACGATGCGACTGTCTCTCTCTTCTACAATTTGAATCGCTCCGTTCCGTTCTTCCTCCGCTCGAATGCGGCTCTCTCGAAAGTCCTTGAACTCTACACCCTCGGCCGGTTCGACGTGAAGCTCCGCGGAGACGAGATATGCTTCGTCCTGCAGGCGAACGCGGACAAAGCGAACGACATGCGCTCCGTTCCCGGTTTTCCTGTGGATGTGCAGGACGATGCCGTGGCGAAAAATTTCGTCGTGGAGAATTCTGAAAATCCGAAATTCGTCTTCTGGACTGGAAAAAATTCTATAAGCGGACTCGACTTGGCGAGTTTGGAGACGAAGACCGTCGAGAATGTCGGAAAATGCGAGCTGGTTTCCGCAAGCCCAAAAATGAAGAACGGAGTTCTGTGGGCGGTCAGCGGCGACGGGTATGTCTATCTCTGCGACCGTGGTTTGAATTTCCTTGAGAATTTCCCTGTCGTCCTTCCTGAGCGCACTGTCCCCGGCATCGCGGTCTGTGACGAGGGCGTGCTCGTTCCCCTTGAGAGCGGCTCAATCGTGCTCGTGTACCCGAACGGGACTACCTCCACGATAAAGATGCCGGAGATATCGATAAAGTCTTCGCCGGACGTGGTCGGAGGCATTGTTTCCGTCTACAACAAGTCGTTCATGGGAGGGCTCTACTTCGCCGACTTGAAGACGCTCTCCTGTCTCAACGCCGAAGTCCCTCTTGAGCTTTATGAAATCGGATTCGGAAGTCCGGCTTCGATAGTCGACGGCAAGAAAAGGTATACGGCCTTCGTAACGCAGGCAGGAACGCTTTCCATTTGGGAGGACATGGGCGCGGAGCCTGTTGTCTCCAAGGACTTGCTTTCGATGGACGCGCCTGTCGATGGCACGTTCGAGGGAAAGCTGCGCGCAAGCTCAAAATACTTCTACGCGCTTTCGACTGACGCTGTTCTGTACAGAATCTCTGTGGACGGAAGCGTCCTTTCCGTAAAGATTCCTGGCGCGACTGCGAGGGACGCTTTCCTTTCTGTCTCGGCAATCGGAAAAAAGGGCGATGAATGTGTCTTCGTGAACGCCGACTCCAACGTGATATACGGTTTCAACGAGGAGCTTGAGCTTCTTCCCGGTTTCCCTGTCGTTGGACACGGAAATCCCGTCTTCGCCGATGTGGACGGCGACAGGAAGCCTGAGATTCTGTCGATGTCGCTTGACAAGAAAATCACAGCCTGCAAGTTGAGGTGACGCATGAAAAAGTTTTTTATTCTGTTCCTTGTCCCGTTTTTTTTCTCCTGTACGAGCCTTCAGCAGGACGTGAACATTGAGAGGGTCTCGTACAGCGACGAGGTGCTTTCGTTCGAGGCTAGGATGGCGGTCATAGATGCCGATTCCTTTCTGCCCGCAGCTGACGAGGAGGCTTCTTCGCGAAAATCCCTCGCAATCGAGGAATTCGTCTTTGATGTGGAGGCCGCGCTTTCCGACAATTCCATCCAGAAGTCGGCCCGCGCGCGTCTGTGCGCTCTGTTGGGAAAGGCCCTCTTGATTCAGGGAAAGACGGGCAGGGCTTCTTCCATGTACGAAAAGTCGATTTCCGAGTACAAGGGCGACACCCAGGCGGTCGTTCTCGCGCACAGACTCGGAGTTCTTGGATTTCAGAATGTCGAAGAGAAAGCGGGGGAGGTCGCCGAGAAGGATATTCTCCTGCTTGAAAGCGCGCTCGACTTTTTTTCTTCCAAAAAATATGGGCAGTCGGTCGCGAAATTCGACGAGGCGTTTTTGACGCTCGACGAATACTACAGTTCCGCGTACAAAAAAGTGCGCGATTTGTCGTGGAGCCTCCGCGCTGTCGATTCAACCTCCGAGGCCGCTGATTTGCTCTCGCTTCCAGAAATAACTGTTTCGCAGATGCTTTCAATCGCAAAGTCGAAGTCTGGCTTTCTTTACAGTCTCGCTGGCGGAAAGAGGATGGACAACAGGGAATTCTACTATAAAGTGCTAACGTCTGGACTCTTGGATTCCGTTTCCTCCGAGAGTTCGGGTGTCGATTCCGAGAGCCTCGTCTCGAAGACTCTTTCGGCGCGTTTCCTCTGGAATCTCTACAACGCCAAGAAAAAATCAGACGACGGCAGGAAGTATTCGGAAAAACTCAAGAAATCTCCCGTTCCCGACGTTCCTTTCGATTCTCCAGACTTCGATGCGGTGCTCGGCTGTGTCGAGAACGAATTCATGTCTCTTGAGGACGGCAGAAATTTCAGGGGAGAGAAGAACGTGAGCGGTGTCGATTTCGGCTCATATGTCGAAAAGGTGGAAAACTCCCGCTGACAGCGTGGTCTTGTCGTCATTTTTTTTCTTTGACTTTGAAAATAGTATGGTTTATCATAATTCAATTGAATTTTTTGAATTTAATTGATTTTCTTTGGAGGAAAAACTAGAAATGATTAAAACTGTAAAAGACGTTGATTTGGCTGGAAAAAGAATCATCATGCGTGTCGATTTCAATGTGCCGATGAAAGACGGCGTCGTTCAGGACGACACGAGAATCGTGGCCGCTTTGCCTACCATAAAATATATCCTTGAGCAGAAGCCGAGAAGCCTTGTTTTGATGAGCCACTTGGGCGATCCTAAAAAAGATGTGAAGAAGGCCCAGGAGAAAGCGGAAAAGGCCGGAAAGACATGGACGGAAGCGGATTCTGAGAAATTCATCAACGGCAAGAACAGGCTTGAGCCTGTCGTGAAGTACTTCGCGGAGAATCTCGGAACTCCTGTGAAATTCCTCCCGGACGCACTTGGACAGAAAGCCGCAATCGACGCTCTTCCAGAAGGCGCGGTCGCTATGCTTGAGAACACACGCTTCCACAAGGAAGAGACTTCAAAGGACGCTGCCGAGCGTGATGTCATGGCGAAGGAGCTTGCTTCGTACGGTGACATCTTCGTCAACGACGCGTTCGGAACTGCGCACCGCGATCAGGCTTCGACAGCATCCATCGCGAAATTCGTCTCCACAAAAGTCGGCGGCTTCTTGATGGAAAAAGAGGTCAAGTACATCCAGCCGATGGTCGAGAATCCTCCGAAACCTCAGGTCGCCATCATCGGCGGCGCGAAAGTTTCCTCAAAAATCGCTGTCCTCGAGTCCCTCTTGAAGAACGCTTCCGCTCTCGTAATCGGCGGCGGAATGGCTTATACGTTCTTGAAGGCCCAGGGCTACAAGGTCGGAATCTCTCTCGTCGAGGATGATTTCATCGACACTGCGAAGAAGCTCCTTGCAGACGCTGAAAAGAAGGGCGTGAAAATCGTTCTTCCTGTCGACCATGTGGCGGCTGACAAATTCGACGCCAACGCCACACCTGTCGCTGTGGACGGAAAGGACATCCCCGACAACCTCATGGCTATGGATGTCGGGCCGAAGACTATCGAGGCGTACAAGGAAGTCCTTTCGACAGCCAAGTCCATTGTCTGGAACGGACCTGTCGGAGTCTTCGAGTTCGATGCGTTCGCGAAAGGCACCGAGACAGTCGCCCGCCTCGTCGCGGAGGCTACTGGCCGTGGAGCCATGACTGTGGTCGGCGGTGGAGATTCTGTCGCGGCTGTGAACAAATTCAACTTGGCGGACAAGATGAGCCATGTTTCAACAGGTGGCGGTGCTTCTCTCGAATTCCTTGAAGGAAAGACTCTTCCGGGAATCGCTTGTTTGGAGACGAAGTAACTAGATTTTGATTTTGAAGCGGATGCCGGGATGTGTTTTCCTGGCGTCCGTGTTTTTTGAGAACTTGTTGAAATTTTTGTCTGTCTGGAAAATCACTTCAGGCAGCCTAGTGTAAGGGGTTTGTATGCGCGCTAAGTACATTGCTGGTAACTGGAAAATGAATATGGACAAGGCTGGTGCTGTTGAATTGGCAAAGTCTCTTGTAGAACAGCTCAAGGATGTGAAGAACACTTTCATGATTGCTCCTCCGTTCGTTTATCTCGATGCTGTCTCACAGATTGTAAAAGGTTCCAACATTATTCTTGGCGCTCAGGATGTCACTTACACGGAAAACGGAGCGCATACGGGAGAAATTTCCGCGACAATGCTGAAGGATGTCGGTGTGCAGACCGTTATTTTGGGGCACAGTGAAAGGCGCAACGATTTTTATGAGAACAACAAGATAATAAACAGCAAGGTGAAAATCGCGCTTGAGCACGGCCTTGATGTTGTTCTGTGCATAGGTGAGCGTTTTTCCCACAAAATCGTCGGTGTTACGGAGGCCGTTTGCAGTCTTCAGATAAAGACTGGGCTTTCTGGTGTCTCGGCTGAACAGATGTCTCACATAACGATTGCCTATGAGCCTATCTGGGCGATTGGAACGGGACAGACGGCGACACCTGAGGAAGCCAATAAGACACATGCGTTTGTGCGAAAAACGATAGGTGAGATTTACGGACAGAAGATTGCCGATGAAATCAGGATTTTGTACGGCGGTTCGATGAATGCGAAGAATGCCGAGGAGCTTCTCGCCCAATCCGACATCGACGGTGGATTGATAGGCGGAGCTTCGTTGAAGGCCGAAACGTTTGTTCCGATATGCCGGTTTTCTGTAAAATAGGGTAGGTTCGCTTCCTCTCGTCAATGGCCGACAGTTTCTGTTGATTCTGTCGGCTTTTTCGTATAGTATTACTGTTCTATAAAATTAAATGTACCGAATAAAGTTTGGAGAAAAAAATGGGTGCTATTAGCGTAGTTCTTTTGGTTGCTTTTGTTATCGTCTGTGTTCTTTTGGTCCTTCTCGTCCTTGTGCAGGATCAGGACAATAGCGGTATGGGTGGAATGCTCGGTGGCGGAAACTCCGCCGCTTTTGGAGCGCATTCGGCTTCGGTCTTGACGAAAGCGACTGCCGTTTTTGTAGTTTTGTTTTTTGTTGTTGTTTTTGCGCTTGCGCTTGCGAATAAAAAATCTGCAAAGAGCCACAGCGACGATTTGTCCGAGGCTGCCAAGACGATGAACATCCAGAGCGATGCCGCGGCTTCTTCTTCTGCGTCTGACTGGTGGAAAACGACTGGCAATGCGGAACCTGCATCTGATGCTTCTTCTTCAGTTGCCGAGACTCCTGTTGAGAATTCCGATGCTGCCGCTGCTGAACCTGTTGAGGCTGTTGCTCCTGCCGCTGAGAATGCCGTCTCTACAGAGCCTACAGCTCCTGTGGAAGCTGCCCAGCCTGTGTCTGAGACTCCGGCTCCTGCAAGTGGTGATGCCGCCACCGTCGAGCCGTCTGCTCCAGCTGCCGCTGCCAACTAATTCTATCTGTTCGAAATACAATGGGAGGTCATTTTATGGTACTTGGAGAAATATTTCCAAAAGAAACTATCGTTGTGAATCTTGAAAGTACTGAAAAAGATGAACTCTTTGAGGAGATGGTCGAATCCATACATTCGTTCTATCCGAAATTGGATAGGGCGGAGACCATAGCCGCTCTCAACGAGCGTGAGTCCAAAATGTCGACAGGCATAATGCACAGTGTCGGTGTTCCTCACGCTCTTGTGCCGAGTGTGGAAGGCAGTATCGGCGCGATCGGGATAAGCAGGTCGGGAATCGATTACGATTCTTTGGACAAAGCTCCTGTCCATGTCGTTTTCATGATTCTTGGTGCGTCGGATGAGACTGAGCGTCACATCCAGATTCTCAAGCAGCTTGCTTTGGTCCTTCAAATTCCTGGAATTGTTGATAAAATCGTCAGGTGCCAATCCGCTTCTGATGTTTACAATTTGATTTCGCAATCAGAGGAATCTCTCTCTGATTGATAGGAGGGGAAATGTCCGATAAAGTGCCGAACAACGAATCTGTCGTTCTCAATCATCTCTTGGAAGTCGAGCAAAATGCTCAGGCGTTGGTTTTGGATGCGCAAAACGAGGCCGACAAGCGAATCAGTTCTGCAAAAAGTTCCGCTGATGCGAAATTCAAGGAGTTCTTTGAAAAAATCATAGCGGAAAACGAGCAGATGTATGAGAAGTCAATCGAGACGATAAAATCCAAATCCGAATCGGCGGTAAAAGAATTCAAAGAAAGAATTTTGCGGTCCGAAAAAACTGTCGGCGAGTTCGATTCTTGTTTGGATAAAATCCTGTTTGCTTAATTCGCCAAGATGGTTGATAATAAAAATTGTTGAAAATATTATCGAGGTGATTTTATGGATTCGTCTGCGGCTTCTGCTTATGTGTACGCAAAAGCGGGTGGAATGCTCGCTAAGTCTTTTGTCGGGAAAAACGCTTCTCGGCTGTTTTCCGTAAAATCGCTGAGAGATTTGTATTCCCTTCTTTTTTCGGGCGAAACTCCTTCCGCCCCTGAAATGCTTCTTTCAAAAGAGATTGAATCGCGCTGTGAGAGTCGCTTTTTGTCGCAGTATGTCGATTTGATAAAGAATTTCACGAATCCGGCAGACGTTCTGTTGGCTCTTCTGAATTTCTATGAATATGACAACTTGAAAGAGGTCGGTGCCGCCTTGAGCCTTGGCGAAATCTCTTTGCCACATATTCTTGATATAAAAGAATATTCAAAACTGAATTACAAAGCATGGCCGAATATAAAAAAAATAACGGCAGATTCTCCAGTTTCGTGGTACAATGAAATTCCTCGTGTTTCTGAGTTGCAGGATTATGATTCCAAACTGGATGTCCAGTACATAAGGGAACTTTGGCGGGCCGTTCAAAAACTTTCCGGCGACGAGCGTGTCGAGGTTTCAAAACTTGTGAAGGCTGATGTCTCCGTTCGCAACATCTTGTGGGTTCTCCGCTTGAAGGTCTATTACGACATGCCATCTGATGAAATAGTGTCTAGGTTGGCTTTCGCGGATGATTCCAAGAAGAAGAACGATGTGCTTGCAAAAGACGCTTTGGACATTTTGGAAAAAGATGTCAGTTCGTATGATGATTGGAAGGATTGGAGATACAGCCGACATTTGAATCCGCACGAAGATGGAACGGTTTGGAAAATCGATCCCGCATGGGTAGAGAAGTCGTTCAAAGTGGAGCTGGACAAAATGGCAGTCTCGGCGTTCCACAAGAGTCCGATGAGCGTCCTGAGCATCGTTTCCTGGTTCAAGATAAAGCAGAGCGAGCTTGACATGATACGTGCCGTCGCTGAAGGCTTGCGTCTCGATTTGGATTCGGAAAAACTCATGAGCGCGGCAGGATATTCAGAACTGAGATAAAAGGGGAAGTGAATATGGCGAGAACAACTCCTATGCGGTTGGTTGAATTGATGGTGCTGAAACAGGACATCAGTTCGGTCATTGAATTTTTGGGAAAGAAAGGCAATTTCCAATTTCAGGCAAAGTCGACTTCGGCTGCCTCCGATGCGGAATCGGCCAAGATGTCGAATCCGTATGGTGAAATTTTCTTGCGTTTGCAACAGTCAAAGACGTTCTTGAACGCCAGTGGCTCAATCGATCTCTCTTTCGACGATGTTTTCTACAGCAATGCGACAAAGCCGACTTCCACTGATGATGAGTCTGCGGAGAAATTCCTTTCTGAGGTCGATGCCCTCAGAAGAAAGGAGAGCGATCTTGCCGAAGAGCTGAAGCGTGTTCAGAATGCCTGCGATGAAGCGCATTCGTTCGCGAATTTGAATGTGCCGTTCGAGGATTTGGATCATGTTTCGTTCCTATCTTTGAAAATCGGCCGCATTGAGCCGTCATTGCTCGACGAACTCAAGTTTTCGGTCGGAAACAGGGCTGTAATCATATCCTTGTCCGACGATAGCGGCGACAAGTCGAAAATTTTGGCGGCTTCGTCAAAGAAAGCTCGTTTTTCCCTCGATTCCGAGCTTAAGAAATTTGGCTTTGTCGGTATGGAAGTTCCGAAGGACTTCAAGGGCGTTCCGTCCGATGTCCTTGAATCGCTGGACAAGCAGTTGGCTGAAACGAAAAAGGCTTTGGCTGAAATCGAAGAGGAAAAAGAGAATCTCGTAAAGACACATATAGATTTGTTCAAGCATCTTCTGGCCTCGTATTCGATTGGAAGCCAGATAATTGAAAAACAGAATACTCTTGAATCCACAAGCCTTGTGTACAGAATGACGGGGTGGATTCCTGAGAGCGACACTCATCCAATGATGAAAGAACTCGGTGATTTGACCGAGGGGCGAATAGCAATACGCGTCTACGAGCCTCATGAGGTTCCGTCCGTCATTCATGGAAGCGAAAAGGTTCCTGTGAAGATGAACCATGGAAAAATCGTCAGATCGTTCGAGCGGATGATTTTCAGCTACGGCTCTCCGCTTTACGGAACAATCGATCCGACTCCGTTCGTGGCTGTTTTCTTCACAGTGCTTTTCGGAATCATGTTCGGCGATTTGGGGCAGGGGCTTGTCTTCCTTCTTGCCGGTATCCTAATGGCGAAAAAAGTCATCAAGGTCGGAGCATGGAACAAATTCGCTCCTATTTTCATGTGCATTGGAATATCAAGTTCGATAATGGGCTTTTTGGAAGGCGAGTTCTTTGCGAACACCCATGTCCTCCTGCCGATTTCCGGAGCGATAAAGTCCGCGTTCGGAGTGACCGACCCCGAAGCGTTGAAGGAGCCTTTGTTCAGCCTTGAATTCTGGGCGGCGGAGAATCCGATTGTCCCGATATTCACGATTTTCGGCATAACAATCGGGCTTGGCTTCATCATCAACTCAATTGGATTGATAATCAACTTCTTCAACAAGATTTCGCAGAAGAAGTATGGAAGCGCGTTCTTCGGAAAAATCGGCCTTTCGGGCATGATTTTCTTCTGGTATGTCGTCGGCTTCGCGGTTGCCGTCGCGGCTTTCGACCATACTCCTGCCGTGTACGATTGGGTTGTAATCGGTGCGACTCTGCTTCTCTCGGCGTTCGGGGAGCCTCTTGAGCGTCTTTTTGACGGCCATCGACCTGTCGTGGAGAATGGTCTGGGCGCGCTCCTGATAGGCGGTGTCGTAGAGTTGATAGAGGTCGTTTCGACGTATCTCTCAAATTCGATAAGCTTTGTCCGTGTAGGCGCGTTCGCTTTGGCGCACGCCGTCCTTGGCTACATCATTTCTTCGATGATAGCGATTGCGCCCACCGCAGCGGGCATCGTGATTGGCATCGTCGGAAACGCGATAGTCATTGTCCTTGAGGGCATGATTGTCGCCATTCAGGTGATTCGTCTTCAATATTACGAATTCTTCTCTAAATTCTTCAATGAAACAGGAAGCGAATTCAAACCGTTCGCTTTCAGTTATAAATAACTTTTGTGAGGTGAAAAAATGAATAAAAAGGTTCTTTCAATCGTCGCTGCTTTGCTCTGTTTGACTGTTTTCGGCGCATTCGCGGATTCCGAAAAGGTTGCCGCCTTGGGCGATAGCCAGGAAGCTGTGACTGTCGTTCAGCCGGAGACCGCCCCTGATGCGTCCGGTGCGGATTCTGGAGCAATCAAGTACATCGCCGCTGGTTTGGCGGTTGGATTGGCTTGTATCGCCGGTGGAATGGCTGTCGGCAAAATCGGAGCGGCTGCCATGGGCGCGATGAGCGAGAATGCGGAACTCTCTGGAAAAGCGTTGCCTTTCGTCGGTTTGGCTGAAGGTATCTGTCTTTGGGGATTCTTGGTCGCTTTGTTGATAATTATTTTGTAATTTTTTATACAGGAAGAAACTTTGGAATACTTTGTCATTGGTGAACGGGAGATTGTTCTGGCATTCAAGCTTGTCGGTGTTGATGGCAGTGTCTGTGTGAACAGGACTGAGGCGCTTGACGCGTTCAACAGGATTACAGGCCGTGGTGGAACTGCGTCCGTTCCTTCTTCAGAGCGTCCCAAAGTTCTGATTCTGACGGAGGAGGTTTCGAGTATGCTGGAGGATGAAGTCCTCGAATGGCAGAAAGGAGCCGAATATCCGCTTGTTGTGGAAATTCCGGGAATCCGCGGTCATCTTCAGGGGAAAAAATCCCTGTCCGACATGATTCGCGAGGCTGTCGGAATTCAAGTTTAGGAAAGGCAAAATAATCGGGAAGATAAAATGGAAGAACTAAGATCCACCGAGATTCTTGACAAGGAAATCGAGGCAGATGCCAGAAGAAAGGCCGAGAAAATCCTCAAAAACGCAGATTCTGAATGCGAAAGGATTCTTGCCGATGTCGAGAACAGGGTGAAAGACGCTTCGGAACAGAAATCAAAATACTACAAATCAAAAATCGAGCAGTTCGAGAAAAATGTGAATGCGGCTCTTCCTCTTGAGAAAGAGCGTTTCCTTGTGAAATTCTATGCTGACTCGGTCTCCTCGTCTTTGAACGATTATTTGAAGAACATTGGAAGCGAGAAACGGCTTTCTCTTATCGAAAAATCCCTTGAGAAAAAGTTGGGGATTACCTCCGGTAAAAAATTCAACGCGCTTGTTTTTGGAATTCCATTGGATTCCGCGAAAAAACTTTTGGAAAATAAGAAAATTGCTGTCGGTTCAGTCTCAGACGTGTCTTTCGAGGCTTCGGGCGAGGAAATCGCCCTTGGAAACGAAATACACGAGGGAGTGATTCTTGAAAGTGAAGACAAGGTTTTGCGCTTGCGTCTGACAATCGATCAGATTCTTCGTGAAATTGAGGATAAATATTCGGAAGAGCTTGCTCTCTCCTTGTTCGGAGGAAAATTGCCGCAATGAGTCAGGCTTCAAAATCAATAACAGGAAAAATAACTAGAATCTCAGGTCCAATCGTCTACGCTGAAGGATTGGAAGGTTGCGGTCTCTACGATGTTGTCGATGTCGGTGAGAAAAAAATCATCGGTGAAATCATCAGGCAGAATGAAGGAAACGCGACGATTCAGGTCTACGAGGACGACACTGGAATGAAAATCGGGGAGGATGTCGTGTCGAACGGTCGTCCGCTCTCCCTTCGTCTGGGGCCTGGACTTGTCGGTACGATTTACGACGGCATCCAGCGTCCGCTTGAGTCTATGTACAATGCGTCCGGCGCGTTCTTGACTCCGGGAGACAGGACCGAGCCTATCGATGTCCAGAAAAAGTGGAAATTCGACGCTCTAGAGGGAATCGCCGAGGGCATTTCGATTGAGCCTGGAAAAGTTCTGGGAACTGTGCAGGAGACGGCTTCGATTCTCCATAAAATCATGGTTCCGCCATACATTCAGGGAAAAACTCTCAAAACGTTCAACGGTTCCGGCGACTACACGGTTGACGAGATTGTTGGAACGACCGAGCTTGGGGAGGAGATAAAGCTTTCCCATTACTGGCCGCTCAGAAAGCCGCGTCCTTTTTCAAAAAAATTGACTGTCAGCCAGCCGCTCGTTACGGGCCAGCGTGTAATCGATGTCTTCTTTCCGCTCTCGAAGGGTGGAACTGCCGCGATTCCTGGTGGATTCGGCACTGGAAAGACGATGACGCAGCACGCCATCGCAAAGTGGTGCGACGCTGATTTGATTGTATACATCGGCTGCGGCGAGCGCGGAAACGAGATGACGGACG
Organism: Treponema sp.; assembly: GCA_017934745.1. Lineage (GTDB taxonomy): Bacteria > Spirochaetota > Spirochaetia > Treponematales > Treponemataceae > Treponema_D. The sequence continues at coordinate 67,835 of JAGBIY010000009.1, read as the reverse complement.
TTTTGACAGAATTCCCGACATTGATAGACCCGCGAACTGGCCGTTCGCTCATGGAAAGGACGATTTTGATTGCGAACACGTCGAACATGCCTGTCGCCGCGCGTGAAGTCTCGCTTTATTCTGGAATCACATTAGCCGAATACTACCGCGACATGGGAATGCACGTCGCAATCATGGCCGATTCGACTTCGAGGTGGGCGGAGGCTTTGCGCGAGCTTTCCGGACGAATGGAGGAGATGCCTGCGGAGGAAGGATTCCCGGCCTATCTTCCGACTAGGCTTGCAGAATTCTATGAAAGGGCGGGACGTGTCACGTCTCTTTGCGGCAAGGAAGGCTCTGTTTCCGTAATCGGTGCTGTCTCGCCTCCGGGCGGCGACTTCTCCGAGCCTGTCACTCAGCACACGAAACGCTTCATCAGGTGTTTCTGGGCTTTGGACAGGGAACTTGCGAACGCGCGCCACTATCCTGCAATCGGTTGGATTGAGTCCTATTCTGAATACGCCGACGAAATCAGGGAGTGGTGGGACAAACTCGACCCGCGCTGGGCCGAGGTCAGGCTTTCGGCTCTGGAGTTGCTCAAGAACGAGCAGAGGCTGCAGCAGATTGTCCGTTTGATTGGCCCAGACGCTTTGCCCGACGAGAAGCGCATCGTCTTGACGGTCGCGGACATGATAAAGAACGGATTTTTGCAACAATCGGCTTTCGACGCGGTTGACGTCTATTCCGTTCCTGAAAAGCAGATTCAGATTCTTCTTTTGATAATGAATTTCTACAAGCGCGGACTTGAGGTCATCAAATCCGGCGTTCCTTTGCCCAAGGTTGTGGCTCTGCCTGTCAAGGACGAGATTGTCCGTTTGAAGTCGTCTGTTCCGAACGACAATCTTTCGGCGATTAAGGATGTGGAAGGTCGCCTTGAGGAGCAGATGGGAAGCCTTGAAAGGATGTACAGGAGATAGAGATGAAGGGTGTTGAATATAAGGGACTTTCCTCTGTCGATGGACCTATCGTCGTCGTAAAGAGGTCCGAGAACATTTTCTACAACGAGATTGTTTATGTCCGCGACAAATTCGGCGAGAAGAAGACGGGACGTGTAATCGATTTGAACGAGGACACGGCTGTCGTGCAGATTTTCGGCACTACGACAGGACTCGACTTGAACGACACGACTGTGGAATTTTTGGACGAGCCGATGGAGCTTAGGGTGGGCGAGGGCCTGCTCGGCCGCATTTTCAATGGTCTCGGCGAGCCTATAGACGGGCTTCCTCCGATTGTTTCTTCAAAAAAAGTAGATGTGAACGGGCTTCCTATCAATCCGTTCGCCCGCGTCTATCCTAGGGACTTCATCCAGACTGGAATCTCTTCGATTGACGGAATGAACACGCTGATTCGCGGCCAGAAACTGCCGATTTTCTCAGGCAACGGTCTTCCGCACAACCACTTGGCGGCGCAGATTATCCGCCAGGCGAAAATCCTCAACTCGGACGAGCAGTTCGTCATGGTCTTCGCAGGAATGGGAATCAAGTACGACCAGGCGCAGTTCTTCATCAAGTCTTTCGAGGAGTCGGGCGTTTTGTCGAAGGTCGTCATGTTCCAGAGCCTTGCCGACGCTCCTTCAATCGAAAGAATCATCACCCCGCGCTGCGCTTTGACGGCAGCCGAGTATTTGGCCTACGAGAAGAACATGCACGTTCTTGTTGTCATGACTGACATGACGAACTACTGCGAGGCTTTGCGCGAGATTTCCACGACACGCGGCGAGGTTCCCGGAAGAAAGGGCTATCCAGGCTATCTCTATTCAAATCTCGCCGAACTTTACGAGCGTGCTGGAAAAATCAAGGGTTCGACCGGTTCCATCACGCAGATTCCGATTCTGACGATGCCGAACGACGACATCTCCCACCCGATTCCCGACTTGACGGGCTACATCACGGAAGGTCAGATTGTTCTCGACAGGGAGCTTTCGCAGAAAGGCGTCTATCCTCCTGTTTCCGGTTTGCCGTCGCTCAGCCGCTTGATGAAGGACGGAATCGGTGACGGAATGACGAGGGAAGACCACTCTGCTGTCTCTTCTCAGTTGTTCGCGGCTTATTCGAAGGTGAAGACAATCAGAAACCTCGCCGCAATCATCGGAGAGGAGGAGCTTGGAAAAGAGGACCAGATGTACTTGAAATTCGGAGAGGCTCTTGAAGGCCAGTTCTTCACGCAGGGCGAATACGAGAACAGGTCGATTGAAGAGACTCTGGATCTCGGCTGGAAACTCCTCAAGCTTCTTCCTCAGAACGAGCTTTACAGAATCAAGCCGGAGCTGATTCAAAAGTATATGCCCAAGGACTGATGAAATATGGCAAAGTTGAACATCGCGCCTACAAAATCGAATCTTCTCTCAATAAAGGAGCAGTTGTCTGTCGCTGTCGACGGCTACGATTTGCTTGAGCAGAAACGCGAGATTCTCGTCATGGAGTTGATGCGCATGGTGGAGAAGGTCAAGCTTTTGGAGGGCGAAATCGAAAAGGTCGTTTCCAAGGCCTATCCGTCGCTGCAGCAGATGTTGATGACGGTCGGAAGCGACAGAATCGAGCGCATAGCCCACGGTGTGAAATACGACTACAAAATGAAGGAAAAGTCGGTTGTTGCCGGTGGCATGAATTTCAACTCAATCGAGGTCGAGCTTCCGAAACTTCAGCTTTTCTATTCGTTCATGGGAACTTTCGCCGATTCCGACAAGGTGATGGTGGAGTTCTTCAATCTTTTGAATCTTTTGACCGAGATGGCTTCAATCCGCACAATTGTGTGGAGGCTTGCCAACGAAGTGAAAAAGACACAGCGGCGCGTGAACGCCTTGGACAAGATGATAATTCCGCAGACAAAGGAGACGAAGACGTACATCGAAAGCGTTCTTGAGGAGCGCGAGCGAGAGAACGTATTCGTCCTGAAATCCCTGAAAAACCGGAAGTCTTCTTGAAAAACGCTGGAGGAGGAGAATCGTGATAAAGCCACTTCTTCGAAAATTGATTGTCGCGGTGAACGGTTCCGAACAGTCGCTCAGTGCCGCCATGTATTCGATTATGCTCGCCATGCAGTACAAGTGCGAGTTGAAGGCTGTCTATGTCGTGGACACTGCGACTTTGAAGCAGCTGGAGCTTTCGAAATTCTTCGTTCCAGACGAGGTGGCCCGGTACAGGGAGAAGCTTCACGAGGACGGACAGAAGTACCTCGACTATGTGAAGAAGCTTGCGGCCGAAAAGAAAGTAGAAAGTCGAAATTTCCACCGAGCTGAAGGCCGGTTCCGTCTGGCGCGAAATCGTTGTGTCGGCGGACGAATTTGGGGCTGATTTGATAATCCTTGGCGGAAAGAAGGCCGACAACTTGGTCGAACGCTACAAAACTTCTTCGACGAATTCTGAGATAATCGGAAGCGCGAACTGCAACGTCCTGATTGTGAAGCAGGGCGATGTCGACGGGCTTTTCAAACTTGCCTGATTCCTTGTCGAAAAACTAAATGGACACGATGACGAAAGAGCAGCGGCACACTGTCATGTCCCACATCCGCTCTTCTGACACAAAGCCTGAGCTTGCGATTCGTTCGGCTCTCCATTCGTTTGGCTTCAGGTTCAGGAAGAACTTGAACGGGCTTTTGGGAAAGCCTGACATGGTGTTTCCAAAATACAGGGCGGTCGTCTTCGTGAATGGCTGTTTTTGGCACGCCCACGACTGCGGCCGCTTCCGTCTTCCAAAGTCCAACGTGGAATTCTGGAGGGGCAAATTCGAGCGCAACAAAGAGCGCGACAGGCGCATCGCCGATTCGCTGATTGCCGACGGGTGGCGGGTGTGCGTCCTTTGGGAATGCGCCATGTCGGCCTCGTCAAGGAAGGAGCGCGCCGAAAGAGTGAAATCGGCCGCGGAGCGCATATCCCTTTGGCTTGAGGAGGAAATCTCCGTCCAGTTCCTGGAAATCTAGGGCAATCTTTTTTGTCGAATTTTTAAAATGTCGCCTGGAAAGCGACATTGTTTTTTTCCGAGGGTGTAATATCTCCACACTTGCATTTCATTTTAAGGAGATTTACATGAAAAAAATCATCACAATTTTTGTCGCTGCCGCTTTGTGCCTTTCTTCAGCATTCTCTAAGGAAGGCGGAAAAACTTCGTTCAAGGATTTGCAGAAGTACGTCAAAGGTACAATCGGATTCTCGCACGGCCTGATTTACCCGGATTTGGAATACTCAAGTTCGGACGAGACTTACGCAGCTGCCTTGAACCAAGTCAGTGTGGGCAGCATCTACTACAACGGCTTTGAAATCATTCCGACTTTCGGCTTCGATTTTCCTGACGCAGACGGCAAAAAAATCGGATTCTCGCTCGAAGGCTCGCTCGGCTTCGTCTTCGGCGGATACTCCGAGGGAATCTACGAGTCCAAGACGACAATCGTGAATCCGGGAGTCATGGGAATCATGCGCATAACTGCCCTCGACAAGTTCGTTCCGTATTTTGGGGCCGGCTTCTCGCTTCCGATACAGATTGTCTCGACAAAAATCAAATACGACTATGATACTTATTCTCGCTATGATACTGAGCGCAATACGATTGAAGCCGAGGCTGACGATACGGTCGTCTCGTTCAAGGTGAATTTCCTCACCGGCGCAAGGTACGATTTTACGGACAAGGTTTCGGCGCTTTCGGAATTCGCTTTCGGTGTCGGAAAAGGCGGGAACTTTTCGTTCAGGATTGGCGCGATGTACAGGTTTTGAAAAACGGCACGGACTTGGCGAACAAAGCCAAATCACAGCTTCGCTTCCAACGCCGCGATGAATTCGCTCATCTGAATTCCGAAGAAGATGGAAATTTTGTGGAGGACCAAGAGAGATGGAATCTTTTTTCCATTTTCGATTTCCGAGATGTATACCTGATGTGAATCGATGGCCTCCGCAAGTTTTTCCTGGGACACGCCTTTCTTTTTGCGCATCTCTTTCAGGGTTTCGGCCATCGCGATGTTGATGGGCATGAAATAAGCATAGATTCTTTTTGCTTGAATAATTATAAGCGATAACTTATAGTGTCCTGAAAATTCTCAGCATTGAGAGTCTAAAAAAAACGTGGAAATTTTTATACATTGTGTTATTATTAACGTGATATTTACTGATAAATAATATTGAAAAGGGGAAGTGCATGACGTGCATGACAGAAGACGACAAAGAGTATGTTGAGTGGTTGCTTGAGGATCCTAGCCGCATCAAAAAGCGGTATCGACAGGTTGTTTCTCTTGTTGCCTTAGATTGTTGCGATGGAGAAAGCATAAAAAAGTTGGTTTCTGCGGGTTTCGACATCAATGGTTGGGTGGAGCAGCGTGCCTGGTGGCTTGACGAGCAGTATTCGTCCGATGAGGCGACACTTTTCGAGACTCCTCTCATGATTGCGCTGAAGCACGGGAGTACCGATGCTGCAAAATCCCTCATCGAATGTGGCTGCGACATCTTTGTAGAGTCGGCTCCAGAAGGCGAGACTGCGATATTCTACGCCGCCAGGGACAACAATGTCGAAATTTTGAAGATTCTCCTGGACAAGGGGGAGGACATTAACAGATGCAGTTGGGCGTCCGAACACTCCCCGATTTTTGAGGCAGCCGCTTGTGGTGCGGAGAAGGCCGTGGATTATTTGCTTGAGCGCGGAGCCGACGTTTCGATAACGAACTTCGATGGTGAGACTGTCGACTTGCTTGCGGCGAAGAATGACCACATGGAAATCGCGAAAAAACTGCACAAGGCTGTGCTCGAACAGATGAAGTCGAGAAATGTTTCTGCGCAGAGGCTCGGCTTCAACAAGACTTTTTGGAAATTCATCAATGACTCGGAAATTTCCCTGCTGGAAATCTACAAGAGCGTGCAAATCTCGCGGAAGACGTTCTCAAAAATGAAGAGCGCCGGTGAAGACTACAAGCCGAAGAAGGAAAACGTGCTTCGCCTTGCGATTGGACTTAAATTGGACGAAAGCAAGGCCTCCGAACTTTTGGCAAGCGCGGGCTACTTCTTCGATTCGGATTCCGTTCGGGACTCTGTTGTTCTAAGCCACATAAGGAGCAACGACTACAGTTTTCGTTTAATTGAAGAAGAGATAGCGAGGAGGGGAGGAATGCTTTTGGCGAGGTATGAGTAGGGGGCATTTCGTGTTCCAAGCCGTGTTGGGGCGGCATTTTCGTGAAAACTGAAGATGCAGGGCTTTGTCTGCATGAATTCCCTTTTCATGCTATCATGGCGACAAAAAAAATTGTCCGCATTCAAAAAAGAATTGTGGAGGAAAACACAAATCGGACAGAACGCCATGCCCGGCCAATCATTTCTACAATGGCAGATGACATCGTGGAAGCAATGATGTCAGTAAAACAAATCATGGACCATCAGGTTTATGACAGAAATGACTTTTTGAAGAAAGTCGCTTACTTTGCATAAACGGTGTGGTCGTTGATTGATGGGAGTCGTTATAAGCTCAATGTAAAATCAGAGTTTGAAGACTGCGATTTCATTCAGAATCGAGTGAGCAAGCGATATTTGGAAAAGTATCACACAATATATATGTAAAAATGGATAATTGAGAATTGGAAACGGAATTTTGAAAAAATATAAGTTGGGTGAGATTCTGGATTTTTTCAATGGAAAGTAGCGACCAAAAAAATTGGGGAAATATCCTCTTTATAGCGGCAATGAAATTGTTGATTATGTTGGCGAATACAATTATGACGATAACATTATCATCGGTCGTGTAGGTGCAAATTGTGGTTGTGTTCAAATATGTAATGAACAATGCTGGGTTTCTGATAATGACATTAAGGTTTCCATAGTTCAATTTCTGGAAGACTTCCTTTGTTCCAAAAGCTGCAGCATTTTTCAATTTATGATTCGCATCTGGAAAAGGAAAAATTCTGTGAAATCCATATGACTTCGACCATTAATTTCCAATCATCTATAAAAAATGGAAAATATGTTATAATAAAGCAAAGGTTGTTTTGTCATGTCTTCAGATTTCAATGAAAATACAAGAGTTCAGGTTCCAGCTGCATTGCATCTTTGTAAGCTCGGTTATACATATCTTGATAAAATAGAAAAATATGACCATAGAACAAACATTCTTACAGACATTTTTCTTTCCCAGCTTGCTAAGTTAAATCCATCACTTTCAGAACAGGATTGTAAGAACTATCTCACTAAACTTATTGGCTGTCTTAATAATGAAGACCTTGGAAAAGAATTCTATTCTTACCTTTCAACAAAATCTGGTGTTCGTTTAATTGATTTTGAGAATCCAGAAAACAACACGTGGCATGTAACAACTGAGTTTACATGTGAAAATGAAGATACAAAAGATAATTTCCGTCCAGACATAACCTGTTTTATAAACGGACTACCGCTCGCTTTTATCGAAGTAAAGAAACCTAATAATCACGAAGGAATGAAAGCTGAGTTTGACAGAACAAATGCTCGTTTTAAGAATAAATCTTTCAGAAGATTTTTAAACATCACACAGTTGATGATTTATTCCAATAATCAGGAATATGATAACAACAACCGTGTTCCAGTTCAGGGAGCCTTCTATTGCTGTGCAGCGAAAGAAAAAGCTTTTTATAATGTTTTCAGGGAACAAGATAAAGACTTTGTGGCAAAATATCCTTATGAACAGATTGCAGATGACATTGTTAAAAAAATATGCCGCCACAGAAACTGTCAGGCTCTTCCATCCCTTCCAGAGTTTACTACCAACTGCAAAATTGATACTCCAACAAACCGTATCCTTACCTCTATGCTATGTAAGGAACGGATTCTTTTCCTGCTTCGCTACGGTTTTGCTTATGTTGAACGCACAATAGAACTTGAAAATGGAGAAAAAACAACAGAGCTTCAAAAACACATTATGCGTTACCAGCAGATGTTTGCTTCACTTGCAATCCGCAGAGCTTTGGACAAAAGAATAAAAAGCGGAATCATCTGGCATACACAAGGTTCTGGAAAAACAGCACTTGCTTATTACTCTGTAAAAAGTCTGACTGACTACTTTGCAAATAAAAATATCGCTGTAAAATTCTATTTCATTGTGGACCGCATTGCCCTTATGGAACAGGCTGTAGATGAGTTTGCAAGCCGAGGACTTAACGTTCGTTCTGCTTCCAGCCGTGATGAACTTATGGCAGATTTCCGAAGCAACAACCTTGTAGAGAATAAAGAAGGCGCTTTGGAAATAATGGTCGTAAATATTCAGAAGTTCAAGGAAGACCACACTCCGGTAAATATTGAAAACTCGTATAACACAAAACTACAGCGCATTTTCTTTATCGATGAAGCTCACCGTGGATACAATCCAGAAGGCTCATTTCTTGCAAATCTTTTGGAAGCAGATAAAGATGCAATAAAGATTGCAATGACAGGAACTCCTCTTCTTCATGAAGAGCGTGAAAGCTGGCGTGTTTTTGGCGATTACATTGATACATATTATTATGATAAATCAATCGCAGACGGTTATACACTCAAACTTATGCGCGAACCCATTCAGACAGTTTACAAGGAAAAGCTTACTGCGATTCTTGATGAGCTTGCTGGAAATGTTGAAGTAAAAAAATCGGATATTGATAGAGATAAAATTATAGAGAATGAAAAATATCTGAATGCCCTCATTGATTATATTATTGATGATATCCGTAAGTTCAGAATCGAAAAAGCAGATGATACTGTTGCTGCGATGGTTGTTTGCAAGACAAACCAGCAGGCAAGAAAATTCTATGAGCTTTGGTGTGAGCGTTATGATGTTGCAAAAAAATATAAGGAAATGAAGCTTGCCGGAACTTATGATCCAATGAAAGCTCCAAAAATCGAAAAGCCATTGTTGGCAACCTTGATTCTTCACGATGAAGGCGATAAAGAAGAACGAAAGGAATACATCGAAGAATTCAAAAAGAAACAGACTATAGATGTAATAATCGTAAACCAGATGCTTCTCACTGGATTTGATGCTCCTCGTCTTAAGAAGTTGTATCTTGGACGAAAACTGGATGGACACGATTTGCTTCAGGCTCTTACTCGTGTAAATCGACCATATAAAGATTTTAAATACGGTTACGTTGTAGACTTTGTAGATATTAAAGAAAACTTCGATTCAACAAATGATCGTTACTTAAAAGAACTGAACCGTACGAACGATGCTTCAGAAACTGGCGAAGAACTTCCTGTTGGAACTGCAGTAATAGAGAGTGAAGAAGAAATCAATCAGAAAGTCCAGGAAATTAAAAATGTACTCTGGTATTACGATGTATCAAATCAGGAAGAGTTCCGTATTCAACTGGACAACATAGAAGACAAAAATGATTTGTATGAACTTCGCACAACTCTTGATGATGCAAAATCTCTTATAAACAGAATTCGTTCAAGCGGAGACTCTGAACTATCTGAAAAAGTTCGCAATATGCTTCCTGGCACAATTCCAACTTTAATCACAGAAGTAAACCATCGAATTGAACGCATCAATATGCTGGAAGGTAATGACCATAAAGATGATGTAAGCGGAATCATTAATCTTGCTTTGAGTGAAATAGATTTTAGCTTCATAAAAGGCATTCCTGAAGAACTTGCTATTGTAATCAATGACCTTAAAGAAAAGTTCGAACGAGTACAGCGTGAGTTTGAAGGAAACTTTGACCAGAAAGAAGAAAAGTATGTGATCCTCGCAGATGAATTCCGTTCTTTTTTCCGCAAGAAAGGTTTTGTTCCTGCAAATGTAAAAGAAGCGAAGGAAGAAGTTCATTACATGGATGAAGTAATGGCAAAGATTAAAGAGATTAATGCCAGAAACAATATGCTCAAAAAAAATACAACAATGACGAAAAATTTGTCCGTATTCAAAAACGCATTCAGGAAGAAAACACTGCTCGTTCAAAACCAATTATCTCATCAAATGAGATGATCCTGTGCGAGAATCTTTATGAAATGAAATGCCTTATCGACAGTTATGTTGATTTGAATCCTCACATTGTTCAGCCAAGCAGTGAAGCAAAATTCAAGCAGGATGTTATGAGCAACGTAAGCAAAAAACTTTTTGCTCTTGGAATTCAGGCAGCAATCGACGACAAAAAATATTTAACAAACTTAATATCAAATGAATATATTCATCAATACGAGACTTACAGTTTCTAATTTGGTATTATAGGCATTATTTGGAGACATCATGGCAGACGCAGAACTTAATGCAAAAACAATTGCCCTTATTGATTCATTAAAAACAACAACCGGAGAATACGGTCTTGCAAACGGCGGAAGTGAATACCGCATAATTACGGAAATCTTTCTTTACAAATTTTTTAATGATAAATTTGGCTACGAAGCAAAACATATAGATAGCCCATATAAAGAGAGACTTTCAAAAGCTCAAAAATGGGATGCTGAATATGATACCTTTAGCGAAGATGAAGTTGAAGATTTGTTTACATATCTTCCAGGAAATGTACCTCGCTTAAAACCTCATCAAACTTTGGCACATCTTTATAATGCCAGTGGAAATGGGGATTTTTCAACTTTACTTGATTCCACACTTATTGATATCTCAAGCCTAAACTCTGAAACTTTCTCAGTAACAACATCTGGAAAAACAAAAGTTCAGATTTTCTCTAAAATCACAACCGAAGTAAAAGATGAAACAAAGCGAGACAACTTTGCCCGTTCTCTTATGAGTGCAGTTGCAAGTTTTAACTTTGAATCAGTATTCAATGAAAAGTATGACTTCTTCAGTGGAATCTTCCAGTATTTGATTAAAGACTATAATAATGCTGGCGGTGGAAAATATGCTGAATATTATACTCCTCGTGAAATAGCAACCGTAATGGCGATGCTTCTTCTTGAAGATAACAAGGAATACAAAGGTGCCACATGTTATGATCCGTCTGCAGGAACAGGAACTTTGCTTATGGCTCTTGCTCACCAGATCGGAGAAGACCGTTGTTCTATTTACAGTCAGGATATTTCAGACAAATCAAGTGAAATGCTTCGACTTAATCTTATCCTTAATAATCTTGTTGGAAGTCTTCCTAATGTTGTTCAGGGAAATACGCTTCTTGAGCCATTCCACAAGGAAACTGATGGAACACTCAAAAAGTTTGATTTTGTAGTTTCAAAACCACCTTTTAAATTGGACTTCCCTGAATATCAGGAAAAACTTGCAAGTGATGGGGTTAGATTCTGGGCAGGAGTTCCAAATAAAGTAAAGACTGTTGATCCAAATAAACCAAAGATGGCAATCTACACATGCTTTATCCAGCATGTAATTAACTCTTTAAAATCAACTGGACGTGGTGCAATTGTTGTTCCAACAGGATTTATTACAGCAAAATCAGGCGTAGAAAAAAATATTTTACAACGAATTGTAGATGACCATATTATTTTTGGTGTAGTAAGTATGCCAAGCAATGTTTTTGCTACAACAGGTACAAATGTTAGTGTTCTCTTTTTTGACCGTACCGAAAAGAAAGATGATGATAAAGTAATTCTTATTGATGCCTCAAAACTTGGAGAAGAATACAAGGAAGGAAATAATCAGAAACGCCGTCTGCGTCCAGAAGAAGTTGAAAAGATTGTAACAACCTTCCGCAATAAAGAAGCCGTAGAAGATTTTAGCGTAGCCGTAACATACGAGCAAATCAAAGAAAAAGGCTATGTACTTAGCGCAGGCCAGTATTTTGATATTAAAATTGAATATGTAGATATCAGCGAAGAAGAATTTAATGCACAAATGAAGGCTGATACCGAAGAACTTACTGCTATGTTCAAAGAAAGTCATGAGCTGGAAGAAGAAATTCAGAAGCAGCTTGCAAGCCTTAAGTTTGTAAAATAGAAGAAACTATGGAAGACGAACTCATAATCTATAATACAGACGACGGCAAGGCAGATGTAAAGCTTTACTCAAAAGACGGCGTTATCTGGATGAATCAGCAGCAGATGTCATTGCTTTTTGACACCTCAAAACAGAATATTAGTTTTCATATTCTTAATATACTAAAGGAAAAGGAACTGGAAGAAAGTTCAGTTGTCAAGGATTACTTGACAACTGCCTCAGACGGCAAAAACTACAATGTAACTTATTATGCCCTTCCAATGGTAATTGCTGTAGGTTTTAGAGTAAGAAGCCCAAGAGGTACTCAATTTAGAAAATGGGCAAACGAGAATCTTTCTGAATATCTTACAAAAGGCTTTATTCTCGATGACCAGCGTCTTAAGAATCCGGATGGAAGACCAGACTATTTTGACGAACTTCTTGAAAGAATTCGCGACATTCGTGCCAGTGAAAAAAGATTCTATCAGAAGGTTAGAGACTTGTTTGCCCTAAGTTCAGATTATGATAGCACAGATAAGACAACCCAGAACTTTTTTGCAGAAACACAGAATAAGCTTATTTATGCCGTAACAAAAATGACTTCACCAGAAATCATTTTAAGCCGGGCTGACAGTTCAAAGCCAAACATGAATCTTACAAGTTGGAAAGGAAAAGTTGTTAGAAAACAGGATATATATATTTCAAAAAATTATCTTACTCAGGATGAACTTGATACTCTGAACAGACTTGTAGCAATCTTTCTTGAAACTGCAGAACTCCGTGCAAAAATGAGAAAAGATCTTACATTAAAATTCTGGGAAGATAATGTAGACAAACTTATAAGCGATAATGATTTTCCTCTGTTAGACGATAAAGGCAGACGTTCAAGAATCCAGACAGATAAAAAGGTTGAAGAAATCTATCTTGAATTTGACCAACGAAGAAAAGACTTTGAAGCAAAAGAAGCCGACCTCCAGGATGCCGAAGAGTTAAAGCTTTTGGAAGAGGCCGAAAGCAAAATTAAGGGAAGAAAGAAATAAGGATTAAGCAATGAGAATAAAATCAATAAACATAAAAGATTTTAAACGATTTACAGATTTAACGATTCAAAACATTCCACAAACAGCAAAACTTGTTGTTCTTGTCGGGCCAAATGGGTGTGGAAAAACTTCAGTTTTTGAAGCATTTAATCAATGGTATAGATATAAAGGGTGGAATGTAGGTACTTCAGATAATTTTTATTTTTCAAAAATTACGCTTAATGAAAAAATAAAGAATCACAGTTTTTATGTAGAAAATAAAATTCTAATTGACTTTTATGATCTAATTCAAAACATTTCGCAATCACAGATACGAGGAAAATTCTATTTTCGAAGTGCATATCGAAATGACCCAGATTTTTCTGTTTCAAATTTATCAAGAATGGGAAATCCTTCTGAACGATTACAAGAAAATTTGATGCAAACAGACACAAAAGTTTCTGAAGATTATCAACGGTTAATTTCAAAGACTATGGCAGGAGTGTATTCGAAAGAGTTTGATGAACTTAATGTAAAAGCTTTGCGTGAAAAAATAATAGGAAAGATACAACATTCTTTAATTTCAATTTTCCCAGATTTGCAATTATTAGATATTGGAGATCCACTTGAAGATGGAACTTTCTATTTTAAAAAAGGAATAATAGAAAAATATCATTACAAAAATCTTTCAGCTGGTGAAAAATCTGCTTTTGATTTAATTTTAGACTTAATTATAAAGCAAGAATACTATCTAGATTCAATTTTCTGTATCGATGAACCTGAAAGTCATATGCATACAAGTTTACAAGAAAAAGTTCTGGAAGAACTGTATAAAAATGTACCTGATAATTCTCAATTATGGATAGCGACTCATTCTATAGGTATGTTAAAAAAAGCTCGAGAATTAAATGAAAACTCTCCAGATAGTGTTGTTTTTCTAGATTTTGAGGGAAAAGATTTTGATTCAACAGTTGTTATTGAGCCTTCAGAAATTAACAAACCCATCTGGAATAAGTTTTTAGAGCTAGCATTTGATGATTTTGCAGGATTAATTGCCCCAAGAACTATTGTTTTTTGTGAAGGTACACAACAAGGAAGAAAAAACAAGAAATTTGACCAAGAGGTTTATACTAAGATTTTTCAAAATGAAATGCCAGATGTTGCATTTATTTCTATAGGTTCATGTTCTGAATTGGAAGATCCTAATAATGTCAGTATGAGAATTGTTAGAGAAGTCCTGAAAAATTCAAAAAGTATCAAACTTGTTGATAGAGACGATAAAAGTGAAGAGCAAGTTAGCGAATGCAAAAGAAGAGGAATAAGAGTTCTAGGAAGGAGACATCTTGAATGCTATCTTTTTGATGACGAACTGATACGGAAATTGTGCCAGGTAAAAGGAATGCCTGAAAAAGAGGCAGAGTGCTTAGAAGTAAAAAGACAAGCAATGAATGATAGTATTACAAATCGTGGTAATCCATCTGATGATGTAAAATCTGCAAGCGGTGAGATTTATACTAATTTAAAAAGGATTCTGCAATTAACAAGATGTGGAAATGATACTCATTCATTTTTAAGAGATACAATGGCTCCATTACTTACTTCGGACATGACGTTGTATGCAGAAATAAAACAATGTATTTTTGGAGAGTAATAATGACTGAACAAATTATGTTTTGGGCAACTGTTTTAAGCCCCATAGTTGGTGTTATAGCGATTATTGTCGCATTGATTATTGCACATGGTTCTTCAAAAGATACGAGCAAACAAATTAAAGGTATCTATAATTTGCTTGATGTTTATATCGCATCACAGAATCCCATAATGATTGAGTTAAAAAGAAATTATGAGATGCAATTGGAAGAATTGAATTCACAGATTCGCAATGCGGAAGATGATTTGAATACGGTTCATTATCCATTTTATGGCAGAGGGCCCGCATAGAAGATATAATGGCAGATGAAGAAAATGCAAAGCGAAGAGAAAAATTGAATAGTTTGCTGAATGCTAAAAAAGAAATAGATAACCGTCTGAATTCAATAAATTTATATTTGCAAAAGGTTTCAAAGTAATTATGAAAATGAAGAAATATAAACTTGATGAAATAGCAATTGTCGAAATTAGTGGCGTTGATAAGAAAACAAAAGATAATGAAATACCTGTAAGACTCTGCAATTTTACAGATGTTTATCACAATTGGGCAATTACTAAAGAAATGACCGATTCTTTCCTGAAAGCATCCGCAAATCAGAAAGAAATAAATACCCTCTCTCTTAAAAAAGGGCAAGTTGCTTTTACAAAGGATAGCGAAACTCGTGATGATATAGGAATCCCAACTTACATTGCTGATGATTTTGAGAATGTTGTTCTTGGTTATCATACTGCATTGATTACTCCTGATAAATCAAAATTATCAGGGAAGTATTTGAATGCCTTTATGAATACAAGATACATTCAAAAATATTTTGAAAACAATGCTAGCGGAAGCGGACAAAGATATACTCTTTCAACCGAAACATTAAATGCTATTCCAGTAATTGCTCCAGATTTACAAACACAAGAAAAGATTGGCGATGTATTTAGCAATATAGATAAAAAAATCGCATTGAACCGCCACATGAACGCAAAGCTGGAGCAAATGGCAAAAAGGCTCTATGACCACTGGTTTGTACAGTTCGACTTTCCTAATGAAGATGGCAAACCCTACAAAGCAAGTGGCGGAAAAATGGAATATAACGAAGTTCTTAAACGGGAGATTCCTGCTGGATGGGAAGTAAAGAATGTATGTACAATTGCTAACATCTTACCAGGTGGGACTCCTAGTAAAGCAAATTGTGATTTTTGGAATGGCGAACTTCCTTTTTTCGGTCCTACTGATTATGAAGGAAATGTTTTTCAGTTGCACACAGCTGAAAAAATCACTGCGCTAGGATTGTCAAAATGTGCTTCTTTACTTTTTGAAGAAAATACGATCATCATAACTGCTCGTGGTTCTGTTGGAAAATTGATTATTGTTGGAACTCCTATGGCAATGAATCAATCTTGCTATGCGTTGAGAGCAAAAGATATAACTACATATGAATATTTGTACTTTCTTACAATTCAACTTATTGAAAGTCTGAAGGTCAAAAGTACGGGTTCTGTATTTAAATCAATAATAACATCAGACATTGAAAACTCAATGTTAGTTATTCCACCTATGGAATTGATAAAGAAATACTGTGGAAAAGTTTCATCATTGTTTTCTAGTATAAAGCTTAATACGCAAGAAACTCAAAAGCTCACCGCCCTGCGCGACCGACTTTTGCCGCTCTTGATGAATGGACAGGTGGAGGTGGATTAATTGATGAAATTCTATGATTTAGTACCAACAAATGAAAATGTATATCAAACTTTTTTGGAAGACAAAATCGGTCGTAATCCAAAGGTTTTTAAGTTTATTGCTCTTATAAACAAAATTGAATCATCCTGTTCTATTTCTTTAGATGGCTCATGGGGAAGCGGAAAAACAATATTTGTAAAGCAGGTAAAAATGCTTCTTGATGCCTTGAATGAATTTAAGGTGAAAAGCGACTATTCTAAAGATCAAGAAGAGGCTGTCAAAAATGTATTTATCAGATTAACAGACAAAGCCACTCCTGTTGGAACTATAAAACCTCATGTCTGTGTTTATTACGATGCATGGGAAAATGACAGCGATACAGATCCTCTAATTTCTTTAGCTTATAAAATTGCTAAAGATTTTTCGTGTGAATATGTTTTTGAGGATGCACCGAAAGTTCAAGAAGTCGTTTCTTCAGCTTTAAAAACAATAGTTTCTGGAATAACAAATATTGATGTAAACCGAATATATGATGATTGTCATTTTAACAATAAATTGGAAGAAATAGAAAAAACAAAAAGCTTGGAACAAACAATTTCAGAAATGTTTGATTCATTGCTTCCAGAACATGGCGACAGACTTATTGTTTTTATAGATGAATTGGACAGATGTAAACCTACATTTGCTGTAAAACTTCTTGAAAGAATAAAGCATTATTTTTCAAATCCAAAAATAACATTTGTATTCTCAACCAATATTTTGGAATTGGGAAATACTATCAAAAAAATGTATGGCTCAGATTTTGATTCAGACAGATACTTTGATAAATTCTTTGATTTGAGACTTTCATTACCACCTGTTGATATAGAACAATATTTGAATAATCTTGGTTATTGGCCTCATGAACCTAAAACAAACATTTTAGTCAACATATTCAAGAAATATTCTTTTTCTATGAGAGAGATTTGTCGGTTCATAAAAAATTATGAATTAACAAAAATCAGTGATAGGGCTTTGACGAACTTAACATATTCAGGAAACTTAAAATACAGTTTTAATATTTTGCAATGTTATATACTGCCATTGCTTATTGTCTTGCACATGACGAATTCAAAAGAGTTAAATTCATTCATAAATGGAAAAAATCCCAAACCATTTGTAGATTTAATTGATAATATACATTCGCCATTTTTAGATATCCTTAATATTTCAGCAATGCCAATATATGAGTCTAAAAGAGAAGGTTGCCGAAAGGAAGTTCTTTCTTTGCTATATGACAAAATTTTCAACCAGAATTTCCATTGTGACCCAGTTTTGTACGGCAATAATTTTAATGTTATAGAATTTAACTCTCAGATTGTGAAAATCACAATTGAAAGTTTTTCTCTCATTTCAGAATTTAATAAACCTTTTGAAACTGAATAAGAGCGAAAATGTTGCGTGACAGACTTTTGCCGCTGTTGATGAATGGACAGGTTGAGGTGAAGTAAAGTCATTTTTTTACTATGATAATGTCTGGAGGCGGATATGAAAGAAACTGAAAACATAAAGGCGTATTATTATTTTGACGAGGCAGGCGACCCGCAGATATTGGGTAGGAAGGGCGTGAATCTTGTCGCGGAAGGAAAATCGAGCAAAGTCTTTATGGTCGGTTATCTTGAAACAAAAAATCCAAAAGTTATTCGCGAAGCATTGCTGAATCTTCAAAAAGAGATTGTTTCTGACGACTATCTGGCTATGATTCCGTCTGTTTCAAAATCTACAAGCAGAATGTTTCATGCCTGCATGGATTGCGCTGAAGTCAGAATGAAGGTTTACAAATTATTGAGGGAGCTGGATTTTAGTTTTTATTGCATCGTCGCAAGGAAAAAAGAAAACACATTTAGAAATAGATTTGAACTGAAAGAAGACCGTCTGTATAAATATCTTGTTTCAAAATTGTTGGAAAACAGGCTTCATCTCTATTCAGAAATCGATTGTTATTTTTCCACAATGGGAAGTGTTGTTCGTAAAGATAATATGCAGGAAGCAATCGGTAATGCTATAGAGACATTCAAGACTAAATGGCATAAAGAAAACAGCAGTCAGATACGAATAATCATTCAGAAAAACAGCGAAGAGCCACTTCTGTGGGCTGCGGACTATGTGCTGTGGACAATTCAGAGGGCTTATGAAAAAGGTGAATTCGGTCATTACAACTTTTTGAAAGATAAAATCAATCTCGTACATGATATTTTTGACACTGAAAAATATCCCAAAAACTATTATTCGCAAAAAAATCCGCTTGAAGCAAAAAAAATAGACCCAGTGTAAGGCTAGGTTCTTTCGAACGCATGGCATGAAGCCCACTTTCACCTTATTAGGATCTGATATTAGTATAGACGGTTTTTCTTAAAAGTCAAGAAAAGCACACCGCCATGCGCAACGGGCTTTTGCCGCTCTTGATGAATGGACAGGTGGAGGTGAAATAGAATAATTCTTCCGGCAGAATGTGCTATAATTGCGAATTGGGAGATAGCGAATGAACGAAAACGAACTTGATTCAACTTGTGGCGTTGCTGACGAAGACCTTACGAGGCGCTTTGTGGAAGCTGTCCGTATAGAAAATGAAATAAAGCGAATAAAGGGAACGCCCACGGCGGGCTACGACATAGAAAAAAAACAGGCTTTTTTGGAATATGCAGACGGAAGAAAAGAATATGCTCCAGCAAACTAAAAAGCCAGAAATTATTGTCTTTGCGGGACCGACTTTTGCCGCTCTTGATGAATGGACAAGTTGAGGTGAAATAATATGGATTTTTATGATTTAGAACCCACTAATGAAAATGTTTATCAAACTTTTTTTAAAGACAAAATTTGTCGCAATCCCAAAGTTTTTAAATTCATTTCTCTTATAAACAAAATTGAATCATCTTGTTCAATTTCTTTAGATGGCTCATGGGGAACTGGAAAAACAATCTTTGTTAAGCAGGTAAAAATGGTCCTTGATTCATTAAACACATTCAAGAAATCAAGTAATTTTACACACCAACAAGAGGAGGCTGTTAAGGATGTATTCACTCGACTGTGTGATAAAGCAACTCCTGTTAAATCAATAAAACCTCATGTGTGTGTTTATTATGATGCATGGGAAAATGATAGTGATACAGACCCACTGATTTCTTTAGCTTATAAAATCGCTAAAGACTTTTCGTGTGAATATGTATTTAAAGATGCCCCAAAGACTCAGGAAATTGTTTCATCAGCTTTAAAAACAATTGTTTCTAGAATAACAAATATTGATGTAAACCGAATATATGATGACTGTCATTTTACTAATAAACTAGAAGATATAGAAAAAACAAAAACTCTAGAACAAACAATTTCAGAAATGTTTGACTCATTACTTCCAGAACATGGTGACAGACTTATTGTTTTTATTGATGAATTAGACAGATGTAAACCAACATATGCGGTAAAACTTCTAGAACGCATTAAACATTATTTTACTAATCAAAAAATAACATTTGTTTTTTCTACAAATATACTAGAATTAGGAAATACAATAAAAAAAATGTACGGCTCAGATTTTGATGCCGACAGGTACTTTGACAAATTCTTTGATTTAAGACTTTCATTACCAGAAATAGACATCAATTCATATTTATCATATCTCGGATGCTGGGAAGGGATTATAAATCTTGATATTTTCAAAAAAATAATTAAACAATATCAGCTTTCAATGAGGGGGATTTGTAAGTTCGTAAAAATATATGAATTGGCAAAACCATCAGATATCGCTTTAAATAGAGTTTTATATTCAGATTCTTGTAGCAAAGGAACAAGATTCTTTGAAGGAGCTGTACTTCCCTTACTGGTAGCTTTGCAATTAACTGATTTACATGCATTAAATATGTTTATATCTGGAAAAAATCCAAAACCTATTATCGATTTACTAAAAGATGGGGAATATCCATACTTGTCCCTTTTAAATATTTCTGAAATGCCTATATTTAAAGAAAATGGAGAAAAAAGTATTGAGAATGTAATTATTGCTTTATACAACAAGATATATAATCCTAATATTCGATGGGATATATCAAAATTTGGGAATAATATGAATCTAATCGAATTTCATCCAACAATTCTGAAAATGTTTCATGAAAGTTTTTCTTTGATTTCTGAGTTTAATAATTCAAAAGAAATCCAGCGGAGTTAGAATGAAAACACATTGTATTATTTGTCATTTTGATAATGTAGATTCATCTGATGAACATGTAATTCCTGAAGCTTTGGGTGGAACATATCATATTTATAATGTATGTAAATCTTGTAATTCAAAAATAGGTACTGCAGTAGATATAAAACTAGTGGATCATATTTTGATGAAAATTTGCCGTGAGAACAATAACTTGACAGGAAAAACCGGTAAATTGCCTTCTTTTTTGTGTGAACAAATAGTACATCCAAAGACTGATGAAAATACAAAAATGAAATTTTATTATGATGAAGAGCAGAATTTAAAACTAAAATTTATAACAAGCGAAAAAAGCAATCTCAAAGACGATGGAACAGGAACATTTTCAATAACGGTAGATGATTCGGAAAGAAACAAACTGGATGAAATTATAAATAAAAAAAGAGTAAAACTGGAAAAAAAAGGGCTTCATCTTAATATCTCTGAACCTAAATGTCATTCTCAAAAAGGCATAGAGGTTCAAGGGAGTCTTTCAGTTGATTTAGAAAAGTTTAAAATTGGTCTACTGAAAATTGCATATGAATCTTTATGTGATTTATGTCCTGATTATGAAAAAGACGCAGATGCTAAAGAAATAGCAAGTATTTTAAAAAATGCTCAATATGATAAAGTTATAAAGTATGCAAATATTGGATGTGGTTTTGAGAATATTGAAATCTTCGATACCTTAAGAGTACTTCAAATTGATACTAAGAATAAACATTTAATTTATTATATTTTCTTAGAACAATCAGGGTTATATTGTTTCATATCGTTATTTGAAACGATTTTTTTAGGCATTAAAATGTTTGAAATTAACTACATTGGCAAATATTGTGTTTATGCTATTACAAATGACTATAAAAATAAAAAATGTAATAAATATAGATTTTCGCAACAAAATGGACTTGAATTATTATGAAAGATTACCTTTCCCGCCAGCCATATCTCGACCTTCTCAAATCAATAATCGCAAATCAGTGCGGTAATCCGTCTGGTTATTCATTTGCGATTGACGGTGAATGGGGTTGTGGCAAGACTTGGATTCTTACGGAACTTGAAAATCAGCTTTTAGAAGATTCAGAGCATAAATATTTAATCTTTCATTACAATGTCTGGGAAAATGATTTTTATGAAGAGCCGCTGGTAGCAATTCTTTCTGTGATGATTGAATGTCTTAAAAAGCATAAAACTAATGTAAAAGAAAAAGATTCAGCAAAGAAGGTTGTGACATCATCTATAACAGCTTTAACAAAAGTTGCAGGAACAATTATTGAGAATAAATGGAAAATAAATCCAAATGACATTGTTGAAGCTGTAAAAGATTCAGGAAAAGCGATTGGTAATATAAAACTAACTAAATCAGATTTTAATAATATGCTGCCTTTGGAAAGTGCTTTGAAACAGATAAAAGATGTTATTACAAAACTTTCTAAAGAACTTCATATTTTAATTATTATTGACGAATTAGACCGCTGCTTACCCGAATATGCAATAAAAGTACTGGAAAGACTTCATCATATTTGCAATGAAATTCCAGTGATTCAGATTTTAGCAATCAACAAAAAAAATTTGGCAGAAAGCATATGTAAGGTTTTTGGGAAAACATTTTCAGAGAAAGAAAACATAAATGCATGGCAGGAACTTTTTGCTGATAAATATCTACAGAAATTCGTTGATGTTGTAATTCCTTTGCCAAATGGAAAACTTGAAAATAAATTAGATATTCTTAATGGTTTAGAAAACAACTTTACCCCTTACATTAAAACAAACAATTCAGGACAAGAACTAATAAAACTAGATGAAAACTATTTGGCTAATTTCATATCAAAATTAATGAATGGAGTTGAAAGGCGTTTACAGGAAAAGATTTTTAAGCAAGTTTTGCTATGTCATAAAATAGCACTTCAGAGCGTTGTTGAATTTGAAAAAGAACAAATAACATATGCTATTTTGATTTATGAAATTATTTCTTGTATCTGTAGGTATATTTTTCGAACAGCGACGTGTAAACTCGAAATTCATGACGATAGATACCAATTAAATTTTTATAGATGGACTAACGGAACAAGGAATCCAGAAAAAACAGAAAATAAACTGCTAAATGATAATTTAGGCGATTTACTATCAACGTCTGTTGGATACAGTGATACACCTAATCATAAAAAACTTGCTTTTGAGATTACAGATACAACAACATATCTAATGGCTTTCTTCTATCGGCAGGAAGCAAGATCTTATGATCCTCTTCAAAATGCTTTATGGGACTGGATTGAAGGAGATAAAGTTTTCCTAAAAAAATATGATGAAATTATGGATATATTAGTTGCAAAATAGAAGAGCGTTAATAATAAGCACGCAACTTGGGACGAAGAAAACTCTAAATGATTGTTTGGTGCAATCGTCATTATCCGCGCAATCAACAATGAAGCTGATTGTGTAAAAGCGAGCAACTACTGGAGATGGCTCAAAAAAAGGCTTGGCGCGGAAAATATCCAACTTGTGAGTGTCACTCACGACTTCAAATTTGAATCTCCTGACGGCAAAAAGAGGAAGTTGCAGTCTAGGAAATCAGTGTGCTTGCCACGCAAACTTTTCCCTTGACGATTGTCATTTGTTATGTTATTATCATATTGATATTTTCTAATAAATAATATTTTGGAGGTCCACAATGGCGAATCCCGATTTGGTTGAAATTTTCACCGATACAAGAATGCGGTACATGACGAACCCGGTTCTTGTATCCGCTTGCTCTTCTTCCATAGAGAAGCAGGTCTTCTACAAAGAAGGAAGCTCGTTCGACTTCGACAAAGACAGGTTCGAGGAAGAAGCGGAAGTCGTCGTGTCAAAAAAACGCTCGTTCGAGGCGGCCGAACCTTATGCGAAAAAGGGCATGAAGACATGCGTCCTGAATTTCGCCAACGCAATCCACACGGGCGGCGGAGTTTTCAGAGGCTCTGGCGCGCAGGAGGAGTCGCTCTGCAGGACGTCCACGCTTTTTGCCGCAATCAACGTTCCTGAGATGCACAAGGTGTTCTATGACCCGCACTTCAGGCTGGACGACACATACGCAAACGACGACGCGATTTTCACGCCGGGGGTCGTAGTGTTCAAGACGGACGAATACAAGCCGAAAATGCGGCCTGAGGATGAATGGTTTTCCGTGGACGTGATTACATGCGCGGCTCCGTGCCTCGGCTGGGAGTGCAAGGACATAAGCGACGAGAATCTCTTCAAGCTGCATGTGTCGAGGGCGAGGCAGATTCTCTCGATAGCGGCCCAAAACGGAGCCGAGGCTGTTGTTCTCGGCGCGTTCGGCTGCGGAGCGTTCAGGAATCCGCCGTCTGTCGTGGCGAGAGCGTACAAGAAAGTGTTTCCAGAATTCTCGCACGCATTCAGGTCAATAGAATTTGCAGTCTTCTGCGTTCCTCGCGAAGAGGAAAATTTCAAAGAGTTCGAGTCGGTGTTGGGATGAATTTTTGCTGAAGGCGGTCTATTATGGAAAAGAACATGACAAATCTTTTTGTCGACTTGGTTTTTGGAGTTGCTGTGGGGGACGCGTTGGGCTGTCCAGTGCAATTTTTTTCGAGGAAAGAGGTCAAATCCTTCAATATAAAAGGCATGGTCGGCCACGGAACTTACGACATGCCCGCCGGGACTTGGACGGACGACACCAGCATGACGCTCTGCCTGGTCGACAGCCTGGCGGAGAAGGGAGAGCTTGATTTCGACGACATCATGGAGAAATTCGTCAGGTGGATGGTCGGCAACGAGTACACCCCGCACGGAAAAGCCTTCGACATGGGAGAGACATGTATTTCGGCGGTCTTTAACTACAAAAAGCGGGGGCTGCCTCCGCTTGAGTGTGGCGGAAAGAAGGAGAACCAGAACGGAAACGGCTCCATAATGCGGATTGCGCCGCTCGCTTTCTATCTGCTTGAGAAATTCGGCTTGGACGCTTTCGATTCCGACGAGGCATTTGACGCTACGCACAAAGTTTCGTCGCTGACACACGCCCACGAAATCGCCCTGATTGGCTGCGACATCTACCTGGCTTCGATTCTGGAAGCCGTCCGCGGACGCAAAAAAGACGAGATTTTGAAGAATGTCCTTCCAAAAATCAAGGAGTACGTCGAGCGGAATCCCCGTTTCACCGCCGCATTCGAAAAATACGGGCGGATTTTCAATGATGATTTCGCAACCCTGTCCGAAGACTCGATTTCAAGTTCCGGCTATGTCTTGCACACGCTTGAGGCCGCCCTCTGGTCCTTCCTCACGACGGACTCCTACGAAGACTGCCTCCTGAAAGTCATCAACCTCGGCTCCGACACAGACTCTGTGGGCGCGGTCGCGGGAGGGCTTTCCGCGGTCTATTATTCCGGGGTGGAAGGAAAATCGATTCCCGAAAAGTGGGTTTCAGAGATAGAGAACATAGATTTGATAGAAAAAATCGTGGCGAAATATCTGTCGTCGCGTTCGTCGATTCCGGAATCCGCTTGCTGAAGCTTTCGGCTGCGAGGGACATTCGGACAAATGTTTTTTTTGAATTCGTGTCAATGTTCATTCAATAAATTGGTGTTATCATGAAGGCAACATCAGGAGTGTCGAAC
Organism: Treponema sp.; assembly: GCA_017934745.1. Classification (GTDB taxonomy): domain Bacteria; phylum Spirochaetota; class Spirochaetia; order Treponematales; family Treponemataceae; genus Treponema_D. Next base: position 42,836 of record JAGBIY010000009.1, on the reverse strand, counting down.
ATGCGAAAAAATTCTTTTGTCTTGAAAGTCTTTGTTGCGCTTTTTGCGTCGGTTCTTTTCTCGTGCGCAAATTCAAATGAAAATTCTGGAACCTACTTGGTTTTTTCATCGAATTCGCGCGCTGTGGAAAAAAATGCCGCTGATTTGACCGATGTGGTTCTTTCGGGAGCTTCCTCTGCGTCGACTCTGAGCCGAACCTGGGAAACATGGAGCGAAGCCTCTTCCGAGAAAATCGAAATCGAATCTGGAGAGTGGAAGTTTTCGCTTTCCGCAAAACTCGGCGACACTGAATACATTTCAAGCGCGTCGGTTTTTGTCGAGGCTGAAAAAGAGAATGCCGTTTTGTTTGTGCTTTCGGAAAAATCTTCGGAGTCCAGTTCAGCCACTTCCGATGGAACTACGTCTGATTCGGGCGAGACCGAGTCAATTCCTGAAGGTTTCGTCCTTGTCACTGGGGCGACAGTCAGCGAAAGCGTCTCGGATTCAGAAGACAATTCGTCTAGCGTGTTCATCGACGGCAGAAGCGTGGAGATAAGCGACTTCTACATGTGCGACCACGAGGTGACACAGGGGGAGTATGAGAAGTACTGCACATATTATGCGTCTGAATGTGAAAGCGCGGGCAGCAGCGACGGCTCTCCTTCGGAAGAATATGGTCTTGGAGACGATTATCCTGCTTATTGGGTCAGTTGGTACGAAGCCGTAATCTATTGCAACTTGCGGAGCATGACAGAGGGGCTTGCACCTGTCTATTACATATTGGATGAATCTGGAGAAAAAATCACAGCCCCAGAAAGTTGGACAGCTCTTGATGAATGCATCGCCAAAAATGATTCAGAAAAATATTACTACAATCTCAGTTCAAGCAATGCGACCAACGCATCTTCTGCTTTGGATTCTGTCGAAGTCGACTTTTCCGCAAACGGCTATCGCCTTCCTACCGAAGCCGAGTGAGAATATGCGGCGCGCGGCGGAAGCAATGGAACCTTCTCTTATTATATCTACAGCGGAAGCGATACAAGTATTGAATCTGTGGCTTGGTATGCGGGAACTGCGGGAGGTGCTTCGCAGGTTGTAAAAACGAAGACTGGAAATTCCCTCGGCCTCTATGACATGACAGGAAACGTTTTCGAGCTTTGCTATGATTGGTATTCCTCTAGTTTGGATTCTTCTGTGGGGGCAACAGGCTCTGAATCAGGAGAATACCGCGTGAGCAAAGGAGGTTCTTTTGAAAGCAACACTAATTACTGCACTGTTTCTTACAGAAGCGACTATCTTCCGCTGTATCGTTATAGGAATTTGGGTTTCCGTGTAGTCCGTTCTAAGTAGTTTTTAGCCATTCTGCCTGCCCTGTGCGGGTGTGGGATTGGGCGCGTGGAATCCTGCTCATTCGTCCTTCTTTTTCTCCATGAGCGACCAGAGAAAATCCGCGAATGACTTTTCCTTTTCCGCATTCCCGGATTTTTTCATCTCAAGTGCCCGTGCCTTCGAGGTCACTAGATGGACGAACGGATAAAGGCTTCCGAACTTCGCGCACTGGACGAAGCCCCTTTCGGCCGCGTCCAGTGCGGAGTCAGCGTCTCCCTTTTCAATTTTCCACTCCGCCACAAAGCGTAGCACTTTCGGGTATTCGCTTGATATGACGGACTCAAGGCAGATTCCGCGCTCGTAATACCGGTCGAGATAGTCGATTATCGCGATTGCGTCGTCCTTTCTTCCCATCCTGTGCTGCATGACGGCAATCTGCCTAAGAAGAAGAAGCTCCGTTTTCGAGAGAAGATTCCTTTTTGGAAGAAAAGCCTCGGTCCTTGAAAAAAGCGTCAGGGAAATCGATTCCGTGTACAAGCTGAAAAGCTCACTGTCGTCCGTTCCTTTGTGCTTTAGAAGAAGCGAGAGATAGAGGTCGTGGATTTGCCGCTCGAAACTGTTTGTTTCTCCGCATTCTCTGTATTCCTCAAGCAAATCTTCGTAGTCGAATTCCTTCCGCTCAATCTTCCTTTTTATGCGCCACTCTATGACGCTTCTTTCCGCCTCTTCCTTCGAGAGAACCCCTCCGTTCGTGTTCGGAGCGACAAGCCCAAGCGACGTGCAAAGTTCCTCCGCCAAAAGCCTCCCGGGAATTTCCTCCCCGTTTTCTATTCTCGTGAGCGTCGACACCGAGCAGAAGTCTCCCGCGACTTCCTCCTTCGTCAATCCAGCCTGCTCCCTGTAGGTTCTGATTAGCTCCCCTAGAATGCAGTTGTCCATTTTTTGTTTCATCTCCTTAAAAAAATCTGATATACTCCATGGCCTTCTTATAAAGAAGTTATCGTCAAAGTCTATTTTGAGCTAAAATTGTGATATGGAAGTATACACTATTGGTCGTCTTTTGAAGGCGGTCAGAAAAGAGAAGAGAATCTCCCAGCTCGACATGTGCCGGGGGCTTTGCACCAAGGCGATGGTCTCCTACATCGAGAACGAGCTTCGAGTTCCTCACAGGAAGCTCATCGAGGCGTTGTTCAGCAGGCTCGGCGAAAGCGTGGACCTGTCGAAGGTTCCGATGACGAAAGCCGATTTCAGGCGGGCGAATCTGGAGTATCTGATAAATTCAAAAGTCTCCATGGATGAATTTGATATAAAAGGGCTTTTGGACGAATATGCCGCTTGCAAAAAGAGCATGACGCACTTGGAAAGGCAGTTTCTTGAATTTTACGGAACCCTCTATGAAAACCGCAATTTCGACAAGTATGAGGAGACGTTGAAAAATCTTGTTTCCGTTCTGAAAATAACGATGGCAGATTACGAACTTGGTGAGCTTCCAAGGCAGCTTTTGACAAAGACAGAAATTTTCATTTTGAACAACATAGCCAGATGCAAATATGAGTTGGGTGAGAAAGACAATGCAATTGAAATGCTTCAATTTCTATACGCGCATGTCGACAGCAAAATTTTTTCTATCGAAGAATTTTCTATTATCGCTCCGGTAATCCTTTTCAACCTTGCCAATTGGTTTGGAGATCTTGGCGATGACGAAAAAGCCTTGGAATTTTCGGCAAGGGGACTTGAAATTTGCATTGAGCATGGAAGATTGAATTACTTCGCCTATCATTTGTTCAACAAGGGCTATGCCATGTCTCTGTTGAACAATAAAGAGTATGGAAAAAAAATGATTGAACTTTCTCTCGGCGTGTTCAACAAAATAGGGCAGAAGCGGAACACCGACTATGTGCTTCCCATTTTGAAAGAAAAATTCGGGTTTGATTTTTCATTTTAAGATTTTTTTTGAAAATCCAACTAAATATAACAAAAAATTATCAGAATTTTAAAAAGTTAACTATAATGCTCTGTTTCCTTTTTCCACCCATTGTTAGTCTAAATGCAGATTTTCAATTGGAGGTATATATGAAAAGAAATTTGAGAAACTCCATTGCAATATTGGTTGTAACAGCTTGTTTGCTTTATTTTGGAAGCTGTTCAGACCACATCGAGCATGATGGTGTGAGTGAAAATAATGATACAGAACAAAATTTTCTTGATGAAAAAGAAGATTCTGGCCGGTATGCATTCAGAAATGGAGGGGGAGGTGTCGGTCATTCTCCCCACAAAACTTCCAGTTTTTCTCATCACTGATAAAAACAAACAACAAAATGTCGGAGTTTCATAAAAAAGTTAAGAGCAAAATCGTTGATTTTGTAAAATTTGAAAGGGCAATGATTCGGTCACAACACGATTCAAAATTGAGTCGTGTTGTGTTGTCTAGTGTGTAACAGAGGGAATCTTTCTTTGTTCACTATTTATCATTTCTTAAAACAAACAAAAAGAGGTAGAAAAATGAAAAAAATGCTTTTGTCGTTGCTGTTTTGCGCCGCATCCGCCGCGTCCGTTTTCGCCGGTGAGGAGGACTGGGACAAGTCGCTTGGATTCGGAATGGGCGCGTCGTTCTTCAAGAGCGGCTTCGAGTATGAGTCGGATTCTGGAAAAAAATTGGACGGGGAAATCAAGGGCTTCACATACGATTTTGCGAACGTGGAAGTTAGGCTCGCGAACAAGAACAACAATTTTTCGTTCCTGGCGGGATTTTCAGCGGGACTTCTCTTCCCGACGTTGAACTTGGACGGGGAATGTGTGAGCGACAAGCTCGACGACCCGTTCGGGCTGCGCTTCGGCTTGGAGCTTGGTTTCGGCTACAGGTTCGTCTGCTCGGAAAAACTTTCCGTCACGCCGACCCTCGTCTTGGGGACACAGTTCCTGCGGACGGGTGAGCGTTATTCAAGCGACAGCGACAGGGGCGTGAGCGTCGCGACCGGCGAACTCAATCTTGGACTTGACCTGCTCGTGGACTACCGCCTGAACGAAAAGTGGAGCGTCTTCTTCGCCACGACCGCCGGCGTGAACTTGTTCGGCTACTGCAAATACGAGGACTACACCGAGAAAGCCCACTACTTCAGTGTGGACTACCGTGAGTGCGACACCGATTTCGGCGGACTCTACGTTTCTCCGCGCATCGGTCTTTCGTTCCATTATTGATTCCGTTGATATTGAAAATTGTCGCCTTTGAATATATATTTTATACAATTAAATTGTATAAAATATGGAGGCGGACAAATGTCAAAGTCGCTTGTCATCTATTATTCCCTTGAGGGAAACGTCGAATTCGTCGCGAAAGAGCTTGCGGAAGAGCTTGGAGCGGACACTTTCCGTGTCGAGACCGTGAAGGACTATCCCAAAAAAGGGCTTTTCAAGTATTTCCACGGCGGAAAGGATGTCGTGTTCAACACTCTCCCCGAATAAAAAATTTTCTGTGTGCTATAATCTCTTTTCATGAAGAGATTATTTTCTATTGCATTTTTTCTTTTTGTCGCGGCTTTCGCTTTTTCCGAGCGCGTCACGTTCTACACGGGACTTTCGCTCGGAGCGACCCCCGATATGCCCATCAACATGGACCCGTTCGTTCCTGTGAACTACGCCCTCTCTGGCGGAAGTTGCTCCGTATCGTCCATAAGCAAGGCGAACGGAATGTGGAAGATGTCGGTCGTGGTGGTTTCAAAAGAGACCGCGATGCCGCTTACATACGACTATTACTTGGACGCGGGGACGAAGATTTTCATGAGGCGGCTCATCATGCCGAGGCAGACGCTTTCGCTCAAACTCGTCTCAATCGACTGGAACCGCGCAACGTTTGACGTTGAGCCTGTGCAGTGAGACAGGATGAAAGTCGAGTTTTCACTGGCTGTGGTTGAAACAAGCGGAAGCGAGGTTCTACCCATCAAAACACTAAACATCGCAAGCGATGTTAACGCCACCGCGGAGCGGTACAGCCGTTTTTATGGGTAGGTTCTCGCTGGGAGCTTGTTTCAGCAGCTACAATATGCACAAACTCGGCATTTTTTTTATGGGCAAAAGCCGGTTCTGTTAGAAGTCTGCGAGTTTTGGAGCGCGCGGATATGGAATCACGTCGCGGATGTTCTGCATCCCCGTCACGTAAAGGAGGAGACGCTCGAATCCGAGTCCGAATCCTGAGTGCGGCACTGTTCCGAACTTTCTCAGGTCGAGGTACCAAGAGTAGTCCTCCGGCTTCAAGCCAAGTTCCTTGATTCTGTTCAAGAGCTTGTCGTAGTCCTCTTCCCTTTCAGAGCCGCCGATGATTTCTCCGAGTCCCGGAACCAAGACGTCAACGGCCTTCACTGTCTTTCCGTCGTCGTTGGCTTTCATGTAGAAGGCCTTTATCTCTTTCGGATAGTTGTAGACCATGACAGGACACTTGTAGATTTTCTCGGTGAGGTATCGCTCGTGCTCCGTGGCGAGGTCGCAGCCCCAGTACGGCTTGAACTCGAACTCGTCCGCGTGCTTCTCAAGCTCGGCCACCGCTTCCGTGTACGAGACGCGCTTGAAAGGTGTCTCCACTACGTGCTTGAGCGTGTCGATGACTCCCGGCTGGATTCTCTTGTTGAAGAATTCCATGTCGGCGGCGCACTTCGTCAATGCCCAGTTCAAGAGGTACTTGATGAACTCTTCCTGGATGTCCATGTCGTCTTCCAAATCGTAGAAAGCCATCTCAGGCTCGCACATCCAGAATTCCGCCAAGTGCCTGGTCGTGTTGGAGTTTTCGGCGCGGAAAGTCGGCCCGAACGTGTAGACGCGTCCGAGCGCGGTCGCGAGGGTCTCGGCCTCAAGCTGGCCGGAAACTGTGAGGGACGCCTTCTTTCCGAAGAAGTCCTTGTTGTAGTTCACGAGTTTTTCAGCGTCCTCTTTCTTCATTCCCGCCGCGCCCTTTTCGATTGCGATTTCGGCGAGTTTCTCCATTGAGAGCGTCGTTATCTGGAACATCTCGCCCGCGCCTTCGCAGTCCGAGCATGTGATTTCCGGTGTGTTGATGTAGTAGAATCCCTTCTCCTGGAAGAAAGAGTGCAGGGCGAACGCCATCTGGCTTCTCATGCGGAATACCGCTCCGAAAGTGTTCGTCCTTGCCCTCAAGTGCGCGTTCTCGCGGAGGAATTCCATCGACGCGGCCTTCTTCTGAATCGGGTAGTCGCTCGGGCATTTTCCCAGGACGACAAGCGTCTCGATGTTCACTTCCACCGCCTGTCCAGAAGCCGGAGACTCGATGAGCTTTCCAGTGGCTTTCACAGATGCGCCTGTCGAAATGTCGGATATTGCTTTTTCGATGTTTTCGGCATTCGATGGTGTGGCTGGATTCGACCTGTCGAATGTCAGCTGTATGTTTGCGAAACAAGAACCGTCGTTCACCTGGACGAAAACAAGGTTCTTCGAGTCGCGGATTGTGCGTACCCATCCGCAGACTGTGACCGTCCTTCCGTCTGGTGCGGAAGTCAAAATGTCTTTGATAAGTTCTGTTTTCATAATCCTTGATTTTATCAGAATGGAACCGTGTATTCAATTTGGAGAATTTGGAGAATTTGCGGAATTTTATTCCGCGAGACCTCAATCCGACTTTTAAAAGTAAAAAAAATCAGTTATTCTTCGATATTATAAAGGGCATCTCCAAAAACTTTGCGGTTTTCGGAGGTGCCCGTTTTCTAGCATTTTTCAGAGGTTCGTATGACAGAGATGATTCGCATTCTTTTCGCTTGCTCAAAAAACGTTTCGCTTTCACCGATGGCGGAGCAGATATTTTCGCACATGCTGCGGAAGAAGAAGATATCGAATCATTTCAAGGTCGATTCGGCGGCAATATTGGACGATGCGAAGGGCGGACTTCCTATGACCGATGGCGCGAGGAATATCCTTTCGAGGGCTGGGATTACGTCAGGAAACCATTCGTCTGTTCGCTTGTCCGCCGAAAACGCCGAAAAGTACGACTGGATAATATGCATGAGCGAGGCTGGCAGGCGCAAGTGCTTCGACATATTCAAGGGTAACGCCGTCTATGTCACTCCTGCCGATGTCCGCCGCGTCTTCAAGACCGATCCGGCTTCTCCGATTTCGCTCGACGGAATGATAAAGCCCAGAATCTGCTGCCTCATGGATTTCACAGGTTTTTCCCGCGACGTGATGGACCCGGAAACGACCGGCGACTACAGGATGGCGTTCAACGAGCTTACCAACGGCTGCTCTTCAATCCTCGCGCTCAGTTCCTTCGGGCGTTGAGCCTTCTTTTCCGTCTTCGCCCGGAGTCTCTTCCGTTTTCTCTGGCTCTTGTCCGTCTTTTTTCTCTTCGGGTTCTTCCTTTTTCTGCTCCGGCTTTTCCACGAGTTTCAGAGTCCCTTTCATCTTGAAAATCCCGCTCTTCAATGAGAGTTTGAGCCTTCCAGAGTAGACTTTCTGCGCCGTGTCGTCGAATCCGTCGTTTTCGAAGCCGTCTCCGTCTTTTGTTCCGCTTTCGGGCGTGGCTTCTTCGGCATTTTCGTCGACTACCGCCCCTCTTTTTCCTCTTTCCGTGTTGATTTTCTGCCGATTTTCGACATCTTTTCCGGGATTCTCTTTGGATTCCGCATTTTTCCCATTTTTCTCGTCCGCCGTGTCAGCGTCTTTCTTCTTAATCTTGAACGAGTTCTGTATTTCTCCGTTCTTCTCTTTTTGGAAATTGACGTGCGCCGTTCCCTTTTCGTCCGTTTCGATTTTGTACGAATTTCCCCTGTGGCTGAACGTTATCGTGAGTTTTTTGGGATTCTCCTTGTCCTGTTCGATTTTCAGTCCGTCCTTTTCGATGAAGCTGAAGTCGGAGACGGAGAAGAGAGCGAGGGCTCTCAGTCCCTTCGGCATGATTTTCTTGTTCGATTTGTCCAGGTAGATTGTCGATGTGAGTTTTGTCGAGTGCTTTTTTGAGGCCCCTGAAATTGCGTCGTAGCCGTCTTTCGTCTTCGTGGATGTCGTTGTGGTTCCGCTTGTCGTGGTCAGGCTTGTGTTCAGGAAATTTTTGGGGTCTTCATTGTTCAGGTTCAGCCTCATGTCGATTTTCACCGACTCGGCGCACAGACAGAAGCCGATGGCGGCTATTGCGAATTTTGCGAATGTTCTTTTAGTGTTCATATCTTTTTCGCTATTCCTATGACGAGGCAGACGATGAAGACCGCCGCGTTTACTATGACGATTGTGGCTCCGCTCGCGCTGCCTATCTCCCAGGAGAGGGCGAGTCCCGCCACGCACGAGAAGAGGGATATGCAGACCGAGAATAGTATGTATCGGCGCGCGCTCCTTGAGACAAGCCTGCTGGATGCCGCCGGGAGGACGAGGAGGCTGTTTATCACGAGGAGTCCCGTCCATCTTATCGATATGGTCACAATCGCGGCTGTCAAAAGGGCGAATGTCAGCTCTATGGCGAACGTCTTGACGCCGCGGCTCCGCGCGAACATCGAGTGCATGTTTGTCAGGAGCATCTTGTTGTAGAGGAGCGCGAAAACCGTTGCGAGGACGACGAGCGACACTAGAAGCTGCAGAATTTCGGCCGGTGTTATGCTCAAGATGTCTCCGACCAGATACCTTTGGTACTTCGCGAAATTTCCTGTCGCGCTCAAAAGGACTATGCCGAGCGCGACAGATGTGGAGGAGAACACGCCTATTATGGTGTCTGCGCTTGTCTTCCCCTTGAATTTCACCGTGATTATTGCGGCTCCCAAAACGAGAGAGAAGCCTATCATGGCGATGAGTGGGTTCTTAATGCCGAGCAGGACTCCTATCGCTATTCCGGTGAGGGCGGAGTGTCCTATCGCGTCCGAGAAAAAAGCCATCTGGTTGGAGACGACAACGCTTCCAAGAAGCCCGAAAAGGGGAGCCGCCAAAAGCACCGCAAGGAACGCGTTCTTCATGAAGTCGGGCTCAAGCCAGGAGAATGGTAAAATCGTCGAAATAATCGTGTAAAAAAACTGCATTTAAATCTGTATCTTTCCAAACGTCTCTATGAATTTTTCGTCCGAGTACACGTCTGCAGGAGTTCCTTCGGCGGCGATTCCCCTGTCGATGAGGACCACCTTGTCGGCGTGCTCGGCAACCAAGTCGAGGTCGTGGCTTACGAGCAGTATCGTGATGTCGTAGTCGTGCCGGAGCTTTGACACTAGGTCGTAGAAGTCCTTCAGCCCGTTCCTGTCCACGCCGGACACCGGCTCGTCGAGGATGAGTATGTCGGGGAGCGGATTCAGCGCGAGCGCGAGCATGACGCGCTGTATCTCTCCGCCGGACAAGTCGCAGGCCCTTTTTTCGCTCAAGTGCTCCGCCTTCGTCATGGACAGTATCTGCCTTGTCCTTTCCGTGTCCTTCTTCCTTCTCGGAAGCCAGACCGGGTAGTTGGTCACGCAGCTCTGCACCAAGTCCGCGACCGACACCGGGCTTCCCTGGGCTATCGATAGCTTCTGCGGGACGTATCCGAACGTGGGCTTCCTCTTCGACTTTATCTTGATTCCGCCGGGAGATGTTCCGTGCTCGTATTCTATAGTGCCCGTGTGGGGAATCTCGTCCAGCAGAGCCTTGAGGAAAGTCGTCTTTCCGGCTCCGTTCCTTCCGACTATGGCAGTCAGCTCGCCGCACCTGATTTGCAGGTTGACGTCGTTGAGTATCGTCTCTCCGTTCGATTTCACGCTGAGGTGCTCGATTTTTGTGAGGCAGACGTGCGGATATATTGTCGGGCGGTGAAGGTTGATTTTCATTTGAGGGCTTCTGTCAGAACTTCAAGGTTTTTCTTCATGGATTTTATGTACGCGTCCTTGTCCAGTTCCCCCGTCACGCAGGGGTCGAGTTCGTAAACTTCGCTTCCGGTCTCTCCCGCTATGACTTTCGCGGACGAGCTTGAGTACTGCGGCTCGGCGAAAAGAGGAATCTTGTTTCCGCTTTTCTCGTTCTCCGCCTTTATCGACTCTATCGTCTCGTTCAACTCTTTGGGGCTTGGCGCGGTTCCCGGTTCGCGCTCGATCACGCTCGCTATCTCGAACCCGAATTCCGCCGCGAAATATGGGAACGCCTCGTGGAACGTGATGATTTTCTTCGACCTGTGCGCTTCGAGTTTTTCCGTCATCTCTTCCTTGAGGGCTTCAAGTTTTGCGATGTATTTCTCCGCGTTCGCCGCGTAGATTTCCGCGTTCTTTTCGTCGAGTTCGCACAGCGCGTGGCTTATGGAGTTGACTTCGTAAATCGCGCCCGATACCGACACCCAGATGTGCGGATTGCCGTCTTCCGTGATGAAGTCCTTTCCGGCGACGATTGTCCTTTCGCTCTTCGTCTCGAACACCTTGTCCAGAAAGTCCTCCATTCCCAGTCCGTTCACCACGATGATGTCGGATTTTTCGATTGCCTGCATGTCCTTCGTCGTGAGCTGGTAGTCGTGGAGGCAGCCGGTGTCGCTTGGCGCGAGCATCGAAAGTTCCACGTCCGCCCCATCGCAGATGTTCATGAGCATGATGTAGAGCGGGTAGAAGCTCGCCGTTATCGTCGTCTTTCCGCTCGTTTTCTTTTCGTTGCACGAGAGCGCGGTGAATGCGAGCAGGGAAATCAGCGCGACCTTCGCCGCCTTGAAAATCGTTTTTCCGTTCCTCATTTTCCCATCTCCACGCTGTCTTTCGGCTCGAAGATTTCCTTGAGCGTCCTCCAGCCCAAGACCGCGCACTTGACCCTAGCCGGCATGTGGGCTATGTCCTGCAGCGCGCCGGCTTCGTCCAGCTCTTCTATTTCCTCTTCTGTCGCCGTTCCCTTTATCATCCTCATGAAAATTTCGGCGAGGTGCAGGGCTTCCTCCTTCTGCTTCCCGATTACCAAGTCGAGCATCATGTCGCACGAGGCCTGCGATATGGCGCATCCAGAGCCAGTGAAGCCTCCGTCGACTATCTTGTCGTTCTCTGTCTTCAAAAAAAGCGTGATGTTGTCTCCGCAGCTAGGGTTCACGCCGCACAGCTCGATTGTGGCGCCTTCGACCGCGTTCTTGTGTTCCGGGTTGATGTTGTGTTCGTTGAGTATCTCTCTGTAAAGCTCTTTAGTGTCCATAAAAGCCAATACTAATGAATGGAGCGATATTTTGCAAAGGTGGCTTGCAAAGGTAACTTGCAAAGGACTAGAAAATGTTTGATTTCATCTGAAAAGCGAATTAAAATTAAACTGATATTATTTTTTTGTTGCTCTTTTTTGGGGCAGGGGTGTATTCAATATGTCAAATGATAAAAAAGAAAAATCCAAGTCGAGCCTTATCTTCCGCCTTTTCGGGAGCATCGGGCTGCTTGTCATAGTCGTGAACTGCCTGCAGGTGCTGTTCGTTTCGTCTTCCACTAAAAAGGATTCTGTGGCGGATGAGATTTCCGACTTGGAGATTCTTTCCGACGCTGTTGTGAACAGCATTGAGAACAAACTCCACGCGTACATCGAGGCGGTCGATTTCTATGTGAAGTCGGATGTCGTGGAGACCGGTGACATCAACGCAGTCGCCGAATGGCTTTTGACGCAGAACGAGAACAGGGACGACGATTTCGACTATGTGATGGTCGCTGGACCCGACGGAGTTTCCTACAGCGACATCGGAGTCAGCTCCCAGATTGGGACGAGGCCGTATTTCAAGGCCATCATGTACGAGGGAAAGGACAAGTACATCGACGACCCCGTGATATCCAAGACGAACGGAGAGCCTGTAATCCACATAACCCGCGCCCTCAAGGCGAACGGCAAGGTGTACGGCCTCGTCGCCGCCGTCGTGAACATCAAAAATCTTGCGAAATTCGTCAATTCTGTGCAGGTCGGCACGGGCGGATACGCTTTCCTCCTCGCGAGCGACGGTTTGTGCATCTCCCACCCGAACCAGGACTTTGTCATGAAGAGCAATTTCGTGACGACTCCGATTGCAGGCCACGAGGATTTTGCCACGGTAGCGAGCAAGATAATCTCTAAGGAGCGCGGGAATGCGTGGGTCAAATCGCTTGTCAAAGGAAAGGACTTGATTATCTACAGGGGATTCGATTTGACCGACTGGGGATTCGCCCTGTCTGTCACCGACAAGCAGGTGTATTCGCTTGCGACGAAGATTTCTTCTCAGATAGCGGGATTTTCGATTGCGGCAATCGTCCTTCTGGTCGTCGTGGGTGGTCTTCTCATGACAGTCTCCCTCAAGCCGCTCAAGGTCGTGGAGAAGGCAATCACGGGAATCGCCTCTGGAAACGCCGACCTCACGCAGAGGATTGAAATCAACTCGAACAACGAGATTGGAAGCGTCGTCAAGGGCTTCAACAATTTCATCGGAAAGCTCCAGTCGATAATAGGGGACGTTAAGAAATCGAAGGAGGAGCTTTCGGTCGCGGGCGAGGACATGAGCGCGTCATCAAGCGACACGGCCAGCGCGATTACCCAGATAATCGCCAACATCGAGAGCGTCCGCCACCAGATTGTGAGCCAGAGTTCAAGCGTCGAGGAGACTGCGGGTGCCGTGAACCAAATCGCCTCTAACATCGAGTCGCTTGAGCGCATGATTGAGAACCAGACTTCCGGCATTTCTCAGGCTTCCGCGGCGGTCGAGCAGATGATTGGAAACATCAGCAGCGTAAACCAGTCCGTGGACAAGATGGCGGACTCCTTCGACGAGCTTCAGAGCAACGCGAACGTCGGTTTCTCCAAGCAACAGGATGTTAACGAGAGAATCAACCAAATCGAGCAGCAGTCGGTCATGCTCCAGGAGGCGAACACCGTCATTCAGGCGATTGCGGAGCAGACGAACCTCTTGGCCATGAACGCTGCGATAGAGGCTGCCCACGCAGGCGAGGCGGGAAAGGGATTCAGCGTCGTCGCGGACGAAATCAGGAAGCTTTCCGAGACTTCGAGCCAGCAGTCGAAGACAATCGGAGACCAGCTCAACAACATCCAGAATTCGATTTCAAGCGTCGTTTCGGCTTCGCAGGACTCAAGCGCGGCGTTCGAGATGGTGTCGAAGAAAATCAAGGACACGGACCAGCTCGTCTCCCACATCAAGTCCGCTATGGACGAGCAGAACGAAGGCTCAAGGCAGATTAGCGACGCTCTCCATTCGATGAACGACAGCTCCATGGAGGTCAGGAACGCTTCCGCCGAGATGAGCGAGGGAAACAAGGCGATTCTTGAGGAGGTCCGCAGACTGCAGGAGGCGACTTCGATAATGAAGGACAGCATGGATGAGATGCAGCAGGGGGCAACGAAGATTAACGAGACAGGAGCCGCATTGAGCGGAATCTCTCGGAAGGTTCAGGACTCTATCGAGAAGATTGGCTTGCAGATAGACCAGTTCAATGTCTGAATTTGAAGATTCTGTTCGGCTTTTGAAACAAAAAAAATGGAGAAAGACTTTTCCGGTCTTCTCCATTTTTTTTCGTCTCAATCTTCCGCTACTCCTGCGAAGTGAGTTCCTTGTAGTACTCCGTGTAGTCCTTCCTGCCGTCCTTCGTGAAGGCGATTGCTGTGCGCGGGTGCTGGTTCAGAAGGCCAGTGAGGAGGTACTGGACGTCGTAGCCCCACTTCACGCCCGCGTCCTTCATCGGCCTCATGTGCTTTTCGATGAAGTCGAGGGCCGGGTAGATGTTGTACTTCGGGTTCTTCAGGAATCCGAGGAGAAGCTCCATCGCGCAGTTTCCGGCGCCGCGTCCCATCTCGGCGTATGTCGCATCGAGGTAGTCGACTCCGTCTCCGCACGCTTCGATTGTGTTCGCGAACGCGAGCTGCTGGTTGTTGTGGGCGTGGATTCCGATTTTCTTGTTGTATTTCGCTCCGAATTCACAGTAGATGTCGGCGATTCTCTGCATCTGCTCCGGGTAGATTGAGCCGTAAGAGTCCACGATGTAGATCATGTCGACAGGGGACTTTCCGATGATGTCGAGGGCCGCCTTCACGTCTCCGTCCTGCGCCGCCGAAATCGCCATGATGTTGCACGAGGTCTCGTATCCCTTGTTGTGCGCGTCCTCGATCATGTCGATGGCTCCCGGAATCTGGTGGACGTAGGTCGCGACGCGGATGAGGTCGACCGGCGACTCCGCTTTCGGACGGATGTCTTCCTTGTATTTTGTGCGTCCGACGTCTGCCATGACCGCGATTTTCAAATCAGTGTCGTTGTCGCCGACAATCGAGCGGATGTAGTCGTCGTCCGAGAATTTGCTTGGACCGAACTTGTTCACGTCGAACATGTCCTTGTCAGCCTTGTATCCGAATTCCATGTAGTCGACGCCGGCTTTCACGTTCGTCTCGTACAAAGCCTTCGCGAACCCTTCCGGAAAATAGAAATCGTTCACGAGTCCGCCGTCCCTGAGCGTCGCATCCACGACTTTGATGTCCTTCCTGTAGTCGATGAGTTTTGAAATCTCTTTCATGTTAGTCCTCTTTGTGTCGTTGTTTTTGGTATTCGTTTCTTCGGCACTGTTTTTTGGTGAAATCGAACCAATCTCCTTGAAAAGTTCGTCCTTGTTCTTGTAGTAGTGGTAGATGTTCGCCGCGGTGATTCCGCACCTTTCGGCGATGTCGCGCATTCCGATTTTTGAAGGATTTTTCTCTTTCATAAGCTCTGTAACTGCCGTTTTGATTTTTGCGGCGATTTCAGCGTTCGGTTTTCGCAATTTTTCATCTCCATTTTTACAAGATGTTTGTTAATTTAACGGTTGTTCACTTTTAAGTCAAGCGTTTTTCAAAAGTGAACAAAAAAAACGGACGTTCATTTTTAGTGAACATCCGTTCTGGCTGTTTTCGCTCTGTTTATTTTTTTTCCGTCAGTCCTTGAAGCCGGCCCATTTCCTCACGAGCGGAAGCTTTGACAGAAGGTAGTCGACTTCCTCTTCCGTGTTGTAGAGGTAGAGGGAGGCGCGGGCCGAAGCCTGTATGCCGAGGTACTGCTGCAAAGGCTGCGCGCAGTGGTGGCCGGCTCGTATCGCAATCTTCTCGTCAGAGAGAAGCGTCGCTATGTCGTGCGGATGCACGCCGTCGATTGTGAACGTGACGATTCCGCACCGCTTGCGTCCGTCCTTGCCGCCGACAATGTGGAAGTGCGGAATCTTTTTGATTCCCTCGATGAGCTTCTCGGCGAGGTCGTTGTCGTGCTTCTCGATGTTCGTAAGCCCCACCGACTGTATGTAGTCGATTGCGGCCGCCATTCCAACCGCGTCCCCCGCGCTCACGGTTCCGGCCTCGAATTTGTGCGGCACTTCCGCCCATGTCGCGCCTGTCTCCGTGACGTACTCTATCATCTCTCCGCCCCTCAAAAACGGCGGCATCTCCTCAAGAAGCTCTTTCCTTCCGTAGACGGCTCCGATTCCCATCGGACCGCAGAGCTTGTGTCCGCTCAAGGCAAGGAAGTCCGCGCCCAAGTCTTGCACGTCCACTTTGATGTGCGGGGTGGACTGCGCTCCGTCCACGACCATCACGGCTCCGTTCTTGTGCGCGATTTCGGCTATTTTTTTTATCGGATTCTGCGTTCCGAGGACGTTCGAGACGTGCGTCACCGAGACAATCTTCGTCTTGGGCGTTATCTTGCTGAATTCAGCCTCCGGTATCTCGCCAGTCTCCTTGTCCACGTACATGAATTTGAGCGTCGCGCCCTTCGTCTGGCACACGAACTGCCACGGAAGGATGTTCGAGTGGTGCTCCATTATCGACACCACGATTTCGTCCCCTGCCTGCACGTTCTTCATTCCGTATGTGTATGCGACCAGGTTCAGTCCCTCGGAAGTGTTCCTTGTGAATATTATCTCGCTTGATTCCTTCGCGTTCAGGAAGTTCGCGATTGTCGCTCGGGAATCCTCGTAGGCTTTCGTCGCCCTTTCGGAGAGCGGGTAGAGGCCTCTGAGCGGGTTCGCGTTGTGCGCCGAGTAGAAGCTTTTCATCGCGCTGAGCACCTGGAACGGACGCTGTGCCGTCGCCGCCGTGTCCATGTAGACGAGTCCCGCGTTCTCTTTTGACGTTCCTTCGTCTATCGCCTTGAAAAGCGGAAAATCCTTTCTGTATTCGTTCATTTTTTTCTCCTTGCTTTTCGCTTCCGTCTAGTTGTCGATGAAGTCGAGGATTTTCTCGACGGTCTCGGAATCCGGTATCAGGTTCGCCACGCTCACGATTTTCGCCCGCGCCATCATCAGCTTCGCCTCGTCCTCGCTGATTCCGCGCGACTGCATGTAGAAGAGCTCGTCCGCGCCGAGCCGTCCGAGTGTCGCTCCGTGCGTTCCAGAAACGTCCTCCTCGTCGCAGAGAATCATCGGTATGGACTTGTTCACGGCCGTGGGGGAGAGGAGGAGTGTCTCTTCCTGCTCGTCGCCCGTCGCTCCGTGGCAGCCGTTCTTGAAGTCGATTGTCCCGCGGTATGTCTTTGTCGCCGTTCCGTCAACGACTCCCTTCACGTGCATCTTCGTGTCGGTCTTCTCTCCGTGGTGGTTCACGACGTAGTTCATGTCGAGAATCTGCTTCTTTGAGGCGATGTAGGCCGTGTCCGAGTTGAATTTCGACTGGTAGCCGTTCAGCTCGTTCTTCACCTGGGCGTAGATTTTTCCTCCGCCAAGCTCTATCTGCGTCACGTCGATGAGCGCGCTGTCGTCAGTCTCGCATTCCGTGTCGTCTATCTGCGTGAAGCCATCTCCGAGAAGCTGCACTTTAACGAGGTGAATTTTCGAGTACGGCTTGGCTATGAGCTTCGTCCTTATCTCGGAGAAGCCCGACGCGCCCTTCTCGCTCGTGTAGTCCATTATCACGGTGATTTCTGTGTTCTCGTTGGCCTGTATAATCTGCTCTCCCGAATATCTCTTCCCGTCCTCGAACTCGTAGTGGAGAAGGATTGGCTTCGTGCATCCGCATCTCGTCTCGATTTTCGTGTTCAATCCGTTGGACTCTACGGAAACGCAGTCGGCCTTGTTCGGATTCTCCACGGTCTTCGCGTCCGTGTGGATTGGCGCGTCCTTCACTTCCACCGTAGCGTCG
Organism: Treponema sp.; assembly: GCA_017934745.1. Classification (GTDB taxonomy): domain Bacteria; phylum Spirochaetota; class Spirochaetia; order Treponematales; family Treponemataceae; genus Treponema_D. Next base: position 25,520 of record JAGBIY010000009.1, on the reverse strand, counting down.
TTCATCTTGAGCCATGACCAAGTTAGGGCCGGTATCTTGTTTACAGTTGTTGCTTTCATGAATTTTTTCTCCTGCAGTGCGTAAGTGGAATTGAAATCAGAGCGAGCCTTTCATTTCCAGCCTGATGAGGTTGTTCATCTCCACTGCGTATTCAAGCGGAAGCTCCTTGCTCACCGGGTTCGCGAATCCGGACACTATCATCGTCCTCGCTTCCTCCTCTGAAATACCGCGGCTCATCAGATAGAAAACCGCGTCGTTCGAGATTCGCCCGATTTTCGCCTCGTGTCCCACGTCGCATTCGTCCGTGTGGATGTCCATCGCAGGTATCGTGTCCGAGCGCGAGATGTTGTCGAGCATGAGGCTCTCGCACGACACGGACGCCTTGCTGCCTGTCGCCTTCTTGTCGATGTATATCGCGCTCCTGTACGTCGAGATTCCGCCCGATTTCGAGAGCGATTTCGTCGTTATGACGCTCGTCGTGTTCGGGGCGAGGTGGAGCATTTTCGCGCCCGTGTCCAGGTTCTGGTCTTTTCCCGCGAACGTAACGCCCGTGAATTCAGCCCTCGCGCCTTTCCCAACGAGGTCGCTTTCGGGATAGAGGTAGGAGATGTGGCTTCCGAACGAGCCGGAGACCCATTCGATTGAGCCGCCTTCCTCCACGCGCGCCCTCTTCGTGTTGAGGTTGTACATGTTCTTCGACCAGTTCTCCACGGTGGAGTAGCGCAGGTGGGCGTTCTTCTTGACGTAGAGCTCCACGCAGCCGGCGTGCAGGTTCGCGACGTTGTACTTCGGAGCAGAGCAGCCTTCGATGAAGTGCACGTCCGCCCCCTCGTCGACGATGATGAGCGTGTGCTCGAACTGTCCCGCGCCCTTCGCGTTCAAGCGGAAATACGACTGGAGCGGGATTGCGACCTTCACGCCCTTGGGGACGTAGACAAAGCTTCCGCCCGACCATACGGCTCCGTGCAGTGCCGCGAACTTGTGGTCGCCCGGCTTCACGAGCTGCATGAAGTGTTCCTTTACCATGTCGGCGTACTCGCCCCTGAGGGAGCTCTCAAAATCCGTGTAGATGACGCCCTGTTTCGCCACCTCGTCCTGCAGGTTGTGGTAGACCAGTTCCGAGTCGTACTGCGCTCCCACGCCCGCGAGACTTGTCCTCTCCGCTTCGGGAATGCCGAGCTTCTCGAACGTCTCCTTGATGTCGTTCGGGACGTCCTCCCACTTTCCCTGCATCTTCGTGTTCGGTCGCACGTATGTCGCGATTTCGTCGATGTTCAGCCCCGAAATGTCCGGTCCCCATTCTGGAACCTTCAGCTCGTTGTAGATTTTGAGGGCGTTCTGCCTGAATTCCCTCATCCATTCCGGGTCGTTCTTGTCGTCCGAGAGCTTGGCGACGATTTCGGCCGTCAAGCCTTTCTTGTTCCTGTAGAATCCCTTCTCCTCGTACTTGAAGTCGTAGGGGGAGGATTCCGAGTCGTTGATTTTCTCTATGTTCGTGTCTTTGTTCTCTGCCATAAATTTCCGCCGCCTGTTCCGACCTTATCTCAAAAACTGCTCGAATCCCTCTTCGTTGATTTTCTGCACGAGCGTTCCGTCAGAATCCTTGACGATTTTTCCCTTCACGAGGACGTGCGTCTTGTCCACGCTCAGGCTCTCGAGGATTTTCGTGGAGTGGGTGATGATGATGAGCGCGCCGTTCTGCCTCTTCTGGTACTCCTCGATTCCCTTCGACACGGTGCGCACTGCGTCCACGTCGAGCCCGGAGTCGGTCTCGTCCAGAATCGCGAGCTTCGGCTTGAGCATCAAAAGCTGGAGGATTTCGCTCTTCTTCCTCTCTCCGCCCGAGAACCCCACGTTCAGGTCGCGCGAGGCGTATGACTCGTCCATGTTCAAAAGCTGCATCGTCGCCTTCAATTCCTTCTGGAACTGGAAGAGCTTCACGCGCTCCCCCGTCTGCTGCTGGAGCGCGTTCCTGATGAACGACTCCAGCGTGATTCCCGGAACCTCGAGCGGCTGCTGGAACGAAAGGAAGATTCCCTTCGCCGCCCTCTTGTCCGGCGACAGCTTCGTGATGTCCTCTCCGTCGAAGATGATTTTTCCGTTTGAGACCGTGTAGCGCGGGTTTCCCATTATCGTGTATCCGAGCGTTGACTTTCCGGCTCCGTTCGGTCCCATGAGGACGTGCGTCTCCCCGGCGTCCACGCTCAGGTTCACGCCGTCGAGAACTTGCTTTTTTTCTATGTTTACTGAAAGATTCTGTATGTCCAGAAGTGACATGTTGTGCCTCCGAAATTACCCAATTGTCTAGTGAAAAACTAGGGATTGTTTTGTGGTTATAACTTACATTACTTTTGCGTATCGATTCAAGTATTCTACAGAAAACGTGCGTTTGTAGAAATGGCATATCGAAAACTTTGCCGAATGTGATACAATCATATCCACGCGAATGTTGATGAATTTTTGGAGGTAAAATGGCGATTATTACAGTTTCTAGGCAGTTCGGCTCCAAGGGCGATGAAATTTGCGAGTCGCTTTCGAGAAAACTTGGCTACAAGCTCGTTGACAGGAAGGTTCTCAGGAAGAGGATAATGGAGCTTGGCTGTTCCGAGGAGATGATGAAGAAATTCGACGGTTTGAAGCCGGGAATTTGGGCTTCGCTTTCAAGGTACAAGGATGAATATCTTTACTATCTCAAGACTGCGATGATGTCCGAGGTGTCTTCTGGAAACTGCGTTGTTGTGGGGCGAGGCTCCTTCCTCATCTTGAAGGACATCGCCAACTGCGTGTCCGTGCGCATCGTCGAGGAGAGAAGCTCCCGCGCCGAGCGTGTCGCGCGTCTTTTCGGCTCGGACTTGAAAGAGGCTGGAAAGGCCGTGAAGAAGGCCGATTGGCACCAGCTCGGCTTCCACAAGAGTTTCTTCAACGCGAAAATCGCGGATTTCTTTCTATATGACATGATTGTCAATTCCGGGAAGGCGGACATCGATTCCGCTGCCGACGCGATTGCCGCATACGCGAAGAGCCAGATAACGGAAGAGAAGGAGAAAATCGGGCAGGAGCAGATGTACGAGCTGACTCTCGCCCAGAACATCGTGAACATGCTTGTTTTCACATACAGCGTGGAAATAGACAACCTCCGCGCGGAAATAGACGGAAAGACCGTCACTCTCAAGGGTGTCGCGAGCCTTTCTGCTTCCGTGGAGCGCGCCGTCGCCATTCTTTCCCTTGAGATTCCCGATTTCAAGATTGTCTCGAAGGTCAACGTCGTGCAGGATTCCATGAGAAAATCTTTTTGATGAGTTGAAGAATGTCTTTGTTTTTGAAGTTGAAAAAGAGCGTCCGTTTTTGCGGAATTTTTCCTTTCTCTTTTGCGTTTGCCGCGTGCCTGTTCTCGTGCTACAAGGCGCCTGAAATGACGCTGGAGGAAATCGAGGAGTACAAGAGGCTGAACCGGAATTCCATCGTCGAGCGCACTGTGTCTCGTCCGTACAAAGGCCAGCGGTATGCGGACGGAAAGGTCGGAGGCGTGTGGAATTCGACGATAAGCGGCGACCCGAAGAGCTTCAACCTTCTCATCGCCGAGAGGGACGCGGAGACGAATTCCGTTCTCAGCCCGCTTTTGGACGCGCTGGCCGACTACGATTTCATAAAGAAGGAATGGGTTCCGCGAGCCGCGTCCTTTTCTATTTCAACCGACGAGGAGAAGGGGACGCTCGATGTCTTCTACACGCTTCGGGACGACCTCTACTGGAGCTTCTACGGCTCCGACCGCAAGGTGAAGGTGACGAGCGACGACGTTGTTTTCTGGTACGACGAGATTTACGGGGACGAGAGGATGGAGTCCTCGGCCTACAACTCCAGGTTCATGAGCATGGAGGATGGCGGCGTCGGGGAAGTGACGATAGAGAAAATCGATGAGGCCACGTTCGTCTTCCATTTTCCTCGGATTGTGGCCGAGCCGATTCTCGCGACGAACATGACGTTCGGGCCTTCGTTCATGTACAAGAAGGCGAAGGACGAGGGCGGAGCCGACGGAGTGAAGAACCTCAATTCCGTTTCAATCAATCCACGAACGCTTCCGAGCATGGGGCCGTATTTCATAAGCGAGTACACTCCGGGGCAGCGTATAGTCTACGAGAGGAACAAGGATTTTTGGGAAAAAGACAGGAACGGACAGTCCGTGGCGTATCCGGAGAAGAAAATCCTCAGAATCCTTGGAGACGAGAACACGAAGCTCCTGCTTTTCTCCAAGGGTGAGCTTGAGTACTACAGTCCGACTCCTGAGCAGCTTGAGGATGTCGTCTCGAAGGCGGACAACAATTTCGACTTCTATGGGAACAAGCTCGGAAAGAGGAGCGGATACACCGTGTTCAATTCCGAGGGCGGACAGTCGGCTCCGTTCTGGACGTTCAACCAGAACCCGAAGAACAGCGACAAGCCTTTCTACAAGTGGTTCTGCATGAAGGAATTCAGGCAGGCGATGAGCTGTCTCCTGAACAGGGAGCGCATAATCAGCCAGACGTACAGGGGGCTTGCCGAGCCGAAGTACAGCTTCTTTCCCGAAAGCAACGCGTATTTCGATTCTTCGGTTCAGCTTGAGTACAGGTACGACCCTGAAAAGGCGAGGGAACTGCTTTCGAAGTGCGGCTTCAAGAAGGGCGGGGACGGATTCCTCTACGATTCCGACGGCGAAAAGGTTGAATTCGACTTGTCAATCGTCTCGACAAGCTCAATCTACAGCGACATAGCCCAGATAATAACGGATTCTCTAAAGAAAGAGGGGATTACCGTGAACGTGCGGCAGACCGATTTCCAGCGACTTGTCGAGCAGATGTCCAAAAGCTACGATTGGCAGAGCTTGATGATTGGCTTTTCCGGCGGAGGAACTTTTCCGACACAGGGGAGCAACGTCTGGGTCTCGTCAGGGAACCTGCATCTTTGGAATCCACTGCAGGAAAAGCCCGCGACGGAATGGGAGGCCCGCGTCGACTATCTGTACAACGAGGCCAGCTGCATCGTCGACCACGACAAGGCGTTTCCGCTTTGGAAAGAGTACCAGCAAATCATACTTGAGCAGTGTCCGGTCGTTTATCTCGTCCGTTCAAGGTCGTTCTTCGCCCTGCAGAACAGATGGAGCATGGAGAATGTCTACTACGACAACATGTACGGCGCGAACATCGACCATGTTTATGTTTGCGAGTAGCATGTCTTGGGAAGAAACTAGGAGGGTTTTATGTTTAGGACGACAGTCGCTTTGATAAAAATCGCGGCGTTCATGATTGGAAAGAATGGGCTTCTCCGCAAGGCCAAGAAACTCGACCGCGAGGGGAAAATCGCGGAGCGGGACGAGCTTGTGAACGGAATCGTTCCTGTCTGGGCTAGGTACGTGTTCGAGGTCACCAAGTCCGACGTTGAGGTGGAGGGGCTTGAGAAGCTTCCGAAGGACAAGGCGGTCGTGTTCATAGCGAACCATCAGGGATTGATGGACATTCCGCTTCTGTACGGATATTCGGGAAAGCCGATGGCGTTCGTGGCGAAGATAGAGCTTTCCAAGATTCCTCTCCTGTCGTCCTGGATGAAACTCCTCCAGTGCACGTTCATCGACAGGAAGAGCATGAGGGCTTCCCTGCAGGCCATAAACGACGCTGCCGCGAACGTCTCGAAGGGGTACTCGCAGATGATTTTCCCGGAGGGCACTCGCTCGAAGGGCGGCCACCACATAGAATTCAAGCCGGGAAGCTTCAAGCTCGCGTTCAAGTCCAAGTCGCCGGTCGTTCCGGTCACAATCGATGGAACGTGGCGCATATACGAAGAGAACAACGATGTGCGCCCTGCCCACGTCAAGATGATAATCCACGACCCCATCGACACCGACGGCATGACGAAGGAGGAGATGCAGGAGCTTCCATCCAGGGTCGAGCGGATTGTCTGCGCTCCTCTTTCTGAAAACGAGAGCCGAAAATGAATTTCCTGAGAAGACTTTTCCAGACCGCGGCTCTTCCGTGGAGGGCGTTCAAATCTCGCTTTCCTCTAGGCTCTTTTGTCGCGGGAAGACTTTTGACGATGGTCGCAATCCTCTTCCTTTTGGGATGGGCGTTGTTCGCTCTCATGGCTTTGGCTCCGGGCGACATCGTCGACCAGATGATGGCGCAGCAGCTCATGAGCCAGACGTCGGACGTGCGCGGCGGCCACGCCGGCGGAGACAAGTCGTTCACAGAAGAGCAGATGGCCGCCACCAGGGCTGAGCTTGGACTCGACGATCCGTTCACCGTGCAGTACTTCAAATGGCTCAAGCGCGTCGTCGTCGACCACGACCTCGGCGTGAGCCTTATTTCGCGCGCGCCCGTGTCGTTCCTGATAAAAAGCAGAATCGTCAATTCACTCGTGCTGAATTTGATTTCGCTCGTCTTCATCACTGTCTTCTCGTTCGTTCTCGGCGTCTATTTCTCAAGCAAGGTGGGGACGAAGACCGATGTGGCGGCGACTTTCTTCGCTCTTTTCTTCCACGCTTTCCCCGGAATCCTTCTTTTGATTCTGCTCCAGCTCTTCGCGAGCGCGACGAGTCTCTTCCCCGTCACGGGCTATCCAGACTTTCCGTTCGCCGAGAATCCCGCGAAATTCACATTCTCCTACGCGCACCATGTGTTCCTTCCGCTCCTCGCTTCGTTTTTGGGCGGTTTCGGCTCGACGATGCGCATGATTCGCTCGACGATGCTCGACCAGATGGGGCTTCCGTACATACAGGCGCTGCGCGCGCGGGGGGTATCGGAAAGGCGCGTGTTCTTGAACCATGCGTTCAGGAACACACTGAACCCGTACATAACCGGCAGCGCGAACCTTCTGGCGGGACTTTTCTCAGGCTCTCTCGTCCTCGAAATCATCTTCGCCTATCCCGGAATCGGAAGGCTGATGTACGAGGCGGTGCTTCAGCAGGACGTGAACCTGGTCTTGGCGAATTCAATGTTCATAGCGTTCCTCGTCCTTGTCGGCATGGTCGTCTCCGACATCCTCCTCGCCGTTGTCGACCCGCGGATTCGCTATGGAAAAAATTAGACCTGTTCCGAAACTGAATTTTCCGAACAGGTTTGTTGGGGATTTTATTTTTATAGGAGTCATAAAATGAAAAAAATCAAGCTTTTTGCGGCGGGCATCGTCTCGGCCGCGTTGGTCGCCGGCTCTGTCCTTTCATGCTCTACCAGCGATTTCACAAAGCTTCTTTCGGGGAGCACAGTGTCGAAGCCGACTTTGAGCTTCAAGGACATCGCCATCAATTCGCTCGACACGGAGGGTGTCACGTTCAAGTGCAACTATTCGATAACGAACCCGTATGCCGTGGCTGTTTCCGTGTCGAAAGTCGCGGCGGACATCACCTGCAACGGGAACGCTTTCACGAGCATCACCGCGAACGAGGGCGTGTCCCTTTCCGCGAAATCGACGAAGTCGAACACGTTCAACTTCAAGGTTCCGTATGATTCCCTCATCAACTTCGCGAAATCGTACACGTCCGGCGCGAAGTCCCTTCCGTTCAACGTGGCCGGGACTGTCGGCCTCGATTTGAGCAAGGTGACTTCCCTCACGAACAAGACTCTGAGCCTTCCGTTCAACAAATCAGTGAACGCTCCAATCATCAAGCCGAGTTTCACTCTCTCAAGCCCGAAACTCGTCCTCCCGACCGTCTCGGAGCTTGTCTCGGCGTTCAAGAACAGCGGAATGTCAGCGACGACGGCTGCAAAGACTGCCGCGAACATCGTCGCCGGAAAATCAGTCGACTCAAGCGTTTTCGACAATGTCGACTTGAACATGAAGGTGAATTTCAACCTCGGAGTGTCGAATTCTGGAAGCTCTGCGTGGAGCTATCTCGTGAAGACCTGCTCGATAACGACGGGGGACAGTTCCGTAATCTCTCTCGACACGGCGAACGCTTCCGCCATCACTTCTTCCAGCGGCACCGTTCCGTTGACGGCGACTTTGAACACGCTCAAATTCGGCAAATTCATCGCGCAGATTCTCAACAAGTCGGGCACGAACCCGACCTTCTCCCTCAACAGCGGAATCACGTTCCCTGAACTGAGTTCGACCAGCTTCCCGCTGGCGTATTCGAAGGCGATTCCTCTGAGCAGTTTCGGACTTACTAAGTCGTGACGCTTTTTTAGTTTGAAGAATATTTCTATCGAATGGAGTGGAAAATGAAGAAAGTCTTTCAGTATCTGAAATCACGGCCGCTTGCGTCTTTGTCTCTCGTCGCGCTTCTGGTGCTGTACTTGGCAATGGTTTTCGCTCCGTTCGTCGCGCCTTATTCCCCGTCGACAGCGTTCGAGTCGGAGTCGTTCCACCCTTCCAACGTGGAGCTGTCGGCCCGCGGGCTTGTCGCCAGGGAATACCGCGTGCTCAATCCCGTCACTTGGAAGTACGCCAAGGTCAAGGGATTGAGCCAAAAAATCTCTTTTTTCGTAAAGGGCGAGGAGTATTCCGTCTTCGGCCTGAAGTTCGACAGGCATCTCTTCGGCTGCGGGGAATATCCCGTCTTTTTGTTCGGCTCCGACAATCTTGGGCGCGACCTGTTCTCAAGAATCGTCTACGGAAGCAGAATCTCGCTCACGATAGGCTTTGTGGCGAGCGCGATATCTCTCCTTCTCGCGATTGTATTCGGCGGAATCGCTGGCTACTACGGAGGAATTCCGGACTGGACGATAATGCGCTTCTCCGAATTCTTCATGCTCATTCCGAGCCTGTACCTCATCCTCTTCCTTCGCTCGCTCCTCAATTCGCAGATGGATTCCGGTCAGAGCTACATGGTGATAACCGTCATCCTCGCGCTCGTCGGTTGGCCGGGAAGCGCGCGCACTCTCCGAGGCATGGTCCATGCGATAAAGCGCGAGGAATTTGTGGAGGACGCTGCTTTGGAGGGCGTTCCGAGCCTCGTCATAATTTTCAGGCACATAATTCCGCAGATTACGAGTCTCTTGATTGTCTCTACAACGCTTTCGATTCCGGGCTTCATAATGTCGGAGACCACGTTGAGCTATCTCGGACTTGGAATTTCCGATCCGGCTGTCTCGTGGGGCTCCCTCATAAACAGGGACATATCGACATTGAGCAACTTGAGGAATTTTCCGTGGCTCCTAACTCCCGTGTGGCTGCTTCTCTTGGTCACTCTCGCGTTCAACTTCGTGGGGGATGCGCTACGCGATTTCTACGATCCGTACCACACGAGAATTTTCACTTGGCGTGATTTGTTCTCGTTCTTTTGGAGAAAAAGTGGCAGTGCGGGAACTCTCGCCGAAGCGTCTTCTGAAAAGACTTCCGGGAAAATCGATGGAGAAAATCCCGCTGGGAATCGCGGCCGCGAAAATCTCCTTTCTGTCGAGAACCTCCGTGTGAGCTTCAAAATCTACAGGGGCACGGAGCAGGTCGTGATACATTCCGTAAGGGGTGTTTCGTTCTCCATGAAGAGGGGCGAGATTCTCGGAATCGTCGGAGAGTCAGGCTCTGGAAAAACCGTTTCCACAATGGCGATTCCAGCCCTGCACGGCGCGAATTCCGTGGTAGAGGGAAGAATCTTTTTCGACGGCGTTGAAATCAGCTCCCTTTCGCAAAAGGAGATGCGTGAGTACAGGGGAAAGAGAATCGGAATGATTTTTCAGGAGCCGGGGCGCAGTTTCGATCCGCTGCAGAACATCGGAAGCGTGTTCTTGGAGACTTTCAGGAATTCCGAGCCTGATATTGCGAAGGATGAAGCCGAGAGAAGGGCCGTGGAGCTTTTGGACGAGGTGGGGCTGCCCGATCCGGAAAAGCGTTTGAGGAATTTCCCCCACCAGTTCTCGGGCGGACAGCTCCAGAGAATCGGAATCGCGCTTTCGCTTGCGCAGAACTGCGAGCTTTTGATAGCCGACGAGCCTACGACCGCCCTCGACGTGACGATTCAGGCCCAGATTGTCGAACTTCTTCGGGAATTGAACAGGAAACGGGGGCTTTCGATAATCTTCATCAGCCACAACATAAACCTCGTCTCTGATTTGTGCGACAACATAATCGTCATGTACGGAGGCCTTGTCATGGAGCGTTTCCCGGCAGAGTCGATTCGGTCGGGGAGGACAGGGGAAAATGGTCCGTCCCATCCGTACACGCTCGCGCTCTTGGCTTCGACTCCACGGTTCGGGACGCATTACACGGAAGAGCGGCTCGTTTCCATTCCCGGCCGTGTCAGCGATCCCGCGCATCCGGAGAAGGGGTGCCCGTTCGCTCCAAGGTGCGCCTATTCTCGTGAGCGGTGCCGCAGCGGAAGAGACAAATGCTGGAAAATGTGTGAAAATTCGGCGAACGTATCATATAATTGAAATTCCATATACCAAACGAAAATTTACGGGGGTCTGAAATGTACTTCAACTACAGCGAAAAAAGCATATGCGAGAAAAGCACGGGAAAATCCGCGAACGACATAGTGGAGGTCTACAAAGCCCTCCGCTTCACAGACGGAACGGAATTGGCATTCATCAACAACCACGGAAGCTACAACAACGGCTACGACAGCGACAACAACTACAATCCAGCTTTGGACAACTATGTCTATTGGGGTGAGGATTTCATTCCGAGCGGGCGTTGCATTCTCTTGCGCACTCTGAACACAATCGAGTGCTGGGAAGAGGAGACGTTCAAGGACAGGGAGGAGAGGCTGACAACTCCGGAGCTATTCACGAGGATGCTGAAATTCTTCCAGGAAATCTACAAAACGATGTCGATAGACAATCCTGTCATGCTTTGATTGGATTCTTTCGGTTCTCCCAAGGAAAATCAAATGGACTTCATTCTCGAAGCGCGAAATTTGAAGAAAACTTTCTCTCTCGACGCGGGGTTTTTCGCCAGAAACGACAGGAAAGTCTACGCCGTGAACGACGTCTCGTTCGGAATCGAGCGTGGAAAGACGTATGGGCTTGTGGGCGAGTCCGGGTGCGGCAAGACGACTACCGCAAGAATCCTCGTGGGCATGTACAAGGCCGATTCCGGGAAAATCCTGTTCGGGTCGGATTCCATGCGTGACAGGAAAGTCATGCGCGAGAAAATCAAGTACGTCTTCCAGGACCCTTCGCGCTCGCTCAATCCGAGAATGACGGTTTGCTCGATATTGACGGAGGCCTACAAATATTCGTCTGTCTTTCCCGGAAAAAAGCGGGCGAGGGAGGAAGCGGGAAGGCTTTTGGAGGAGGTCGGGCTTGACGAAAGCGACCTCGACAGGCTTCCAAGCGAATTTTCCGGCGGGCAGAGGCAGCGGATATCGATAGCGCGCGGGCTAATCATGAAGCCTGAGGTGCTCATCTGCGACGAGATTGTCTCCGCTCTCGACGTTTCGGTGCAGGGGCAGATTCTGAACCTGCTTCTGGATTTGAAGGAGAGCAGGAATCTCTCTTTCCTCTTCATAGCCCACGACCTGCGAGTCTCGTGCTATTTCTGCGACACAATCGGGGTGATGTATTCGGGCGTCCTTGTGGAGGAGGCTCCCGCTTCCGATTTGTACAAGACGGCGGAGCATCCATATACGAAGCTCCTTTTCGCCGGTTCGCAAGGCTGTTCGATGGACAAGGTGGACAAGGCCGGAGAAGTGAAGACGGTGCTGGAAAGCGTGGGCGGCTGCCCGTTCGCCCACAGATGCCCCCACTCTATGGAAAAATGCCGGACTTCGCTCCCCGAATGGAAGAGAGTCTCTGAAAATCACAAAGTCAGATGCTGGCTTTGAATGCGGTGGACAAGCAATGGAAAAACATGAAAAAAACGCAATGTCGGCGGAGCAGGAAAAAGCTCTTTCGCAAATGTTCGAGCTGATTTCGGCCACATCAGATTCTGCCACCATCTCTGAATTCTTTTCCTGTCTCATGACACCCGCCGAGCTGAAGGATTTGGCCGTGAGATGGCTTTTGGTGAACGAGATAGACAGGGGGACGACGCAGCGGGAGATAGCGAAGAAATACCGCATATCGCTCTGCAAGATAACGAGAGGCTCGAAGGAACTGAAGAAAGAGGGGAGCGCGTTCAAGAAGTTCATAGAGATGGCGAAGTCGGGCAGGGAAGCTGGAGAAAAATGAGAAGGGACTTGCGAAAAGGCTTCGATTTGAACCTTCACTTCCGAAAACGGTTCTCCACCGGTTCCGTCAACATATTCATCTATTTTGTCGCCATCGCCGTCGTCGGTTCCGCGCTTTTGCAGCTGCCGATTTTCCACAAGGACTTCATGTCGATAAACTACATCGACACTCTTTTCACGACTGTTTCGGCTCTCTGCGTGACTGGTCTTTGCCCCATCGACATCGGGCGATTCAACATTGCGGGCCTTTCGCTCCTCATGCTCATCATAGAACTCGGCGGGCTTGGGCTGATAGCGTTCTTCTCGATTTACATCGCCTTGCCCGCGAGAAGGCTCTCTCTCGTCAGCCGCCATGTCGTTAGGGATTTCTTCGTTTCCGACGTGGAGACGAACCATGTGAACATCGTGAAGCAGATTGTCATATACAGCCTTGTCATACAGTTTTTGGGCGGGCTTTTTTTGTCGGACATCCTTAAGGAAAATTCAGAGGAGAACTACTTGTTCTTCGGCTTTTTCCTTTCGGTGTCCGCGTTCTGCAACGCCGGCTTCGCTCCGTGGTCGGACAGCCTGCACCACTTGAACACGAACATTCCGTTCAATTTCGTCGTCATGTTCCTGATTGTCTTCGGAGGGCTTGGCTTCACCGTAATGCAGGACGTTATTTACTGGTGCGTCACGCGGGCAAAGCGGATTCTGTTCGGAGTGGGGAAGAAGCACGAGATTTCCCTCCATTCGAAAATCGTGTTCGTCATGACGGTTTGCCTTCTCGCATTCCCAAGCGTCGTCTATCTCGTCCTTGAGTGGGGGCACGCGTTCCGCGACCTCTCCGTCCCCTCGAAAATCCTCAATTCCGTATTCCAGAGCGTGACTTGCAGGACGGCCGGATTCGAGCTTGTGGGGGAGGGCGAATTCACTCCTGCCAGCACGTTCGTCAGCGAGCTTCTGATGGCGATTGGGGGAAATCCTGGGTCGATGGCGGGGGGAATCAAGACCACGACGGTTTTCCTCGTCCTCTGCCAGTCGTTCAAGACGAGCGCGGACGTGGGGTATCTTTCGATTTTCCACAGGGACATAGACTATTCCGACACCGACAAGGCCGCTTCCGTCCTTTTGAAGGCGATTCTCTTCATAGGCGTCGTCGTGTTCGCGCTTCTCTTGAGCGAGCATTCCGCGCTCATGGACGGACGCATTTCCTCCGGCGACATAACGTTCGAGGCGATAAGCGCGATAGGAACGTCAGGTTTGACGAGGGGGATAACGTCCGCCTTGAATCCTCTGAGCAAAATCATATTGATAGTGGCGATGTACGGGGGGAGGACCGGAATCATAACGCTTTCGTTGTCGATTCCGATGAAGTCGCAGATGGTCAAGCGTTTCGTGGATTATCCGCGCGAGCAGATTCTTGTGGGGTGAGAGATTTTTTTTGCATGTTCTGAATTCTTGGATTTCAGGACGTGGATTTCAACAACGGAGGAAAAAATGGGAACTATTTCGATAATCGGATTGGGGAATTTCGCCTGCAGGATAATAGACGAGCTTTACGCGCTCGACAACACCGAGATTTTCATCGCCGATAGGGACAGACAGAAAATAGAGCAGTACAGGGACAAGGTGAAGGACTCTGGAATCCTCGACGTGATAAACATGGACGTTCTCAAGAAGATTCTCCCGGAGGACACGACCCACGCGATTGTGGACATGGGTCACGACAACGTTGAGCCTGCAATTCTCGTCACGCACTATCTCCACGACATGGGAATCGAGAACATAATCGTAAAGTCTCAGGGGGATGCAAACGCCGAAATCCTCAAGCTCGTAGGGGCGACTCAGGTGATTCTCCCAGATTTGGACGCGGCGCAGCGGGTGACTCAGATGCTCACTTCTTCGTCCTTGTTCGACTTTCTGCAGGTGTCCTCCCTCTTCCTGATGGCCGAGGTCACCGTGAAGCCGGAGGACACCGGAAAGACTCTGCTCTCGTGCGAATTCCGAAAAAAATACCGCCTGAACGTCATCGCCTACCGCCCATGCGAGGGAAACGAGCTTTGCCTTGTGCGTTCCCCGGATTTCGCCTTGATTGTGGGGCAGCATCTCCTCGTCGCCGGAACCGAATCCGACATAAAAGAGTACATCGGAACGAACGCCGAATCCAACGGAGCCGCCGCCAAGGCCAAAAAGTACAAGATAAAAGTCCTGGACAAACTTTTCCGCAGGGGATAGGGGCTACCGAAACTTCATTTGACACCTCGGTAAACTTCACTCCACCACACACACCAGTGCGCAAGAATTGCTCTGCAATTCTTGGCGACGGCTGCAGCCAACCCGCAAACGCCTAGGACACACAACGGACCCCGGCAGCGTCCCGATTCTTGAACAGTTTGCATCCACATAGCAAATGCCTAGGACTCATTTGAACCTTGGCAAACTGTTAATTGAGAAAACCCTCTAAAAACCATATAATTTTCTCTACTTTTTATTTCACCGAATTTCGAGGATTTTACATGAAAGCTATCGAACTTGAGAAAACTTACAACCCCAAGGATTTTGAGGACAGAATCTACGCTGAATGGGTTGAGAAGGGATATTTCAGGCCGTATTCGGACGAGGAGAATCCTGTCCGCAACGAAAGAAAATCGACAAACATCAACTACACGGTCGTGATTCCGCCGCCGAACGTGACGGGAGTCCTCCACATGGGGCACGGTTTGAACAACACTCTGCAGGATGTCGTCGTCCGCTACCACAGGATGAAGGGCGACAACACCCTCTGGATTCCGGGAACCGACCATGCGGGAATCGCAACGCAGAACGTCGTCGAGCGCGCTCTCAAAAAAGAGGGCAAGAGCCGCAACGACCTCGGGCGCGAGAAGTTCATCGAGCGCACTTGGGAAGTCACCCACGAGCACCACGACACAATCGTCAAGCAGCAGAAGAAGCTTGGAAACTCCGTCGACTGGTCGAGGGAACGCTTCACCTACGACGAGGGACTTTCCAAGGCCGTGCGCGACGTGTTCGTGACCCTCTACGAGCGCGGACTCATGTACAAGGGGCAGAGGCTCGTGAACTGGTGCCCGCGCTGTGGAACGGCACTCGCGGACGACGAGGTGGACCACGTCGACACCCAGGGCGCGATGTACCACATCTTCTACAAGTTCGCCGACGGTTCCGGACAGATTGAGGTCGCCACGACCCGTCCAGAGACGTTCTTTGGAGACACCGCCGTCGCCGTGAACCCGAAGGACGAGAGGTACAGTTCAATCGTCGGAAAGAAGGTCGTCCTTCCGCTCATCAACAAGGAGATTCCGATAATCGCCGACGAGTACGTCGACATGGAATTCGGAACCGGAATGGTGAAAATCACTCCCGCCCACGACCCGAACGACTGGGAAGTCGGAAAGAGGCACGACCTTGAGGTCATCAACCTTTTGAACCCTGACGGAACGTTGAACGAGAACGTTCCTGAGAAATACCGCGGAATGAAGTGCGAGGAGGCGAGGAAGCTCGTCATAGAGGATTTGACCGAATCAGGCAATTTCAAGGCGGAGGAGAAGATGACCCACTCTGTCGGCCACTGCTACCGCTGCAAGACCGTCGTCGAGCCGTATCTTTCGTACCAGTGGTTTGTGAAGATGAAGCCGCTCGCCGAAAAGGCCCTCAAGGCTTGGAAGGACGGAGAAATCGTCTTCTACCCGAAAAAGTGGGAGAACACTTACACGCACTGGATGGAGAACATCAGGGACTGGTGCGTCTCGCGCCAAATCTGGTGGGGCCACAGAATCCCGGTCTGGTACTGCGAGTGCGGCGAGACAATCGTTTCCCGCGAGGACGTCTCAAAATGCCCGAAGTGCGGCTCCGCAAACCTCAAGCAGGACCCGGACGTGCTTGACACTTGGTTCTCCTCTTGGCTCTGGCCGTTCTCGACTCTCGGCTGGCCGGAGAACACCGCCGATTTGCAGAAATTCTACCCGACAACGGCTTTGGTCACCGCATACGACATCATCTTCTTCTGGGTCTCCAGAATGATTATGGCGGGTCTTGAATTCACTGGAAAGTCTCCTTTCCACGACATCTACATCCACGGACTCGTCCGCGACAAGCAGAACCGCAAGATGTCGAAGTCGCTCGGAAACGGAATCGACCCGCTCGAAATCATCGACCAGTACGGTTCGGACGCGCTCAAGTTCACACTTTCCTTCCTCGCCGCGCAGGGACAGGACGTGAAAATCGACAGCAAGACGTTCGAGATGGGCTCCAAATTCTGCAACAAGGTCTGGAACGCTTCCCGCTACATCCTCGGAAACCTTGAGGGCAGGAACTTGATTCCCGTCACCGATTCCGAACTTTCCGAATTGGACAAGTGGATTTACCTTGAACTCAACAACGCCGCCAGAAGCGCGCGCGAGGCTCTCGAGAGCTACCGCTACAACGACGCGACATCGGCCGTGTACGAATTCTTCTGGTACAAATTCTGCGACTGGTACGTCGAGGCGACGAAGCTCAGCTTCTGGCACGGCGACGAGCACGAGAAGGACAGGCAGGTTTCCGTCCTCCTCAACATCCTCGAAGAGTCGCTCAGGCTTCTCCATCCGTTCATTCCGTTCGTCACCGAGGAAATCTACTCGAAGCTTCCGAGAAAGGAAATCATCGAGAACAGAAAGGCGGCCGGAAGCCAGAAGATTCTTCCGAACGAGACCTATTCCGACTTGCTCACTACGGCTCCGTACCCGGAAGTGCTTGAGGCCAGGGACGACGCGAAGGTCGCTTCGAGGTTCAACGTCCTGCAGGATTTGATACGCAACGTCCGCGGACTCAGGAACGAGTGCGGAATCAACCCCGTGGACAAAATCAACATCGCGCTCCACGTCGTCGCGGGTTCCGATGCCGAAGTCTGCAAGGAGAAGGTCGACATGATAAAGCTCCTCGCCGGTTTGGCCGACATCAAGTTCGTAGACGAGAAGCCGGCTTCTTCCATCGGAACTGTCGGAAGCGGCTACGAGGCCTTCATCCTCTTGGACGAGAAAATCGACAAGGACTCTCTCAAAAAGAGGTTCGACAAGGATCTGCAGAAGACCAAGGGCGACATCCAGAGGAGCGAGGCGAAGTTGAACGGAAAGTTCGCCGAGAACGCCCCAGCCGAGGTCGTCCAGGCCGAGCGCGATTCGCTTGCCGAGTCAAAGCGCAGGGTCGAGAAGCTTGAATCCTACATAAAGGAGCTCTGATTCCTTTTTAGTTCCTTTTTTTGAATTTTTACGCCGGATTTTTTTTGAAGTCCGGCGTTTTTTTATTTTCCGCGCTTTCTTGCAAAGATATTCTTTATTTGTGTATGATGAAAGAATCTTCTCTCCATTGAATTTTCAATCGGGACCTACAAGACGGAGGCACATATGGAAAAACAAAAGTATGATATGAGAACTGAAAAACCGGATTCTATGGATTCAGAGCACATGCAGCAGCTGAAGGAAATCTTCATGGCTCCGTACATGCAGATAGCGACGGGCTTGATAGGGAAGGCTCGACACGCTGGTGGCAACATGTTCCGCCACCAGATGGACACGCTCGCCATCCTCATCGATTACGGCTACATAGACTCCGTTCTGCTCAAGGCTTCGATTGTGCACGACACTGTCGAGGACATCCCGAACTTCGACAGGAATCTGATTGTGAACGCCGATTCCGAGGGGCAGAAGGTGCTCGACCTGGTGCTTGAGGTGACGAGAAGGGAGAACGAGACGAAGAAGGAGTTCCTCCAGCGTATTTTGGACACTGGAAGCCAGAAGGCGAAAATCCTCAAGTGCGCGGACAGGATAAGCAACATGATTTCGCTCGGCTATGTGACCGATCCGAAATTCATCGAGCGGTACTGCGACGAGACAGAGTATTATCTGCTTCCTATGGCTCTTGAAATCGACTTCAACATGTACCACGAGTTGATAAAGCTCATCATGACGAGAAGAAGGTACCTTGAGGACGGCGGCTATTTCGACGACAGGCACAAGGAATCGTCTTCCGACAAGGCGAAGTGAAAAACGAAAGGCAACCACTGAAAAGTGATTGCCTTTTTTATTGGAAAAAATGGATTTGAAGCGGTTGACGGGAGTCGGACCCGCGTACCAGGCTTGGGAAGCCCGTATAATAGCCGTTATATTACAACCGCATGAGACAGCCGGATTTCACCGACTGTCCGAAGATTCTTAGATTATAGAATATTCGATTTATTTTTTCAACAACGCGGCGAAAGGATTGTATGTTTCTCCTGAATCGTCGTTCTTGTGTTTCGCGAAATATTCGCGAGCGTTGCCTTCTGTGTTTTCGTGAGCGGCCTTGTCAGACTTGTCGGAAGCCGAAGCGTTCTCCGCTGCCGAACCCTCGACTGTGAGCGAGATTTTCTTCGCGCTTTCGTCGACGGAGCTTACGATGACCTCGATGTCCGAGCCAATCTCGAATTTCTTGCTCAAATTCGTGTTCGGCTTCAAGCCGAGAGCTGAGATGTGGAGAAGTCCGTCGACTCCTGGCTCGATGTTGACGAAAAGTCCGAACGCTGCGATTCTCGCGATTTTTCCGGTGAGCTTCGTTCCCTCTGGATATTTCGCTGCGAGTCCTTCCCAAGGGTCCTTCTCAAGCTCCTTAGTGCTGACAGAGACGCGGACCCTTCTCTTGTCCGAGAAATCCGCGCTGATGATTTTCGCTTCGAGCGTCTGTCCGACAGACAAGACTGTGCTGACGTCCTCGACTCTCTGATGTGAAATCTCGGAGATTGGGAGGAGAACCTGGAATCCGTTCTCAAGCTCGACGAACGCTCCGAATTTCTGGAGGGACTTGACAGTCACCTTCACGATGTCGCCGACGTTTATGCTCTTCTCGATTTCTTCAAGCTTCTTGTCGGCCTCTTCCTCGAGAATCTTCCTGTTGGAGACTATGATGTTCTTTCCACCGTTCTTGAATTCGATGATTGCGAAAGTGAGCTTCTGTCCGACGAACGACTCAGGCTCCGCGCTTGACTTGAAACCCATCTGCGAGAGAGGGCAGAAAGTGATGATTCCTGAAACGTCTACGTCGAATCCGCCTTTCCTTGTCGCCTTTACGACGCCTTCCACTGGAAGTCCTGAATTGAAAGCGTTTTCGAGCATGTCCCTTGTCGGATTCGCTTCCTGTGATTTGTCGGAAGTGCGTCCGATTTTTGTCGTGAACCTGAGTTCGTCCCTTCTTTTTGGGGAAGGCATATAGAAGGCTTTTACCGTATCGCCCTCTTTTACTGTCAAGTTGCCGTCTTTATCTGTGAACTCTGCTTTGTCGATGAAACCTTCGCTTTTTGCACCCACGTCGATGAAGACTGTGTCGTTCGAGATCTGGACGATGTACGCATCGACTGCTTCTCCCATCTGAAATGTTCTCAAATCGGCTGAGAAGTCCAGATTTTCCATGCTATCCATTTGTTACTCCTAAATAAGTGTTCTCTTGTAGATTCCTATAGAATAAACATTTTTGAGGAAAGAATAAAGGGGAGAGATGTTTGAATCATCCGAAAACGCCCGAAATCAAGTTGTGCGCGACGGAGCCGGGGGGCGGAACGTTCGGCAGGGAGTCCTTTCTGAACCACTTGGCTTCGAGTATCTCTCCTTCCTGGGCTTTTATCTCGCCCGACTCGTATTCCGCCCTGAAAGCGAGCATGAGCTGGTCGGGGTAGGGCCATGCCTGGCTCGCGACATACCTGACGTTCTTCACGTGTATTCCGACCTCCTCGAAAATCTCTCTGTGCACCGCGCTCTCTATCGTCTCCCCCATCTCCACGAAGCCCGCGAGCGTGGTCCATACGTCGCTTATCCTGTTCGCGTGGCGCGCGAGGAGGCATTCTTCGTCTTTCGTGACGAGCACTATTATCGCCGGCTCAAGCTGCGGAAAGAACTGGCGGCCGCATTTCGTGCATGTCCTGGCCGTGAACTTCTCGTCGTCCCGGAGCGGGCTTCCGCACCGTTCGCAGAACCGCTTGTTCGTGTGGAAGTTCAGGATTCCGCGCGCGCGCGCCGCGAGTGAGCCGACGTTGCGGAATCCGTTCTCTCCGTCGTTCTGGTGCCGTGCGAAGAATTCCCTGAGCGGAATGTCCTCGCATTCTTTTGGGTTCGGCGTGTCATCTTCGAGCTGCAGTGCCGTGTAGTCCAGCTCCGGCTCCGAAATCCAGTCTGATGCGACTGAAAGCTCCAGGCATTTCTTCATCGTGGATGCGTCAGGAAGATTCCCGTTTTGGAGGAGTATGGATTTTTCGCGAAAAATGAAATGGTATTTTTTGAAAGAGTTCAATTTGTTCGAAATAATAGCCATGTTTTCAGTTTACAACGGAATATTCATAAAATGAAATAAATTTTCAAAAACAGATTTGGAGATTTTTGACTTTTTTTTTCTCTCTTTCGTTTGTCCTGCCCGTTGCGAATGATTTTTATTCTTCAATCTGCTAGACTGTTAGAATCTTTTTTTTGAGGTACACAATGAAAGTTGCAATTTTCTTCGGGTCAAAATCTGATTCTGAAACAATGAAAAAATCCGCTGACGTTCTCCGCGAGTTCGGTGTCGATTTCAAGGCTTACATCATTTCAGCCCACAGGGCAGGGGCTTTGCTCACGAAGACGCTGAAGCAGGTCGAGGCCGACGGCTGCGAGGTCATCATAGCCGGAGCCGGATTGGCGGCCGCCTTGCCGGGTGTCATCGCGGGTCAGACTGTTTTGCCTGTCGTGGGTGTTCCGCTTGAGTGCATCAATCCTGGAAAATCGAACGGCCTTGCCGGAGTCGATTCGCTTCTTTCAATCGTGCAGATGCCTCCGCAGATTCCGGTTGCCACGGTGGGCATCGGCGGCGCGAAGAACGCGGCGTACCTTGCGGTGGAGATTCTCGCCATAAAATATCCTGAGTTGAGGGAGAAGCTCCTCGCTTTCAGGAAGAAATTGTACGAGGACTGCGAGAAATCTTCTGAAATCGATTTGTGATTTTTTGAATTTGGAATTGGGAACAGAAATGACACAGGAAGAGAAAGATTTTTTTGAGGCGGAGGAGGACAAGCTCCGCGACGAGTGCGGTGTCTGCGGAATTTTCCAGAACCTTCCGAAGAACGGAGAAATCGAGAAGAAGGAGAAGTCCGGCACCGACGGTTCGGGCTACCTTTCAGAGGACGCTTATTCGGCCGCTGAATTCAATGCCGCGCAGAAGGTCTACTACGGCTTGTACTCGCTGCAGCACAGGGGTCAGGATTCGGCCGGAATCGTAGTCTCCGACGGCAAGGAAGTGAAAGTCCACAAGGCGATGGGAGCCGTGGCCGAGGTCTTCGACAAGGAGTCTCTCGGAAAGCTTCAGGGGCGCATCGCTGTCGGCCACGTCCGCTACGCGACCGCGGGAAGCTGTTCGATAGAGAACGCCCAGCCAATCGTGCAGACTTCAAAGCTCGGAACGATAGCGGTGGCTCACAACGGCCAGCTCGTGAACTACGAGCAGTTGAGGGAGCTTTTGGACGACTCCGGCTGCACATTCAACTCGACTTCCGACACGGAGGTCATCGTCAAGCTCATCGCGCGCTCATACAAGAAGGGGCTTGTGCGCGCCCTCACCGACACGATACAGATGATAAAGGGAAGCTTCGCCCTCTGCGTGATGACGGAGGACTCGCTAATCGCCGCGCGCGACCCGAACGGAATCCGACCTCTCTGCCTCGGTCGCGTGGAGAACGGCTGGATTGTCGCTTCCGAGACCTGCGCCATCGATTCCGTGAACGGAACGTACGAGCGCGAGATTGAGCCTGGCGAAATCGTGATAATCAACGACGAGGGCGTGAAGTCCATTCCTTTCGGTGAGAGGACTTCGAAGAGGACCTGCGTGTTCGAGTACGTCTACTTCGCCCGCCCGGATTCCGCCATCGATGGAATCGCTGTGCAGGAGGCGAGGTACGCCATGGGAGCGAAGCTCGCCGAGGAGAGCGGGGTGCCCGCCGACGTGGTGATTGGTGTTCCTGATTCGGGCTTGGGCGCGGCCGTGGGCTACGCGAAGGCTTCTGGGATTCCATACGCCACAGGAATCGTCAAAAACAAGTACATCGGACGCACGTTCATCGCGCCGACCCAGAAGGAACGTGAGAACATGGTGTTCGTCAAGCTCAACGCCGTGCCTTGCGACGTTCGCGGAAAGCGCGTCATCGTAATCGACGACTCGATTGTTCGCGGAACGACCTCCAAGCGTCTCGTTCAGATTTTGAGGAGGGCGGGGGCGACCGAGGTTCACTTCAGGATTTCCTCCCCGCCAGTCAAATTCCCGTGCTACTTCGGAATCAACACCCCGACCAGGAACGAGCTGATTTCCGCCCACAACACGGCCGAGGAAATCTGCAAGATAATCGGCGCGGACTCCCTCGCGTTCCTTAGCCCTGACGGCTTGCTCGAAGCCTGCCGCAGCGTGAACCCGGATTCGTACGGTTTCTGCAAGGGCTGCTTCACAGGAGAGTATCCGATTTCCGTTCCGGGAGAAGTGAACCAGAACTAGCTTCTTGAACTTTTTGCGATGCCGCTTGATTTTTTCAGGCGGCATTTTTTCTCTCTACTAGGGCGAAAGTCGAGTTTTCACAGAGCAATGGCAGAAACGAGCGGAAGCGGGGTTCCGTCAACAAAGACACTAAACATCGCAAGCGATGTTAACGCCACCGCGGAGCGGTACTGCCGTTTTTGTTGGCGGGTTCCCGCTGGGAGCTTGTTTCTGCAACTACGCTCAGCCCCCTTGTTAGCATACCTTTCGTAACACCACCCAAATTTTTTGCATCCGATTTTTTCAGTCGATTTTGTAGCCCCTCGGGTTCAGCATGTATTTTCTTCCGTTGATTTCGATTGTCTTCGTCTCGGAATTTCCTATGAAGACCGTGCAGAACATGTCGAGCTCGGCGTTCTGCATTTCCTCAAGCGTGCAAATCCTGTATTCTGTGTTCTCCCTGCCGATGTTCCTGACGTAGCCGCATACGGTGCCGCCATCTCTGTCCTCCAGAAGGATTTTGCAGGCGTTCTTGAGCGCGTCCGGCCTCGCCCGGCTCATCGGGTTGTAGATGGCGACGCAGAGGTCTCCGAGCGACGACGCTTTGAGCCGTTTTTCGATTTTCTCTTTTGGAGTGAGGTGGTCGCTCAATGACAGGACGATAAAATCCGCCGTGAGCGGAGAGCCAAGGATTGCGCCGCCGGAAAGTGCCGCCGTCACGCCGGGGATTATCTCGATTTCGACTTGGGGGAATCCTTCCGCGAGTTCCATGACGAGGCTCGCCATTCCGTAGACGCAGGAGTCGCCGGAGCAGACCAGGGCGACGTTCTTCGACTCCGCTTCTTCGAGCGCGTGGAGGCACCGCTCCTTCTCCTTCATCATTCCCGTCTCGAAAAAGTTTTTTTGGGGAAAATGCCGCCTCACAAGTTCCACATATTTTCCGTACCCGACTACCAAGTCCGCCTTTGAAACCGCCGCTTCCGCCTCATTCGTCATCTGCTCAAGGTTCCCAGGCCCTATTCCAACCACTGCTATCATCTTTTTCCCTTCTTTTTTGTTTTTTTTGATTTTCGTAGAATATCGGCATGAAGAACGTGAATGTGAGAATCGCAGGAATTTTGAGGTTCCTTCCCGCGTTTTTGATTGTCTCTGTCAGCTGGCATCTTTCAAGCCAGGAGCGGGTGGAGCACATGCCGACTTTCTGGAACGCCGACAAGCTCGTGCACTCGCTCTGCTTCGCGGGTCTTTCGTTCTGGATTGCGTTCGCTTTTGGAACTTCGTCGTTCCGCCGCGCGTGGATTCCTTTTCTTGCCACGAGCATTTACGGCGTTGTCGACGAAATCCACCAGAGTTTCACGCCCGGACGCACTTCGTCCGTTTTCGATTGGCTGGCTGACACCGCAGGCGGATTTTTGGGAGCCTGCGCCTTCGTCCTTTTCGTTTCGATTTTTTTGGGGAAGAGAAGGGAAGATGAGAGGAATGACTAGAATTTCCAGCCGAGCATGACTTTCGGCTCGATTGTGCCCATCTCAAGTTCCGCGGTGTATTTGAAGCCGATTTCCGCTTCCGCGTACAGTCCT
This sequence comes from Treponema sp., assembly GCA_017934745.1. GTDB lineage: Bacteria > Spirochaetota > Spirochaetia > Treponematales > Treponemataceae > Treponema_D. The sequence continues at coordinate 1,373 of JAGBIY010000009.1, read as the reverse complement.
TTCCAGATTGTGAACTGCACACCGCATCCGCCTCCGAGCACGATTGAGCTTGAGTCGATTTTTTCCGTGGAGTACGAGCCGTCCGGGGTTGTGAAGTCGAACGAGAAGCCCTGGAAGTTCTGCATTCCCGCGCCTGCATGGATGTCGAGCGTGAACCTTCCGATGTTCTTCTGGTAGACCGCCTCTCCGAGTGCCGAGTAGATGTTTCCTGTGAGCGTGTACGACTTGTACCGCCTTTCGACTTCGTTCTTTATGGAGAGAAAATCTCCCGAAACTCCGATTCCGAAATTTCCGATTCGGGTCTTTATCGGAAGGAAGCTGATTCTCGCGTCGAATCTCGGGAAGACGAACCTGCTTCCGAAGAATTCCTCGTAGAACTGGCCGCCTGTGTATTCCCTTCCGAAAATCTGCATCGAAAGTCCCGCTCCGATTGCCATGTCCAAGTCGAAGTCGAACGGCTCGTCCTCTTCCTCAACCGGCACTTCCGGTTCTTCGACTTCCGGCTCTTCTTCAACCGGTTCCGGTTCTTCAATCTCTGGTTCTTCGATTTTTGGCTCTTCCTCAATCGGTTCTGGCTCTTCGACGATTGGCTCTTCGGCTGCTGGTTCTTCCTCAATCGGCTCTGGTTCTTCCTCAATCGGCTCTTCGATTTCAGGCTCCTCCACGACAGGCTCCTGCTCTTTTATCGTCAGGGTGAAAGCCGCTTCGCTTTCCAAGCCGCCCGGGTTTTTCACTGTCAGTTTGTATTCGCCTGCCGGAAATCCCTGAAAGTCGAACGTGACCGACGCCGAATTTCCGTTCGCCGTTTCGACTTTGCCTTCGCTCGTTCCGCCAGAATCGCTTATTCTGTACTTGGACTGTCTCAGAAGGTTTTCGCCTGTGAGCTCCAGCGTCTTCCTCTTGTTCTCGGCGTCCTTTTCGATTTCCACGTTTTCCGGGGATATCGAGCTGATTTTTGGCTGGGTGGCTTTGAAAATCTCGAATTCCTTCCACTCCGACTTTGTTTCGAGGTTGCCGAGCACGTTGTAGATTGAGATTCTGTAGCGGTATGTTCCGGCCGGAAGGTTCACCTCTATTGAATTCTCCTCAGTCGTCTTGTCCAGCACTTTCGCGCGCCTGCTGGTCTTGCTGATTTCCTCGATTTCGATTCTGTAGTGGTCGATGTTCTCGTACTTCTGCCATGTGAGCTTCTGCGCGAACACGATGTTGCCGTTCCTGTCCGTGTAGTGCCGGTAGTTCGCCTCCTGCGGAAGGGCATTGAACGCCGCGATGAAGAGAAGGATAGATGATGCCAGAAGAGTTTTCCAGTGCCCCATTTTCAACTCTCAATTCTCAATTTTCAATTCTCAATTCTCAATTCTCAATTCTCAATT
>JAGBIY010000008.1 GCA_017934745.1 Treponema sp. | reverse complement strand
TGGCAGAAACGAGCGGAAGCGGGGTTCCGTCAACAAAAACACTCAGCCACCGCGGAGCGGTACTGCCGTTTTTGTTGGCGGGTTCCCGCTGGGAGCTTGTTTCTGCAACTACGGTATGCATAAACTCGACATTCGACCTATTCAATCAACGCCGTTTTTGGGGTAGAGTTTTGCATTATGAAAAAAGGTCTTGTTTTGGAGGGTGGCGCGTTGCGCGTCATTTTCTCGTGCGGTGTCCTCGATGTCTTGATGGAGAAGGGAATTGAATTTGACGGGATGATGACGGTCTCGGCGGGAGCCTGTTTCGGTTGCAATTTCAAGTCCAGGCAGATTGGAAGGGCGGTGCGGTTCAACATGAAATACGCTGGCGACAAGAGGTACTGCTCTTGGAGGTCTTTCTTCAAGACGGGGAACCTGTTCAACAAGGAATTCGCCTACCACACGATTCCCGAAAAACTCGATTTGTTCGATTTCGAGACATTCAAGAGCAATCCTGTCGAGTTCTACATCGCCGCCACCGACATAGAGAGCGGAAAGGCCGATTTCAAGAAGTTCGACGAGTGCGACGAACGCTGCCTCGAATACATGAGGGCTTCGGCTGCCATGCCAATCGTCCAGCAGATTGTCGAATTCGACGGCAAGAAATATTTGGACGGGGGAATATCGGACTCCATTCCGCTCAAGGCGTTCGAGGAGATGGGGTTCGGACGGAACCTTGTCATCCTCACCCAGCCGAAGGGCTTCGTGAAGGAGAGGAATCCGCTCCTTCCGCTCATCAAGTTGAAGTACAGAAAATACCCGAATCTCATAAAGACCGTGGCGAATCGCCACAACGTCTACAACGAGGAGACGAAGTACGTCTTCGACCAGGCGAAAAACGGAAAGTGCTTTGTGGTTTGTCCCGACGAGCCTTTGGGAATTTCCCGCGCGGAGAAGAACCCCGACGAACTGAAGAGAATCTACGAGATGGGAAGGAGAATCGCATTGGCGAAGCTTCCTGAAATACGGAAATTCTTTTCGATTTGATTTTATTTCTGTATATTAGACCTGTTCCGAAACAGCAGTTTCTGGACAGGTCTATTTTATCGGGTGGATTTCGGACGGATTCAATCCTTTTGGAATCCAAAAAATATTTTTTCTATAAATATGGAGAATTGAATGAAAAAATACGGAAAAATCGTGTTAGGCATCATTGCCGCTGTCGTCGTTTTCGCCGCTGTCGTTTCCTCTTGCGACGTTGTCGAGCCGAGCGAGCGCGGCGTGATGGTCACTCTCGGAGAGGTCACGGGAAACGTGCTTGAGCCTGGAATGCACTTCCACGCGCCGTTCATAAGCCGCATCCAGAAGTATTCGATTGTGCCCAAGGGAATGAACGCAAACTTCTCTGTGGGAACGGACGGAGCCATCACCAAGGACATGCAGACCGTGGGGTCGCAGGTCACTGTCTTCTACCGCTACAACGCCGAAAAAATCATGGACGCCGTGACAAAGTACAACGAGTCGATTTTGGAGAACGCCATAACGAGGAGCCTCGTCTCCTGCGTCAAGGAAGCTGTTGGAAAGTATTCGATTTACGAGCTTGTGGAGAACCAGGACAAGATAACGACCGACGTTTCCGCCAGCCTCGTCAAGCGTCTTTCCGAATATCCAATCGAAGTCACGCAGCTCACGATTTCCAACTGGGACTGGAGCGACGATTTCGACAAGAACATCAAGGAGACGATGAACAGGACGCAGCAGGTCCGCCAGGCCGAGCAGGACTTGAAGCTCGCCGAGACGAACGCCCAGAAGCAGGTCGCCGAGGCCGAGGCCGCGAAGAAAGCCGCGGAGCAGACCGCCGAGGCCGACTTGATAAAGGCTCAGAAGGCCGCCGAAGCAAAGCAGGTTGAGGCCGACGCCCTTGCCTACTACAACGCCAAGGTCGCCCAGAACCAGGCTCTGGAAATCCGCTTGAAGGAGCTTGAGATTCAGCTTGAGCGCGCCAAGAGATGGGACGGAAGGGAAGTCCCGGAGTACGTTCCACTCACTGCCGCAGGCGGAGTCGTGACACTCCCCGGAAAATCGAACTAAAAAGCCGATTTAGGAAAGTTCGGAAAATTATACAGAGAATAGAAAATGGTCATTGAGCGAAGTCGTGGTCATTGAGCGAAGTCGAAATGGCCATTTTTTTTGCATGACAACGAGCGGGCTTCGAATACGCCAAGTCAGCCTTGTCGGCGTGCCTTTCGCAGCAGCTTCCGAAAACTTCACTTCCCGAAAATTCCGTTTATGAAGCTCATCCCTATGTCCTTCGCGTCCGCTATGTTCGCCCTTACGCTTTCCTTGAAGTCCTCGACTTTCCTCTCCGCGTTCTTCTCGTCTTCCTGCCTTTTCTCTATCGCAAGTTCCCTCGCCGAAGACACACCCGCCTTTACGAGCTGCTCCCCGATTTCCTTGAGAATCCGCCGCTGCTCCGGGTCCTTCATCACTTCTATCGTGCCCTTCGTCATGGCAAGTCCGCTCTTTATGCTGTTCCTGCCGCCTTCCGCGATGATTCTCGTCAAGTTCGAGGCGACGTCGGCCGTCTTCCGCACGAACGTCTTGTCCTTCGACTTCACGTCGTCTGCCGCGCTGTAGACTTCCGTCTGGATGTCCCCTATCATCGCCGAGAGGGTGTCCTTGCTCGAGCATTCGAGAATCGAGAAGAGCGAGTCGATGAACTGCCTGCGCTTTTCGTTTCCGGGAAGGTTCTCGTACCATTCGTTGAACGACTTGTTCATGTATACGCTCACGCCTGAGAATTCGTCGGCCTCCGCCGGGTTCTTGCCGTGGACGAGCCATGACGAAAGGTCGTGCTGGAATATGAGGGATGCGGAGCTTTTTACGATTTTGTGCCTGTCTGGAAAGTGGTGGAAGAGCATTCCGACGAGCGACTGCTGCGGGTACCAAGAGTGCAGAATCTTCCTTATCGATTCCATTTTTGGGGAGGAAAGCGCGCTTTTCGAGAATCCCGGTCCGTCCAGGTTGTACAATGCCGACACCTTCGCCTTTTTCTCTTCGTCGATGTGGGCGCATGCGTACATCGCTATGTTGCCGCCTTTCGAGTGTCCAGCCACGATTATCTCTTTGTCGGCGAACCGTTCTACGGCTTTTGAAAGATATTCGAGCGCGTCCAATTGGGCGGGAATCGCGTCCATCGTGGCGAGGTTGCAGTCCTCTTTCCAGCCCTTTATTGAGTCGTCGGTTCCCCTGAACACGACGCAGACTGTGCTTTCGTCCAGAATGTATGTCAACGCCGCGAACTGCTCTGGATTGTCCTTGTCCTTCTCGTACTCCATTTTGCTTATGAATCCACAGATTTCCACGTCCTTGAACCTTTCTGTCTTCGCCGCCTGCAGAAAAAGCTCCGGGATTTTCTTGTTCATCAATCCGACGTCCAAATATTCATATTTCTTCTCTTTCGACGAGACGACTTTTTCCATCAGCTCCTTGAACGTCTGCCTGGATTCGAAGTCGAGAGAGCCGAGGCTTTCGGTGTGTCTTTCTAGTATGTTGTCGAAATGTACGTAGGCGATTTGGCAGAGGACTATCGAGTCGGTGTCGGCGAATTTGTCGTTCTTGAATCTCAGGTCGCCTCTGAATTCAAGATAGTCTGAAAGTGAATAGTCCATTTTGTGTTCCTTTTATTACAATTGGTTTTTCGTCTGCTGTGTTTTTATGAAGTGCTTCATGATTTTGTTGAATTTCCTGACCACGAAATCCCCGGTTATGCGGTGGTGCCTTTCGGTTTTCTCTGCGTTCTTCACTCTGATTTTCTCTTTCACAGAATCGATGTCGTTCTTTCCGCCGGAGAAATAGAATTCAAGGTTCTCCTTCGTAATCCTGTAGCCGTCTTCGAGCATTTTGTCGATTCTCTCTTTTTCAAAGCAGAGGGAATCCCTCACCACGGTGTCGTTCGTGAACGCTATCTTTATGATTTTCGAGTCGAATTCTTCGTGCTCGAATATGATTCCGCTGTTCTCGAAAAATAGGCATATTATCAAGTCCAAGTCCAAACTCTCAAGCGGCTTGACGGGAATGTTGTCGACCATCGCTCCATCGTAGAGTTTCTCGCCGTTCAGTTCGACAGCCTTGTTCGTCATCGGTAGGGCGACGCTCGCCTGAAGGAATTTCTTGTAGTCCTTGGGGGATTCTTTCGAGAAGTCCACATATTTGAGCTCCCGCTCGTTCGCATAGAGTATCGTGAAAAAGAAATTGCGCTCTATCTTCTTTGATTTCTCCGCAAGCTTCTTTATGGATTCTTGGAGGTATTCCCCTTTCAGAATGGAAGTTATGAAGATGCGCTTTTGGCCGTTCATTATGTTCTTCCACAGCGAGATTCCCTCGTCGACTATTCCGTTGGCGAACGCGAACGCATTCAGGACTCCAATCGAAGCCGAGCTTAGGGCCGCAATTTCGCCGTCTTCAAAAAATTCATCAATCGCCTTGAGCGCGCCCATCTGGTACGCCCCTTTCGCCATTCCGCCCGAAAGCACAAGTCCAATTCTCAACATCGTTCCATTGTAGATGAGCGGATTGTCATTATCAACAAGCAAAAAAAATGGGAATTTCCGAAAAGAAATTCCCATCGTGCGAATGTCGAGTTTAAGCATATCGTAGTTGCTGAAACAAGCTCCCAGCGGGAACCCTGATTGAAAAACGGCAGTACCGCTTTGCGGTGGCTGAGTGTTTTTCAATCAGGAACCCCGCTTCCGCTTGTTTCAGCCATTGCACTGTGAAAACTCGACTTTCGCCTTCATTGGTAAGCTGTGGAAAATTTATTTCATCAGCTCAGCGTATTTCTTAGCGAGTCTGGCGGATTTCTTCGCCGCAAGTCCGCAGTAATTCGCGGGATTCTCGAAGAATGTCGCCGGGTTTTCGATTCCGAGCTTCTCAAGCTGGTTCGTGATGTCGTTGAATTCCTTCTCGTGTGTCTTAAGGACTTCGAAGAAAGTCTTTCCGGTCTTCTCGGCTTCGAGCGTGATTTTCCTGATGATTTCGTGTCCGTCGTTGTAGCCGGCCTCTCCGAGGAGAATGTACGCAGGCTCCGCGAGGACTCCTCCCTTGACTTTTCCGCCGGCGTTCTGCAGGTTTCTCGCCATGCCTTCCTTGTCGGCCTGCAGGCCCTTCACCACGGAGTTCATGCGGGCCACAGCCATCGTGAAGCCCGAAACGTAGTCCGCGATGAACCTCTGGCTGGCGGAGTTCGTCAAGTCGCGCTGGTGCTCTGAAATCTGGTCCATGTAGAATGTGATGACGCGCGGGCACATCGCCTTCCAGAGCGATTTGACGTGCTCGCTGTTCCACGGGTTCCTCTTCTGCGGCATCGTGCTTGAGCCGACCTGGGTGGCCGAGAAGTACTCGAAGACTTCGCCGATTTCGCTTCTCTGGAGGTTCCTGAGGTCGTCCGCCAGGTTCGCGATGATTCCGAACGCCACGTTCATCTCCAAGAGCAGGCGGAGGACGTGCTCCGGCTCCACGAGCTGGTTCGAGTATTCGCTTGGTTTGAGGCCGAGGAATTCAGTGTAGATTCTCTCAAGCTCTTCCGGGTCCTTCACAATCATCGAAGGTCCGTTGTAAGAGCCGACAGGACCCGCGAGTTTTCCCACGAGGTCGTTCGAGAGCTCTTCGATTTTGAGAATCGACTTTCCGAGTCGCGACACGAATTCGGCGATGCTCCAGCCGAACGTTATCGGGACTGCGTGCTGTCCGTGCGTGCGTCCGACCTGAGGCGTGGCGGCTTCCCTCTCGGCGATTTCGCAGAGGTACTTTTCAAGCTGCTTGAGTTCCGGGAGGACTACGTTCTTCGTCACGTCCCTCATCCTGCATGAGAGCGCCGTGTCCAAGATGTCCACCGATGTGGCTCCAAGATGGATGAGCGGTCCGATTTCGGCGTTCACCTTGGTCTTCATCACGTTCACGAGCGCGCGGATGTTGTGCTTCGTCTTTTCCTCTTCCGTGTAGACCTCTTCCGGGTCGATTTTGGCTGCCACGTCGTCGAGCGTCTTGGCCAACTCGTCGGTGAGCTGCCCGCGCACTTTGAGGTGCGCCTTTACGAGAGCCGCCTCGCATTTCGCGCATGAGCGAATGGAAGCCTGCTCGCTTATGTACTTGGAAAGTCCGTCAAAAGCCGCTTTTTCAGAGAGTGAATAGCGGTGGTCGATGCATGAGAGATTCTCAAAAATGTTTCGTGTTTCCATAATTGGAGAAATTATAGCGGATTGTGCCGATTTTGTTCATCGTTCACGAATTTTCCCGTGAGCAAACGGCGATTTTACCGGGATTATACAATATAATGTTTGTGTTTTAGGAGTGAAAAATATGGAGAATGATTTTTTTAAAGTAGCTTATGTAGTGCCGAAATATGGGCAGGAATTGAAATATAAAATAGAAGAAGATTTTGATGGGGATTTGCTTGGATACCTTGCAAAAATCTACGCGGAGGACCCTTCGTCATTTATTGAGTACAGCGACTTCGCGTTCATTTCACTGGGGCTTCATGATTTTGACGGAAAGACTCTCTACGCCTTTTTCACGCAGAACAGGAATCCCGGCCGGCAGCCGTGGTTTTTGTCGGACATAAAGACTGAAGAGGACATAGGGGAATTGTGCGGTCCGTCCGTCTCTTCGACCGACAACGACGATGGCGTGGAAAAGATTTCCCGCGGAAAAAGGCGCATCGTGCAGAACGTAGTGACCGTTTTCGAGGACAAGAGTTTGAGGGCGACCACATCGGTCAAGACGCTCATCGAGAAATACAGAAAAGAACATTCCGGGGGCGGGGAGAAAGACGGAGTCGTCTTTGAGAGGATGCTCATACAGGCGATTATCGAAAACGACTTTCCGAACAGCATAAACAACGACGAATCTCTTCTGGACGCCATCTGCGTTGACGATTACTACGATTCTGGAATAGACGGAATCTGCATACGCGTGAACGGACACATCGTCACGAACAAGCGTCTTCTGGACTTCATCATCGCGAGCGACAAGGGAATCCGCTCCGCCGAGATAATCCTGATACAGTCCAAGTGCAAGGACACGTTCGACCTAAAGGAAATCAGCGTGTTCATCATGGGAATCCAGAATTTCTTGGACAGGGAGTCGACCCGGAAGCTGAACCCGAAAGTCCAGGCTTGGTTCGACATCAAGAACGACATTCTCGCGCGCCCTGAGGACTGGACTGAGATGACCCGCATCGAAGTGCGTCCGTTTTATGTGGCGGCGAACGCAAAGTGGACTGATTCGAGCGAGGTTCTCGGCTCGTTCGAGACTTTGCGGAAGGCCGCCGAGCGAATCGAAAATGGAATCTACAGCATATCGAAGCCAGTGTTCATGGACGAGGACCGTGTGGTCAGGCTTTCGGCGAACGAGAACGACAGCTTCTCCGTCCGCATAAAACTCAACGGGACTCCGCTCCAGCTCGCCGGGGACGAGTCTGTCATGGGCTGCGCGGCCATAATCAACGCGGACGAGCTTTTGAAAATCCTCATCGACGAGACGACCGGGAATTTGAAGAGGGGACTTTTCGAGGAGAACGTCCGAGACTACCAGGGAAACACGGGCGTGAACCTTTCGATAAAAGAGACGATACGCACTGCTCCTGAAAGCTTCATTTTGAGGAACAACGGAATCACGATTCTCTCCAACAGGCTTGAGATTCCGAACTACGATTCCGTCCGCATAACGAATCCCCAGATTGTCAACGGTTGCCAGACCTGCTCCGTCATCTACTACGCGCACAAAGAGGGGCTGGACATATCGAAGGTGAAGGTCTTTGCCCGTATCATCAGCACGAACGACTCCGAGACGATAAATTCTATTGTAAGCGCGAACAACAACCAGAACATGGTCCACGACATGATCAACGAAATCACGAAGGCGTACCACAAGCGGCTTGAGGTCTTCTTCCGCAATTTCGAGGACACGAGCGAGCAGAGGCACGTCTACTACGAACGCCGCTCGAAGTCTCTTGTCGGGGAGAACATCTGCGCATACCAGAAGTGCTCGTTCAAGACTCTGTTGCAGAGCGCGGTCGCGGTGTGGTTCGATTCTCCTTTCGATGCGATGGCCTCCGAATACCAGCTTCTTCCGCAATATCGAGACAGGGTCTTCTCCGACAACCACAGCGAAATCTGCTATTATGCGAGCGCGAGCCTTTATTCGGCTTTCGAGCGGCTCATCTACCAGGGGAAACTGGACTCGAAATTCCGCAGCGCGAAATCGTATGCCTGCTATCTCGTGAAGGATTCGCTCGGACATGGAACCGTCAGCATGAACGACATCCAAAAATCCGTTTCGCTCTCCCAGTCGATTTTGTCGCTTTGCAAGCGCGACGGCGAGCTTGAGGACGCGTTCAACGATGCCCTCCTTGTTTTCGAGAAGGCCGAGGACCTTTTCGAAAAGACCAACAATGGAAGAAGGATGGGAAACTTCCTGAGCAGCCAGAAAATCATGTCGTACATGCGCGAGGCGAAAAAGGCTCTTGGTGTGCGCATGGAGGAGAAGGGCGACGAAAACAAGGCTGTGACTTATTCCGGCAGCATCGCGAGAATCGACCGAGACCGCTATGGAAGGTACTATCTTTTCATCAACCGCAGCTCTGGCATCGTCTTCGCCCACGAGTCCTACAGCAAGTCGGTTTCTTTTTCGCGTCTGCAGAAGGGTCAGAACGTCGTCTACGAGCTTGGCCCGGACGCGAACGGCAAGGAGGTCGCCAAGAACGTGCATCCTTGACAGAGGCGGATTTCCGGCTCGTTCCTCGTAGAGTCTGAGTAGGGCGAAAGTCGAGTTTTTACAGAGAAATGGCCGAAACGAGCGGAAGCGGGGTTCCACAGTCGAATACAATCAGCCACCGCAAAGCGGTACTGCCGTATTCGGCTGTGGGTTCCCGCTGGGAGCGCGTTTCGGCAACTACGGTTTGCATAAACTCGACATTCGACCTAGAAGTTATTCAATTTGGGGTGAAAGCGATGAAAGAATACAGACAGTTCCACGATTCCGACAGGAAATTCAACTTCCAGACGATGGTCTATTTCTGCGAGGCGAACGACAGCAAGCAGCTTTCGTTCTACGATTTGCTCAAGATTGCGTCCGACGGAGCTGTGGAGGACTACAACCAGCAGGGGATGAGCCGCGAAATGCTCACGGAGAACGGATTCGCCATACTAGTGAGCCGCCTTTCGTTCAGGTTCCACAGAATGCCGAGGGAGAACGAGGCGATTGTCCTCAAGACCTGGGAGGAGAAGTCGGAGGCGCTGCAGCTCGTCCGCTCCTACGAATTCGAGAGCATGGACGGAGAAAAGCTCATCAGCGGCTTGGGCGGTTGGGTAGCCGTCCGTCCCGCCGACCACAAGATTGTACCGACCAAGATGTTCTGCCTCCGTCCGCCGGTCGACTTGCAGACCGAGCACGACTGCCTGAAATACGGAAAAATCGCCCATCCGGACGACAGCGCGCTTTCCCTTTTCGACGAGCGCGTCATAAAATATTCGGACTTGGACGGAAACGGGCACACGAACAACGCCCGCTACGGAGCCTTCATCGCCGACGCGCTTCCAGAGAGCCTTCGCCATGTCCAGTTCAAGGATTTCCGCTTGAACTACGCCAAAGAGGCGAAACTCGGGCAGAAGGTCCAGGTTTTCGGAAACGTCGATGATGCGGCCAAAAGGCTTTTCCTTGTTGGAAAGACAGACGACGGTGTTTCGTTCGAGGCCGAGCTTTTCTGGTAGTTTTTTGGAGGAATGAAATGAAGTGTCCAAAATGTGATTCTGAGAATTGCAACATAATAAACGAGGTTTCCACGACCGGAAAGGATTTTTCAGCGGGGAAAGGCTGCTGCGGAGCCGTTCTTCTCGGTCCAATCGGCTTGCTCTGCGGACTTTGCGGCGAAGGCAGAAAGACAGAGAACACGAACTATTGGGTCTGCTCCTCGTGCGGAAACAAATGGAAGGCGTAAAGCCGGAGGAAAAATCCTTCATACGCTGGCAGAAGTCGATGGAATTCGGCAGAAGGCTCGGCTGCCACCAGATGCCCAAGCGCAGCTTTTTCGTGAAGGGCTGGCAGATGTTCGTCTGCGCCAGGTGCTTCGGCGTGATTGTCGGGGATTTCGTGGGGACGGCCCTGTTCTTCCTTGTCCATCCGCCGCTTTTGCTGTCCGTCTGCCTGCTCCTTCCGATGGCGGTTGACTGGGGAATCCAGCGCCTCGGAATCCTTGAGTCCACGAACGTCCGGCGGTTGTTGACCGGAATCGCCGGCGGGGTGGGGCTTACGTTCATTTATTTGAGGCTGATTGTCCTCGTCGCAAAAATTGTTGCCAAAGTCGTGTCCGGCTTCTGAACGTGTTTTTTTCGGCAAAAAAAGGCTTGGGTTCTTTCGGAGAGTCGCCTCTTCGTCTTGACCCAAGCCTTTTTCCATTCATGCGGAACCGCTTGTTTTGATTACTTCGCGCGCTCCACGAATGAGCCGTCGCGTGTGTCGATTACGATTCTGTCCTCAGTGTTGCAGAACAGCGGAACCATCACTTCGATTCCTGTGTCCAATGTGGCAGGCTTCGACGACTTTCCAGAAGTGTCGCCCTTGATTCCAGGCTCGCAGTAAGTGATTTTGCGTGTGATTTTGATTGGAAGGTCTACACCGACCGCTTTTCCCTCGTAGTATGTGACTTCGAGAGAGTAGTCGTCGTCGTCGCCCTCTGCCTCTGACGGCTTGAGGTAGCCTGCGTTGTCGCCCAAATCCTCTTTTGTGAGGACGACATCCTCGTAGTTCTCGTCCATGAAGTGGTAGTCCTCTCCGTCGACGTATGAGAGCTTCACGGCCTTCTTCTCAAGTTCGATTTCGTCGAATTTATCGCCAGCGTCAACGCCGAGGTCTTTTGTTGAACCAGTTACAATATTCTTTACGCGGAGATTGACTGTGATGCCCTGGCGTCCACCTTTCTGGCCAAGTTTCTTCTGAACGATGAGTGGCTCGCTTCCGCACATGAAGGCAGTGCCGACTTTGATTTCATTTGTAGCAATCTTATTACCCATGATGATTTCCTTTTATAAAAGATATTTGATAAATTGTATTTAAAACTTGCTAATTTTTCAATGGCAAAAACTCCAGCAGTTTTTCCGAAAGGTTTCCCAAAGCCAGTGTCCGTTCCGCAAGCTTCTGGAATGACGGTTTAATTTCATCCAAATTGAAGAGAATTTCCCTCAAAAGTTCCGCCATTTTCTTCTGCGCGTCTTTTCCGTTTTCGCATTCTGAGATTTTTCCCCACGCGTCAGTCGCCTCCGGGCCGCATTCGAGTCCGAAATTCCTGTTGTAGAGCCATGACAGCTCGTTGATTTTTCCGCATCCGAGAATGTCGAGGAACGCCTTGAGCTTCACGAGGTGGAATTCTTCGTCCTGCTGGTAGATGTTCCACAAAAACGGGATTCCCGAAAGAGCCGCCCGCGCGAACGAGTCCTCGCCGCGGATGAAAAGAAAGTCCATTGAGCACAGGAATGCGTCCCAAACTTCCTGGCTCAGGTACGGAAGGTGGACGACGGAGAAATTCTTCTTTCCATATTCGGATTCCGTTTTCTTGAATGATTCCTCGCCCGCGCCTGGAGCCACATATACGCGGATTTTCCTTGCGGATTTTTCGGAGAATCGTTCGACCGCATCGAAGAAGAAAGTGAAGTCGTTCGGATAGGAGAAGACGAGGATGTTGAAGTCGCTTTCGGAAAACTGAATCTCTTTCGCCAAGGATGCGGTTCTGCTTTTCCTGTAATTTTCGTCCGAGAGGCATTCCGTGAAATTCTTGTCAAGGATGAGTCCTCCCGTTTTTTTTGTGAATCCCGGCATGAAAAAGTGTTTTTTGACGTTCGCGCTTCTTGTCGCCCCTTCCAAAAGATGGAAGTCGTCCGCCCATTTTTCCGCCGTGAGGTATTCTATGTTCACGATTCTGCAAAAGTTTCCCGCGTTCGAAAATTCCTCTCCGTAGATGATGTCGTCGAGCCAGTCTGGAAGTCCGCACTGGAAAGTCTGCAAAATCACGCTTGGCGGATTTTCCGAGAAATAATTGCCGCAAGTTTTTCCGTCGTCCCAGTCGAAGATTCTCCAGCCTCGGTAGGTCTGAAAGGGCAAATCCGGGTCTATTCCGTCCGCCATCCTCTTGAATGTTCCAAGGCCGCTCACGACGAGGTTCAGCCTGAGCGTGCCGTCGATGTCCATGAGCGAGCGGCAGAGCCTGTACACGACCCCGATGTCTCCGAAGTTGTCGAGCACTTTGCAGAGCACCGTGATTTCTTTTGTTTCCGATTGATTCGATTCTTCCATTTTTATTGTTCTTCGTTCTGCGCCTGCGACTTTCTCCGTCAGAATTTTATTCCGAACTGTATTGAAGGGTCCACGCTGAATCCGTCTCCGAAGTCCATGTCGAAATTCCCCGCCATGAAGAACCGCGCCCGTTTCCTCGGCTGGTAGGAGAGGGCGAGCCTCGCCGTCGGGGAGGCGGCCTTTATGTTCCAGAAAATCTCCGGGTCGATGTATATCCTTCCGAAAATGTTCGCCATGCTTCCGATTCCGAGCGAGAATTCCACGTCGTCTTCCATGAATTCGCTTTTGTCGTCCAGAGTGAAGAGAAACGTTCCGTATATCGCGCGGAGTCCCATGTGGAAGCCAATCTGCACTTCCTTGTCCAGCGCGATGTTCAGTTCAGGGGAGAAGTAGAGGTCGTCCGCGCGCTTGAGTTCATCAATCTCCTCGGTCTTTTCGCAGCCGATTTTTCCGCCGTCCTCAATCTCTATCGACTTTTTCCCCGCCGTGAATTTGAGCGAGCTTCCGTTCCGCAGCTTGAATTTCTCCGTGGTGACGACTCTTTCGAACACGCCCGTGCCGCTGTAGCGTTCCACGCCCACTTCCACCGGTGTCGGAAAGAGGCTTTCCTTCTGCAGCACGACCGTGAAATTCTCCGTGGCGGGGAGACCGATGTATGTGTGCGTCGCCGTGTTGAACGCTCCGACAGGGTCTTTCCTCGTCTTCATGCGCACCTTGCCTTCGTCCACCTTCAAGAGCAGGTTCCCCTCTCCGTCGAAAACTGCGGCCGAGACGCTTCCCTTGAGCGCGATGACGCTGCTTTCGAGGTCCTTGTAGAGCCTGTCCGCGTCGAACGACAGCATCCACGAAAGGTACGCTTCCGGCGTGTGCATGTCTATGAATAGGAACATCGCTTTTTCCAGAGTTTCCTTGTCGAGGTCGCCGATTTTCTGCGGAAGCCCGCCGAATTTCGTCACGTCGCCCATCTCCTCGTCCGCGTGGTAGAGAATCCGCTCCATCACGCCCTCCGTCCTTTTCCTCGGCTTGAAGAGCATGTTGTAGAACTTGTCCGTGTCCGGGCACAGCTCACATATCTCGCGCACAATCTGCGACGGCAGGTAGCTCCCCGTCCTGAACGGGTTGAGCGTCCTGCCCATTATCTTAGAATAATTCTTGTTGAAGACGGGGACGTACTCTTCCTCGTATTTCTCCGTGTTCCACCTGCACGGAATCACAAGGTCGTTTCCGTACCGCTTGTAGTTCCATGTCTTGAACGCCGGCGGCATTGACGGAACCAAATCCTCCTCGTTGCTGATGTTCCAGACGAACGAGTATTTCCCGCTTTTCGTGTCGACTTTGTTTTCGATGTCGTTGATGACTTTCGGACAGCCGATTGGAAACGAGTAGACTCTGCTTTTGTCGAAAATGTCGTTGTTCGCAATCTGCTCGGAAATCAGGTTGATGACGGACGCTCCCCTGGAATGCCCTGAAAGCAGCAAGAACGCGTCTTTCGGGTCGATTCTCTTTTGGAGAAGGTAGTGCTCGAACGAGGCCATGATTTTCACCGCGCACTTCATGAATCCCTCGTGGTGGAAATCATAGTCCTTTTTCGTGTCGGCTATGTTCACGTTGGAATTCCACTCCTCGAACGTGAATGTCGTGCCGCGCACCGTTATGAAGACGAGCGTCTTTTTGCCGAGGAAGCTGTCGATTGTCTTCGAGGCGAAGCTGTACGCCGCCTGGTCGTGCCCGAAAACGGGGTTCTCGTAGTCTATGTCGTAGTCGTAGAAGATGTCCTCGTCTCTCACTCCCAGAAGAGCGTATGTGTTCCTGAGAGGATTTTTTTCGATTGAGCCGCTTTTCTGCGCCTCCTTGACCTTGGAGTACGCGTTGCTCGCCAAGAGCGCGGATATCCTCGCTATGTCGTGGTCGTATTCGGAGGAGGGCGCGCGCCCGAACCACTTTTCGTCCCAGTCGATTTCGAATTCGACCGGCTCGTTGTTCGCCGTCACCAAGCCGACTACCGGAAAAGCCTTCTTTTCACAAAAAAAATGCGATGCCGCAAATAAAAACGCCAGTGCAAAAAATCCTTTCATGTCCATCCTGAACCGCTAGTCGAGTTTCGTCCTTATCTTTTCGGTCGCGCCGTCCCTGTAGACGGTGACTGTCACGCTGTCGCCCGGCCTCTTCGCCTCCAGCGCGGAAAGATAGTCGGCGTAGCTCGCGACCGATATGTTGTCGATTCCCACGATTATGTCCCCGCCGAGGTTGAACGACTGCCTGATGTTGTATCTGACCGGCACGGAACCTCCTTTGATGCCGGATTTGGCGGCTGAGCTTCCGTCGTCCACTTCGCTGACGAGGATTCCGTAGTTGATTCCGACCCTTGAAAGGCCCGCCGCCTGCCCCCGCTGCGAGTTGACGTACTTCGCTATGTCGGAAGACATCTGCACCGCCTTGATTCCGAGCCTTCCGCGTGTGACCTTGCCGTTCTGTATCAAATCCTTCACGACCCTCTGAGCCGTGGACACAGGGACCGCGAAGCCCAATCCTGCCGAGCTTCCCGAATTCGAGATTATCATCGTGTTTATGCCAATCATGCGCCCGTTGGAGTCCAGTAGCGGGCCGCCTGAGTTTCCGGGGTTGATTGCCGCGTCCGTCTGAATCATGTTCCTGATTATCACGTTCGCGCTTTCCTGTATCGGCCGGCCGAGTCCCGATATGATTCCCGTCGTCATCGTCCTCTCAAGGGCGAACGGGTTTCCGATGGCTATGACTTTCTGCCCGACCTTGAGGTTGTCGCTGTTTCCGAACGCGATTGTCTTCAATATTTTGTCGCCCGGATCGAATTTCAGCACCGCGATGTCCGATTCCGTGTCCTTTCCGACGACGTGGCCTTCGTATGTGGAGCCGTCGGCGAGCGAGATGTTGATTTTGGAGGCCGACGAGATTACGTGCACGTTCGTGACGACGTATCCCCTCTTGTCTATGATGGAGCCGGAGCCGGAACCTCCGTCCTGTATGACAGGCTCAAGGAACCAGTTGTAGGCCATCTCCTGCGTCGTTATGTTCACCACGGCCTCGTTGCACTTCTCGTACACGGCAATGTTCTGCTGCTCGTCTATCGTGTAGTTCGCCTCCGAATTGGCGATTGTCGTCACCCTTGAGAGCAGCGCGTCGTATTTTTCAGAAAGTTCCGCTATCTTTTCTTCGCTTGTGGATTCTGCGGCTTTCTCGGATTTTTCTTCCGCTTCCGTCTGGACGGCTTCCGCCGCTTCTCCGTCCGCAATCTCCGCCGCTTCTCCGGCGTTTTCTTCGGTTGCGCTTTTTGACATGACGCCGCGCGCCCCAAGTGCGATTCCGACGACCAATCCCCCGACCGCCATTCCAATCAGGGTGTTTCTTATCATTTCGATTTTAGAATAGAGTTTCATGTGTTGAATTATAGATTTTTACCGCTCAAAAAAAAATATCTGTCGAAGTGGTTGCTCTTGACTTCTATCTCGAATTCTTCTTCGCCGATTCTGAGCCTGTATGTTCCCGGAACAAGGTTTTTGATGGTCAGCGGAGTCTTTCCCTGGTAGTTGTTGTTGATGAACACTTTTTCGCCGGGCTTCTCCGTCCTCAGTTGAATCCTGGTTCCGTTCTCGATGAGGGATGTCTCCTCAGGCTCCGCGGACTCGATTTTCCCGGTTTTGTCCCGTCCAGTCTCCGCCGTGTCCTGCTTTGCGAACGCGAATGCCCCAAGCAGAATCGGAAGAAGCACGATTAACGCCGCCGCGATGTATCTCTTGTTTCCGAAAACGCTTCTCTTCATCGCCTGATTTCACCTTTCGCCGTCTCGTCCTTCACTCCAAGAACCGTGTCTCCGACTTTCACTCCGGTCCTCTCGAACCAGCCCTGCGGAACTTCGAGCGCGTACCGGACGCTCACTGTGCTGACAATCTCTGAAAGGCTGTACGGTTTCATGTCGAATATGTCCCTTATTTTCCCTTCCGAGTCTATGTATGCGATTGAGAGGGGGGTGGGGGTGTTCTTCATCCAAAAACTCAAGATTCTGTCGCTTTCGAAGACGAAGAGCATTCCCGTTCCGTCTGGAATCGACTCCCTTTCCATGAATCCCCTCTGGCGTGTTTCGTATGTGTCAGCTATTTCCGCGTTGACCGCCACTTTTCCGCCATCGCCCTTGACTATTTGGAAGTCCTTTGACGGAAGCTTCTTAGAGGCGCACGAGAACGCGGCAAATGATGAGAATAGAAGAAATGCAAGCGCGAGTCTGGAAAATTTCATCAAAGCCCCTTCAGGAATTCGTCCTTCGCTTTTTCCGAAGTCGTCTTCTCCACTTTGGAAGCGTCCTGCTTGTCCTTGAAGACTTTAGCGTCCACATATTTTATGATGAGCGGCTTTTCAAGCGAAAGCGTCACAGTGTCGGATTTCCACACGGACTTCTTCGGTGAAATCTCGACCGGGTTCCCGTATTTCTCGCACAACTCCGAGAAAATGGCGTAGTGGTCAATCATGTCCATGTTCATGCTGAGCGTTATGACCGAAAGCTTCTCGTCCGAGAACTGGAACCAGCACCTGTCGAAAAACGAGAACGACGCGTATGTCGTTGGATCCGTCTCGATGACCGTTTCGTGGTCTTTCGGAGAGAGGGAGACGTCCCTGTCGCCTCTGTAGCCGAACTGGTGGTCTTTCTTCAACGCCTCTTTCACTTCGTCCACGCCCATCCCAAGCTTGACCTTCCCGTACCCGGACGGCAATGCGGACAACGCCATCGGCAGCGCCGCGAGGAGGACGATTGAAATGCCAAGAATCTTTCGTATGCTCATTTGTTCTCCCTGCTTTGAAAAAATCCGCTACTGGTTCCTCAGCAGCTTTTTCCTGTAGAAAGCCGCCTGCTTTATGACTTCCGAGCAGTCCGAGACGAAAATCTTGTTCTTCTTCGTCTCTATGAACCTGAAATTCATGAAGTTGAACATGCACCTGCTCTGCTCGCTCTTCGTCAGGCCGCACATCGTGGCTATGTCGTTCGGGGTGAATTCCGTCTGGTATTCGACGCTCGTGTTCTCTGTGTAGTTCATCTTCTCAAGCTGCAGCGCGAGTATGTCTATCATTTTCGCCACGGGGTCGTCCCTCAGCCTTGAGTTGATGAGCTGCCTCTGCATAATCCAAAGGCGTTCCGCGAACGTCTTCGTGAGGTTCGTGATCATGTCCGGACTTGATTCCGTTATCTTCTGGAAGTTCGCCATGTTGATGGCCCTTATCTCGCTGTCCTCCACCGTTATGGCCGAAGCCGAGCGCAAATCGTTGTTGAGGAGGGCCATCTCGCCGAACATCTGTCCCGGCTTGAGGACCGCCAGCGTGACTTCCGTTCCGTTGAGGACTTTCGAAATCTTCACTGAACCGCTCTGTATAACGTACATCTCCGCCCCCGTCTGGAATTCGGAGAAAATCATCGTTCCCCTTGGGTAGTGCCTGAGAGATTCTTCCGGGTTCGGGTACACCTTGAGCTTCTGCTTGAGTTCAAGGAGCCTTCTCTTCGCATATTCGAGAGCCGGGCTTTGTATGTTGAGCTTGACGAATTTGTCGAACGCGAACGCGGATATGTACTCTTGGCCGTCGTCGTCGTAGTACTTCGCCACTTGGTAAATCAGGGCCTGATTCTCGTTGACCTTCTTGTTCGTTGTCTGGAGCATCAAAAGCTCGTTCATCGCTTTCGTCGTCTTGGAGAACGTCCTGATGATTTTGAGGGCCGTCGGAGTGCTGAGCTTGATCAAGTCCATGTACTGCGTCCTGTGAACGGCAATCGCTATTACGTCCGTCAAAGCGATTGCCTTCTCGACTTGGCTCCTGTGGGACATGCACGAGATGACGCCTATGAAATCTCCCGGCCCCTTTTTTGCACCACCGCCATTTGCCGTATCCGTGTTCATGCTCACAAGGACAAATCCGCTTTGTATGATGTAGAAGAATTCCGCTTTCGGGTCGTCGGCGACTAAAATCTCCGCGCCCTTCGGAAATCTGGCCGCTCTTAACTGAAGTCTCTGTTGTGGTTGTTGAATCTGAGGCATATTTCCCATCCGTTGTAAAAAATTGCTGTCCTATTTCTAAATATCGACATTTTCAGGAACGAATATAATTTCGCACTGCAAATCGATGTTTTTTTCCGCTTTGACCTTTTCCTGAACGAGCCGCACGAGTTCACGGACATCGGCCGCAGTCGCGTGGTTCTCGTTTATTATGAAATTTCCGTGGAAGTCTGCCACCATCGCGCCTCCGACTCGCGTTCCCTTCAGACCGCATTCGTCGATTACTTTTCCCGCGATTATGTCGCTTCCCGGCTGGTTCCTGAAGACGCTTCCCGCGCTAGGGGATTCGAAGTGCTTCATGAGCGCCCGCTTCTTGACGAATTCGTGGTAGCCGCTCTTCAGCTCCTGCAGCGACAGGCTGGAGTCCTCCAGCACTTCGAACTCCACCGTCAGGACGATTTTGTCCGTCGTTTGGAAGGGGGAGCTTTTGTAGCCCCAGTCGTCAGGGTTCTTCTTGTACGTTTTCACCTCCATGTCGTTCAGGTCGAGATATCTGACCGAAACGAGATTGTCGCAGGTGGAAAGCCCGAAGCACGTCGCGTTTATGTACGTCGCCCCTCCGACAGTCCCCGGAAGACCCGCGAACTGCTCGAATCCCCTCAGGTTGTTCTTCGTGCAAACCATGCAGATGCTTGTCCATGTCGCTCCCGCGTCGCAGTTGAGGTACCTCTTTTTCTTTTCGACACCGCTTTCGTCCATGTTCGATTCGTCCTTGTGCTTGGTCGCCAACGCGAAAAGCCCTTTCGCCTTTCCCGGAGTTTTCGAGCGGGAGACTTTCTTGAACTGCTTCGTTGAAATTATGGCGAATCCTATGTTGTCCGCCATCACGATGTTGCTTCCGCCGCCTATTATGAAAAATTTCACGTCGCTCTCTATGCACACCTTGACGGCGAAAATCAGGGATTCCTCGTCCGACGGCTCCAGAAAAATCGGTGCGCGGCCTCCGACCCGCATTGTCGTGTGGTTTGCCATAGGTTCGTCCAGCCGCACTATTCCGTTGAAAAAAGGCGCGTTGAACATTTGAACAAGTTTGCTGAAATTCAAAATTTCCCCTCGCGCTTCTTCGGAAATCCGTCATCGTTCCGAAAAAAAACGCATACAATTACAAAATTATATAACAATAAATGCGAAAATCGAAGAGTCAATATCGCCCAAAAAAAATCTTCCCCGGTAGTCGAAGCCAATGGAATGAAAAGATTCTTTAAATTCATTAGAATCATATCTTTAAAAACAGCAATCCAGAAATTTATTACGGAGATACGAAATGGCACTCAAGCTTTTCAATACGATGGGACACAAAATCGAAGAGTTCAAACCGATAACGCCGGGATTCGCGGGGTTCTACGGATGCGGACCGACAGTTTACAACTATGCGCACATCGGCAACCTCAGGGCCTACGTCTTCCTCGACATACTCGACAAGACCTTGAAGTATCTTGGATACAGAATAAAGCACGTCATGAACATAACCGATGTGGGCCACTTGACCGGCGACAACGACGACGGAACCGACAAGATGGTTAAGACCGCCGAGGAACGCCACCAGTCCGTGCTTGAGGTGGCGAAATTCTACACCGACGCTTTCATGAAGGACATCGACGCGCTGAACATCCGCCGTCCTGATGTCATCTGCAAGGCCACCGAGCACATCGACGACATGATTGAGCTGATAAAGAAGCTGGAGGAGAACGGCCACACCTACATGGCCGGCGGAAACCTCTACTACGACATATCCACTTTCCCGAACTACTGCGAACTCGCGAACCTCAAAATCGAAGAGCTTGTCGCAGGAGCCGGAAAACGCAAGGTCGCCGTCATCGACGAGAACAAACGGAATCCGGGCGACTTCGTACTCTGGTTCACCAAGTCAAAATTCGAGGACCAGGCGATGGTCTGGGACTCTCCGTGGGGCAGGGGATACCCCGGCTGGCACATCGAGTGCTCCGCGATGTCCATGAAGTATCTCGGAAAGCACTTCGACATCCACACCGGCGGAATCGACCACGTTCCCGTCCACCACACCAACGAAATCGCGCAGGCGGAAGGCTCCTTCTCGGAGGACGAGAGAAAGGCCGGTCGTTGGGTCAACTACTGGCTCCACAACGAATTCCTGATTCTCGAAGGCGGAAAGATGTCCAAGTCGTCCGGGAATTTCATAACCCTCCAGACGCAGCTTCCTCCAGAGAAAGGCTATTCGCTCAAGGAAAAAGGCTACGAGCCTTTGGACTACCGCTTCTTCCTTCTCGGCGGCCACTACAGGAAACCGCTCGTCTACTCGCTCACCGGCATGGATTCCGCGAAGAACGGACGAGCCGCGTTGAACCAGCGCGTCGCGAAGCTGATACAGAAGGCGAACTCTGAGGAAAAAATCGGTCTCACAGCCGAGAACTTTTCCGAAATCCTCTCGAAAATCGAACCGTCCGTGAAGGACAACCTGGACAGGTTCAAGGAAGGTCTTGAGAACGACCTCGCCACGCCAATCGCCCTCTCCGCCATGCAGAAGGAATCCGCCGGAAAGGGGCGCAGGGCGTCCGAGGCTTTGGCCGCGATTTACCGCATGGACGGCGTGCTTTCTCTAGATGTTGTGAAGAACGCTTTCGCCGCCATCGAGTCGCAGAAGTGCGAGAGCGACGTGGACAGCCACGAGGGCGACCCGGAGGCCGACGAAATCAACAAACTCGTGCTGGAGAGGACGGAAGCCAAGAAGAACCGGGATTTCTCCGCTGCCGACAAAATCCGCGACGATTTGGCCGCTAGGGGAATCACGATAATCGACACTCCTTCTGGACCGACTTGGAAGCGGAACTGAAACCATTTTACCGAATAAGCGTTTTCTTAGAAAAAGGATTTTAAATTGGAAGAGCAAACAACGCCTTCGTCGGAAAGGCTTTACAACGCAGCCAATCCTGCCGATTTCCGGGCGATTTACAACGAGACTTTCAAACTCCTCTTTACGATTTCATGGCGCGTGGTGAACGACGAGGAGGCCGCCGAGGATTTGGTCCACGATTCATACATCAAGGCCAATTCCCGTGGGATGGTTTTTCCGAGCATGGACGACGCAAAATTCTGGCTGATCCGTGTCGTGAAGAACGCTTCCCTCAACTACGCCATGCGGAGAACCCGCGAGGGAAAAGCCTACCACAAGGCTTTCTATGAGGACACCCGCAAAATCGAGACGGGGGAGCAGAGCGTTTTGAAAGAGGAAGCCCGGAAAAAAGCGGTCGAGGCTCTGAACAATCTGCCGAAGAATTTGAGGGAGGTTCTGATTCTCAAGGAATATGGGGATTTGAACTACAAAGAAATCGGCAAGATACTCGGAATCACGGAAGGCAACGTGAAAGTCCGCGTGTTCAGGGCCAGGGAGAAGCTTGAAAAGCTTATAGGCGATGTCGATTTGTCGTTCAGTTGAAAATCCGTTTTTTTAAGGAGAAAAAGATGGCTTGTCAAAAAGATTTGCATTCGGTCTACATCGACGATGAGATGCCGGAGAATTTCGTTTCGGAATATGAGCGGCTTGTCAAAAACGATGCCGAAAGTTCTGCTGATTTTGAGCGGATGAAAAAAATCCACGATTTGCTTGACTTCGACGCGGAAAGCGAATCCTCGAAGATATCCGACGAATTCATGGACGCGAGCTTCGAGAGGCTCCAGAGCAAGATGCGCTTCGCGCGTACAGTGGAACTTGCCGAGCCTAAGAGAAAGCCGGCGGCTTTCTGGAAGTTCCCTGTGTCTTTCGCCGCCGCCGCCGCCGTTTTCGCTGTTGTCTTCGTCCCATTGAGCGGTCGGGCTTCCCGTCAGGAGAGCGTCGCGATAAAAGCCATCGCCCACACCGAGCTGCAGCCGATAGCCGAGGCCGATGTCAAAATCGACGGAAACATAGACAGCGAGAAACTCCCGGAGGTTTTCGCCGTCGTCGCGAAGGCCGATTCGTCTGCCGTGGAGAAGTCCGCTTCTGCTGCCTCGAATTCCGAGAAGGCCGGCTCTTCCTCCGATGCTGTCCAGCAGAAGACGATACAGGCTTCCGCCGTCGTTTCCAGCCGCACGAGGAATTTCGGCTCTCAGATGACTTCCGTTGACGTGTTCAAGTCGAGGTTCTCCAACAGCAACTCGATTCAGATGAGGGTCCCGGAATTCGGAGAGATTCAAATTCAGCAAGAAAACTAGTTATTTTATGGAATAAAAGATGTTCTCACTCCTTTTCAGAAAGTATCCTCTTTTCAGGACGGTTCTCTATGCGCTGGTGATAGCGGCCGCATTGGGAATCGTCTCTGTCGTCACCAAGCAGGTCAAGAAATCTCCCAGTATCGAAGACATAAATCCGGCGGTCGGAAGCGCGGGCGACACGATGACAATAAAAGGCTCGAATTTCGGAAGCGTCCGCGACAATTCTTATGTTGAGTTGAGCGGCCGCAGGATAACCGCGAGCGGGTATGTGGACTGGAGCGAAAACGAGATAAAAATCATCATTCCTTCAAATGTTCAGGATGGGCTTGTGAACGTTGTGACTTCATCTGGAAAGTCCAAGCCCGCATTCTTCGCCAACGAGGCTGGAATTCCCGTCGAGGCCCCATTGGACACGGTCTCGTCGCTCCCGGTCATTTCATCGATTTCTCCATCGTCGGCGTCTGTCGGCGAGTCGATTGTCGTCACCGGCATGAATTTCGGAAGCGTCAGGGGGAATTCGTTCGTTCTTTTCTCCGCGAACAGGGAGGATGCGGCTTCCGGCGAGGATGATTCCCCTTCGGTTGCCGCAAACGAGGACGAGTTCGACTATGAGTCGTGGTCCGACACCGAAATCCGCGTGCGTGTCCCGGACGGAGCCGCGTCGGGGACTGTCACCGTCAAGACCGACAAGGGCGGAAGCGGAATGAAGAAGTTCGACGTGAAGACTCCGGTCGGGACGAAGAAATATTCGCACGGAAAGACGTACGCGATACGGCTGAACGAAGATGTCGACTCGATAGCGTCGAAGAACGCGTTCAGCATAACGCTCCGCGTCCCCCGTCCGATTGTCTCCTCTTTCCAGCCGTCCGTGGAGCTGTACGAGTGTTCCTCCGAGCCGCTCGTCGCCAATTTCAACAACACCCTCATACATCAGATTGAGCTGCAGAAGGTGGAGAAGGGCAAGTCGGAGGCGGATTCCTCGAAAAAATTCAAATTCTCACAGGATTTCGTCGTCGCGTCGTACTCTGTCGAAACAAAAATCAATTCAAGGAGCGTGAAGGACTACGACAAGAACCGGGTCATGTTCAAGAAGTTCTCGTCTCCCGACTCGCTCGTCCAAAGCGGAGACCCTGAAATTGTCGAATTCGCGAAGAGGGTTGTCGGCAAGGAGAAGAACCGATACCAGCAGGCGAAACTCGTGTACGACTATTTCGTCGCCAACTGCACTCTGCTGAATTACCAGAGGGAGTCCACATCGTCTCCGAAGGATTTGATTCTCTCGTCGAATTCGGACGGAAAGTCAGCTGGGGACGCGTATGATTTTTCAGTCGTATACGCTTCCGTGCTCCGCGCGTTGCAGATTCCTTGCGTTCCTGTCGCCGGAATCCTCGTCAACGCGGACTCGTCGTCGAAGAACCATTGGTGGAACGAATTCTACATTGAGGGATTCGGTTGGGTCCCTGTCGACATCGCGCTTGGGAAGGGGCTTGAATTCGAGCCGTTCAGGGAGTGCGCTGTCGACGACGCTGAATCCTACTACTTCGGCAACATCGACAACCAGCACGTCGCCTTTTCAAGGGGCTGGAACGAGATTCGGCAGTCGCTCGTCAACGGAAAGACGGTCTATCGCCCGAAAACGTTCGCTTTCCAGTCGATTTGGGAGGAGACGAGCGAGGGCAGCGTGAACTACAGCTCCCTTTGGAACAACCCCATTGTGACGGGAATCTACTGAAGATGTTTGCATATAAATTTTATTTTTTATGGAGGAATGTATGTCTACAAAAGTTTTGTCTGTGGGCGGCTCGATTGTCGCTCCTGAGTATCCAGACACCGATTTCGTGAAAAAATTCGTTGGGATGGTCAAAAAATTCCTTGAGGAGAACAAGGACGACCGCTTGATTCTGGTGGTCGGTGGAGGCGGACCTGCCAGAATCTACCAGAAGGCGTTCCGCGAGGTTACTGGAACCGCCGAGAATGCGGGAACCGATGCCGCCGACTGGATTGGAATCATGGCAACGAGGCTGAACGCCCAGTTCGTCAAGGCGAGCTTCGGGGAGTTGTGCGCGGAGCCTGTCGTGACCGATCCGACTGTCGCCAACGAATTCACGGGCAGAATCCTTGTGGCTGCCGGTTGGAAGCCCGGATTCTCTACGGACAACGACGCAGTCCTTTTGGCGGAGAAATTCGGAGCGGACACCGTCGTTAACCTTTCCAACATCGAAAAAGTCTACACCGACGATCCGAGGAAGAATCCAGACGCCAAGCCACTTGACGAAATCTCTTGGGCCGATTTCAGGAAGATGGTGGGCGACGAGTGGGTTCCGGGAAAGAACTGCCCGTTCGACCCAATCGCCAGCAAAAAAGCCCAGGAACTGAATCTCGTGGTGGTTTGTGCCGGCGGAAAGAACATAGAGAACACGAAGTCGATTCTCGAAGGAAAATCATACACTGGAACTACAATCAGATAGTTCTGCTTTTCATTTCATTTTCCGTTGCTTTCGAGGCGCGTCAAGATGGCGTCGAGTTTCGCTCCGTAGTTCGGGTCGGTGGCCCACGTCTTTGTCAGTCCGAATATGTCCGTGACGAGTTTTGTCTTGTGGACCCATTCGTATCTCGGATCGACAAGCTCGTTGTGAAGCTCGATGTCTTCTGTGGTGGCGTATGCCTGCAGGTGCTGTATGTGCGCCCGCACGCCTAGCCGCTCCGTCTCGAATGTCGCCCCCCTGTTGTTTATATCTATGGAGCCGAGTCCGCAGAAGTTGTTCATGTCCTCGGAGACGAGGTTCCCGAACCTGAGGAATCCCGTCTCGTGGCACATCTGCACGAACGCCACGTCCGAATTTATCCCCTCCGCGGCCGCTTCCTCTATGTAGTATTTCGCGAGACGCTTGACTTTTCTCTTGCTCGCCTTCTTGTTGTTTTTCATGAAGAATTTGTACAGTTCCTTCTGCGTCTTTTTCCCGGTTCCTATCAAATTCCGCGATATTTTCGAGTCGTCCACTTCCTCTTTCACTGCCGGTTCGTTCTTGCTTTCTGTGCTGCTGCCCGGTATTGCGGATTCCTTGTCCTCCGGCTGAGTCACGGTTTCCGTTCCCGCGTCGTCAGTGGATTCTCCTTCCGCTGTTTCAGTTTGTTCCGCAAACTCCACCGCTTCTGTGTTTTCGGTCTGGCTCAGCGTTTCTTCTGATTCTGGAATTTCTGTCGTGGTCGTCTCTTTCGTTGATATACATGAGAATAGTAAAATTTGCGATAACAGTATAAATTGAATAAAAATTTGTTTTTTCATGCAAAAACTTTAAAGATTTTTCATAAAAATTGTAATCCGTGAAAAAAACGGGATAAGTAGTTTATATGAAAAACGATTCAAAAAATTTGAAAATCAGGGAGCTGACTCTGCTCAACGGACTTTCGTTTCCCAGCGACGAGGAACTTGTCATGCTCATCATCGGCAGCGGGACGAAAGAGCGTCCTGTGGGAAAACTTTCCCGCGAGGTGCTGTCGGTCGTCCTCAAGAGCAATCCAGAGAACGTCGTCCAAAACCTCATGAAGGTGAGCGGAATAGGCTCGAACAAGGCCCTTGCGGTCGCCGCCGCATTGGAGCTTGGCCGCAGGCTGAACAGGACTCCGCAGGTGACGATGTGCGAGCCTGGCGACATCATCCCGTACATCAAAAGCTATTCGATGCAGTCGCAGGAGCACTTCCTGTGCGTCAGCCTGAACGGAGCGAGGGAGGTCATCTCGATTCGGGTGGTGTGCGTGGGAGCTGGCAACATGGCTGTGATTCATCCGTCGGAGATTTTCGCCGAGGCCATAAAGGAACACGCCTCGGCGATTGTAGTGAGCCACAACCATCCGAGCGGGAACCCCACTCCGAGCAGCGCCGACATCAAGACGACCCACGATCTTGTGCAGGCTTCGCAGCTTTTGGGCATCGCGCTCCTCGACCACATCATACTCGGAAAAAACTGCTACTTCTCGTTCCTTGAGCACGACATGCTCGTTTGAGCGCGTCACATGTCGAGCTGCTGCAGCTCCGCCAGTGCGATTTTGTCGTCCGGGTCGTATTCCAGCACCGTCTGGAAATAAGCGGCGGCCTTTGCCGGGTTGCCTTCCTTGAGTTCGACATAGCCGAGGTTGGATATTATTTTCGTGTTCTCAGGGTCCTTGCTGAGCGCGGTCTCCAGCGTCTTCTTCGCCTTGTCGAATTCTCCCTCCTCCATGAGGCAGATTGAAAGCTCGTTGTATGTGTCGCTGGTCTCTCCGCCTTCGCACGAAAGAGCCTTCTCGAACGCCTTCCTCGCGTCCGAGAACCGCTCCAGCCTCCTGAGTCCCCAGCCGAGCATGAACCACGCGTTCCACACGTCCGGATTCCTCTCAAGGAATTCCCTGATTTCCTCAAGCCCCTTCTCTTCCTCTCCGCGCGAAATCAAGTCGTAAGCGGCGTTGAAGTGGTCGTCCTCCATGTTCCTGTTCGCTATGTTGTCGAGAATCTGCTGCGCCCTGTTCTTCTTGTATTCCCCGTTGTCTCCGAGATCCTCTTCCTTTTTGTCGCAGATGAGTGCGAGGTATGTCTCGAAGTTGTCCTTCGCCTTCTTGAAGTCCCTCTTTTTGAGGAAGTAGAATCCTGCGTTGAAGAACGCGTCAGGAATCGGTGGCTCGGCGTTCAGTGCGTCCTGGTAGTAGACGAGGGCGTCCGCGTCGTATGCGTCCGCGTCCTCGTTGAGACCCGATTTCCTGTACGAGTCGGCCCTCTGGTCGAAGAAGAGCGCCGTGTTCAGCACCGTCGTCATGTCGTCCGGGTCGAAGCCCCTGAGCGCGCTGAAAATCTCCTCTGCCAGGTCGAAGTCCTCGTTCTTCGCCTTGAGTATCGCTGCTTCCGTCAGCTCCTTCTTCACGTTCGGGCGGGCGTCCTTCAGGAATCTCCTGTAGTAGCCGATGTTCGCGTTCTTGGGGTCGTATGCCATGACCGTCAGAATCCCCGCGAGAATCTGCTCCTCTGTGAGTTCCTTCATGTTGAACGTTCCCGGCGCGTCCGACTCCTTCTTTTGGACGGGGACTGGAATAGTCGGGTCTATGTGCATCGCCTTCGCCGACGGCTTGAAATCCTCCGGGAGCTGGATGTAGTAGATTGTGTCGAGTGGTGAATTCTGAATCATGTTTTCCTCTGTTGCTTTGACTTCGCTGTCTCTTTGAATTTGTCGAATGAAAAAGCCCCAAAAACTGGGGCTTCACTCGTTCTCTTTGTTGCTATTGGTTTTGGGCGGCCGCCGCTCTCTGCGCCGCTATCTGGTCGCTGGCCGAAAGCTGAGCTTTCCTCACCGTCGTCAGGTAGTTGTTTATGTGGAGCTTGTACGAAAGCGGCACCTGGTTTTCGTCGAACTTTATGCTAGCCGAGCAGATGTCCTTCCTTCCCTCGATTGGCTCGGTCGACATTATCATGCCTTTGACCATGACCACTTCGTCCGGGTCGGTGTAGTTCATCTTCAACTCCGCTTCCTTGTTCGTCATGAAGTGCGGAATGCCCACGAGGAAGACTTTCGCTCCTGAAAACGACAAATCCCTTATGATGCAGTGCCTTGGAACCCCCTGCACGACAAGGACGCATTCCTCTTTCACGAGTCCGAGCTTTCTCTTGCTGTCCTCGTTTATGACGATGCGCTCTTCCTTCCTGCGCACGGCGTTCGTGTTCGCCTCGAGCATCCTTCCGACAATCTCTATCAAATCGTCCGGCGGCCGCTGCGTGTACTGAAGCGTTATCAACGCCAAATCTCCGGCTCCCTGGAGAAGCTGTTTCTCAGCGACTTTCGTCGAGACGAAAAACGTCACGAGCTGCCCGTCGTCTTGGAAAAACGCGAACTTCAACTGCACGGAGGGAGGCTCTTTACCGACGAGACACTCGAAAGCGTCTGTCTTTGTATTGAGGATTATCTTGGCTTTCTGGAATGATGTCGAATTTACGATGCATGGACACAACTGGACATCCGAGCCGACGGTGTACTTTATCTGAATTTGCCGTGGGTCGAGCTTTAGAGATCTGATGATGTCCTTGTTGAATATGACTTCTCGATCCCGATATTGGTCGTAATATCGGGTGAGTTGTTGACTAGTAGCAATTCCCATGGAAATAATGATAATCCATAAAAAATGACAAGTCAACGGAAGAGATTGGACTGTCAGAAAGTCAAGCCCATGTATGCGGCATTTTTTCTCGGCGATTCCGAAATGTCAATCATTCCGTCCATGAACAGCGATGTCGAGCTTCCTCCGTCGAATTCTATCGCGTCGTCCGCGCCTAACGCCAGCAGGATTTCCGCGCATTCTGGGTATGAAAGGCCCCTCTTGAAAAATCCCTTTTCAACGGAAAGCAGGTAGAGCGTCTTTCCGTCCGCAGAAATTCCCGCCGCGCTCCTTGCGTCGTAGCTCGTGTGCGCGAAACTCCTTTTTTCGCCGTCTTTCAAAATCGTGAAGAATCCCCCGAAAGCGAATTCCGCCTCCGAAAAATCGTCCGCGCTCTGGTTCTCGGAGATTTTCGCCTTCAGACCGTTTTCTCCCCGCTCGAAGTAGAGCGCGCTGTACCGCTTCGCTTCGGCCGAGAGTTTGTCCCCCCTGTCGATGTGGATTCCAATAGCCTTTCCGCCTTTCGTGTACGGAGTCGTGTTGATTGCTATCTTCGCTCCCGTCATTTCCACGAATTTCTTTATTCGGATTGGCTTGGAGACTTCTTTTCCGCCTTCCTTTCTCGGATACGCCTGTATCGATACCGGTTCCGCTGCCAGGTCGATTTTCACGCAACTGTATCTGATTCCGGCCTTGTCGAACTTCAATGCGTACGCGGAGTCTGTCCAACTTGCCTTTTCCCATTTTGGTGCGTCGTGGAGTAATTCTTCCGCCGTCGCCTGTGTTTTTCCGTTCGTCGCGCATGTCGTGAGGAGCGCGAGCATGGCGGCTGAGAAAAAAATCCTGAATGCGATGTTTTTTGCTTTGTCCATACGAAAAAAATAAACCTCCAAGGGAACTTGGAGGTTTCCGCCAAATCGGCTGATTTTCAGAAAGGCTTAGTAAGCGGATCTTGAATCGTGTGATTTGCGAGTCTTCTTCTGCATCTTGCGCTGAAGAGTCTTGTTCTTGCGGTTCTGGATTGTAGAAGGTTTCTCGTAGTACTCGCGCTTTTTGTATTCGCGGATGATGCCTTCTTTCTCAACCATTCTCTTGAAACGTTTGATTGCCTTTTCGAGGTTCTCATCGTTTCCGACTTCGATTGTTGCCATTGTTTTCTCACCTCCCAACCCGGCTAATTTCCGTAAGTTTTTCAAATATGACAGATTGGAAAACGTTCGTCAATAGTTTTTTTTGAACCGAAGCCTCAAATTCATTTCTCCGCGGATGCGTCTTTCTCCTGCTTCTCGTTGTTCTTCTCCATGACGAAACAGATGAAGTGGTCCTCCAGAGTCTTGTGCGGGCCTGGAATGTGCAGCCTGTTCCTTACGCGCGCGTTGTCTCGCCGTATCGAATATTGCTGGAAAAAATCCCTGTAGTCCATGCTCACGTCCGTCGTGACCGCCTCTCCGAGATACGACGAGACTTCGTTCCTTCCTATCGCGGATATTCCCTTCTCCCGCAGAAGGCTCTTGAGCTTCGTTATCTGCTCGTATGATATTCCGAAGAGGAATTCCTCCATCGCCATGCGCACGTCGTCGTCGGAGAGTTTCGTCGCCGTGAACGTCACCCACTGTTCGTCCAGGGCGAACGTCATCGTCATCAGCTCGCTCGTCCCCATCATCGTCCCGAAAGCAGGAGCCAGCTGGGCGCGCGCGTTCCAGACTGACTGGAGAACAGGGGATATGTCCGATATGTTCTGGTCCGCCCTGTGCTCCCACAGGAGCAGCAGCGATGTCGCAAGCTGCCAGCGGGAGTCTATCGAAAGGCTCGTGTCCTTTATGAGGTTGAGGTAGACATCCTCGGCGAGCAGGAGGAACATCATCGATACCGTCTCGTTGTGGAATTCCTTTACGAGCTGGTTGTCGAGGTTCGCTTGGCGGGCGAGTTTCTCAAGGCTCGCGAACGTGTGCAGTTTCGCGACGAGAAAGCCCTTTCCGAGGGTGGCTTTGGACGGAAGCTGGAGTGTCGTGTCTCCTTCCCTTGTGGAATTTATGAGGGATTCGATGAGCGACTGCGGAGTACGGGAGCCGACTGTGAGGTCAGCCCTCTCCAGGAGCGACGGAAAGTTCGCTATGGCCGCCGCGAGCTTCTGCAAGTCTCCGACGCGCTTCTCGAACTGCTCGAAGTGGTTGTAGTGTATTTCTGTGAGTTTCGAATTCAACTGGTCTATGAGCGATTGCTGCTTGTCCGTGAAAACAACGATGCCTGTCGGTGCCGATTCTGCGCTTTTTTCCTCTTCTGTGAAGAATTCGCTCAAGTCGACTGTCTCAAAACCTAATGTACTATCCATGTTTTCTCCATGCTGAACAACGGAATTTTCCAAAATGCTTCGTTCGTTGGATGTTTCCTGAACATTTGAGATTATACCATACGACTTCTAAATTCAACTTTAAGAATTGCCGATTAAGAATAAGGGTACGATATTTAGTATGAATCTGTTCGGAAAACACAGCCTCTGAACATGTCTTGTGATTTGTTTTATAATCGGCATTTTGAGTGGAAGGGAAAAATGAAGAAGATTTTTTTGATGCTCGGACTTTTTGTCCTTGGCTTGGCGGCGTTCGCCAATGATGACTTGCTCATCCGCGGAGAAGACATGCGTCTCGTCTATGTTCCTGAGGAGTCTGGGGACGTGCCCAAGGATGTGTCTTTCAACGACAATTTCGACGACATTTCGGGGTTCCATCTTTACATCCGCAAAAAAGAGGGAGTCGAGTCGGTCCTCCTCTGCGACACGACGAAGGATCCCG
Organism: Treponema sp.; assembly: GCA_017934745.1. Classification (GTDB taxonomy): domain Bacteria; phylum Spirochaetota; class Spirochaetia; order Treponematales; family Treponemataceae; genus Treponema_D. The sequence goes on along the minus strand of JAGBIY010000008.1, from coordinate 28,687 downwards.
ACGGAAAGAACGACAACTATTCCTACAGGGCCTTGGAGTACAACTCTGTCAACGGCGACGAGGTGACTTACCTGAACGGAAAGCCTCTCGTCTCCGAATACGCCAAGTACCGCCTGGCAGATTCCACGCCGGAGCCTGACGAGGAATTCGGGGAGGCGTTCCACATCTACATTCCGATGGAGATGCAGTACGGATATCCCTGGGCGCGCAACGGAAAAATCGACGTGAAGAGGGGGACGTTCGTGAACATACGCGCGTTCTCGAAAAAATACGCGGACTACGACGGAGAATTCGCCGACAACCCGTTCATGTTCGACTTGCAGATTCCCGACGGCTCCGATTCGTTCGAGCCTGTGCTCACCGACAACTACAGCCCGGAGGCGGCCGCTAGCTTCACCGACATCGCGGGCTTCAGCGGGGGCGAGATGGTCATCTCCAACCTCGACAAACTCCCCGACGACGTGATGGATTCCATCGAGAGAATCTCTCCGAAAGAGAACGTGGACATCGTTTTCGCAATCGACGCTACCGGAAGCATGAAGGACGATGTGAAGGTTCTCCGCGATAAGTGGGTTCCAAAATTGATGGAGACTCTCAGCCGGGAGGAGGACTCGTACGGCACTGTGCGTCTGGGGCTTCTCCTCTACAGGGACTACGGCGACGATTTCGAGTACAAGAAGCTTCCCGTGAAGCTCTTCGATTTCACGGAGGACGTGGAGTCGTTCAAGAAGAACCTCAACAGGTTCGTCATAAACGGAAGCGAGGGCGGCGACTTGCCGGAGGCCGTGTACGAGGCTCTCTACGGTTCAATCGACTTCTACAAGTGGCGGAGCGGAGCGCAGAAGAAAATCATCCTGATTGGCGACGCGGAGCCGCATCCTACGCCGAGGGGCTCCAAGAAATATACGAAGGAGCTTGTCTCCAAGCTTTCGAAGTCCAAGGGTGTCGTGATAGACACGATAATCGTCCCGGACAACAAGAGCGACCGCGGACGCTGGTGAGAAAAAAGCGGTTCGGCGACAAAGTTTCCGAACCGCTTTATTGATTCTGTAGACTTGTCGAATGTAGAATCCTAATCTAGGGAACTTCGGAAAAGCGGCAGCGGGTTCGAATTTCCCTAGATTCTGTTTTTTTGGGAGAAAGAAAAATGTCTGTAAAAGTTTTCATAGACGGAAAAGAGGGTACCACCGGTCTCAAAATCTACGAGCGTTTCGCCAAGAGGAGCGACATCGAGATTCTGCAGATTGACGATGACAAGAGAAAAGACCCTGAGGAAAGGCGCAAGATGATTGACGCGTCCGACTACACTTTCCTCTGCCTGCCGGACGCCGCGGCAATCGAGAGCGCGAACCTCTGCACGAATCCGAACACAGTCATAATCGACGCTTCAACCGCCCACAGGACGAACCCTGATTGGGCATACGGCTTCCCGGAGCTTTCTCCCGAATTCCGAAAGCGCATAGAGACTTCAAAGAGAATAGCGGTTCCAGGCTGCTACGCTTCTGGTTTCATCTCAATCGGCTATCCGCTCGTGAAGTCTGGCATCATGCCTGCCGACTATCCCGTGGTGATTCACGCGGTTTCCGGCTATTCGGGAGCGGGAAAAAAGGCGATTGCCCAGTACGAGGCCGAGGGACGCAACCCGGAGCTTGATTCCCCGCGCCTCTACGCCCTCACACAGTCGCACAAGCACCTGCCGGAGATGAAGAAGATTTGCGGCCTTGATTACGAGCCGATTTTCAACCCGTACGTCTGCGACTACTTCCAGGGTATGACCGTGACTGTCGGCCTCCATTCGCGATTGCTTTCAAAGAAAGTCACCGCCGACGACGTGCAGAAGATGTTCGCCGAGCACTACGCCGGCTCTTCCTTTGTGAAAGTCGCGCCTTTGATGGGGGAGGGCGTCCTTCCTGAGCAGTTCATTCCCGCCAACACCCTCGCCGGCACGAACGACCTCCAGATTTTCGTGTACGGAAACGACGAGAGAATCATGGTGACGAGCCGCTTCGACAACCTCGGAAAGGGGGCTTCTGGAGCCGCCGTCCAGTGCTTGAACATTTCGATGGGGATTGACGAGACGACAAGCCTTGTTTGATTCCGTATCTTTTTTTGATTCAGACTGTTAAAATCAACATCATGAAAAACTTTATAAAATTCACCGCTGTTGTTTTGACAGTCTTTTCTTTTGCCTTCGCGTCGTGCTCATCGACTGATGCCATTCCGGACGATTTGACGGCGCGCCAATTGATTCAGCGCGGACAGGATTCGTTCGAGAGCAAGAACTACAAGAATGCGCTGCAGTATTACGATGCCGCCGTTGAGCGTTACGGTTCCGACGCTTCCGTCTATGTCGAGGCGAAGTACGAGATGGGGCACATATACCTCAAGCAGAAGAAATACAGCTATGCCAAGGGAATTTTCGACGAGCTTGTGGATTTGTATTCGAACGTGCTTCCGGGACAGCTTCCGGGAGCCTACTACAAACTCGCCCAGATTGGGCTTTCCAAGATTCCTGAGGGGACGGTAGCCGAGAAGGTCGTCCTCAAATCCGAGAAGTCCGAGAAGATGACAAAGGAAGAGCACGCTGCGCAGAGCATCTCCGAGCCTGTGGTGGAGGAGGTCTCTTCGGCTGCGGCGGGAAATGTCGAAGAGTCGCATTCTTCGGAATCGGGCGAGCCTTCAGACCCTGTGGAAGTGGAGTCCGCTTCCGTGGAGTAGAAAAGTTCCTTTTTCTCTATCGCAGAATGATAGAGTGGTCGTGCTATAATTGCTTCGTCAGAAAATTGAATGCTGAGGAGGCATTGTATGAAAGAAGTCAAGGGAAAGTACAACATGGCGAAAATTTTCACGGACGATGTGGAGAAAATATCGCTGGAGCAGGTGAGGACGCTTTGCGACCAGCCGTTTTCCGAAGGATCGAAAATACGCCTCATGCCGGACATTCATGCAGGGGCCGGCTGCACCATCGGCACGACCATGACAATCACGGACAAAATATGCCCGAACCTTGTTGGAGTCGACATCGGCTGCGGCATGGAGACTGTTGTTTTCCGCGCCGATTCCCCCGTGAGCCGGAATTTCGATGCGGAAAAGCTGGACAGGTCGATCAAGAAGAACATCCCAAGCGGATTTGAAATCAGAAAGTTCCCCCACAAATTCGTGGACGAAGTTGAATGGGACGATATCCGCGGAAAGTTCGACAAGAAGCGGGCCATGCTCAGCCTGGGAACGCTCGGCGGAGGAAACCACTTCATCGAGGCCGACCGCGACGACGAGGGGAACCTCTACATCGTCGTCCATTCCGGGAGCCGGCACGCTGGCCTTGAAATCGCCCAGTACTATCAGGAAGAGGCGTGGAGGCAGTTGAACGGAAGGCGCGATGAAGACATCACGGCTTTGATTGACTCCCTCAAGTCAAGCGGGCGGAAAAGCGAGATTGAGACGGAGCTGGAAAAACTCCGCACGCAGATTCTCACGGACGTTCCCCGTGATTTGGCGTATGTTTCTGGGCAGCTTTTCGACGATTACATCAACGACATGAAAATCATGCAGCATTTCGCCGCCCTCAACCGAAAGGCGATGATAGACTCAATCTGCGTGGGGCTACGCGTTTCCAAAGACGAAATCCTTGAGCAGTTCACCACGATCCACAACTACATCGACACCGACGCGATGATTCTGCGGAAAGGGGCCGTGAGCGCGAAGGAAGGGGAGAAGCTCCTCATTCCAATCAACATGCGCGACGGAAGCCTCGTCTGCGTGGGAAAGGGAAACGAGGACTGGAACTTTTCCGCGCCGCATGGAGCCGGCCGCGTGATGAGCCGTATGCAGGCGCGGCGGAACTTGAGCCTTGACGAATTCAAGAGCGAGATGGAAGGAATCTTCTCCACCACCGTGAGCATGGAGACGATAGACGAGTCCCCAATGGTCTACAAGACCATGGACAGCATTCTTGGAAACATCAGCCCGACGGCGCAGGTGCTCAAAGTCATCAAGCCAATCTACAACTTCAAGGCAGGCGACGAAGCTCCGTGGGAAAAGCGCGCGAGACTGAGAAGAAAATGATTCAAAACTGACGCTGACAAAAAAAATCACGCCCCCGCAAAGGAAAAATCCTTCGCGGGGGCGTGTTGCGTTTATGCGCACGTCCTGTGCGCGGCCTATTTCACAAATTCTTTCAAAATCCTCCTTGGTCGTTGTTTTCAATATGAAGAAGAAATGTCGGAAGATTAGGCTTGTCAACGATAAGTGCTCCATTGCGGGCATCAACCTAACTTTTTTCTCCATACATTCGCCATTGCCGCAAAACGAGCGAAGCGATGTTTTGCGACAATGGAATTTGTCAATTCCATTGTGGAGTATATACTCCACAGATTTTTTTCTGCGAAAAATCTCAGATTGCTTGAACTCCTATTCAATAGGGAGTATGTTTAGGACATGACTAGAGAATTCATCATTTCAAAAGAATTTGACAGAACGTGGAAAGACTTGGGATTGAATGATGAAGATTTGTCTGAGCTGGAAATTTACCTCTGCAAAAATCCCGACACTGGCGATGTGATGGAAGGTACTGGCGGTATTAGGAAGTTTCGCTGGGCGTTGTCTGGACGTGGAAAAAGTGGTGGTGCCAGAGTAATTTATCTGGATGTTGTTTTCGCCGAGCACATTTACTTGCTTACGGCTTTTCCAAAAAATGAAAAAGCAAACTTGAGCAAGTCGGAGCGCAATGAAATCAAGGCTGTTGTTACTGCGATAAAAAATGCCGAGAAGGAGGCTCAAAATGGCAAAAAATAAAGCATTCACAAGCATCATGGCAGGTCTCAACGAGAGTCTCTCCTATGCGAAAGGCGACGAATCCTCTGCGAGGAAAGTGTCTGTCACTGTTTCGGAACTTCCTTCCTATAAGGATGTGGAGATAAAGGAAATCAGGGAAGAGCTGAATCTCACTCAGAAAAATTTCGCATTTGTGCTGGGAGTCTCTCCAAAAACTGTTGAGGCGTGGGAATCGGGACGAAATGTTCCGCAGGGGATAGCGCAGAGGTTTTTGCAGATGCTCCGCATTGGCGGAAAGAAGATGTTGCAGGATTTCAATGTCATCTCTGTCGCGCATTAGTTTTTGCGAAAGACACTGAATCAACAAAAAAAAATCACGCCCCCGCAAGGAAAAATCCTTCGCGGGGGCGTGTTGCGTTTATGCGCACGTCTTATTTCACAAATTCTTTCTTCAAGAAGTCGCACGTTCGCTCCGAAACGTCCTGTTTCGTCGGAACGTGCCGGCAACAAGTTGCCTTTCGGCTTGTGCGCACGTCCTGTGCGCGGCTTATTTCACAAATTCCTTTTTAAGGAAGTCCAAATCAAGCTCTGGGTACAGGACGAATTTTGAGAGGAGTGCCTGCACTCTCTTTGAGGCGGCTTCCTTCACTGATTCGTCGAGGACAATCTTGAGCTTCGCCGGTTTTCCGTCCTTTGTGACGCCAGGTTTCGTTCCCTTGAGCACCATGTCGATGATTGCGGCGACTTCCTTCATCTCCTCTTCCTTCATGCCGAGCGTAGTGAGGGCAGGAGTTCCGAGACGGAGGCCTGACGTGTACCATGCGCCGTTCTTGTCGTACGGCAGCGCGTTCGCGTTCACGGTCACGCCGGCCTGGAACAGCGCGGCCTCAGCCTGCTTTCCGGTGAGCCCGTAGGCTTCGAAGACGTTCGCGAGCATGAGGTGGTTGTCTGTTCCGTTCGTCTGGAGAGGAACGTTCAGGTCGGCGAGGTTCTTCGCCAAAGCCTGCGCGTTCTTGACGACTTGGTGCGCGTAGTCCTGGTACTCCTTCGTGTTGGCTTCCTTGAACGCCAAAGCCTTCGCGGCCATGACGTGCGGGAGCGGTCCGCCCAAGACCATCGGGCAGCCCTTGTTCACGTAGTCGGCGAATTCCTTCTTGCAGAGAATCATGGCACCGCGAGGTCCGCGCAATGTCTTGTGGGTCGTCGTGGTCACGATGTCGGCCCATTTGACCGGGTCCTCGTCGCCCGTAAAGACTTTTCCTGCGACGAGTCCTGCGAAGTGCGACATGTCCACCATGAGAACGGCTCCGCACTTGTCCGCGATTTCCCTGAACCTCTTGAAGTTGATTGCGCGCGGGTACGCTGAATATCCTGTCAACAAAATCAATGGCTTGACTTCCATCGCCTGCTTTTCGATTGCGTCGTAGTCCAAGAGTCCTGTCTTCTCGTCGACGCCGTACGGATGCGACTCGAACATGCGGGCGGAGACGTTCATCTTGTAGCCGTGTGTGAGGTGGCCGCCGCAGGAGTAGTCGAGGCCCATGAGCTTCTGGTTTCCGAATCTCCTTCTGAGCTCGTTGAACTGCTCTTCAGAGAGGTCGTTCAATGACTTTACACCAAGCTCTTCCAATGTAGGAGTTTCGACCTTCGCCGAAAGAATCGCCCAGTAGGCGACGAGGTTGGTGTCCGCGCCTGAGTGGGGCTGGACGTAGGCGTAGTCGGCTCCGAAAAGCTCCTCCGCCTCGCGCGCCGCTGTCGATTCGACCGCGTCCACGTTGACGCATCCGCCGTAGTAGCGGTGCTCTGGGTATCCTTCCGCGTATTTGTCGGTGAGGAGGTTGCCCATTGCGGCCTGAACAGCCAGAGAGCAGTAGTTCTCGGAAGCGATGAGCTTCAGGTGGCTTCTCTGGTTCTCGATTTCGTTCACGACATCAGCCGCGATTGACGGATTTACGGATGCGACCTGCTGAAGATTCGCGACGTAAGCGGTCATTGCGACGTTCGGTTTGCCGCCGCAAGACGAAAGATAGTTTTCCAATGGTGTTGCCATTTTTTTCTCCAAAAAATGAATTGTATGGAATTGATTCTATTGAAAATTCTATCCGTTCTCAACGAGTGGAGCTTCGTGGAAAAAGGAAAAAAACGAATCTGCCGAGAATGGCGACTCTAAATCTCCTCGATTTCTTCCAAGACTTCTGTTTCGCCGAGTTCCTCCACGTCCTCTCTGCCGCCGGAATCCGAAGATATGCTGAACTGCGAGAGTTTTTGTTCGTCCGCGATGTTGGAGACTATGAATTTCTTCAGCTCCTTGAGTTCGAGCATCATCTTCCTTGAATATTCGAGGATTTCCGAGAATTCGATTGTGGCTTCCTTCTCCTTGTCCGCGTCCTTGAGCCGTATGAGCATGTCCGCTTTCTGCCGTATCGTCTCGTTCAGCTGCTTTGCCTTGACGAGTGAGGGCGACCTGCCGTATTTTTGCGTTCCCTCTCCGTAGAGCCATTCATCGAACGCGGAGCTGCCTTTCCTCATCTTTTCCTTTATCGAGTCGGAAATGCCGTGCAGGTATTCCAGAAGCAGAACCGTCCAGTCGAGGTGCGAGTGCACCGCTCCGATTATCGTGCGGATTTCCGTCTTGTCGGCCTTCCAAATCGCCTCCGAGACGTTCGCGAGCTTGAAGAAGTCGATGTCGCACCTGATTCTCTCAAGGCTCTTCTCGTTCGAGACCGCGTTGAAATATATCGGGTCCTGGGAGTGGCTCAGGTCGAGGGCCTGCGACGTGTTGCGCTTCACGATGTCGCTTATCTCCGAGATGCACTTTTCGATGTCGGAAAGGCTCCTGTTGTTGCGCTCGATGCTCTCGGAAATCCGTCCGACCTGGACACCTATCTCGTTCTCCGCCTCCGCGACTTCCGAGAAATGCTCGTGGATTTGCGTGTTCCTGTCGACCACGACCTTGTAGTCGTCGATTATCTCCTTGAACGAGTTCACGAAAGTGACGACCTGCTCCGAAATCTCAAGGAATGCGGCGTTCGTCTTTTTGCTCGACTCGGTTGCGCGCATTATCAGGTTCGTCATCGTCTTGAGCGCGCTCGTTATCTCCTTTGCGTGCCCTCCCGTCTGCTCGCTGAGTTTCCTGATTTCCTCGGCGACCACCGCGAACCCTTTTCCCGCCTCGCCAGCGTGCGCCGCCTCTATGGAAGCGTTCATGGCGAGGAGGTTCGTCTCGTTCGCGACCGACGCGATGACCGAAATCGTGTTGTTGAGAAGCTCCACTCCGTCGGAGATTTTGCCGACGTCGCTCTCCGTCGCCTTCACCTGGCTGTCAACAGTCTCCGTGAGAGACTCCAGCCGCTCGGAAGCCTCCCTCCTCTCGCTCAGGAATCCGATTTTCTCGTTGAGCGAGGACGCTACCGCCTCTATTATCTCGTTCGTCCTCTCGATTTCGTTCGACTGCTTCTCCACGAGCTTCCTGTAGCTTTCGATGTTCTTGAGGATTTCCACGTTCTCGTTCATCGTCTCGGATTCCAGATGCTCAAGCTTGTGGACCTTCACCTTTATGTAGTCGGCTCCGAGTGATATCCTCGACGAATTCGTGATGGCGTTCTGGACTTCTATCATGAATTCGTCCGATTTGTCCTGCGTGTGTATGACGTTTAGCTTGAGGACGTTCAGGAGGTTCACGAGCCTGTTCCCGATGAAGTTGTGGAGCTTCGTGGAGAGGAGCCTTATCGTCATCACCGGTGTCCTCACCTTGTTGCTTTGCGAGAAGTCTCCGAGGTACACCAAATCGACATAATCCGCGAGCCTTTTTATCGGAATATGATAGAATATGATGTAGAATGCGAAGAGCAGCGCACCGAACGCGACCGCCCCCGCAATGAAGAATTCTGGAAAGAATTTGTGCAGAGCTATCATTCCGGCGGTTTCCGTCACGACACCGATGAGAAACAAAGTCGGAAAAATAGGGGCTTTTGATATGTTGTTCTGTTCTTCATTCATGAGGAAGATTCTATCATGGTTTGCAGAAAATTGAAAAATTTTGATTTCAAATGCGCCGTTTTCGACATGGACGGGACAATCCTCGACTCCATGCCGATGTGGCACGGCGTTTCCGACAGGTACCTTTCTTCGCACGGCGTTCAACTCGCGTCTTCCGTCTGGGACGACGTGAAGAGGCTGACCGAGACCGAGACAGCCTTGTTCTTCAAGGAAAAATTCGGCATCGCGGACCCGGTTGGGAAAATCTGCGGGGAATTCGAATCGATAATCTTCGACGAGTACGCCCGCAGTCTGGAACTGAAGGACGGCGCGCGCGAAGTGCTGGAGACATTGAACGGAATGGGCGTCCCCTGCGTGCTCGCGACGGCCACGAACAGGAAGTGCGTGGAGGCGTGCCTTGGACGGCTCGGAATCGCGGGGCTGTTCAGGGAGGTTCTGACGTGCCTTGATTTGGGCACCAGCAAGCACGAGCCTCTGATTTTCCAGAAGGCCGCGGAAGCCTGCGGCGCATCGGCGGGGGAGAGCGTCGTTTTCGAGGACGCGCTGCACTGCGTGGAGACCGCCAAGAACGCCGGATTCAGGACGTGCGCCGTGTTCGATTCGAGCGCGCTTGAGAAGTGCTCGGACGGCAGGAGCGACTGGGAGCACATGGAAGAGACTGCCGATTTCGTCATAAAAAACTGGAGGGACATACTGTGAAACTGAAAATGAAATACATCGCGCTGGCGTTCCAGATGCTCGCCGTCATAGTGACTTTCGTCATGTGTTCGAGACTGGACTTCCCGAACGGCATCGCTCCGATGCGCATAGTGAATGTGTCCTTCGACATACTGGGCATGATTGTCTCCGTGTGCATCTTCCTGGGGGAATGCCTGACCCCAAAGCGGAAAAAGGCGGACTTCTTCTTCGGCTCGCTCGTGTTCTTCGAGACGCTCACTTTGTTCTGCGATTCTGTTTCGTGGCTCTTCTTCGGGAAGCCTGAGTATTCGGCCTTGCAGATTTTGGCGTTCTCTCTGTTCTATTTGAGCTCCGTCCTGTGCCCGACTCTCTGTTGGTTCTACCAGAAGGAGGTCATGAACCTCCGTGACAAGGTGAGCGAATGGATAGGAAGGATTCTCGTTTCCATACTCGTGGTTCTCTCGGTGACGATTGTCCTGAACGTGTTCTTCAAATTCTATTTTTTTGTGGACGAGACGACTGGTGAGTATTTCAGGGGACCGTTGTACGAGGTCCATCTCATGTTCGTCTTCACCGCGTTCTTGATTGTGATGCCGTACGTCGCCACCAAAAAGGCCAACTGGCACATAAAATCCGCATTCATGATAATCAACGTCGCTCCGTACATCGCGGCGTTCATCCAGGTGATGGTGCAGGGGCTTTCCGTGACGTACATCGGTGTCCTTGTCGCTATAATCATCGTGTATGTGAACGTGCAGGTGACTTTGAGGCGGAAGCTGGAAATCATCCAGAACCAGGTTCTTGTGGCGCAGATTCAGCCGCATTTCCTTTTCAACACTTTGGCGACGATACAGGCTCTCTGCTGCAGGGACGCCGACTTGGCCGCCAAGACAATCAACAATTTCTCGAAATACCTGCGGGGCAACATACGGCTGCAGAACATGGAGCTTGTGCCGTTCAGCGAGGAACTGAGCCACATACAGGTCTACACCGACATAGAGAAGATGCGCTTCCCCAACATAAGCGTGGAGTTCGAATTGGAGAACGACGAGGTGCGGATTCCGTTCCTTTCGATTGAGCCGCTCGTGGAGAATTCGATAAAGCATGGAATTCGCGGAAAAAATCAAGGATTTGTTAAAATTCACACATATTTTGATGAAAAAAATCATATAATAGAGGTCGTCGATAACGGAACCGGATTCGATGCCAAGAAAATCCTTTCCGAAATCGAAAGTGAAAAGTCGGAGCACATAGGTCTTAAAAACGTCAAGGACAGGATTGAGTCGATGTGCAACGGAAAAATGAAAATAGAAAGCCAAATCGGGGTCGGCACGAAGATAACCGTGCGGATTCCGAAAAAACAGAGTGGCTTTTATCAAAATTGAAGGAGAGCTATATGAACTTGATTTGCGTAGATGATGAACCGTTGATTCTTGACGATCTTGTTTCAATTTGCAAAGAAGTCGAATATGTTTCGTCTGTGAAGAGTTTCTCGAAGTCCAAGGATGCCTTGGATTTCGTCATGGACCCGAAGAACGAAGTCAACGTGGCGATTTTGGACATCGACATGCCGGAAATCACCGGCCTTGAGCTGGCGAAGAGGATGAAGGCTGTTCGCCCCCAAATCGACGTCGTTTTCCTCACCGGTTTTTCGGAATTCGCCGTGGACGCCTTCAAGGTGAGGGCGAGCGGCTATCTTCTGAAGCCTGTGAACAAGGACGATTTGGCGGAGGAACTCGCCGTAATCCAGAAGCGTGAGAATTTCGGGGTGTTCGTCCGCACGTTCGGAAACTTCGACTTGATAGTCAACGGAAAGAACGTGAACTTCAAGTGGTCCAAGACGAAGGAGTTCTTCGCGTACCTGGTGGACAGGCGTGGGGCGAGCGTTTCAAGAAAAGAGCTCGCGGCCGTCATATTCATGGACAAGGAGTACACGAGGAGCAACCAGGTGTACATAACGAGAATCGTGCAGAACCTTGAGGAGACTCTTGCGGAGTACGGCGTGGAGAAGCTCTTCGTTCGCGGGGAGAATTCGTATGCGGTGGACGTGACCATGTTCCGCTGCGACGTGTACGACTTCCTCGACGGCGACGAGGTCGCCAAGAAGAAATTCAACGGCGAGTACCTTTCCCAGTACAGCTGGGCGGAGGAGAAAGCCGCGCAGCTCGCGAGCCAGCTTTAATCGGGCTTCCGCTTTGAAATTCGCATTTTGTTGAGAAATGCGAATTTTTTTTTGTTTTACGCTTTTTTTTCTATTCGGTCGAATGTCGAGTTTATGCATACCGTAGTTGCAGAAACAAGCTCCCAGCGGGAACCGCAGCCTGCTTGCGCAGTCTTGCCCAAAACGGCAGTACCGCTCTGCGGTGGCGTTAACATCGCTTGCGATGTTTAGTGTTTTTGTTGACGGAACCCCGCTTCCGCTCGTTTCTGCCATTGCTCTGTGAAAACTTGACTTTCGCCCTTCTATTCGTTCCTTGAGGAGATGAAGGCCGCGAAAAAACCGAGCGCGAGAGTGGCTGCCGAGACGAGCGTGGTTGCCACAGTTCCGAAGCCGGGAAAAATCACTACGACCGAGCCGACTACGAGGCCGAGTATGCAGGCGTATGTGTGCGACGGAATCTTCTTCATGAGGAAGCGGACGAGGGCCGCTCCGAAGACGAGGCCGAGCAGGACTCCGAGCGCGAACGGAATCAGGAAGAGGATGTCCAGCCTTGAGATTGCCGCCATCACGCTGCCGTACATTCCGAGCGCGAGAAGGAGGAACGAGCCTGAGATTCCGGGGATTATCATGGCGACAGCGGCGGCGGCGCCCGCGACTAGGAGGAGGAGGGCCTTGGCGATGTCGAGCTTTTCGGCGGATGCTGCCACTTCCGTTTGGGATTCGCTTTGGGCGGGCGCAACCCAGACTTGCCTCTCCAGAGAGTTTTCGCCGCTTTTTGAGTCGGGATTCGCCTTGTCTTGGGCGTTCGGGGCGGTTTCCGCTTGGACGAGCGACACTGTGCCCTGGTCAAGAGCCTTCCTCTTTTCCTCGGCCTTCCTCGCGTCCACGTCCCCCCCGAAGAATTTCATGGAAAGCACCATCATCAGACCCACGAGAAAGGCGAGCTTCAACAGGACCCGTCCCTTCCTCTCATGGTTCCTCTTTTCGCGGTCGGATTCCTGGAGCCGAGGGGAGCCCGATTCACTTTCTTCTACATTCCGCTGCTCTTCTTCGTTCTCTTTTGTTTTCCCGCTTTTCCCTTCCGTTCTCATCTTTCTGACGATGAGCGGAATCGAGCCGAGTATGAGGCCTATGAAGAAGTACGTCGTTGGAATCGGGTGGCGGCCGAGCAGGGCGGTGATGACCTTGCTGAACACGATTATTCCTATTCCCATGCCGGCTGCGAGAGGGAGCCAGAATTTCCACGAGCGGAAAATCTTCTTCAAGTCGGGTGAAATCAAGTCGATTATCCTGTCGTACAAGTTGAAGACGACGGCCATCGTGCCGCCGGACACGCCCGGAATCACGTTCGCGACTCCGAGAACGATTCCTTTCAAAATCAATTTCAAAAATTCCATGAAGTGAATTATAATGAATTCCATGGATTTAAAAAGTGTGTGCGCGCATATTTATTACGCCGTGGTCAACGCGATAGGCGAGTGCAAATCTCCAATCGCCTACATAAAAGTGCGCGTCGGGAAAAAATTCGTTTTCTCCGACGATGAATTCTTGGCTCTCTTCAACAAGACGAAATGGGACACCGTGATTTCAACCGCCGATTTGGTCATCGTCCACGACGACAGCCTGGAGTCCGCCTTGAGAATCGAGGAGATTTCGGATTTCTTCGACGAGGACGGAAAGTGCGATGTCTTCACGGTGCCGGAAGACGACGCTGTAATCGACGAATGCCGCTGAGCCGGCTCTGAAAAACGCCGCTTCTCTTCGTTTCGTCCGTGTTGGATTGTGAAAGACCCATAAAACCTGTTCGGAAACTTCAGTTTCTGAACAGGTTACTCTGAAATGCGAGAATGGAATCGCACTATTTTTGCGATTCCATTCTCGTCGACCTGAGCGATAACGAAGTTATCGAACAGGTCTATTTTTCTGCCGAAAATATGAAGATGAAGTTTTTTGAATTTGCCGGCGAGTCCGCCGCTTTTGAAAAGTCATATTTTTCTCGTATCAGCTTTTTTCTTTTTCTGCTCGCATTTTTCTCTATTTCCGCTCCTTCGTTCTCTTTTACATACAGCTGGACGGGCGGGGGAGACGGCTCTTCATGGAGCGATTCGTCAAACTGGACGAGCGACGACAGCGGAACTTCATACCCTGGACTTGATCCAAGCGACACGGTTCAGATTGATTCAACTGGAACTGTAACGCTTGACACCAACGTTTCGATGGCGGAACTTACAAACGAAGGAACAATCGATGGAACAGGCTACTCTTTGGAACTGTCCGGAGATTTGACGAACAGCGGAACAATCACTGTCGGCGCGATTTATGTCGGCGGCGCGTCCGACATTTCTGGTTCAATCGACGCTTCCGCGTCCATTACGACAACGACGTCGGGGTATGGCCAGCATTATGCGGGCAATGTGAACCTTTCTGGCGACACGGTTTTGTCTTTCGGAAGCAAGAACATAATATTCGGCGGCAAGGTTGATGGAGAGCATTCCCTTTCATTGGACGGAAGCGGAACTGCGATTTTTGCAAAGGCGGTCGGAACGGCAACGGAGCTTTCGTCTTTTACAAGCGGCAGCGGAACTACGAGATTGGCGGGCGCAAGGATACAATCAAGCGGAAATATTTCGTTCCGCGGTCCTGTTAATGTGGTTGGCTCGTCTGACACTAAACTTGAGATAATCGCTGGAGGAACTGTAACTTCGACCGGCGTCATAACAGCGGAAAAACTTCTTTTGAATTCATGCAATACCGCTGGCATTTTTTCCCTAGGCAGCGTGGAGCATGAAGTCTCGACCGTGGCATGTGGGAGTTCCGCAAGCGTCGTTCTAAAAACGGCGGGGGATTTGACAGTCGGAAGCCTTGATTCAACTGGCTCGGTTACTGCGGTTGGCTCTGCTTCTTCTTTATCAGGCGTAACCGCCAATGGAATAGCGTCTGACGGGAAAATTGAACTTGCAACTGGAGGAAAAATAACAGTATCACAGACTGTATGGTCGATGGCGGGCAATGTCTCTTTGACCGCAGAAACTGGAGAAACGATATATTTCAACTGCGACTATCCTGTAAACGCATATTCTGGAAACATCCTGATAAACAGTCCTGTCAGTCTTTTGGCGGATGCGACATTGCAGGGTAATGGAACTATCTTTTTTTCTGACACTTTGGATTCTTCGTCATCGGGAGAATTCAATCTTTCGTTTATGGGTGGAGAATCCGAGATTGTCTATTTCGCTAAAGATGTTGGAAAAAACTATGCATTGAAAAATTTTTATGCATCTGGGAGATTGGTTTCTTTAGATGAGGATATTCAATTTGAGGTTTCCAATTCAGCAAATTTTGATGCAGGTTTTGCTGCGGACCTTTCAGATTATTCATTCACATTCACAGGAAACGCAAAAATTTCAGGTTCTAATACTTTCAAGAACTTCACAATCGACAATTCTTCTTTCGGTTCTGCGTCCACTATTGAATTTGAGAGCGGAGAAACACAGACGATTACTGAAAATTTTGTCGTGAAAGGCTCCAGCGGAAAAAATGTGACGCTTGATTCTATCGATTCCTCCGACAAATGGAACGTGGCTTTTTCGACCGCTCCGAGCAATTCCGATTTTGAGTATGTCGTGGTGAAAAATTCAACATCCGCAACAGAACTTTCTTTGTTCAACGCCTATGCTTCAATTTCCTCTGATTTTTCAATAGCCGATACTGATTCCTCTACGACGAACTGGTTCTCCACGGTCTTCTATTGGATTGGAACGAACAGCACTTCTTGGCTGAACGCTTCCGGCGGCAACTGGGCGACTGATGAAGACGGGGCGAATCTTCTTCCCGCAAATGCCTATCCTTCTTATTCTGACGGAACAGCGCAGATAATAATTTCGGACTCTGCCGTTTACGAGCTTGACGTATCGGATTATGCGTCCGACGTAAAAATATCGACACTCGCAATCGGTTCTTCCTCTTCCGACACCACGAACGAAAAAACTCTTGTTGTTCTCGGTTCTGGAAATATCGACTGCTCATCTTCTGACTCTTCTTCCGATTTGTTCGTCAATCATGGGTTCTTGAAATTTACTGGAGCCGGGCGTATTCGTGATTCCTCTTCTGCTTTGATAATGGACAACGATTCCGGCACCGTCGTCTATTCTGCTGGAACCGGCACTGTGACGGACTACGGAAGCGACAAAGACACGGCGGACTACAACGACCTCGTGATTGAGTCGGGCGAATGGACTGTCTCCGGCAACATAAAGGCCGCTTCGTCTTTCACTGTGGAATCTGGCGGAACTCTTGAGTTGGCTGACGGAGGCGAAATCAACTCGGAACTGACGAACAAAGGAACTTTCAAGACAGAAACAGGCGCGTCGGCGATATGGGCGGACTTCACGAACGAGTCTGGGGGAAGCGTCACTGTGAACGGAACGCTCTACATCGCGGAAAACTGTTCGAGCGTGGTCGACAAGGGAACGTGGACTTTCTCCGGGGCCGGTATCGTGACGTTCAACAACATTCCGTCTTCGGGGCTTGTGTTCGACGCTTCGGGTGCGGATTCGTCCAACACGTACAAATTCGACGCGAGTGCAATAACCGCGAATGAGCTTTCGTTCAAGGGCGATTCCTCGAATGTGATGAAAATCTCCTCTTTCACAGACGGAAGTGGCAAATGTTCGTTCGAGAACGTGGAATTCACGGACGATGTGGAATTTGCGGGACCTGTCGACAGTTCGGGCAGCGTGAAATTCGACGGGGACGCGACATTTGCTTCGGACTCGGATTCTGCGCTGGGCGGAAGCGTGGAATCCGAGTCCGGGAAGACGCTCACGAACAGCGGGGGCGGAAAGGTCACCATCAGCGACTTCACGGAGAATGGAAGCTCTGTCGCGAATTCTGGAGACGGAAGCGTTGAAATTGAAAATCTCACAATCACGTCAGGAAGCCCTGAATCTGTCTTCACAGGAGGAAGCGATTCTTCCAAGGCGATAACGGTCTCCTCGGCCGAGTACAATTCCTGCGATTTGTCTTTTGATGGATTCGTGAACATTGTGGGCGGAACAGCCGGGAACGTGACGAATTCTGGAACTGTCGAGATAACTTCCGATAGCATGACGATATCTTCGCTTTCGAATGCATCAGGAGCGAAGCTTTCGCTGTCGAGCGGAGAATTCACTGTCGAGGGCGCAACATCGAACGAGGGCACGATTGTCGGCGGGTCTGGAAAAATCACGTTCAAGGGCGACTACGACTTCACGTACAGCGGAACGGAGGGGAAACTCACGGCTTCCTCTTCCGAGACTGAATTCAACGGTTCTCTGGTCAACTTGAACAAGACGAAATTCACGCACAACAACGGAACCGTCATATTGAACCCAAGCGGAGACAATCTGACAATCAAAGGAAAGACTTCCGCGGCGGAGCCTGCATTCAACAACCTCTCGGCGACGGATTTGGGAGGAAAGACGATAACCGTGACGGACAGGCTTGTGGTGGAAGGTGCTCTTTCTCTGTCAGGCACGGACACGTCCTCGCTTCTTTCGATTTCTGGCGAAGGCTCGATTACCCTTTCGGAATCCCAGGAGACTGGCGAATTCCTGAGCGTGGGCGAGGACGTCACAATCGGAATCGACCCGGGCGACGGAAGCGATGCGACGACGACATACACGGTCTGGAACTCGGTGCCTGTCGGTGCGATTCCCTACGGATGGGTGTTCAAGCTCGACTACTACTGGATTGGAGCGAACGGCACCTCTTGGACGGACGCTGGAAACTGGGCGCAGAAAAAGAGGGACGGAACTGTGATATCCGTTTCGTCCGCTCCCACTCTGGATTCGTCGAACCCGCTCTACGGAAAGTGCTCGATTTACATCCAGCAGCCGACGATAGAGAACAAGACAATATCGGATTGGCCGGAGCTTTCAGCAGATGCATCGTTCGCCGAGCTTCATGTTGAATCGACGACAAACGGCTCTTCGACCGTCACCGACGACGCTAACCTTTATCTTGCCGGGTACGGGCTGATTGTTTCGGACGCTTTCAGCAACACGGGAAACATGCATCTTCACGGAAGCCAACTGTCATCGACAGCCACGATTGTGCTTCCGACTGATTCCTCAAATGTGTCGGAAAACGGAACATGGTACTTTTTCGGAAACGGAAGCGGGACTCTCTCGGATATTGAAAATCTCTCATACAAAAACGTCGTAATCGAAGGAAGCGGAAATCTCGCGTCGAACAGCGATTCTCCTGGAACATATTCCGTTGCGGCGGAAAAACTCACTTTCAAGCCTGCTGTCTCCGATTCTACCGGCGTGACCCTGACTTTGCCTTCGGACGCTTCCACAATCGCCGTTCCATCGGTCGTGCTGGACGCTTCTGGAATCACGACGACAATCGACGCAAGCGCGTCAGAATCGTTCACGGTCTCATGCACAGACGGATTGAGCGGAAACGGAAACCTCGCAATCAACGGCGGAAGCGCGACTGTAGTGGAAATCGGCGGAGCGGTCTCTTTGTCATCGGGCGATTTCAAAATAAACGGCGGAAGCGAAACAACCCTTGCCGGAAATGTTTCCTTGACATCCGGCGATTTTGAATGCTCCTCTGCGACTCTGAAACTCAAAAACACCGCGTCCGGTGCGACTTCGGTAGACATGAAGGCAGACAGCATCACATTCAACGGAAAGAAAATAACATCGGAAAAATCCCTTAATCTGGACGCTTCCTCCGTTCTCTTCTATTACGGCGGAGAGCAGACAATGAAAGTCACAGGCTCCTTCGCCGTAGATTGCGCCGTCACGGCAAACTCAAAATTGACTGCGGAATGCACAGGGACGGCTGAACTCCACGGAATAAGCTCTGGAAGCGGAAGCGTCTCCCTTTCAGCGACGGAAGTGAAGCTTTATTCAGGCGACTACAGGACGACAGGCGCGCAGACGTACAAGGCGACTAAAACGGATTCCGCGACAGGGCTCAAACTTGTGAAGATGATTCCTGAGAACGACGGCGAGTGGAGCGCGTCGGCGATAACGGTGAACGGAAGCTTGGATTTGGATGCGGACGGAAAAACGGTGTCTCTTTCGTCTCCGTTGACGGCTGGGGATTTCTTTTTCCTGTCAGGAACTCTCAATTTGACTGGCAGCGTAAAAACTCAGGCCTCCAGCGGAGGCTCCGGCTCTTTCATCGTGCGCGGAAGCTCCTACAACGCGGACGATCCGCGCTATTCCGGAACCGACACGAGGTTCGCCTACGCTGGAACAGGTTCGGCTCTCGCTTCTTCATACGCTTCTCCATATTCTGCGTCTTTTGGAACTTTGAGCGGCAGCTTGAATGTTGGCGGAAATTTCTATGTCAACGGAACGAATTTGAATGCGTCTTCCCTCTCTCTCTCCCTTCCTGGAAATTCCGACTCTAAAGTCACGTTCAACCCAAGTTCGAGCGCGGCTGCCGGACATTGGGGTGCGGACAAATATTCGGCTGCGGTCTTCAACTCCACGGTCTCGAACGTCACCGTCTCGTCGAATTCGTGCGTGGCGGCCGCTTCTGGAGCGGAATACCAGAACGTGACCGACGGCGGCGGAAACACGTCCGTGTACGGCTCGGACGGAAGCGTGGCTTCGACAAAAGGATTCGCCTTCGTAGCCCCAAAAATCACCAAGGCCTATTCAGTCTACGACGACGTGCTCTGCGTTGAATTCAACGTGCCGATAGAGAACTCGAACGGCGAAATCACTGCAAACTGCGCATTGAGCGCATCTCTCTCTTCTGGCGGCGCATGGATGGGCGGAGGTTCTGTCTCCCTCTCGGACGGCGTCTATTCCGACCCCGACTGCACGACTGCTCTGAAAACGACCGACACGGACATAACGAAAATCTACTTGAAGACCACTTCCAGCTGGAACACCGACGCCACAGGCGCTTCTTCCGGGGCTTCCGAGTCCACGAACAGGAATGGAATCCACAAGGATTTGACGACCGACCTCTCGTGGCTCGTGGGGCTTTTCTCCGCAGAGTACGGCCACACCATGTGCGAGGGCTACGGCGCGGACTCGTACAACACTTCCGCCTACACCGACACGGAAGACCACTGCTCGTCTGTTCTTGTCGGAGTCGGAACCGGGCAGGAGCTGCACTCGAAGGGGACTGTCCAGGAATACTTCGACTCGCACAACTTCATAGAATTCGTCTATTCGGAGCCTGTGGACATCGGCGACTTGGCATACGACGCGGGCGATGTGAACAAGCAGGCTTCTTCGTCGTTCTCTTCCGCTCTCGAACACGGAGGCGCGATAACGGACAACGCTGACGGCGTGACGGTCGCGGGCTTCGCCACAATCGAGTCTGGAAGCGTGAAGGCGGGCATCAAATCGTCCGACGGAAACGGCGGCTGGACGGGCGGACTCGATTCAGCCAAGCCCCACGCCCTCTACAGAAAGTTCGCGCTGACGGCCGGCGGAACATCCGAAATCCAGTCCCACAGGGTCAGAATCTCCGTCGCGGGCTATGTGGACGAGGCGAACCCGATAGGCGGCTACAACAACTATCTCGGCTACATAGAGAGCGTGGCGGCTTTGGGCGGGGAAGTGACTAGGATCCCGAACGACTTCATAACGGACAAGGCCGTGGACTCCGACGGAAACGAATTGAAGAACGGCTGCGACGGGGAAAGCACGGCTGTGCATCCTCTTCCGACTCTCACCGTGAACGGAAAGCCCGACAGCTCGTCCTCTGTGTCGTTCGCATCGGGGGATTCGAGCCTCTACACGGGCTGGGACACGAGCGCGCCTGTGTTCGCGTTCTATGTCGACGGCGAGGACTACAAGTTCACGGACGAGGACAGCGGAACGAGGGTGTACGAGATTGTCGGAATGCCGAACTCAAGAAGCGCGACGTACTTGTACAATGTGGAAATCCATCTCCACGACAATTCCAGAAGCGTCTATTCAGATTCAGGATTCTCGTGGCTCACGAGGAGCGGATGGCAGAAAGACGATGCTGTGGCGGTCGCCGCGCCGGAATACGTCGGAGGCTCCAGAATGTTCGAATCCCAGGACGACGTGTCTTCCTCGAACATGACTTCCGGCGGCATCCGAAAGTCGAGCCTGGACGGAGCGTCGGGGGCGTTCACCTATTCGACTACGGTAGGCTCCACCACATCGCTCGTGAAGAATTTCAACACGACCGGAATAACGCAGAGCGTCTTGAGCAACGTCTTCTACACGGAAGGCGACACAGGCTCCACGACCGACGACGACGGACCGTACATCGCGATTCCGTTGAGCGAGGACGACCAGAACGGACACCTTTCCGTTCGGACTCTGTTCACAATCTACTACACACCGGGAACGGAGGACAGCCCGAACTGCTTCATAACGGATTTGGCGGGAAACAGGCTCGTCATGGTCGATTCCGGCGACACGAAGAAGACCCTGCAGTCAATCGACATTTCGCCGCCGAATTTCACGCTGACTCTGGCTCCGATTGGACACGACAAAATCGACATAATCTTCTCGAAGGAACTGTACTTCAAGGGCAGCAAACTCGCCTCGTTGAAGGACAGCGGAGGGCTTGAGGACGCGCTCGACCGCATAAAATCGAACATGAAGGTCTCAGGGAACGCTTCGTTCTCAATCGAGAGCCTCGAATTCAAGGGGTGCGGCTCCGACTACACGGAACTCGTCGCCACGCTGGACAGGGAGGTTTCACTCGACGACATTCCGGGAACGTACATAGAACTCGACAACTCCGGTTTGTCCGACATTTCTGGCTACCAGTCGTACATTCAGGATTCTTTCGGCAATTTCCTTGAGAATTCCACGAAGCACATAATCTCGGACTTCGCGGTGAACGCCGTCGATGCGCTCTACGCCTACACGGCTCCCGATGAGGACGAGACGGAGGAGGACTGGTTCAGCTCGAAGGGAATCTATGGAAACTCGGAGGGGGCGGCCGAAGCTGAACTCTATTCCGTCCATGATTTCTCCGCGGATTCTGGAAACTACGGAAAACTGCGCGAGAAGAAGGACATCGTGTTGGTCGTTTCATACGACGGAGACGGTTCATCACTGGAGCTGATTCCCGACTTGAAGAGTGAAATCGATTCAAGGTGGGTGAGCACGAACATCAACACGCAGCTTGGAGTCTCGTGGAGGATATGGCTTCCAGAGCTTTTGACTTCCATGTCTCCTTCGTACAATGATTCCCCCCTTGAAAGCGAATTCCCTGTCGCTGGCGAGAATTCCGGGGAGTGGGCTTACACTTTCGAGAACGACGAGGGCGAGGCCGATTCGAGAAACTGGAAGACCGGCGACGAAGTGCAGTTCCTGTTCAAAATCGGCAGCACCGAAATCGACCACGACGGCGACGGAACGAACGTGACGGGATTCTATTCGTTCTCAATGCCGGAAAGCAGAATCAAGTCGGGCGATTTCTCTTTCCTGGATTTGTGGAGCTTCCATTTCGGTTCCATAAAGAGCCAGAGGGGTGGAGTTTCCATCCTCAACAACGTCATCAACTCCACCGTCAAGGAGACGACCGTGGTGAAAGTCGACATGCCTAGCGACGGAATCCTCAACGTGTACGTCATGACGCTCGACGGAAACGTGATAAAGCGGCTTGCGAAAGGAAAGACCACGGCTGGAACACACTACTACAAGTGGGACGGAACGAACAATTCGGGGAAAGCCGTGGCCCGCGGAATGTATTTCGTGCGCGTGAGCGGAAAGGGAATCGACGAAACCCGAAAAGTCATGGTTGTGAAGTGAAACTGTGGCGGAAGTCCGGCGATTCTGTCATAATGAAAAAATATGCTTGAAAACAGAAAATGCCCGAGATTCAACGATTTCGGAAAATTCGAATGCGAGGATATTTCTCTTTTGCCGGGACGGCTTTGCGACATAAGCGCGAACGGAATGCGCGTCGTTTTCGATTCCCTCGAGCCGTTCGTGATGAAGAACTGCTACGAGGCTACGATCCGCTTGTCAAAGTTCAATGGGGAGTCCATAAGCCTACTCGTTTTTCCAGAATGGCGGTTCGACAACAATTCCGGCGAGACGAAGAACGTCCAGATTGGTTTTTCCATTCAGCATGCCCTTGAGTATGAAAAATTCCTTTCGTACATAGACAGCCTCGACGAGACGGACAAAATCGATTCATCAAGTTCGGAAGATGATTTGGACGGCATGGACATAACCGTGCAGTTCATGGATTCCGACGGTGAGAAGGATTCTTGCGACGATTATCTGCTTGAGGAAGATTGCGAATGCCAGTTTCTGTGAGAAAATTGGGCGGAAGGGCTTTCCTGGCCTTTCCAGATATGGGGAACATGCTTCTTTCGGAGCTTGTGGGGCGTTTCGGCTACGGAAGCTTTTCGGATTCGGCGACAATCGAAGGCCGCACTTTCGTCCAGAAGAACGCTGTCTGGTATGGCGACCTGCTCTACTGTCCCGACTTCGACGAGGTTGTTCCCCCGGAGCTTAGGGGGCAGAATCCGTATTGGGCGAGCGCTGCTATGCTTTCTCCGTTCGAGGTCTCGTTCGACTCGATTGGGGAGGCTTCCAAGTCCCTTAAGGAAATCCAGCGGAACTGGGCGCCGTATCAATATCAGTTCTTCAGGCGGGCGGCATTGATTCAGGACAAGCTCCCGCACATAAATCTCAAGGTCAGGAAATTTCCATGCGAAATCCCGAACACGCCGATGGGGCTGTACACCCTCGTGGGCGAAAAAAAGATGATTGCCAGCGCGGAGACGACGAGTCCTCTTCCAGCAGGCCGAATCCAGTTCGAGGAGGACCACGAGAACCCGCCGAGCCGCGCCTACCTAAAAATCCAGGAGTCTCTGACTCTCGCCCATACGTTTTTCGGTGTCGATTTGCCGAAAGCGGGCGACAAGTGCTTCGAGGCCGGAGCCTGCCCTGGCGGCTGGACCTATGTTCTCCGACTCCTCGGCGCCGACGTTTTCGCAGTTGACCGCGCACCACTCGCCGACAGTCTCATGAACGACAGCCATGTGAAATTTCTCGCCCACGACGCGTTCACCCTCACACCCGACTACATCGAGGAGAACTTCGGCAAGCTCGACTGGCTATTCTCCGACGTCATCTGCTACCCGGAGCGGCTTCTTGAATGGATTCGCATGTGGATTGATTCGGGCAAAGTGAGGAACATCATCTGCACGATAAAGATGCAGGGCGAAATCGACTGGAAGCTGATTGGAGAATTCGCCTCGATTCCAGACTCCCGCATCGTCCACTTGAACTACAACAAACACGAGTTGACAATTGTACGCGTGGCTTGCTGTTGTCCATGTGTGTCCTAGGCATTTGTTGGTTGGCTGCAAGCCCGCAGAGAATTGCCTAGCTTCCAGATTCCCCTGTTGCAAAACCGCTTGCGTTTGTTATATTATTTTTAATGAAAGCAATCTTAACTGCGGAGCGAACGAAAAAATGCGGGGAAATTTCGGAAAAACTATTGACAGTCTCATGACAAATCTCTATCTTCGTTCAGTTCAGTTCAGTTCAGTGAAGGGATAATTCCGTCTTTTTATAAATTCAGCACAGAAACAGAAGGGCACCGGCCCATGCAAGAACATTTTTGCGTGGGTGCGGTGCCTTTTTGCGTTTGGATAAATAAACAGGAGGAGAAAAAATGAGAAGATTCTTTGGGGTTTTCGCGCTTACTTTGTGCGCGGCACTGACAATGAGCTTTGCTTCCTGCTCATCAGGAAGCAGTGATTCTGAAGAAAATCCAGGGACCACAACTATAATCACTGGAAATCCAGCTGACTCATCAGGAAGCAGTGATTCCGAAGAAAAGACAGGGATCTCAGATGTAACGACAGAAAGTCCAGCTGAAAGTCCAGAAAACGCAGATGTAACGACAGAAAGTCCAGAAACATCGGGCGAAACGCCAACTGTAGCGACTTACACAGTGACCTTCGACAGCGACGGCGGAAGCGAAGTCGCAAGCCAAACAGTGGAAAGCGGCAAGACAGCCACCAAACCCACCGACCCAAAAAAATCGGGAGAAAAGACGTCGTATGCATTCCTGGGCTGGTACAATGGCGACTCGGCCTTTGATTTTGCAAGTGAAATTAAAGGTGAAATTACACTCAAGGCAAAATGGCTGGAAGGCTTTGTAAAAGTAACCGGCACTACAATAAAAGGAGACGAGACCTGGACCCCAACATCAAAGGTGTTTGTAAGCGGAAGAAGCCTGACCATTCCTGACCTGATTGTGTGCGACCACGAGGTAACAAGGGGAGAGTTCAAGGAAGTGATGGGAGAAGACCCGAGCATTGCATCTGCCTATGACAAGGACGGAAACAAGCTTACGGGAGACAATGTGCTGAACAATCCTGTGAACTATGTGAACTGGTATGCGGCAATCGCCTACTGCAACAAGCTTTCCATAAAAGAAGGACTTGACTGTGCCTATACTGTCAGCGGAATAACGGACTGGGAGAACCTTGCATATTCAAGTATTCCGACTTCAAGCAACGACACATGGAACGCCGCCACCTGCGACTTTGAGGCAAACGGCTACCGCCTGCCGACGGAAGCGGAATGGGAATGGCTTGCCCGTGGAGGGGAAAACTACACCTATGCAGGAAGTAACACTGTAGGTGATGTGGCGTGGTATACAAGCAATACAAATGATACTGGCTCCAGGGATGTAAAGACAAAGGCCGCGAACGGCTACGGACTTTACGACATGAGCGGAAATGTTAGGGAATGGTGCTGGGACTGGTATGGAAGCATTTCGTCTTCTACCGATGCTACCGGCTCGGCATCTGGCTCTGGCCGCGTCAGACGCGGCGGTTCTTGGGGCAGCGATGCGTACTACTGCGCCGTGTCTCGCCGGAACTACGGCTCCCCGGACTACCGTGACGACTACCTTGGTTTCCGTGTTGTGCGCAATGCGGAATAAAATCAGCCATGCAGATTTTATGGCAACGAGTTTGGACATGCCCAGACTCGCGCAAAAGCCAAGACTAGCTGTTTGATAAGTCCTTAGCCAAAACTTTTATTGAGAAAAGGATAAAAAATTTGATTACTGTAAATTCTAACACACTGCAATCATTTT
Source organism: Treponema sp. (assembly GCA_017934745.1). Classification (GTDB taxonomy): domain Bacteria; phylum Spirochaetota; class Spirochaetia; order Treponematales; family Treponemataceae; genus Treponema_D. The sequence goes on along the minus strand of JAGBIY010000008.1, from coordinate 2,997 downwards.
GCATGTATCTCAAAAAATATTGCGAAACAGATAACGATGAATTTATTTTCTGCTTTCGAGGTCATAAAAGTACCTCTTTCGAATACAAACCAACAATTCTGCGAAAAGATTCTTTTCTGAAACATGAAAAAGAAATTCAGAAGGATGTAATAAATCGGTATCCCGACAAATTTAATTCTTTTGAAAACATGACTGCGGAAGACTTGGCTTTAATGCAACATTATGGAATTCCCACAAGGTTTCTTGACATTACATTCAATCCGTTCGTCGCATTGTTTTTTGCATCTGAACATCTGGAAAAAAGTAGCAAAATTGATATTGCAGGAGAAGTCGCTGTATTCAAAATTCCAAAAGATAAAGTTGCTTATTCTCAAAAAAATACATTAGAAAATAGGAAAGAGGAAGTTTGCCTTATAAAAACAGCTTTTGACAATCCACGAATCCGTATACAAAACGGTGGTTTTCTGTATTTTGGCAACAGTGGGCCTGAAAAAATTCCAGAAGAATGGTTCTTACTAAAAATAAAAATTCAGAATTCAAAAAAGAAAAGTGTTCGTGAGGAACTTGCAATTATGAACATAACAGAAAGTACGATTTATCCCGAACTTGAACATTTTCGTTCTGAAATTGAAAGATTATACAGCAAATAAAACAGGAGAAGAAAAAATGAGAAAATTCTTTGGGCCCCTCGCACTTACTTTGTGCGCGGCACTGACAATGAGCTTTGCTTCCTGCTCATCAGGAAGCAGTGATTCTGAAGAAAAGACAGGGCCCACAGCTGTAACCACTGAAAGTCCAGAAAACGTAGCTGTAACGACTTACACCGTGACCTTCGACAGTGACGGCGGAAGCGAAGTCGCAAGCCAAACAGTGGAAAGCGGCAAGACAGCCACCAAACCCGCCGACCCCGCAAAATCGGGAGAAAAGACGTCGTATGCATTCTTGGGCTGGTACAATGGCGACTCGGCCTTTGACTTTGCAAGCACAATTGAATCGGACGTTACACTCAAGGCAAAGTGGATAGAAGGCTTTGCAAAAGTTACCGGTACCACAATAAAAGGAGACGAGACCTGGACCCCTTCATCAGATGTCTTCGTAAGCGGAAGAAGCCTTACCATTGCAGATTTGTATGTGTGTGACCACGAAGTTACACAATCTGAATACAAAAAATACTGCAAGTATGTTTCTTCAGGCCCAAGAGATACCTATGGAAAGGGAGATAATTTTCCTGCCTATTATGTAAACTGGTACGATGCAGTGGTCTACTGCAACCTGCGTTCTATGGATGAAGGATTGACTCCTTGCTACACACTTGGGGAAGAAACAGACCCTTCAAAATGGAGTGGCATTTTAAGCACTACCACAGGCGATGTAACAAAATACTGCGGGCCTTCCAGACAAAGTTCTGCATGGGACGGCGGAATAATAATGAACACTACTGCCAACGGTTACCGCCTGCCAACAGAAGCAGAATGGGAATACATAGCCAGGGAAGGAAAAACAAGTGGCACAACATACAGCGGAAGCAACACCATAGGAGATGTGGCATGGTATGGGAAAAATAGTGGTTCTAAAAGCCACGAAGTAAAAACAGATAAACTTACTGGCACAGACAGTGCAAATGCCCTGGGCATTTACGATATGAGTGGAAATGTATGGGAATGGTGCTGGGACTGGAATAATGGCATCGTCCATTCCGATACTGGGGCTTCTGGTGCGTCGTCGGGCAATAACCGTGTCCGGCGTGGCGCCTCTTGGTTTAACTCCGCCTACTTGTGCGAGGTTGCTTACCGCTACAGCTACGACCCGAGTGAACGCTACAATGACGTTGGCTTCCGCCTTGTTCGCTCCTCGCAGTAGCACCCTAGTGGTCGCTGTGGAGAGCAGGGCTTATGAAAGGCAAGCACGGTAGTGCGTCTTTGCTTCGCGGAAACTGTAACCCCTATTGCCCGAAAAGGTGATTTCCAAGGCGAATTCTTCTTTTAAAGAGTTCGCCTTTTTTTTAGGTTAAGGAGTATCTCTGAAATTCTCTGGATTTTGTAATTAGTGATAAAGCCGGATTTTCACTGTGCAATGTGAAAATTTGACTTCCAGACTGTTAGTTGTTAATGAAAACGATGCTTGTCATGGAATTTTGTTGATAAAAATTACGCTAATGGCGTATTATATGGATATGGAATTCATAGAAACTCCAGTTTTTACAAAGATAATAACGGAACTTCTTTCAGACTGCGAATATTCTGCATTTCAGAAATATCTCATCGATAATCCTGAGAGTGGGGATGTCATAAAAGGTGGTTCTGGAATCCGCAAAATCAGATGGAGCCTTGCAGGTCGAGGAAAAAGCGGAAGCATAAGGGGCATTTACTATTACAAAATCGTGAACAAGCAAATTTTCTTGATATATGCATACACCAAAAAGAAAAAATCTGATTTATCCGAACAGGAAAAGAAGCTATTCGGTGAAATAGCTAAGGAGTTTGCGAAATGAAAGAGAAAGAATTCGACTTTAATGAGCTTGTGGAAAGCATGAAACAAGCCGTGTCAATATCAAAAGGAGAAATGCAGCCGTCCAGAGTTTTTGTTTTTTCTCCAATCAATGTGAAGGAAGTCAGGGAAAAGACAAACAAAAATCAAGAAGATTTCGCCAGCATGATTGGTGTCAAGGTCGGAACGCTCCGAAATTGGGAACAAGGCAGACGAAAGCCAGACGGAGCGGCGCTGACTCTTCTGAAAATAGTTGCTGCCGACCCAAAATATGTGGAGCAAGTTCTGCACGGCTAGGACTCATAAGGCTCTCTAAAAAAGCGCGCTCCCTGAAAGTCTATTAGGGCGAAAGTCGAGTTTATGCATACTGTAGTTGCCGAAACGCGCTCCCAGCGGGAACCCACAGCCGAATGCGGCAGTACCGCTTCGCGGTGGCTGAGTGCATTCGGCTGTGGAACCCCGCTTCCGCTCGTTTCGGCCATTCCACTGTAAAAACTCGACTTTTGACCT
>JAGBIY010000037.1 GCA_017934745.1 Treponema sp. | reverse complement strand
TGGCAGAAACGAGCGGAAGCGGGGTTCCGTCCATCAAAACACTCAGCCACCGCGAAGCGGTACTGCCGTTTTGATGGACGGGTTCCCGCTGGGAGCTTGTTTCTGCAACTACGATATGCAGAAACTCGACATTCGACCTAAAAAAGAAAAAGCGAGGCAAAAAAAATGAAAGTAATCCTTTTCAACGGAAGCAGGCGCGAAAACGGCTGCACATTCACGGCTCTGAGCATCGTGGCGAAGGAGCTTGGCGAAAACGGAATCGAGACGCAGATTGTGCACGTGGGAGAGAGGGCTGTAAACGGCGAAATCGACGCCCTCGTGGAGGAGTCGCTTGAGCTTTTGAAAAACGCCGACGGCGTGGTGCTCGGCTCTCCCGTCTACTACGCGTCCCCGAGCGGAGAGATGCTGTCGTTCCTCGACAGGCTCTACTGGAAGGGCGAGAGCGTGCTGCGCTTCAAGCCGGTGGCGTGCGTCACGTCGGCAAGGCGCGCAGGAACGACAGCGGCACTAGACGTGCTCAACAAGTATGCGACATACGTGCAGCAGCCGGTCGTCACGTCCAGGTACTGGAACATGGTGCACGGCTCGTCGCCGGAGGACGTAATGAAGGACGAAGAGGGAGTGCAGATAATGAAGACACTCGGACGGAACATGGCTTGGATTCTGAAGAGCATCGAAGCCGGAAAGAAGGCTGGAGTTCCGCAGCCGGAAGCGGAGAAGAAGATTTTCACGAATTTCATACGCTGAGGACCGGACGAAGGCACAAAGATGAAGACTATAAACGGAAACGGACTGACAATAGAGGACGTGTGCGATGTCGCGCAGAAGAACGAGGAAGTCGCATTGCCGACGGACGACGGATTCTGGGAGACGCTCAGGGCGTCGCGGAAATTCCTTGAGGACTACATAGCGACAGGAGTTCCGACATACGGAGTGACGACCGACTTCGGAGATTCCTGCGACAACCAGATAAGCGTGGACAAGGCGGGCGAACTCCAGCGAACGATATGCACATACCACGGAATCGGGCTCGGCCCCAAGTTCGACAGGGAGACAGGAAGGGCGGTGATACTCGCAAGGCTCAACGGCAACGTAAAAGGCGGACACTCGGCGATAAGGCCGGAACTTGCGAAGATGATGGTCACGCTGTTGAACAAGGACATAATCCCGGTGATACCGCAGCTCGGCTCGGTAGGAGCGTCCGGGGACCTCACTCCCCTATCGTATCTCGCGGCGGTCATAATGGGACAGAGGGATGTCTACTACAAGGGAAAAGTCGTCCCGGCTGCGGAGGCGTTCAAGAGCGAAGGCATAACACCGCTTCCGATAGAGGCGAAGGAAGGTCTCGCCATAATGAACGGGACCAGCGTCATGACGGCGGTCGCTTCACTCGCATGGAAGAAGGCGCAGCGGCTCGCGAACATCTCCGACTTCCTCACGGCCGTCACGTCGGAGATAACGAGGGGCAAGGACACCCCGTTCGTGGCAAAGGTCAGCGAGATAAAGAACCACGACGGGCAAATCGAGTCCGCCAAGCGCGTCTACGACATAATCAAGGATTCAAAACGCGTCTTCAAATACGAAGACTTCCTCAAAAGCCAAATAGACTCGCTCGACGGGAAGTCGTTCAGGAAGCAGCAGAACAAAATCCAGGACAGGTACTCCATCAGGTGCGCTCCGCAGATAACGGGAGTCTACCGGGACACTCTCGGAATCGCAAGGAAGTGGATAACCGAAGAGCTGAACAGCGCGAACGACAACCCACTTGTAGACATCGAAGCGCAGCGGCTCTACAACACGGGAAATTTCTACGGCGGCCACATCTGCGCGGCGTGCGACTACCTCAGGACAGCGCTCGCGAACATATCCGACCTGAGCGACAAGCAGGCGGAAGTCATAATCGACGGAAAATTCAACGGACTCACGGAGAACCTAATCCCGTTCACGCCGGACGACCATCCACGCGCGGGTCTCAGGCTCGGCTTCAAGGCGGCGCAGATAACGATATCGGCGATAAGGGGCGAAGTCGCGACGTACTGTTTCCCGGTCTCGCTCACAAGCGCGCCGACGGAGGCGCTCAACCAGGACAAGGTTTCGATGGGCACGATTTCGGCGAGGAAGCTCGCGGAGCAGATTGAGCTTGTGTTCCTGCAGTTCGGGACGCACATGCTCGCGGCCATGCAGGCGGTGGATTTGGCGGGTCTCGACGACTTCTCTCCGTTCACGAAAAAAGTGCACGAGGAAGTCCGCAAGATGAGCGCGTTCGTGGAGGACGACAGGGTTCTGGACAAGGAAGCCACGGCCGTGGCGGAATGGCTCAAGACGACGGAACTTTTCGACTGACGGACGGACTGCAGGAAAGGCACAGGGCAAAAGACAGATTCCATCGCATCCAGAATGCGTTTTCGGAATCGGCTTTTGCCCTTTTTTCCATAGAGAAAATTTGACTTTAGATTTCCATAAAATCAGTATAAAATTAATTCATGTCCATAGACGACGAAACATTCTTCAGTGAGAATCTGACCAGCATAAACAAAATGGTCTCTAAGATATTGCTATTGATTATTCCTCTGCCCCTTTTCTTGATTGCGTTTTCGCATTTTGGAATCTTCAGCATCAGCGACGTGTTCTCGTTCAGAATCCTCGTGATGGCCATCATCTTCTATCTGATTTTCCAGCTTCTCATAAAGTCAAACATACGTCCAAAGTTGACGATGGCCGTGGGACTTTTGGAGATAAACCTGTTCATAGCCCTCGTCGGAACGAACTCGAAAGTCGGAGTCTACATAACGTTCGGTCTGGTCCCAATCATCAGCTGCCTCTACTACAACAGGAGGCTGACGAACACAATCGGAATTTTCAGCTACATATTCATGGAGGTCTCGCTCTATTTCAAATACAGGAACAGCGCGGCCGTCTTCGACAACTCCACGGAGATGACCTTCCTCGGCTCATACATACCTGTCGCGGCAGGATTCACGATAGAATTCTTCTTCGTCTTCCTCACCGCGAACCTCATGGCGAAGCGCGGATTCATGACGCTCAAGCACCTTCTCTCACTCATCGACGACAGGAACGGACTGATAGAAAACCTCAGGGAAAAACAGTCGAAGCTCCACAACACGCAGGAGAAGATAATCGAGTTCGTCACGCAGAGCCTCAAGAGCCACGACCTCCTGACGGGATTCCATGTGGAGCACACGCAGACATACGTCAGGATGATTGCGCTGAAGCTCAGGAGCCTGGGCTACTACGCAAACGAGCTGACAGACGAGACGATAAACCTGTACGCGGACGCGGCGTTCCTGCACGACATAGGAAAAATCCACACGCCGGAGGGAATCCTAAACAAGCCGGGAAAATTCACCGACGAGGAATTCGCCATAATGAAGCGGCACCCGAAGGACGGTGCGGACCTGATAAGAACACTTCCGACAATCGGGAACGGAAAATTCAACGACACGGCATACGAGATTGCCCTCTACCACCACGAAAAATGGGACGGGACGGGATACCCAAGCGGAAAATCGGGGACCGACATACCGCTCTGCGCCCGCATAATGGCGGCTGCCGACGTGATTGACGCTCTCATAAGCCTCAGAACGTACAAGAAGCCTATGTCGATAGACAAAGCCATGAGCATTTTCGAGGAATCGAGGGGAACCCAGTTCGAACCGTGCATTGTCGACGCGGTCATAGCGTGCAAAGACGAGATAAGACGCAAGGATGCGGAATTCAAGGCCAGGGAGTCGAACGAATTCAACAGGGAAGTGTCCGACAAGCACCAATACAACGAGCTTTTGAAGATTCAGATTCTCGAAAAAGTCACAAACGAATGCGAATCGCACGACTTCAAGAAATATCTCGACGAAAACCTGAAAAAACTGAAAAGCGAGTACGACGAGAAATACGGGAAGTCGAAGGAATTTTGAGCCTACTCGGAAAGCTGAAGGCAGTCGAATCCGGCGGCCTTCAGTTTCGATGCCATGTCGCCCTTTTCGTTCTCCTCGACATACACGAGATAATACGTGTTTCCGCTGGGCTTGGTCTCTTTCTGAATCTTTCCAGAGAACCCGGCCCCACGAAGTTTCTTCACAAGCTTATTCGCGTTGTCCTCGTCGCGGAAATAACCAATCTGCTGTTTTTTCACCTTTTTTCCGCCAGATTTCGGCTTCTCGGCGGCTTCCGGCGAGTTTTTCGATTCCTGCACCGACACGGAAGGAACGATGTCCGCCACGGAAGTCTCCGAGCGCGGAACGAAATACCAGAACGGAGTCGGAAGCAGCCCCACGCTTCCATCAAGGATTCCGGCCTCCATGCTTCCAGGAAAATCCGACTTGAGCTTTTTCGAATACTCCGACTGCCCGGTTATGTGGTACAGGGTGAGCAGAATCTGTGGATGGACAATCTTCATGCTTTTTTCGGAGAGATACGATTTGAGCGCGGAAACGGCAGTTTTCGTATCGGAGAAGTCATCGGCTTTGCAGAGCGCGCTCCACTGCGTGTAGAGCTTCACATAGGCGATGATTTTCTCGTCCTTTGAATTTTTCACGGCTGAATCCAGATAGCGGTCGGCTGAAGAGGAGTCTCCAACGGAAAGAGCGCACCTGACAGAATCTATCACGAGCTGCTCGGAAGTCTTCTTCGGCACGCCTACGGCGTTCCCTGCGTCTATTGCAGCGGCCGCCGCGTATGATTTTTGCGCATCGGCATATTGCCCCATCTGTTCCTGGACGCTCGCCAAAAAAGCGTAGCCATAGCGTCTGTCCGCGGCGTTCTTCATATTCGGGACGGTCTTCCTGAGATAGCCGAGCGATTCGTCAAGCGTCTTGTACTGCGACGCCTCCATCATCAAATCCTTCGCCGACAAATCCACAGAAGCGGCATGAACGTCCGCCACCGCAAGAACGCAAAAGAGCAGCGACGCAAAAATCACGTTTTTTCTCATGAATCAATGATAACTGAAATTCATGCAAGTTGCAAAAAAACAATGGAATCAGAACAAATTCGAGACGGAATCGACAAGTTCGACGAGGTTCAGCGGTTTCTTGAAGAATTTCTTCACGCCAAGCTCCATGACTTTCGCCTCGATATCAGAATCCTCAAGGGCGGTGACGACGACAATCGAAGGCTTTCCGTAAATCTCGCCCTCGTTGATTTTCTTGCAAAGGCCGAATCCGTCCACTCCCGGCAAATCCAAATCGAGGATGAGGCAGTTCGGATGCTTTTCGACCATAAGAGAGCCTGCCTCGAATCCATCGAACGCCTGAAAGACCGTAAGCCCACTTATTTTCTTCTGGAGATACATCATCATTACGGAATTGAGCCCCTTGTCGTCGTCGACAATCAAAAGACTCTTCGCGTCGAAGTGCTTTTCCTTGCAAAGCGCCATCAAGGAATCGGGTATCGACATGCTTCTTTTTACCATGAAAGTCACAAGGTCGTCAGGATAAACTCTATATTGTTTTCCGGGTGTCGAAAAAGCCTTGAGATAGCCGTTTTTTATCCAGTTTATTGCCGTCTGATTCACAACTCCGCATATCTTCGCGACTTCCATCGCGGAAAAAACCGATTTCTTGTCTTGCTCCATTGATTCTACCCAAAACGAAAAAAAATAATCTTATCTGTAATTTTAGAGATTTTTGAGATTTTAATCATCAGTTTTATGCTTTTTTATCACAGATACGCACATTTTATAAGGAAAACCGGAATCCAAGAGATACTTCAAGAGCTTGTCTCCGCTTTTCCTTTGCCTAACAGCCTTCATGTACGCCTTCTCGCACATGCGCTCTTCCATAAGCCCGTCCGAACCGCCGACACAATCGTCTTCCGTAAAGAAATTCTCCACGGCCTCAACAGCCACGCTTCTAGCGATTCCCCGGGCCATCAGCTCGGAGCAAAGTCTGGCTCTGCCCTGGAACTTCGTCGCACAGTGCGAGCGGAGCCATGCGGACGAAAAACGCTCGTCGCTCAAGAAATTTTTCGATTCGAGCCTGTCCAAAGCCAGCTCTATGGATTTTTTCGAAAAGCCCTTCTTCAAGAGTTTCGCCGAAAGACCCGCCCTGCACTGCTCAGAGCGGGCGAGATAGTCACAGGCCTTGCGCTCCGCCGAAAAAGCGAACCCCGCCTGAACCACGTCGGCGGACTCCTCTTCGGAAAGGGAAAGGCACTCCCAACCGGCAGATGGAAGGCGAGAACGTATGTCGTCAATGTTTGCAACCTGCAGATAGCTTTTGCGGATAAAAAAAACAGACCCGTCAGAGGAAGTCAACTCAAGGATTTCATCCGACGAAGTCTGTTCTATTTTTCTCAGCGACAAGACATCCGAGATGTCAACCACTGAAGATTCGTTCGTGTCCCGTGAATCATCCGCATCGCCATCCACAGCAGAATGAAAAGAATCAAGCTGCATGGGCAAGGCGACAAAAGACTAACGCTTGCTGAACTGGAATCTGCGGCGAGCACCACGCTGACCGTACTTTTTGCGCTCGACCATGCGAGAGTCGCGTGTGAGGAATCCGTTGGCCTTGAGAGACGCGCGAACCTGTGGGTCAATCTGCAACAAAGCGCGGGCGATTCCATGGAGGCAGGCACCGGCCTGTCCCTTCACTCCGCCACCCTGAACGTTGATGAGGATGTCGTATTTGTTCTCGTAGTTTGTGACGAGCAATGGCTGATGAACGACTTTCACAGATGTCTCTGTTGGGAAGTACTCAGCGACATCCTTGCCGTTGACGACGATTTTTCCTGAGCCTTCGCGAACGAAAACGCGAGCCACAGAAGTCTTTCTTCTACCTGTTCCGATTGCAATATTTTTCACTGCCATAATTCATTCTCCGTACTATTAAAGCTCAACGACTTTTGGATTCTGTGTCGCATGTGGATGCTCAGCACCGGCGTAGACCCTGAGGTTGCCAGCGATTTTGCGGCCGAGCCTGTTGTTCGGCAACATGCCGTTGATAGTGCGAATGAGAGGAGCAGTCGGCTTTCTCTCGATGAGTTTCTCGAAAGTGAATGTGCGGAGACCGCGGACGAAGCCTGTGTAGTGGCGGTAGAGCATGTCAGTCTCTTTGTTTCCAGAAACAGCGACCTTGTCGGCGTTGATGATGATTACATAATCGCCCATCTCCTGATTCGGAGTGTAGGAAGGCTTCTCCTTTCCACGAAGAATCGCAGCGGCCTTTGCGGCAACACGTCCAAGAGGTTTGCCGGCTGCGTCGATTACGTACCATTCGCGTTTCTGTTCAGCGTCTTTCAAAAAAATAGTTTTCATTTGTATATACCTTTGATTATAAAAGTCTTCAGTTCACATGGCTGCATCTTCCAGAGAACCGAAATATACGGGGACTTAAAAATATAAATCATTTGTAAATCATGGTCAATTGAATTTCAGAAACGAATTCCAAAATTCACTTGTCGGCTTTCTTCGACTTCTCTTCTTTCTGCTTGTCGTTCTGCTCGGCCATGAGGGCCTCCTCCTCTTCCCTCTTCGCCTCGCGCTTGTCCCTTATGTCAGTGAACCCGAGCATTATGGCGATTATGCCGACGAGGAGGGACAAAACCGGCGCGGTTCCCTTGAGCGACTGCACGACATACTCTCCCCACTCAAGACCGAATCCGAAAACGTCCTTCGGAAGGCAGGCGAAAACTGTGAAAGCGATGAAAACAAGACCTGCGATTATAGAAAACATAGACAACCCCGTTTTTTAGGGGACCTCGAAAAATTTTAGCGGTCGAATGTCGAGTTTATGCATACCGTAGTTGCAGAAACAAGCTCCCAGCGGGAACCCGCCAACAAAAACACTAAACATCGCTTGCGATGTTTAGTGTTTTTGTTGACGGAACCCCGCTTCCGCTCGTTTCTGCCATTGCACTGTGAAAACTCAACTTTCGCCATAAGCTTTTCGAAGTTCCTTTATTTTTGGTATCGAATTCTAGTACAAATCAATCATATTTTGAAGTCTTTGACTTGATTCATGAACGATTCGGAAAGCAGACGCGCAGAAAATTCAAAAAATGGAGAATTTGGATTTTTTACTTGACAATCGATGATATTGAAATCATTTTTAGAGCACAAACAGAAAACACAAAAGAAAACTCACTGCGAGGATAAAAAAATTGAAAGGATGCCAGGTAAAGATAAATCATGTGAACAAGGAATTCGGTGACTTCGTCGCGTTGGACGACATCGACTTCACGATAAATTCGGGGGAATTCTTCACCCTGCTCGGTCCTTCCGGCTGCGGAAAGACGACACTGCTGAGGATAATAGCGGGATTCGAATTCCCGGACGACGGAGCGGTGCTCTTCGACGACAAGAAAGTCTCGAACCTGCCGCCGAACAAGAGGGAGTCGAACACGGTCTTCCAGAGCTACGCGCTCTTCCCCCATCTTTCGGTATACGAGAACATCGCCTTTCCGCTCCGGCTCAAGCTCAAAAAAGAAACGAAGAACCCTCTCAAGAAGCTCTTCCCCGGAAAACTGCCGGAAGAACTGGACAAGAAAGTGAGGGAGTACGTGCATCTCGTGGAACTCGACCAGCACATCGACAAGCGTCCGAGCCAGCTCTCAGGCGGACAGAGGCAGCGCGTCGCCATAGCCCGCGCCCTCATCAACGAGCCGAAAGTGCTTCTTTTGGACGAGCCGCTCTCCGCCCTCGACGCGAAGCTCCGCTCGAACCTCCTCGTGGAACTCGACCGCCTCCACGACAAAATCGGAATCACGTTCATCTTCGTCACGCACGACCAGTCGGAAGCGTTGGCGGTCTCTGACAGAATCGCGGTCATGAACAAGGGGCACGTCCTGCAGATAGGCACGCCGTTCGAGATTTACGAAAGCCCTGTCACGCATTTCGTCGCCGAGTTCATAGGCGAGACGAACCTTTTCGAGGCGACAGTGCAGAAATGCGAGAGCTACAAGGTCGAAGGCAAGAGCGACATCGAGCACATGGTCACGCTGAACGTGCCCAAGCTCGGACTCCAAGCGCAGCTCAAGGGCGACACGCAGGCGACGAAGGAAGAGGACAGGAACATTCTCGTGACAGACTACGAGCACACGGACGAGGGGCAGAAGGTCACGTTCACGGTGCGCCCGGAGAAAATCAGAATCACGACGGAGGAGCCGGACACGCACGGAAGGAAGGACATCAACGTGTTCAGGGGAGTGGTCGAGGAGCCGGTCTACACGGGCTTCCAGTCGAAATTCTATGTGAAGCTCGAGAACGGCACGATTGTGAAGGTCTTCAAGCAGCACACGAACTATCTGGACGACGGACCGGAAATCCAATGGAAGGACACGGTCTACATCTCATGGTCGGCCGAGGACGGCTACATCGTAGAGGACATCGAGAAATGAAGGAAGAAATGAGTGAGAAAATGAACGACGAAAGCTACAAACCGAGGAATCTTGGGCCGGTCTACTCGTATCCGATGGGAATCTGGCTCACGATTTTCTTCATCGCGCCAATCGCCATAATCCTCGCCTACACTTTCCTGAAGAAGGGACTGTACGGCGGAGTCGAGATGGAATTCTCCATGAAGGCGCTAAGGCAGATGATGAACCCCACATACGGAATGATTCTGCTGAGGACAATCTGGATATCGGCAATCTCGACGGTGATAACGCTGCTCATCGCATTCCCATGCGGATACGCGATGGCGAGAAGCTCCCACCAGACGCTCCTGCTTTTCCTCGTAATCATCACGTTCTGGACGAACAGCCTAATCCGCATCTTCGCGTGGAAGAGCATCCTCGGAAACGACGGCGCGCTCAACAGGCTGCTCATGAGCCTGCACATAACGGACGACTACATCCAGTTCCTCTACAACCAGAAGGCGATTATCCTCGTCTCGGTCTACATGTACATTCCATACGCGATTCTTCCCCTCTTCACGGCAATCGACAGGTTCGACTTCTCGCTTCTGGAGGCGGCGCGCGACCTTGGTGCCACCAAATTCCAGTCGGTCAGGATGATTCTCGTTCCGAGCGTGAAGAGCGGGCTCATCTCGGCGCTCATCTTCACGTTCATTCCGATTTTCGGCGCGTACTCGGTGCCGATGCTCGTCGGCGGAACGGACAGTTCGATGATTGGAAACATCATAGTCGACCAGATAATGATTACGAGGAACTGGCCTCTCGCCTGCGCATTCAGCCTTGTCATCACGCTCATAAGCCTCGCCGGCGTCATCTGGATGATAAAGGCCGGACGCAAAGACGAAAAACTGCATAAAAAATAAAGCAAGGGAATCTGGAGAAGACAAATGGCAAGTCCGTACTATTGGCTAACAAAAAAAATCAACAAAAAATCCCCCAACACGGAAAACAGCCGCCACGCCAAGAAAAGCTGGCTCAAGCGCGTTCCGAAAATCACGTTCTCCAAAATCGTGCTTTTCCTCACGATTGTTTTCCTTTTCATTCCGCTCGTCATAATCGTCGCGGAATCGTTCCACTACAAAGACCCGGAGACGCTCGCGGAATCGAACCTCTCCCTGCACTGGTACAAGGAGCTTCTGTTCGGTTCGGGGGAAGTCTGGGACGCCCTCTTCAACTCCATAATCATCGCGGTGAGCTCCAGCGTCGTGGCGACGATACTCGGAACTACGGCGTCGATTGGAATCAACTGGCACAAATTCGCGGGGAAGTCCTACATCCAGACAATCAGCTTTCTTCCGATGGTCCTGCCGGAAGTCATAATCGGAGCGGCGACGGTCATCTTCTTCAGCGGAATAAAGCTCAAGCTCGGAATGTTCACGATTTTCGCGGCGCACACGACCTTCTGCCTGCCCTTCGTCTACATGATGGTGAACGCGAGACTCGACGAATTCGACCACGCACTGATTGAAGCCAGCTACGACCTTGGGGCGAACGAATTCGAGACGCTCACGAAAGTCACGGTGCCGGCGATAATGCCCGGAATCCTCTCGGGCTTCATGATGGCGATAACGATGTCGCTCGAAGATTTCGTCATAACGTTCTTCGTGTCGGGGCCTGGAAGCACGACGCTGCCAATCTACATCTACTCGATGATAAGGTTCGGAGTTTCGCCAGTGATAAACGCCCTCAGCCTCGTGATGATAATAATGACGTGCCTAATCGCCTTCTTCCTCAGGAAGGGACTCAAGACGATTGCGGCCTCAAAATAAAACAACAGGAGATTGAAGAGAATGAAAACGAAAAGATTCCTTTTGGCATTCGCCCTGCTTGCGCTCACGCTCACGGCGGCCGTCTCCAAGCCGAAGAACAAGCTCTACGTCTACAACTGGTGCTACTACACGCCAATGGAAGTCATCAAGGAATTCGAAGAGAAGTTCGACTGCAAGGTCTACCTCTCCTACTACGAATCGAACGAGGAGATGTTCTCCAAGTTCATGTGCGGAGCGACGGGATACGACATCGTGGTTCCGTCGCAGGACTACGCCTCGATAATGATTAAGCTCGGAATGCTCGACAAGCTCGATCACTCGAAAATCCCGAACATGAAGTACATAAACCCGGATCTCCAGAAGAAAATCGACTACGACCCGAATCTGGACTACGGAATCCCCTACTACTTCGGAGCGGCGGGAATCTCCGTGAACAAGAAGAAGGTGAAGGACTACCCGAGGGACTGGAGCATCTTCGAGAAAACAGAGCTGAAGAACAGGATGACGATGATGGACGACATGAGGGAAGTCATGGGGGCCGCGCTCGTGCACCTGGGCTACGACGTGAACTCTGTGGACGAGAAGCAGCTTGAGGAAGCGAGGCAGCTGGTCGGAAAGAAATGGAAGCCGAACCTTGCGAAATTCGACGCGGGAAGCTTCGGCAAGGCGTTCGCGACCGGGGATTTCCTCGTCTGCCACGGATACGTCGAAGTCGTCGCGGGAGAGCTTGAGCCGGACGAAATCGAGGACACGCTCGACTTCTTCATACCGGAAGAGGGAGGCGCGAGCTACATGGACAGCCTCTGCATAATGAAGGACGCTCCGCACAAGGAACTCGCGCACGCGTTCATCAACTTCATACAGGAGCCGGAGAACTACGCGAAATTCCTGGACTACTTCCAGTTTCCAAACTACGTGAACACGGAGGCGGACAAATTCAGGACGACGAAGCCGCTCTACGACGCGAAGGCGATGGAGAACTGCACGCTCAAGAACGATTTGGGCGAGAACCTTGAAAAGTTCAATGAATACTGGGAAAAAGTCAGGTTCGTGGACTGATTTTTTACCGCAAAGAATAAAACTGGTGGAATAAGCTCTATGTTCAATTCTGATTTCAAAAACGTCCTCGACAAAATCTCTCTTCCAATCTTGGTCGCCGAGCCGATTTTTTCGGACGAGGAAAAGACAAAGATAGACGACTTCCTCATTCATTTTGTGAACGAGTCTTTTTCTCAGACTTTCTACAACCTCACAAGATGCGGGGGAACGCTCTCCGATTTCTCTTCGAAGACGACCCTCGACATAGACTGGCACATCTGGGGAAGCGAAGTGCTCAAATCGGGGGAAACGATAGAGAAGACGTTCTATTCGATATACTACTCTCACTGGTACAAGGTCGCGGTCGACAAAATCGACGACAAGCTCGTGTGCGCGACGTTCACGAACGTGGACGAGGACAAGAAGCACGAGGAGGAGCTTGAGGACAAGAACAGGAAGCTCGAGGCCATGAAGGACGAGCTTTCGCTTTCGAGGGAGCGTCTAAAGGACAATCTGGACAGAATCAACAGGCTCAACGAAAAGCTCGAATACAACGCCTACCACGACATGCTCACGGGATTGTACGGAAGGTCGAAATTCGAGGAGGACTTCAAGAAATGCATAGAGAAGTCGAGGGGAACTGAGAACAAATTCGGGATAATGCTCGCCGACATCGACAACATGAAGCTCGTGAACGACTCGTGCGGCCACAAGAAAGGCGACGAGATAATAAAGAAGTCCTCGGAGATACTCAAGAAGATAGAAAGCGAGGACATCAGATTCTACAGATTCGGAAGCGACGAATTCATCGCGCTCATGGACCACGTGGAATCGCACGACACGGTGCTCAACATGGGCGACCTCGTTTTGGAAATCTTCAACTCGGAGGGAATAGAATTCTCTGCAGGAATATCCGTTTACCCTGACGACGGAACGGAAAGCGAGGAGCTTTTGCGCTACGCCGACATGGCCATGTACAACATGAAAAGGAACGGCAAGAACAACGTAGGATTCTTCAAGTCCGTGATGAAAGAACGGTTCATGCAGAGGCTCATCATCCAGAACAAGCTTAGCGAAGCGTTCGGCCCGAACGCGTTCAAGCGTGGATTCCAGCAAGTCTACCAGCCGCAGTTCAACGTGGAGACCGGCATCCTAAGAGGATTCGAGGCGCTCTTGAGGTGGAACGACGAGGATTTGGGGTGGATTTCCCCGGAGCAGTTCATTCCGATAGCGGAGGAGACGAGAATCATGATTCCGCTCGGCGACTGGGTTCTGGAGACCGCGATGAAGACACTCAAGGACTGGGAGGAAAAGTTCGACTTCGACGGGATAATGAGCGTGAACGTGTCGCCAATCCAGCTCAAGAAGCCAACGTTCATATTCGATTTGTCGAACTTGATAGACCAATACGGAATCACCCCCAGAAAGCTTGAGGTGGAGATAACGGAAGGAGTCTTCATAGACAACAAGGACGAAGTTCTGGGAATTTTGAACCAGATACGGAAGATGGGAATCGGAATCTCGCTCGACGATTTCGGAACGGGATACTCAAGTTTGAGCTACCTGCAGAAACTGCCGATAACGACGCTCAAAATCGACAAGTCTTTCATATCGAACATCGAAAAGAACGGAACAGAGGCGAACATAACGAACTCGATTGTCTCCATGGTCTCCAAGATGGGCTTGGACACGATAGCGGAAGGCGTAGAAAAGGAAGAGCAGCTGGAAATCCTCAAAAAGATAAAATGCCAGACTGTGCAGGGCTTCCTGAAGGGGAAACCCATGCCGAAGGAGAAATGCGAGGGGCTTTTCTGACTCGCTCAGTCGGCTCTGTAGACCACATACCTGACGCGGCCGCTCTCGACCGCGTTTTTTATTTCCCTCTCCCGTTTGGATAGCTGTGATTTTCCCGTCTTCACTTCGATTATGAGGACTTCATCTATCGGTCTGTCCTCGGACGCGCCGGGGAACCCCACAAAATCCACAGGCTTCCCCACAAAGCGCACGTCCCCCGGATTGCACGGGAATCCCGGCAAAAAAGGCGCGAGCTGCTCCGAGACCTGACCGCCTATCACCGCGCGGGACATCTTCACAGCGTCGGCCCTCTCCTTCTCAATCGAAAAGAGCGTCTTCCTCCTCTGCGAACGGGATCCCAAGAAGAACGACACCGAACACGAGAGAACAATGAACGAAGCGGCCACAAGGAACAGAATGGCCCAGGCCGAGATTTTTCCGGCGGCCAGCCCAAGAAGAAACGATTCCATCCAGCGTCACCGGCGGCTATTCTTCGCCCTCTCCGTCTTCAGAAGCATCGTCCTCAAAATCTTCATCGTCGTCGTCATAGAAGTCGAAGAGAATGTCCGCCAACTGAGAATGCTCCTCTTCCGTCCGCTTCAAGCTCTCCGCGTTCCGGCCGTCGACGACGAAGACCTCGGAGTAGTCCTCAAGGCAGCTTACGAGAAAAGAGAATTCATCCTCGGAAAAAATTGGCTCGCCGTCTTCGTCGACTTCATAAAGCGAGTCTATGCCCTCCAAATTCGGCAGGAGGGAATCAAGCGTGTCGATGACGAGCCTGTAGTATTCCACGCAGTCCTCGTTCTCACCGTCCGTCCTCTTGTTCTCGGAAAGCTCCGTGTCCAGCTCGTTCCTGAACGCCGTGAGCGATTTCATGAAAAGTTCGTCGTCTGTCATTTTTTTTCTCCAAGGCACCAAGCCAGCGTTTTTGCCCCCAAAAGATAGCACAGAAAAAGGATTTTTTCATTCCCGCCGAAACAATCCGAAGGCAAAAAAAAATGCTTCCGAAAAACCGGAAGCATTCATCGTGCGGAGAACCTGACTTGAACAGGCACAGCTTGCGCCACTAGCACCTCAAGCTAGCGTGTCTACCAATTCCACCATCCCCGCGAATGAACGTAATATTATTCCCATTGAAAAAAAAAGTCAATATAGATTTCGCAAAAAATGCAATGTATAATTTCCGCATGGAAAACGAATCAAAAAAGGAATTTCAAAAAAAACTTGAGAAAATAGAGGCCGTCCTGGACAGGTACCTTCCTGCAACAGGCGAAGAAGCGAACGACAACTGGAAAGAATCGTCGTTCGGGCATCTCGACGGATGCGTAAAGGAAAAGCACACAAGAGAACTGACGGAGCCTACAAGGAACCTTCTGTCGCTCGGCGGAAAAAGATGGAGGCCGCTTCTTCTCGTGCTCTGCTCGGAACTCGTCGGCAGGGGAAAAATCGACCCGTACGAGCTTACGCCGCTCGTAGAATTCGCGCACACGGCCAGCCTCATCCACGACGACATAGAGGACGCGGCCGACACAAGAAGGGGCAAGCCGGCAGCGCACATCGCATACGGTCTGGACAAAGCGTTGAACGCAGGAAGCTGGCTCTATTTCCAGGGCGCGGTGTGCATAAAGAACATCGGAGCGGACGACAAGACAAGAAACACCTTCTACGAGCTTTTCCTTGAAGAGCTAAGGCGGCTGCATCTTGGGCAGGCGATGGACATCCTCTGGCACAGGAATCCGAAAATGATTCCGACAAAGGAAGAATACACGGCCATGGTCAGGAACAAGACAGGAACACTCGCCCGTCTCGCAGTGAAAGCCGGAGCCATCGCAGGCGGAGCGAGCGAGGAGGAAGCCGACAAAGCCGGAAAGACGGCGGAGAACATCGGGACAGGCTTCCAGATAATAGACGACGTTGTGAACCTCACGACAGGAAACCCCGGAAAGAAGCGCGGAGACGACATCGTGGAAGGCAAGAAGAGCCTCCCTGTTCTTTTGCATCTAGAAAAAAAGCCAGAGGACGCGGAAAGGCTCTCCTCACTATTTGAAAAAGCGAGGGCGGAGGGAATAGAATCCGACGCGGTGGAAGAAGCAATCTCGATTCTACAGAAATCGGGGGCAATCGACGAAGCGAAGGCAATCGGAAACAAATTGATAGAAGAAAAATCGAAGGAGCTTGCGGCAATGTTCGGGAACGCGGAATCAAAAGAGGCTCATGCGATTCTCGAACTTTTTGCGGCACTGAAAAAATGAAAGAGAACGCTGAAACACTGAACAACAACGCACTCCACCTCATAAAAAACGGCAGCATCGAGGACGCCATCGAGCTTTTCAAGAGGGCCGTCACCATAGAGCCGGAGAACCCGACAATATGGTTCAACCTCGCCGTCACGCTCAAGGACGACGGAAAACTCGAAGAAGCCAGGGCCGCGCTTGAGACGGCGCACGGCATCGACCCCGACAACACGGAAATCATCGACACGCTCGCGATAACGTGCATGGAAAGCGGCGACACAGAATCCGCGCTTGGGCACTGCGCAGATGGTCTGTCGAAGAACGAGCTGGATCCGCATCTTTGGAACACGTTCGGGGTGCTCCACTTCAACAGGAACGAGCTGGACTTGGCCGCCGAGGCGTTCGAGCACGCGCTGACGCTCAATCCGTACTACTACGACGCGCTCTACAACCTCCGCGACACATACGAGGAGATGGGCAACGAGGAAGGCATGAAGCATTGCATCGAAGTGATGAAGACAGTGAAACAGGGCAAGCAAACCGGAGAGTGACATGAGGGAATTCGCCATTGTCAAGGAAATACGGAAAAACGTAGATACAGGAGAAGAAGAAGTGTTCGTCCTGCCGATGATTGTCAGCGCGTGCCAATACTGCAGGACTGGTTGCCTCAAGCAGGGGAAGGCGTTCAAGGTGGCGAACAAGAAAAGCCTCGCGCTCAAGCCGGGAACGGTTGTCAGAATCGGGCTTCCGAGGCGGACTCTCGCACTTCACGGGCTTCTCTCTTTTCTGGGGCCGATAGCGGCCGCCATAGCGGGATTCATCTTCGCGCCAGAAATATCAGAAAGGCTCTTCGGAGCGGAATTCACGGCTCTCCACTTCGAAAAAGTCCGGGCCGCAACCACGGCGATATCGCTTGTCGCCGCGTCGGCTGCACTCTTCGTGATAAGCAGGTCAAGCATACACTTCACGACTCCGGAGGTTCACCAAATTGTCTAGACTCACCTCTTTCCTAAAGGCGATTGTGGCGGCGGCAATCATAGCGACCAGCACTCAGGAAATCTTCCCGTACAAGTCGATAAAAATCGTCGGCCTCGACAAGGGGCTTTGGAAGGAGATTTCCATTCCGAATACATGGACATATCTGGACTGCCAATCCTCATACGTCGAATACCCGGAATTCACGGAGCCGACAATCCACTATGTGCTGCACTTCATCGACGAGAACGGGCACAAAATCGAGCTGCGGTTCAACAGGTACAGAGGCAGGTTGGACAAAAACGCGTTCCTTTTCGACATGACGGACTTCAAGGAAAAATACATCAGGATAAAAAAATAGAGCGGACTTGAAACAAATCCGCTCCATATCATAATCAAACCATAATCAACACCGGAAAATCAGGCGTTTTCCCTAGCGAGCTTCGAAATCTCGTCGGCCATCGCCTCCAAAGACACCTGCTTTTGGACACCTCCAAGCTCGTTCGCGACTTTCGGCATACCGTAGACAATCGAACTCTTCTCGTCCTGTCCGAGCGTCCACGCGCCCTGCTTTCTCATCTCGGCAAGCTCCTGCGCTCCGTCCTTTCCCATTCCGGTCATTATGACGCCCAGGCACTTGTTCTGGTAGACCTTCGCCATCGACTCGAAAAGAACGTCGGCGGAAGGTCTGTGGCCGTTCCGCTGCGGCTCCTGCGACAGCCTGACGACCTTCCTTCCAAAGCTCCCCGTATCGACGAAGATGTGGAAGTTTCCAGGAGCTATGTACACATGCGAATTCTCCAAGTACTCTCCGTCCTCGGCCTCTTTGACAGTGAGCGGACAGATTTTGTCGAGCGAATTCGCGAATTCCTTCGTGAACCCGGCCGGCATGTGCTGAACGACAAGAATCGGCTGCTTAAGGTTCGGGTCAATCTTCCTGAAGACATCGCGGAGGGCGTTCGGACCTCCCGTGGAGATTCCAATCGCTATCGCCTCGATTCTTCCAGGACTCCTAATCGGCGTTATGACGGCAGGAGTTTTCGGAGCCTGTGGCTCGAACGAGAAGTCGAACCTTGAAGAAGAGCGCGTCGTGCTCTCCCTCTCGCGCCTCTCGCGCTCGGACGCCAAAAATTCGTTCGCCTTTTCGGCCCCCATCGCAATCTGGAGTTTGTGGGCGACAGCCCTCTCCTTCTCAGCACGCTCGAAATAGTCGGTGGACATGACGGAGCGTCCCCTGCGGCGGGCATAGCGGCCTCCATAGGACGAAATCAACTCGATGAGGCGGTCGGCGACAGAGTTGATGTCGGCGGAGACCGAACCGTTCGGCTTCGTTATAAAGTCGCTAGCGCCCAACTCAAGGCACTGCATCGTGACGGCCGCGCCCTTTTCCGCAATCGAAGAAAGAATAATCACCGGAATGTCGATGTTGTGCTCTTTTCTGTAGCGCAAAAACTCAACACCGTTCATAACCGGCATTTCAATATCGAGGATTATTACATCAGGTTCCAAAAGAGGAATTTTCTCGACCAAAAACTGTCCGTTCATGGCCTTTCCAACGACCTTCATGCCGTCAGCGCCATCGATGATTCGTGAAATCAAGTTGCGCATCAATGCAGAGTCGTCACAAATCAGAACAGAAATATCATCCATAAGATAAAACCCCAAGCAAAATCAAAATTCAGTTAAATGTTTTTCTGGTACAAACAAGCCCAATCCGTTTTCAAAAATTCAAATTTCGTCTCCATTCCGAAAAGAGACTCGGAATGCCCGATGAACAAATAAGACTGCGGCCCCATGGCGTCCCAGAACCTGTCGATTGTGGACTTCTGGGCAGCCTCGTCGAAATAAATCAGGACGTTGCGGCAAAAGACGACATCGAGGTTCCTCATGCCGGAATCGTTCCTTAGGTTGTGGTAGTCGAACTTTATCTTCGCCATCAAATCGCTCTTGACCTGATAGCCCTTGTCGGTTTTTGTGAAGAACCTGTCGAGATACTTCTGAGGGATGCCGGAAATCCTGGAATCCGGATAAAAGCCCTGCTGGCCGACCATCAACGACTTCAAGGAAATGTCGGAAGCGGTTATCTGGAATTTGAACCCCGGAGGCAAGACATCGGCTAGAATCATAGCAATGGTATAAGGCTCCTCGCCTGTCGAACATCCCGCGCTCCAAATCTTCACGGTGGTGTCGCCCGTCTTCTTTTTTCTCTCGATGATGTGCGGGATGACATAGTTTATGAGAGCGTCAAAATGAGGCTGGTTTCTGAAGAATCGAGTCAAATTCGTAGTGACCGAATCGAGCATTATCTTCATTTCTTCCTTGTTGGACGTGATGAGGCGATAATACTCCTGAACAGAACTCAGCTGCTTCTCCCTTAACTTCTCCTTCAAGCGTGAGTCGAGAATTGAACGGTTGGTAGCCGAGAATGTGATTCCTGATTCATCGTAAATGACTTTGCGGAACATATCGAATTCCGCATCTGTTAATAAATCTGCCATAGACTGATTATATACCCTCAAAATTGAATTGTAAAATTAAAAATTCCGGTGCCAACTTCCAACGGCACTGAAAAACCCCGATAAACCCATAAGTCCTATTATAACTCATCGGCTTCAAAGACTCCCAGATTTATTGAGAATCGGCAATTTTGATGATAGAATCAAAGAATTATGAGTAAATTTATTCTTGTGACAAGCGGTGTGTGTTCTAGTTTGGGAAAAGGGGTCGCGACAGCGGCGATTGGAAGCCTTCTCGAATCAAGCGGATTGAAAATCGAAATGATGAAGTGCGACCCGTACATCAACATCGATGCGGGAACGATAAGCCCGTACCAGCACGGCGAGGTTTTCGTGACAGAGGACGGAGCCGAGACAGACTCCGACCTGGGAAATTTCGCAAGGTTCACAAGCGTGAAGCTCACAAACGAAAACCTCGTCACAATCGGAAAAGTCTACGAGGCCGTCATCAGGAACGAGCGCGCGGGAAGGTTCAACGGACGCACGGTTCAGGTGATTCCGCACATAACCGACGAAATCAAGAGAAGAATACTTTCGATGGGCACAAAAACAGGCGCGGACGTGGTTTTGGTCGAAATCGGTGGAACAGTCGGGGACATCGAGTCCATTCCGTACCTCGAAGTCGCGCGCCAGCTCTCGCACGAGCTTGGCAAATCCAACTGCATGACAATCCACATGGCTCTGATTCCGACAATCATAGGTGGCGAACTGAAGTCCAAGCCGACACAGCAGTCGGTGAAGAAGCTGCAGGAGACTGGAATCCAGCCCGACATCCTCCTCTGCAGGTGCGACAGGCTCATCGACGAGGACATGAGGAAGAAAATCGCAATGTTCTGCAACGTCGGAGTCGGTTCGGTTTTCACTTCGACGGACATAGAAAAATCAGTCTACGAGCTTCCAATCCTCTTCCACGAGCAGGGCATGGACGAAAAAATCCTCTCCAAGCTCGGACTTTCGGACAGGAAGGCCGACATCGCTCCGTGGAAGACGTTCGTGGAGAAGCTCAAGAAGCCGGAGCGCAAGGTCACGGTTGCGATGGTGGGAAAGAAGGACTACCTCGACGACTGCTTCAAGTCGGTGCGTGAGAGCCTCTTCCACGCCGCGGTCACAGACTACAACGCGGACGTGGAAATCAAGAAAATCGACGCGGAGTCTCTCGAAGAGGCCGAGTCTTCTGAAATCTACAAGATATTCGAAGGCATAGACGCGATTGTCATCCCCGGAAACTACGGACAGAGGGGATTTCTCGGACTCCTCCAGACAGTCAAGTACGCGAGGGAGAACCTCGTTCCGTTCCTCGGAATCGACCTTGGAATGCAGCTCATGGCGATAGAGACGGCCCGCTCCCTCCTGATGTGGAAGGACGCGGACTCCACCGAATTCATACAGAATTCGACGCACGCCGTAATCTCGTTGCCGGAGGAGCAGTCTAGCGTTTCCTCTGGAATCATG
This sequence comes from Treponema sp., assembly GCA_017934745.1. Lineage (GTDB taxonomy): Bacteria > Spirochaetota > Spirochaetia > Treponematales > Treponemataceae > Treponema_D. Next base: position 15,440 of record JAGBIY010000037.1, on the reverse strand, counting down.
AAGCTCGGAGCGTCGAACGTGAAAATCAACGCGGACTCCAAGCTTTTCGAAATATACGGACAGGAAACCGTGAGCGAACGCCACCGCTCGAAGTACACGTTCGACAGGAAATACGCCGCGGAAATGGAATCGCAGGGACTTTTGATTTCAGCCGTTTCGGAAGAGGACGGACAGACGGAGGCATTCGAGTGGACGAACCATCCGTGGGGAATCGGAGTCCAGTTCCACCCGGAATTCAAGTCGAGGGCGACGAACCCGCACCCGCTTTTCGTGGCGTTCATAGGCGCGGCAATCGACAACAAATCGAAATGACGATGAGAAAGACACTGCCGGCAAAAATCTTCGCGATCGCATCGGCAACGGCCGTCCTCCTCTCGTGCTCGCTCGAATACGAGAAAGAGGACGCGCCCGAAAGCTCGTACCCTGAATTCACGTTCAACAACGCGGAATTCACCAAAATCGAGCGCAGCAAGAAAAAGATAAAAATGAGCGCGGAGAAAATCGAGCAGTACAAGGCGGACTCCTTCTCCTTCGCGAAGAATGTTGTCTTCAACACGTTCGACAACGACGGAAAGGACGAGACAAGCGGCAGCTGCGACCTGATTTCCGCCGACACCTTAAAAGAAAGGTACATTCTCTTCGGCGACGTCAAAATGGACATGATCTCGGAAAACATGAGCATAACGGCCGAGTGCCTGAACTTCGACAAGAAGAACGAGCAGATAACGAGCGGAATCGACCAGACAGTCGTGATAAAACGGGACGACATCGACATGGAGGGGATCGGATTCAGCGCGAGCGGAGTGAGCAAGACGTTCGCGTTCGACAGGGACGTGTCGGGGGAAATCGAGACGAAAAACGAGGACGAGGAAAAACGGGCAGAACCTGACGACGGCAAAAAGCAATGAAGATACCGAAAAAGACACTCACCGCGGCAGCAATTTCAATTTTCGCTTTGCTGAACGCAAATCCTGAAAAAATCAACTTCCGCGCAGACTACATGACAGGGCGCAACGGAAGCAAATCCGACACGACGAAGCTAATCGGAAACGCGTTCGTGCAGACGGAGACGATGGAAATAAAGGCCGACACGATAACGATGAGCGGCGACAACTTCCGCTACATAACAGCCGAGGGCAACGTCGACGGATTGAACACCGAAAGCGACATGACATTCACCTGCGGAAAGATGAAATACGACAGGACGACGAAGATAGCTCGGCTTGAGGACACCGTGAAGATGGTGGACAAAAAGAACGACGTGACCGCCGACGCCCAAATCATCGAATACAACCAGAACACGGAAGTCGCCCTCATGCAGATTGGAGTGAAGATTCTGCAGAAGGACAACACCTGCACATCGGCGCACGCAATCTACAGGAAAAAAGAGCAGACGCTGGACATGAGCGGCAACCCGAAAATCACCCAGGGCGAGGACACATTCAGGGCGCAGGAGATTTCGCTCAACATGGAGACGAACGAAATCACACTGGACGGACGGGTGAGCGGCTCCGTGACGGACACTAAGAAGGAAGAAGAGGCAGGCTCGGCAACAGAAGAGAAAGAAGGCAAGCAGTAGAATGACAGACGAAGAGAAAAAAGACGGCGGAAGCGAAATCGAAAAGAAAGAGCGCGAACAGCAGAAGGCGGAAGCAGCGGAGGAACTCCAAGCCGACAGAACTGAACCGAACGAGCCGACAGAGCCGACAGAGACATCCGACACGGCAGAGAGCGAAAGCGGACAGAGCGGAGACGGAGAATCGGCAGAATCGGACGGCACGACGGAAAATTCCGATACGACGGAACGCGATGCCGAACAGCGCGGAGATGGTGAAACGGCAGACGAAGACGGCTCGGAACAATCAGAAGAATCCGCAGGTGGCGAAAACGAAGAACCGGAAAATCAAAACGAAGAATCCCACGTCCTGAAAGCCGAGGAGCTGAAAAAAGTGTTCGGGAAGAAGACCGCCGTGAACAGCGTCTACTTCGAAGTCCACTCAGGCGAAATCGTGGGGCTTCTGGGGCCGAACGGAGCCGGAAAGACCACGAGCTTCTACATGGTCGTCGGTTTCCACAAGCCCACGGCCGGAAGAATCATGCTCGACAGGGAGAACATAACGTCCCTTCCGATGTACAAGCGGGCAAGGCTCGGAATATCCTACCTTCCGCAGGAGGCGAGCATATTCAAGAAGCTCACGGTCGAAGAGAACATCTGGGCGATTTTGGAGACGAGAAACGACCTCTCAAGGGCCGAGAAGCGCGAGATGCTGGAGAACCTCATAGACGAATTCCACATCGGGCACATACGAAAGCAGCAGGGATTCACGCTGAGCGGCGGCGAGAGAAGGCGAACCGAAATCGCCCGCTCGCTTGCGATAGAGCCGAAATTCCTCCTTTTGGACGAGCCTTTCGCCGGAATCGACCCAATCGCGGTCGCCGACATCAAGGGAATCATAAAGCACCTATCCGAGCGCAACATCGGAATCCTGATAACCGACCACAACGTGCGCGACACGCTCGAAATCACGGAACGGGCGTACATCGTGAACAAGGGCGAGATTCTCGTTTCTGGAAGCCAGGCGGAGATAATCGAAAACCCGGAAGCCAGGCAGATTTACCTTGGAGAGAACTTCCACATGTGAGAAAACAAAAAAACCCGGACTTTTTCAAGTTCGGGTTCATTTTTTGTCGGGAAAAGTCCGACACTTTTTCACAGACCTGTCCGGCAAGAAAAATGCCGAACAAGTCATCATATTTTATCTCGCGTATTCCACAATTCGAGTCTCGCGAATCATGGTCAACTTTATGCGGCCAGGATAGCGCAAATCGGTCTCGATCTGCTTGGCGATTTTCTGCGCCAAATCCTTGACGTCTCCGTCGGAAATCTTCTCGTTGTTGACGAGGATGCGAAGCTCGCGACCGGCCTGGATGGCGAACGCCTTGTCCACGCCAGGAAACTTCTCGGCGACTTCCTCAAGATTCTCAAGACGCTTGACGTAGTTGTCCACGGTCTCGCGTCTGGCTCCCGGACGAGCCGCACTTATCGCGTCGGCAATCTGCACGAGCACGGCCTCCAAAGTCTCGGGCTCGCAGTCGTTGTGGTGGGCGGCAATCGCGTTTATGACGCTCGCGCTCTCCCCCATCTTGCGCGCCATGTCGGCTCCGACCTCCGCGTGGTTCTGGTCGCTGTCGTTCTCGGCTCCCTTTCCGATGTCGTGCAGAAGGGCGGCTCTCTTGGCAAGCTCCCTGTTGGCTCCGACCTCGGTGGCAAGAAGGCTGGCGATTTCGGCGACTTCCTTGGAGTGCGTGAGGACGTTCTGACCGTAGCTCGTCCTGAAATACAACCTTCCGAGGGCGCGGACGCCGTCCTGATTCATGTTGTGGATTCCAAGTTCGAAGAGAACCTTCTCCCCTTCCTCGTAAATCTTCTGCTGAATCTCGCGGGTGACCTTCTGGACAATCTCCTCGATTCTGGCAGGGTGGATTCGTCCGTCCGTGACAAGACGCTCCAAAGCCTGCTTGGCGATTTCCTTGCGCACAGGGTCGAAACAGCTTATGACGACGGCCTCAGGGGTGTCGTCGATGATGATGTCCACGCCCGTCAGCGTCTCAAGCGTCCTGATGTTGCGGCCCTCGCGGCCGATAATCCTTCCCTTCATCTCGTCGCTCGGAAGAGAGACCGTGGCAACCGTCACGTCGCTCGTCGTTTCCGTCGCGATTCTCTGAATCGTAGTGACAAGAATCTCCTGGGCCTTTTTCTCGGCCGAAAGCTGGGCGTCCTGCTCAATCTTGTTCAAAAGAACCTGGGCGTCGTGCTTCGCCTCGGACTCAAGGCTCTGGATTATGAGGTTCTTCGCCTCCTGAGCCGAAAGCCCGGAGATGCGCTCAAGCTCCTGCCTGTACGTCTCCTCCTGCTGCTCAAGAACCTTTTCCTTTTCCTTGAGGGCAGAGACTTTGGACTCGTAATCCTTCTCTTTCTTGTCGAACTCAGCTGCTCGTTTGTCGACCAGCTCCTCTTTCTTGTTGACACGCGCCTGGTCTTTTTGAAGTTCAGACCGCCTGTCACGGTTTTCCCGCTCCTGCTGGTTTCGTTCACGAATGAGTTGATCTTTTGCTTCCAACAAAATTTCTTTCTTCTGTGCTTCTGCTTCCTTTACAGCGTCTTGCCGAATGCGTTCTGCCTTTTGCTCAGACGCAGATAGTTGAAATCTGGCATAAATCCAGCGAATAATCCATCCAAGAACAATTCCAAGAACAGGAAGACCAATGTACAAAATTATTTGTGGCATTTTAATCTCCTGTGAATCAGTGAAAGCCATAAAATGGCTAACAAAAATTCATTCTCATATTAACGTATCGATTTTTCATTGTCAAACTTGGAGATTTTCGAGATTTTTGAGATTTTTCGCCGAAAGCCTTTATTTTAGGGGATTGCGCCGAATTCAAAATCTATGTTTCCAAGAAATTTTTGTTGAAAATCGGGAACGGCCGCCAAATTTATCTGGGTGGACTTTTTTGAAAGCAGCCGCGCCTTTTCCTTGAGTTTTTCTGAAAAAAGAATGGCCGACGCTCCAAAAAGCGCGGCGTTTCCAATCTGCAAGACACCGCCCAAAAGAGACGGCGGAAGAAGACCGATTCTGACGGACTCTTCAATGTCGATTCTGGAGCCGAAGCCCCCCGCAAGAAAAAAGCGCATTCCTTGCCCGGAGATTTTTTTTGCAGAGAAAGATTCAAAACGCGAGAGCAGATGGTCGAGGCCTGTCTTAACCGCGGATTTCGCCAACTGGAGGTTTCTGATGTCGCTCTGGGAAACCGACACGGATTCTGTCAAATCGATTTTCGAGACGCGGGAATCTCCGCCCGCTCCGCCGCAGATTTTTTCTTCGATGGTGCCGTGGCTGTCGACCATGCCGTTCCTGAGGAATTCCGAGACGGAGGAAATCAACCCTGAACCGCAGACACCTTTTGCGGGTGCGTTTCCAATAGTGCGCACGCTGATTTTTCCACCGTCGATTTTAACTTTGTCGACGGCACCGTTCACGGAAGGCATCCCGCAGGAGATGTTGGCGGCCTCGAAAGCCGGCCCTGCCGCCGCCGACGTGCAAAGGATGCGGGCGGCCGAGGACGATGAAGCTGGTACAAAAAGCGCCATCTCCGAATTCGTCCCGACATCGGCGAGAAGGACAGGCTCTTCCGAGTCCAAACCGAATCCGGCAGCGAGCATGGCGCACACGGTGTCCGCGCCGATGAAGGCTCCGACGACAGGCGGAAAATAGACTTCGGCATCGGAAGGAACCACTGATGAGTTCGAGGAAGAAAGCTCTTTCCAGCCGACAGAGAAATCGAATTTTGAAGCGAGGGTGAAAGGAACCGCGGCCAAGCCCTCCACAGACACTCCGGCGGCGAAACTCAGCATCGTGGAATTTCCGGTCAAAACGATTTTTCCGACGTGGGGACGGAAGCCCCTCGGCATTTTCTGGGAGGACAAGGACAAAGCCGAAGCGAACATCTTTTCGAGCTGCTTAACCAGGCAGTCGTGCAGGATTTTCCCGCCCGAAGGAAGTTTCATCGCACACTCAATCCTGTTTATGACGTCCGAACCGTATTTCGACTGGGCGTTTTTCTCGGCCACGACCGAAAGGATTTTCCTCGACGAAAGCGACCATGCTGCGACCGCAATCGTTGTGGTCCCCACATCAACCGCGAGCGCGACCTCGGAAGGAGAAAAATCGGCAGGCGGCTCAGGAATCTCCGGCAGGCTCCCTTCAGTTATTATCTTCATACGAAATCTTCTAAATCTTCTATATTTTCAACCGAATGTTCAAATTCAGATAGTTGTCGCTGGAACCGCCCCTCGGCATGTGCTTCCAGTTGAACGAAATTTCGGGGGCGATGGAATCCGTGTGGTAGGAAAAATCATAAGCAAGACCGATGATGAATCCGTTGCCCCAGCTAGTGCTCTCACTGCCGTCGACGCTCGTCACCACGCCATCCTCCTCAATCTCAAAATCGTAGAAATCCGTCCTTCTTCCAAGCGCGTAGTCCACATCGAAGCAGATTCCGGCGAGGTTCGGATAGAATCTGAAACCGACAGTGAACGAATAATCCCAAAGGAAGACGCTCTCGCCACCGCCCCAGCAGATGTCGAAAACAGTGTCGAATCCGCCTGTGACGAAGATGCGCTTCTCAAGCGGATAGAGGAACACGGCGTTCGTGTTCAGCACAATCTGGTGGCTGTCTGGCACTTCGGAAATCATATCGCGAGTGGAAGAATCCCCGTAGCGCGCGCCGCCGGCACCGATTCCGAAATCAAAGAAGATTTCATCCCTGAATTCTCCGGAAAAAGCCATGAAAACAGACGAGAAAGCAAAAGCGACCGCAATTAGATTTTTTTTGACTGAAAACATATTTCATTATCGGTATAATTTAAAAACTATGAAAAAATCAACCATAAAAATCATCAGCATCGCATTTGCATTTGCGTTGCCATTCGCGTTTTCATCTTGCAACAAAAAAACAGCCAAGCAGGATGCAGAAAATGCGGCTTCAAAAGAAATCACAGTCTACGCATACGACAGTTTCGTGGGAGAATGGGGCCCGGGTCCTGAGCTTTCCAAGAAATTCGAGGAGAAGACCGGCTTCAAAGTCAATTTCGTGGACTGCGGAGACGCTGTTCAAGTCTTGAGCAGGGCAATCCTCGAAAAGAACGACGTGAAGGCAGACGTCATCGTAGGGTTAGACAACAACATTTCAAAGAAGGCAATAGACGAAGGGATTCTCGAAGAATACAAGACGAAGAATGCCGACTCGATTCCAGCGGAAATGTTCGCGGCACTGCAGGAAAGCGGAAATTTCGTCACTCCATACGACTACAGCCACTTCGCCATGATTTTCGACACAAAATCGAACGTCGCCGCGCCAGCATCGCTCGAAGACCTCACGAAGCCCGAATACGAAAAGAAAATCATCTTGATGGACCCAAGGACTTCGACACCGGGACTCGGCTTCGTCGCTTGGACAGTCTCCGTTTTCGGCGACAAGGTTTTGGACTACTGGAAAAAGCTAAAGCCGAACATTCTGACGATGGCTCCCGGCTGGAGTTCAGGATACGGCTCGTTCACGAAGGGAGAGGCGCCGCTCGTAATAAGCTACACGACAAGCCCTGCGTACCACGTGGAATACGGCGAGGGAGACGACAAGCAGGCTCTCGTATTCGAAGAGGGGCATTCCTGGCAGGTCGAGGGATTGGCTCTGCTGAAAAACGCTCCGAACAAAGCCGGTGGAGAAGCATTCATAGATTTCCTCACGAGCGAGGAGGGCCAGAACGCGCTTCCTCTGACGCAGTGGATGTATTCTGTGAACAAGAACGCTTCGATTCCAGAAAGCTACAAGAAAGCCGCCCCAATCCCAGAAAAGACGCTCATCGCAGACCCGGAAAAAGTGCAGGAAGCTGTCGGCGAAGTGATGAAGATTTTGGCGGAGTAAGGAACTTTCAAAAAAACGGAGAAAAAAATGCGGACGCATCTCAGAAAAATTTTTGCAGCCACAGGCGTTCTGATTTTCGTCTGCGTTTCTGCTTCCCTTCTGCTCTGCCTTTTTTCCGCAATCAAGCCGATTTTCGCATCGGCTGGCGGCGGCAAAATCGGCATGGCGCACATCGCAAAGGTCGCATGGTTCACGCTCTGGCAGGCGGCATTGTCGACGTTCATTTCGTGCGCGGTCGGGATTCCGATGGCGTTCTTCTGCGGTCGTAGGGAATTTTTCGGAAGGAAATTCCTCCTCTCTCTCTCTGCCGTCCCATTCTGCGTACCGGCGTTGATAGTCGCGCTCGGCTACATCTCGTTCTTCGGGATTTCGGGGACGGCGAACAAGATGATGAAAGCCCTGCTGTCGCTTGAAGAGCCTCCCCTCACCTTTCTCTATTCATACGCAGGCCTTGTGGTGGCGCAGGGCTTCTACAACTTTCCAATCGTGATGAAGACTGTCTCGGACGCGTTCGAGCGGTTGCCGGGAGACAAGGCGGAGGCGGCAAGGCTTCTCGGAGCGGGCGAATTCCGCATTTTCAGGACGATAACGCTCTACCAGATACTGCCGGCGATAGTTTCCGCGAGCATTCCGGTGTTCATCTACTGCTTCATGAGCTTCATGATGGTCCTCCTTTTCGGAGCGGTCGGCTGTGCGACTCTTGAAGTCGAGATTTTCCAGGCGAGGAACGCGATAGACTTCAAGAGCGCGGGACTGCTCTCGCTCGTGGAGACGGCCACCGCCCTGTCCGTCGTTGCCGCCCAATGCGCGCTTGAGGGGAAAGGCTCAAGATTGAAAGGAATTTCAAGCGAAAGAAGGCTCGGACGGAAAAGGATAAGCGGCTGGAAGGAGATTCTTCCGTTCGCGCTCCTCGCCATCCTCGTGCTCGCGTTCTTCATCTGTCCGTTGGCGGGGATATTCGAGGACGCTTTCACGAGGAACGAGAACGGCGGAAAAGTTCTTTCAACAAAGGCGTTCGGAAACATGGCGAGACTCAGGGGATTTTCTCCCGCTCTCGGCTGGACGTTCATCTGCGCATCAGCCACAGGGCTTCTCTGCTCCGCCGTGGGGTTCACATACTCCGTGTGGCTCAACGAAAATTCCACGAAACTGAAAAGGCATCAGACACTCCTCAGAATGATTCCGGCAATTCCGATGGCGGTCTCAAGCGTGGTCGTCGCGCTGGGGCTGTCGTCGCTCGTGAAAAGGGGCAGCGTCCCGCTTCTGATACTGGCGGAGACCGCGCTTTTCTGGCCTGTCGCGTTCAACCAGATTCACGCGCAAATCTCAAAGATTCCAAGAAGCACAATCGAGGCCGCGAAGATTCTGTCGAAGGACAATTCGGAGATTGTCTTCAGGATTTACCTTCCGTCAGCGTTCAAGGGGATTCTCGGAGCGTTCTGCTTCTGCTTCTCGGTTTCCGCGGGCGACACCACGCTTCCCCTCGTCCTTTCAATTCCGAAATTCGACACGCTCGCGCTCTTCACATACAGGCTCGCGGGCGCGTACAGATTCCACGAAGCGGCGGCGGCGGGCGCAATCCTCGGAGCGTTGTGCGTCGCATTCTTCGCCATGAGCAACGCGCTGTCGAAAAACAAAAAGGGGAACATCAAAAAATGATTGAAAAAGAAGAGAAAGCGTACTTCTCGGCAGAGAATTTGAGGAAGACATTCGACTCGGCCAAGATAGACGTGTCGTTCAGCTGTGGAAAAAATTCGATGACGGCAATCGTCGGTCCGAGCGGAAGCGGAAAGTCGACCGTGCTCAGGATGATAGCGGGACTTGAGACGCCTGACGAAGGAAAAGACGAAGGAAATGGAACGAGGATAGAACTAGACGGAAGGAGAATCGAAACAGAGCGGCCTTCTCGGAGGGGCTTGGGCATGGTCAGCCAGTCGCCATCGCTCTTCGAGCACCTGACGGTGGAGGACAACGTTTCATACGGTCTGGTCTCTGCGGGAATGAAGAAGAAACTTGCGAGGGAAAAAGCCAATGAATTTCTCAAAAAATTCAACCTTGAGGGATTCGGCAAACGCTACCCGGACACGCTGTCGGGAGGAGAAGCGCAGAGGGTCTCTTTGGCGAGGACTCTCATAATGAAGCCCAAGCTCGTGCTGTTCGACGAACCGCTTTCGGCACTGGACGCACCGCTCAGGAAGAAGCTCGCCGCACTCATAAGGGATTTGCAGAAAGCATTCGGCTTCACGGGAATAATGGTCACGCACGACATCGAAGAGGCGAAGTCCATCTGCGACAAAGTTGTTCTGATAGAAAAAGGGAAGATAAAATGGGAAGGAAATCCAGAAGACTTTGGAATAGAAAAATTCTAGGGAAGTTCTGAAAAAAGACGAAAAAGGACGCGGCGTATTTTCCCTCATAAACAAAGGAAAGAAGCCACGTCCTTTTTTGCGTTTGGCGGAATGCCTCTATTCGTTCACCTTGTACGCTTGGCCGTCAACGAGGATGTAGGCCTGGCCGTCGATTACCACCTTCTGCGGTTCGGAAGAGCCGGAGGCCGCCGACGAAGGCTGGGACGAAGAAGAAGCGGAAGCGGAATCGACAATCTCGAAGCACAGGTTGTCCTTGTGCTGGTAGACTCTTGCCACGCGCACCGCATTGTTCTCAGCACCGAACGAGAGGGCGAACGAAAGCTCGCTCTTGTTGGAAGACGCGAACCGGCCCGCACGCCCGAAAGCTCCGTAAAGCTCCTCGTCCAAATCGTCGTCGTAGATGCCGCCGAAATCCCTGGTCTCGCCGGGGGCGATGGAAGGAATAGAGCGGAGCGTGTGGCTCTTTCCGCCCAAGGAAAGCGTGCACGTCACGTTTCCAAGAGTGCGCGAAGAAGAGTTGACCAAGACAATCTCGTCCTTGACGCCATTTTTTGCGAGTGTGCCGATGCGCTCAGTGTAGGAATGTTTTCCGTCGTCGGAGACAGTCTCGTTTATGACGCTCTTGCCCCAAACTGAGAAAGCCACGAGGAAAGCCGCGGCAACCGCGAAAATCTTCTTCATACGAACCTCCCGCCGTCAGTTGCCCTTTCCGACGAGGCACATCCACTCGGCCTGCGCGCACAATGTCTCACCGACGTACGCTTTTCCTTCCTGAACAATCATGTTCTTTGAAACGCGCTTGTTCACGATTTCCATGCGCACAGTGTCGCCCGGACGAACCTGGTGCTTGAATTTGACGTTGTTAACAGTGGCGAGGAAGAAGAGGCTTCCCTCGTCGAATTTTCCCTGCAGGCTCAAAGCCGCTCCGCCGCCCTGCGCCATCGTCTCAATCAAGATTACGCCGGGAACGACAGGATACTCAGGGAAATGCCCCTTGAAGAAGAAGTCGTCATCAGTGAATTTCCTCGTGCAGACAGCTCCGTTGTCGTCGAAGGAATCGATTGAATCGACGAAAAGGAAAGGTTTCCTGTGAGGAAGCAGCGTCTCTATGTTCGTGAATGGTAAATCAGCCATCTCTTTACTCCTTACTCAGAAACCTTCTTGAAGACCAAGCAGCCGTTGTGGCCGCCGAATCCGAAGTTCGCGCTCATGGCGACATCGACATTCTGATTGAGGCCCACGTTCGGAGTGTAGTCGAGGTCGCATCCGCCTTCCACGTCAGGCTCGTCGAGGTTGATTGTGGCAGGGATGTACGAATCCTGAATCGCCTTGATGCAGACCATCGCCTCAAGGGAACCTGCGTTTCCGAGGCAGTGTCCAGTCATCGACTTTGTGGAAGAGATGTGGAGTTTCTTGGCGGCTTCTCCGAAAGCGATGTGGAGCATCTTCGTCTCGCCGGAGTCGTTCAATTTTGTTGAAGTTCCGTGGGCGTTGTAGTAGGTGACGTCCTCCGGTTTCACGCCAGCGTCCTTCATGGCGATTGTCATGCACTTCGCTCCGCAGATTCCGTCCGGGTTAGGAGCCGTGAGGTGGTAGCCGTCGCTGGACGCGCCGTATCCCGCGACCTCGGCGTAGATTTTCGCGCCGCGCTTCTTTGCGTGCTCGTATTCCTCAAGGACGAGAATCGTGGAGCCTTCGCCCATGATGAATCCATCGCGTTTCTTGTCGAACGGACGGCTTGATTTTGAAGGGTCGTCGGCGAAGCCTGAAGAAAGGGCATGGAGCATGTTGAATCCCAAGTTCGCGTATCCGCACTGTGTGCTTTCAGCTCCACCGGCGAGAATCACGTCGTAGCGGCCTGAGCGGATTTCGTCGAGAGCGTTTCCAATCGCGTCGGTTCCAGAGGCGCAGGCCGTGGCGACAGTGTGTGTGGCTCCGTGCAGTCCGAAAGCCATGGAGATGTTGCCCGCGCCCTCGTTCGGGATGAGCATAGGAATCGTCATAGGAGACATGCGTGTCTGGTTCGAGTCGAAATAGGCCTTCATCGTGTTCTCAGTGACCTCGAGACCTCCGATTCCGACTCCGAGATATACGGCAGTGTCCTCAAGAATGTCGGCCTTGCCCATCAAGTCGGAATCATCGAGAGCCATCTTGGCAGCCGCCACGGCGTACTGCGTGTACAAAGCCATCTTGCGGGCGGCCGACGAGTCCATGTAGTCCGATGCCTTGAAATTCTTGACCTCGGCGGCGTACTTCACTTTGAAATTCGCATTGTCATAGTGCGTTATCGTGTCGATTCCACTCTTTCCGGCCTTGATTCCGGCCCATGTCTCTTCCACGGAATTTCCCAAAGGCGAAACGCAACCCAAACCTGTTACAACCACTCTTCTCATTTTCAATCTCCTACAAGGGTATTTTTCAAAGGCAGAATATCGAGTTTGAATATATCGTAGTTGCCGAAACAAGCTCCCAGCGGGAACCTGCTCACGGAAACGGCTGTACCGCTTCGCGGTGGCAGAGTGTTTCCATGAGCAGAACCCCGCTTCCGCTTGCTTCGGCCATTTCTGTGTAAAAAACTCGATTTTTGCATTCAAAAATAAATTCTAAATTAAATTGAAAATGACAAAATTTGAAAAAATGTCATTTTCATTTTTGAATCTTATAGAACTTGATTTTTTTATTCAAGATGACCGCCGATTTGAAAATGAATTTATTCGATTTTCGGGGAAGGCTCTGTAGACATCTTCCATAAAATGATTAAAGTTAGAAAAAACGCAACGGAGGCAAAAATGGAAAAGGAAAAAATAGAGGGGCTTTTGACGTTCGACATCAACTCTGGAAAATTCTGGATAACGGAACCGGAGGAAGGCGCGCCTCTCACATCACTTGAATTCGGGGACAAATTCGAGGTGAAGGACGGAGACGGGAACTGGATTGAGTCTGGAATTGAGATTTCGCAGGACGAACAGGGGGCGTTGGTGTTCAAGCTCAAGAACACGAACTACCAGGGAATCCTCGACGGAATAGAAGTCAGGCAGTAGAAAGTCACTCGTCGACGACAATCTCGACGCGCCGGTTCATGGCGGCCTGCTCGTTGGTCAAAGGATTTTTCACGACCGGGTCGGTGTAGCCCTTTCCGATGCAGTGCACGCGCTTTTTCGGGACTTTCCGCTTGAAAAGCTCGGCGGCAATCGTCTCGGCGCGCTCAAGCGAGAGTTTCCTTGAGAATTCCTCGTCGCAGAGTCTTCCCGTGAAGCAGGTGTGGCCGATTATCTTGAAATTCCGGCCGGAAAAGTCTGGTGAAAGAATCGTCTCGGCAATCTCGTCCAAGACAGACTCCTGACCGGGAATCAGCGCGCTTGCATCCCCGACGAAACGAAGGCTCTTGAAATTCAAAAAACGCTTGCCCTCCTTGTTTCTTCCAATGGAAACAGACGAAGGCAAGCGTTTTTTTTGACTGGGGACTTTTCGTCCCCGCTGGATTTTTTTTGAAAGAACAACGATGGCCAAAACGACAAACGCCTCGACGAGCAGAGAAGAAACCATGAAATCCCTGTACTTCAGCAAATCGATATAGACCATCTTCCGTTCAATTCACTAAATCAAAATCAACGAATCAAGCTCCCATTCCTCCGTCCACGCCGAGAACCTGGGCGGTGACGTACTCGCTCAAGTCGCTTCCGAGATACAAGGCCGCGTTGGCGATGTCCTCTGGAGTTCCGGCGCGCTTCAACGGAATGCGCTCTATCATGGCCTTCTGCAAATCCTCCTTGAGGACAGCGGTCATGTCGGTCGCGATGAAGCCCGGAGCGATTGCGTTCACCCTCACGCCGCGGCTTCCGACCTCGGCCGCGAGCGACTTCGAGTAGGCGATGAGTCCGCCCTTGGAAGCCGAATAGTTCACCTGTCCGCCGTTTCCGTGGATTCCGACAATCGAAGCCATGTTGATGATGGAGCCCTTGCGCTTGCGAATCATGTCGTTCGAGACAATCTGGCAGATGAGGAAAGCGGAAGTGAGGTTGATTCTGAGAACGTCGTCCCAGTCCTCCTTCTTCATCCTGAACGAAAGTCCGTCGCGGGTGATTCCTGCGTTGTTCACGAGGATGTCGAAACCGCCGGACGCAGCCAAAGCGTTCTTGACGACCTCGGTCACGTTCTCGGCGTTTCCCACGTCGGCGTAGATTTCATGGAAGGCGACTCCCTTCTCGGCCGCAAGCTTCTCAAGCTCCTCCTTCGCGGCGCTAGGCTTGGAGCAGAGTCCCCAGACCTCGCAGCCTTCAGAAAGATACTTCTCAACGATTCCCCTTCCGATTCCCCTTGAGGAACCAGTGACGAGGGCTTTCTTGTTTTCCAAAAGTGCCATTCAAATCTCCTTTTAAATCATCTGGCGAATCACAAAGCAGAAACAGCTTCCCATGTGTTGATTGGGCTTGAAGCGAGGCTCGCTCCGAATTCCGTCTGTCCCCAAAGTCCTGAAAGAACCTTTCCAGGACCCGGCTCGATTACAGACCAAGAATCGACACCGCCCTCCACAGAGACGATGTTGGCGAGGACAGCCTCTTCGTCGGTCCACAAGACCGGATGCGTCAAATGGAGAACCGCGCTGGCTTTCGCGTCGGCGCCCTTCACGACCTCTTTTCCTGTGACATTCGAGAAGAGGTGGATTTTCGGGTCGGCGAACTCAACATCGGCGAGTACCTTCTCGAACTCGTCCGCGGCCTTCTGCATGAGCGGAGAGTGGAACGGACCTGCGACGGCCAAGCGCACCGCGCGGCGGGCACCGGCAGCCTTGGCGGCTTCCTCCGCCTGTCCGAGAGCGTCGAACGTGCCGGAGATTACAGTCTGCTTCACAGAGTTCATGTTGGCGGCGTACGCGTCCTTGATTCCCTTGGCGATTTCAACGACCTTCTCTGGCGGAAGTCCGAGAATCGCGCTCATTCCAGGAGCGTGCCCCTCGTTCTCGGCGGCGATTTCCTCGCAGACCTTCTGCATGATGAGACCGCGCTGGCGGACGACCTTGATGACGCTCTCGAACGAAAGCACACCCGCGGCGTACAAGGCAGGGAACTCTCCGAGTGAGAATCCCATCGCGGCGGAAGGCTCGATTCCCTTGTCCTTGAGGGCGGCCATGATTGCGATGGAAGCGGTCGTGATTGCAATCTGCGAATTGTCGGAGCGGCTCAGCTCGGCTGCGTCGGACTCCCACATGAGTTTCTTCATATCGACATCGATGAGGGCGGAAACATCCTCGACAACCTTCATCGCGCTCGCGGAATTCTCGGCGACATCCTTTATCATTCCAGGTGCCTGTGCTCCCTGTCCCGGGAAAAGGTAAGCGAATTTCTTGGCCATTTTCATACTCCTAAAAGTTTATTTTGACAAAAATTGAAAAAATGTCATTTTCAACTTCAATATATAAAAAAAACGCGTGTTTGAAAACTATCTGGTCGAATGTCGAGTTTCTGCATATCGTAGTTGCAGAAACAAGCTCCCAGCGGGAACCGCAGCCTGCTTGCGCAGTCTTGCCCAAAACGGCAGTACCACTTCGCGGTGGCGTTAACATCGCTTGCGATGTTTAGTGTTTTG
>JAGBIY010000036.1 GCA_017934745.1 Treponema sp. | reverse complement strand
TCGCCCGCGTACCGCTCGACATATTCAATGGCGGATTTCTCCTCGCTTTCGCCTTTTTCGGCTGACTGCGCGAACGCGGGGAGAGAGCCGAGCACGAGAATGAGCGCGAACGACAGAAGCGGGCGGATTTTGGCTAGTCGGGCTTTCATTGTGGGTTCTCCTCTTAGGGAGAGCATAGCACATTTTTCAGATATTTTATCTCCCCCGAGCGAAATCTCTTGACGGCAAGGCGAAAATCATAGTACATTTCTCTTGTGGGAAAGCTCCGTCCCTTAACTGGAGAATGTACTTTGGGGAAGCTCCGCCCCTCAACTGGAGAATGTAAACGGCGGCTGTAACAGGTCGCCTTTTTTATTTGGAGATAAAAATGTCTTACAAGTTCGTGGTCATCACCGATGAATATATAGACTACCTGCGGAAAACCGTGCCGAGCGTGATGTCGAACAAAGCCGAAAGCAGAACCTACCACAGAAAATATCTTGGGATTCTTGAGGAGCTGAACGGCTTTAAATATTTCATTCCGCTCTCATCACCCAAACCGAAGGATTATGCGAAAAACGGAAAGCCGAGATTCGACACGCTGATTACGATTTATATGAAAGACTCAAAAAGGCTTTACGGAACTCTGCGCTTCAACAATATGATTCCCGTTCCCGAATCTGAAATCGTGCTTTATGATTTGAACGATGAGGGCGACTTGAAATACAAGCTTATCGTTTTCAATGAGCTTTATTTTGTCCGCCAGAACAAGGATAAAATCGAGCGGACTGCAAAAAATCTATACGAAGCAAAAAAGAATCAGCCGAGCGAGCCGAAAGGAAAACAGCCGCTCCTCGAAATGACGCTTGATTTTGCAAAACTAGAAGAATCATGCAGGGAGTTTGGGAAGAAGTAAGTTTTTCTAATTTCCTCCGTGTGTTTTTAGCACATTTCGCGCGGTCGCTACAGGGCGGGGGTACAATTAATTTGCGTTGTGCGTTTTGTACCCCATAAAACACCTACAGTGTCATATTGACAAATTTCTCATGGACTGTTTCGGAAAGGCTTGCTATCAAATCATTTTCAAGAATGTTTAAATTGAATGCAATGTCTTTATTTTCTGAAATACCAGTTTTAAAAAGGCGTTCATATGAAACATTGAGAACTTTCGCTATATTTTCTATAACTTCTAATGAAGCGGTTTTGCGTGCTAACTCGATTTGAGTCATAAAAGGAACGGAAATACCCGCTTTTTCCGCAAGTTTTTCTTGAGTCCACCCCATCTTTTTTCGTAGAGTTCTAATATTCGTTCCCAAAATTTCTACTATTTCACTCATTGAGTTTAAAATATTGCTATCAGCAATTATTGACAATTATTTATCAGCAATGTTATAATTGCTAGTAGCAATATTGGTGTTGCTAAAAAGGTTCTAAGGAGTTTTTATGAAAAACAAATTATTTTTTATTCTTTTTGCACTTGTGGCAATGACGGTCTGCTCTGCCTCATTGGTTTCATGCTCAGATGACGATGATAGTAGCGGTAGTGGCGGTGGAAGTTCATCGTATGCATTTCAGGGAAAAACTTATTCGGGGTATACCGATGGTGACTGGACTGTGGTTACTTTTTCTTCTGCGGGGAACAGTATATTAGGAACATCAGACGGAGAAGGAATGTCAGGGACTTACACTGTCAGTGGAAGCGTAGTAGTTATTACTTGGCGTAGTGGATATCAAAACAGCCTTGTATATGACAGCAAAGAGGACAGTTTTTCTTGGGGAAGTGATACCCTCAGACGACAATAACTTAGTTGCTTAAAGTAAGCATCTTCATGCATTATTCCCATGTCGTTTTGGCATGGGATTTTTTTTCAATGCCCTTTCTGCAAGGGGCGGGCGGGCTTTCATTGTGGGTCCTCCGTTTGCAGCATCGTTTTTATTTTTTCGCTCATCTTTGGAATTATCTGTTTGCGCAAAAAATAAACCCAGTCTTCATCGCCGGAAGAAAGCGCGGCTTTGAGATACGGAACGATTTCTTCATCATCGAAAATCAACTTTTTCTGCGCGACTGCCGCAACAGGCCAGTTCATATCCTGGAAGCACTCCAAAAGACCCGCGTACAGCTCTGGATTTTCTCGGATTTCACGTTCCGCAATGTTTTCGATTGCTTCAACATCGAATTTGTCGCGGCACAAAATAAAATCGTTTTCGCCGATGAGAGCGTATTCTTTCAGCGGTTCGTCTGCGCGCAAAAGCGGTCGGTTGATTTTTATTGCGTTTTTGATGAGCGCAAGGAGCGAGCCTTTGTCGCTGTCTTTTATTCCGCCTCGGACGATTTTTTCAAGCAGTTCTGTATTTTTTCTGCAAAGCGGATTTGACGAACCCTGAACGCAATAGCAGCCGTACCCGTCGAACGAAATCCTCACGAGGTACGCAAGCGCGTCTTTTATTTCAAAATCGACAAACACACTGCCGTCGAGTAAGCTGAAACAATAATCGCACGGGCGTGATTCCGGCATTTTATAGAAAACGACATCGTGTTTCACTTTTTTGCTCCCGATGTTCCGAATTCCCGCAATTTTCGTGCAGCTTTGTGCGTAACAAGGCGGTTTCCGTCCAGATACTCACCGATATGCTCTAAGCCGAATGTTTCGATTTGTACCGGCGTTTGTGTGCCGTCAAGAAAAAGCGCCCCGTCGTATCGCTCGTAAAAGTCCGCGATGGTGTAATCGCCGCGGAACGTGTTGAACCGAAACGGCTCTTTTTCGCGAATCAGCGAAAGCTCAATGTATTGCTCATAGCTTTTGCGGCTTTTCTTTATCCCGATTTTTGCGCCCGCAATCGAGCTGGGAGAAAACGTCTCGCGGGACGTTTTTATGCCGTCTTGTGTCAGATACGCTGAATCGAACGCCGCCGCGGAGAACGTAAAAAAGATGAGCGCACAAAGGGCGAAAATCGAACTATTTGCGGCGATGGGAAGTTTTTTGAAGAAAAGCGATTTCAGCACAAAAAAGCCTCAGTGAAACGAAATACAAAATCACTGCAGGCAGTATCAAATAGCCATCCGCATAATAATATCCAAGGATTTCCGAGTGTCGTGCCAAGAAATCATAATGCAGATAATCCATAAGCGTTGCATACGCAATCACCACCGCAAAAGTAGCGACGATTCCACCCACACGCTTCGTCTTTTGCTCTTCGTTTTCCATTTTTCGCACCTCCGTTTGCGCCCATAACAAGCGCAAGGTAAGTTTCGCTGTTCGCCTTTTCACTCATAAGCGAAGCGAGCAACAGCCCCTGCTCGATGAGCGTCTTGTTGCCTTTCGCATTCGCGCACGACGACAGCGCGACCCTTTTTGTAATATCTTCTATTAAGTAATCTCAGCATTACCGCACTAAATTTATCAAATCAAAATACATGAGCTGTGTGGGATTTTCATCTTTTTTGACGAGGAAGTCAAATCCGTTCTTTTCATAAAACGGAACGGCGGCGTTGTACGCATCGACGGTGATAAAGCGGCAGCCCGTCTTGTTGCCCTCCAAAAAATAGAGTTTTATGAAATCGATTATGTTCGTGCCGATTCCCGCTCCGTGGAAATCTTTGGAAATTCCAAGCCTGCCTATTTTTACGGACGGATAGCTCCGCAGATATTTTTCTTTATTGAAGTTTTTCTTTTTGAATTTGTTGAACTGGTTGTTTGATGCAAAATCGGTGACCGCGATTTTGTCATTGGAAAGCGTGAAATACGCAAGGATTTTATCTGATTTATCTTTCTCGACGACGACATACGGCATCGCAATCAACTGCTGCTTGTAGAACTGAACCTCATTTTTTATAAAGTCGTTCAAATCCTCATCGCCGCAGTCAAACTGCTCCGTCGGTATGTCGCTTTCAAATTTCTGAATATCGTATTGCTCAAAGAAATCCAAAATCACCTTGCCACTGCCCCATTTTTCTGTGCTAGACGATTTTTCCTTGCAATCTCGCCACGCTCAAGGCTTGCCAAAACTGATTTGTAATGAGAATACATGACGGCGTACTGCTCCGGTGTCACGGTACATTTGGCATTGCGCATTTTCTCTTCAAAACGCCTGCCGTCCTCACCGAACAAAATCGGCGTTTCCCTGATTGGTCTTGCCATAGTAAGCCTCCTTGATTCTAATATACCGCTTTTTGGAGAAAAAATCTATATGCTGTCATACCACAAAAAAAGGCGGGCAAGCCTATGACCCGCGCCCGCCCTTGTGCGACCGCGTGCTAGTTGAAGGCACGGACGGCACACACATGTTTGCTAGAATTGCTCTTGGGGAAGTAGAGCCAGCCCCCAAGCGCGAAATAGAGGCTGTATGCGAGGAAATCGACGGTAGCGGACTCGGACGACGACCAGTAGGAATAGGAATTTGATAAATAAAATTTTGTGCCCCCGCACGCTTCAATCGCCGCGTTCACGCGCTCCCGCTTCTTCCAAATCTGGAACAGTTCCGCAATGCTCGGAAGATACCAGCCGCTTTCAAACTTCGTGCCGCGCACATTGCTTCCTTCCGTCTCCGCGTAGTTCTTGGCGAAGTAGAACGCGGGATAGTTCTCCTCGTCCGCCGTGTCGTCGGGGATTCTGTTTTCCCGAAGAAACGCGCCGATTTGCTCAAGGTTGTCGCTCCCGTCCAAGTCGCCCGTGAATGTGTGTTCGCCCGCGCCTCCGTCCGAATCGCACTGTATCGTGGTGATTCTCATTGAGTATGCGTTCGCGCTTGAAGTACACCACGCAAGCGTGTTGCCCCTGTCCGTCGCGTTCCTCAGCCCCACGCCGAGGACGCGCCGCTCGCCGCCGTTGGAGCATTCCGTTCCCGCGTAGAAGATGACCGCCACCGCCGCCTTTTTCTGTTCTTCCGTGAGCGTAAGCCCCTCGCGCCACGCCGTCGCCGTTCCGTCCGCAAACACGATGTCGCCCACGCGGTCGGGTCGGCTCTTTTCGCCGTAAGGCTTCGCAAACGCAACCGACGACAGCGCGAACAGTGCCGCCGCAAAAATCAGAAATATCTTTTTCATTCATTCCTCTCCTTTGCCGTGCTCATAAAGGTCAAAAGGCATTGAGCAAGAGCGCAAAAAACACAATCTTTGCTTTCATAAAAAATCCTCCGTCAAGTCGAATAGATATACATTTGCAAGAAAAAATACCAGATGAACACCATCACAAAATGCAGAAGACAAAATAGTATTTCTTTTGTGAAAAACCGACACTCATCGTTCACCCACGCAAGAACGCAAAACAACATTCCGCCAATCGAACACGCAATCAGGGCGAGCCAGACGAAAATCCCGAACTCGAATGATTTTATTAGGAATTCGAGCGCATAAAGAGCGAACGGCGTGTATGCACAAATCTTTGCAATTTTATATCTCATTCGTTTTCCCCTTTGCCGAACACATGCCGCTCAAAAGCGTAAAGATACGGTTCATCGTCATAACTATCGTACAAAGTGCCTCTTAATTTTCCGTCATACAAAGCAACCTCTTTCCCCAAATATGCACTAAGCCGAACCTCATCACACTCGCAGAGAAGTTTGCCTTCTCGTTCCACAATCTCAACAGGAAGCCCCTTGTATTCCAGTTTCAAAGAAACATCGGCGCGAACATCATAGCAGTATTCGTTCAGATAAAGATTGCCGTCTTTTGTGTAGAATCTGTAAACAAAAGAATCGTCCACGCCAGGGATTTCCCAGTCATAAGCACAAAGAGTTTGCACAAACTGCCTTTTTTCATAAGCCCCGATTTTGATTTTCTCAACGCTCTTCCACAGCGGCACTCGGTACTCCTTGCCGTCGGTGAGGTAGCCCGCGAAGCACCAGCCTTCCGCTCCGTCTTTTGTGAGCACTTTGACCCACGCAGATTCGATTCCGTCGATTGTGACATCTTCGCCCACTTCGATGACGGTGGCGCGCTCACCTTTAAAAAGCCGTCCGATTTGCTTTGCCGAAAGCGAAGGGGATTCCCTGATTTTGAGATTGTCTGTTGCAACATATTTATGGTTGACAAAGCGCACATCGTCAACGACACGCCAGCCGTCAATGTAACATATTAAAACATCTTCTCCTCTAAAACGATTGGCTACAAATGAATAATAAATTTCAACAGATGTAAAAAGCGGCATATCATCAGGAAACGATTTTCCATCAGCCCAAAACCCAAAACAATATTCTCCATCTCCAAAGAACCTTAAATTCCTCATCTGGATATCCGGATCATCCTTATCATATTCGTTGAGCACCAGATGTCCCTGACTTTTAAAAGCCATTCCTGGAGCAGTTTCATAAACTCCAGCCTTATAAGCTTCATTTTTGATTCTTTCTATTGAACTAATCCAGATTGGTTCATATTTGCTCTTGTCGAAGCCGTCTATAAACCCGCTCCGTGCCGAAGTCTGCGCCCACGCTACCGACGACAGCGCGAACACCGCCTCCAGAATCAAAAATATCTTTTTCACTGTCTCTCTCCCTACCAATCATCGCTCATATCTTCCAGTAAAACGTGCGATGCTCTTTGCACATTCTCCGCACTTCCGCTTTCAGTGACGCTCTTTTTCGATTCTGGAACAGCATTTGCTTCGGCCGTAGCCTTTGCCACAAGCATTTGTCCGTCCGTGCGTATTTCGCTTATTTTGGATTTTTCGCTCTTCGGCGTGGTGCTTTTTGACTCTGGCGTGAGCAGTCGCTCGATTTCGTCATAATGATCTTGGTCTTTTGCCCAGTTGAAATGCTCCTTGAACAAATCCAATGCAAGTTCTCCCCAATTATTGGTCAGCGAGACATCGGCTCCGTGAGAGACAAAAAACTCAACTGCGGGAAAAAGTCTTTCTACACTATAGCCATTTATAATCAGCAGCATGAGCGGTGTTCTGCCCTTGTTGTCCTTGGCGTTTATATCGGCTTTGTAGGAAAGGAGTTTTTCTGCAAACGGAAATTCCTCTTTATGACGGAATGAATACTCAGCTCCATAGTGCAAGGCTGTCCTGCCTTCTCCGTCTTTTTCGTTCACATTCACTCCGTCTTCAAGGAATCTTTCAAAAAGTTTCAGCGCAAGTTCTTTCTCGTCACTCTTTTCGGGGATATGATGAATCATTCGCATAATAATCGTTTCGCCTGTATTTTGCTCGTATTTGTAAAGATAATGCCCCGTCTTTGCGCCGTTATCCAAAAGGATTTCTGTTATTTTCAGCATCGTTCCCTGATTAAAACCACGAGTAAGGGCAAACTGCACGGGCATAAAATCAAGCATTCCGTCTTTTTCGTCAAGGCTGTCAATGCTCGCTCCGTGCAAGACCAGAGCACGAACAGCCTCGATTCTTGAGTGTTCTATGGCACGTTCAAGCGGGAGCAGCTCCTTTTCGCCGTCAGCGTTTGTTCTCAAGTTTGGGTCTGCGTTCGCTTCAAGGAGCAAAAGGACAATTTCATCAGAAGATTCGTTGATTCCATAAAAATCGTCAGGAAATTGATTGCAGGCGACGATGAGAGGCGAAAGCCCAGCTCTCGTTTCGTTCGGGTCAGCACCTTTTTTCAAAAGCTTTTTGACTTTCTTCACATCTTTTTTGTGAACCGCTTTCATAAGCGATGTGTATCCTTTGGTTTGCTGTTTTTTTCTGCCAGATGAAATTCCAAAAACTATTGCAACAACGCCAAGACTAGCGACTGCAATCAGAGCGATTCTTTTTGCTCCGCTCGAAAAAAAAGCCGCAACTGCTACCGCTCCAAGTGCAATCCCGCCGAGCAGCAACAAAACGCCGAGCAGCAGAAATACATCAACAATCGCACCAAGCGCGTGTTCACCAGTCATAATAATTCACCCCCTGCTTGCAAAAAAAACGTCGTCAGAATCTTACCAATCATCGCTCATATCTTCCAGTAAAACGTGCGAGGATCTTTGCACATTCTTCGCACTTCCGCTTTCAGTGACGCTTTTGTTTGCTTCTGGAACAGCATTTGCTTCGGCGGTTGCCTTTGCCACAAGCATTTGTCCGTCCGTGCGTATTTCGCTTATTTTGGACTTTTCGCTCTTCGGCGTGGTGCTTTTTGCCTCTGGCGTGAGGAGTCGCTCGATTTCGTCATAGACGGGGATTTCCGCTTCTTTGAGGTCGTCCCTGCGGCATGAGCGGTGAAAATAATCCAGAGCGGTGAGTCCTTTTTCGTCGCGAAAAGTCTTGTCCGCACCGTAGGAAACCAAAAGCCGAATCCAGTCTACTATGTCCGTGATTTCTGTTGCCCACGAAATCTCAGCAAAACACATCAGCGCAGTTTTTCCGTGTGCGTCTTGAATGTCCACGTCAGCCCCTCCGTCCAAAAGAACTTTTGCAATTGGCAGTTTGGGTGCGTCGTTTCGCGTCGTCGCATACCTGTCAGCGAGAAGAATGAGCGCGGTCATTTTTCTGTGGTCATCTGTCTGCGCGTTCACATCAACTCCTTTTTCCAAAAGAAGCTTGAAGAGGCGGCAGAGGTCGGCGACATTCTTTTTCTCAAGGCGCAGCCTGTTTTCCCTCTGTTCCTCCGTTTCGTACGAATCATAAATGAAAAAAATCGATTCCTCCAAGAGGAACATAAAAGGCGTGTAGTCCTCGCGGCAAAAGCCAAAATCGTAGCGTTCAAGGGGGACTGCACCAAGTTCAAGGAGAATGCAGGCCTCCTCATAGCACTTCGTTCCGACCGCAAACTCCACAATGCCGTTCCCTTTGCCGTCTTCCGCTAAAAAATTGTAGCCGTGGGAGCAAAGAAGATTGATTGCGCCGTGCCTTTTGGATGCAACCGCGTTCTTCATCGCGTCGTTTGCGAAGTCTATCTTTTTGTTCGCGTCCGCGCCTGAGTCCAAAAGAAGAGCCGTGATTCTGTCCGCCTTTTCTTCGTCGGCGTAAGCCTTGCAGGATTCGCCCAAAGGGGTGCGCTTTCCATATTTAGAAAAAGCGTTCACGTCTTCTCCTTTTTTGAGCAGTTTTTCGATTTTTTTCTCGTTCTGCTTTTTCACCGCACGGATAAGAGGCGTGTTTTCCTTTCATTCGCTAAAGCCAGAATTAGAAAACGAATCTCCTGCGCTATCAAGTATCTTTAGTATGGGCGCACCCAAAATTCCGATGGCGAGTGGCGAAAAGAAGACAGCCGCCGCGATTCCCGCCACTTTGAGAGCGAGCGCACTTTTTGCCGCCGCCGCCACAATGAGCGAGACGATTGCCGTTCCGCCCGCCATAAGAATCAGCGGCCACGCCACGGCACAAACACCAAAAGTGATTATAAGCCACAAAGGAATTTCAAAATCCATGCAAACCTCCAAAAGCAACCGCGGTACCTACATCGGCAGTTCAGCGACGAGCCAGTTGCCGTTTTCGTCCTGTTCCATTGTAACTTGGTCTTCGCCCTCGGCGGATTCCCCCTGGTAAGAAGCGGAAATTTTCACCGTGTAGAACGCGCTTCCCCAGCCGTTGGACTTGAAAGCGGCTGGATTGATTGTTATGCGGACCGAATCAACTTTCCCATAGAACCCTTCCCATGCTTCACTCATAGTTACTATTCCCTCATCAAACGAAGAGCCTGGAAAACTATAATGGGTGATTAAATCATGCCATCCGTCGTCCTTGGAAAAATAGCTGACGAAAAACGAAACGAGGACAGAAGTCGGGTCTTTTCTGTCGATGTTTGAATCTGCCGCCCATGTCTTTCCGTCGCGCGTCGATGAAACTTCCACTCCGTTCCTTGAAACCACAAAAGTTTCAGAGGTCACCGTGGAACAAAGCGCGACCGCCGCCGTCAGAATCAAAAATAGTTTTTTCATAGTTTTTTCCTCCTTAAAACCTTATGCTAAAACACTTCACAAATAAACCACAGCCCCCAGCAGACCGACAAAATGCAAGTCGAAATAGATACGGCAAAGGTTTTTTTTCCTTCTTTTGTGAGCCGCGAAAATACTATGCCCAAAACAGAAAAAATGAGTGTCGGAATCCAGCCTAAAAAAGTAGAAAAAATAAGAATAAACTCGTAAAAAGATGGGTCGCCAAAAACATTAACATTGTGGTTGAAGAAAATTACAGCCGAAATCGCCCCCCAAAGCATCATGATGAGCGAGAGAATCGAAAATATTTTGGCAAGTCGGTGTTTCATTGTTTTCTCCGCTTTTTTTACTTACCAGCCAGGCGCAAAATCAAACTTTATGCCGACAATGTTTTCTCCGTCGTCAAAAACATGCATTCGCACATAGCCACCTTCCCAAGCCTGCAAATCATCGATGTTCTCAAAAAAATAAGCCTCGCCGTTTGGCTTTTTGCCGAAAATATCGCGCACTTTCTCCATAGAATCGCCAATCTGTATCGGGAAATCCTTTGGCAGACAATCGTTGTCATAAACATACACGCCCAAAAGAAAATAGCCTTCTTTTCCGCTCTCTTCGTCTTTTGTTGGGTAAAAGATAAAGTTCATGCCCTGACTGTAAACTCTTTTTGTGTCCTCTTCGTTAAAACTCGAAATATTGCGCATATTCTTTTCGATGTTCATCGTTGAAGTGAATTGTTCCGCCAGCTCCTCAAGCCAATCTTCCACGGGGTTCAGAATCTCGTAACAACGGAAATCCGCCGCATCTTCAAGAGTGCGCGAAAGATACTCGCCGTAGACAAAGCCCCAAGAGCCGCTTTGAGTGCGGATTTTGCACCACGGCTTTTCAGAGTCGCCGATTTTTTCTTTTTCCGCCGTTTCCTCAAGAAGCTCCACACGCTCGTTGCATTTGAGCGCAAACTTTTTCTTTCCGCTCAGGCTCGGTTTGTCGCGCACATTCACGCCGTCGAGCGTGTTGACATAGCGATAGACACCGCTTTCCGCCCACGCAACCGACGACAGCACGAACAGTGCTAGAATCAGAAATATCTTTTTCATATTCATTTTCTCCTTCATTCACCGCTGAACATGATATAATATTTTCCGTCAGGCACATTCTGTATATAAACCCAGCCGTGCTTGTCGGTCTTTGTGACAATTCTGCCGATGCCGTTCTCTTTGAGCAGATAAACGGCACATTCAGCGCTCGCAATCGGCTTTCCTGTGTTCTTGTCGATGTTCTGAACTTTTATCCATTGGTCGCCGTCAAGCGCGATATTGTCTAGTTCCAGAATTGGCGACTCTTTCGGCATTGTCGCGCACGACGACAGCACGACCACCGCCGACAGAATCAAGAATATCTTTTTCATATTCCCCCTAGTCCAGATACGCGCCGAAGACCCAGCCCGTTTGGGTGAAGTCGCCGCCGTCCACGAAACGCTCCCTGTTCACCGCGCGCACCTTGACCCAGGCGGAGGTATAGCCGTCAATCGTGGCTTTTTTGCCCTCCTCAAGCGCCTCTAGCAGCGTGCCGCCCTCAATCGTGCCGAGTACCTCGCCGCCCGTGCCCGCGCTTGAGCGCAGTTTGAGGCGGCAAATCGGGTTCCAGTAACTGCCTTTTGTGAAGCAGCCGAAGCGGCTTTTTCCTGTTGGCTCGCCGCTTTCAAGGCTGTTGGATATACTGTGGAATTCATAAGGATTTCCGTATTGAACATATTGGTATCTCTGATTTTCTTCAATATTGCCCATCTCGTCCGTCTGATACTGATAGACATAAACGCCGTCGTCATCAAAATAATGGTATGCCAAGCCGTCATAGCCCCCGTCCGCGCTCGTGTATCCGTATTCGCAAATCTCACGGAGATATGCCCTGCCGTCAGATTTGGCTTCAAGGGTGCTGAGTTTTGTCAAATAATATCTCATTACGTCTGAATACGAACCCGCCTCCAAAATCGGCACGGGATTGTCCATATTGAGCGGATACCGAAGTTTGAGAAAAGATGCCCTTGAACCAATGCCCAAGCGGTATGTTTTGCCCTGCGGGTCGGTGTATTCGGCAAAGTTCGTTTCCAAGCCGCCTCGGAGAAATCTGCCTTCATAAAGCGTCGTACTGCTGAAATATTCTTCAAGTGCCTCGGCGAGAGTTCTCTTTCCGTTCCTCCATTGATTAAACTCGTAGACATCATCAAGCGTGGTGTCTTCAAGAATCGGCTGGTACACGAGCGTGTGGAATCCGCCCTTTCCGTCGCTCGCCCTCGAAACGCTGTCGCTCCCCGTAACATCGATTCCGCGGATAAGCGTATCATCGTCGGTTTCGTAAATCGGGTACAGGATGCCGTCTTCCATTCCCCAGTCCGCCACACGCAACACCTTGAACTTTGTGCCAGCCTTGACGAAACGCAAACTGCCGTAGTAGCCCTTCCAATACATAAGGCAGTCGCGCACGGCTACGACTTCATTATTCGTTTCAAAATGCCAAAAATAGCTGGCATAATTCGGCAATGCACGCGAAAAATCAGGACGCTCCCATTCCTTTCCCTGCATATATGCGCCTGAGTCTTCGGGGAAATACTCGGTCTGAAGCCAATCCTCGTCGGTTTTGCTGAGCCGTTTGAGATAACTGATAATCTCTTCTTCGCTCATCGGGCATTTTTCCTGCAAATAGCCACCGAACACCCAGCCGTATGTGTTGTAGTCGTCATCGAGGTTTAGTCCGTTGAGGTTTATGATGATTTTCGCCCACCGCGCCTCAATCCCGTCGATGCTCGCTTTCTCGCCCTCGCCCGCGACTGCCACGAACTCGCCGTACTTGAGCGCGCCCACTTTCGCCGCCCCCGCGTTCGGCTCCTCGCGGATATTCAAGCCCTCCCGCGAGTTGACATAGCGCCCGCTCTTCTCTGCAAACGCGAGCGGCGAGAGTGAGAGTGTTGCCAGAATACAGATGATGATGTGTTTCGCGTTCATGATTCAATCCTCCTCGTTTCGTTGTTTATCATTTTTATCTTGCTTCTTTTTGCGATAACTTGCGAAAACAGCCAGCAACATCAGCGCAATAAGAACCCAGCCCCCGTGTTCTTGCATAAATGCAAGTATGTTGTCCATCAGGTTTTTTATATCATTAATAAAATGATATAGATTTGCATTTCCTGATGAGGGGCGTGTGTAACTAGGGTAATGTGTATATGCCCACGCCGCTGGCGCAAGCACAACCGCCGCCGCTAGAATCAGAAATATCTTTTTCATTGCCTTACTCCCCCGCGAACACCGAGACCGCCTTTGTGAGCCTTTCGCAGAGGAGCGGGTCGCCCGCGAGGATTCTTGCCGCCCTGACGCCGAGCGGGATGAACCACACTTCGCCGAGCACGGTGTCGTCCCACTTCTTGCCCTTGTACACGCTTTCTATCGTCATGCGGTAGGTGCCGCGCGGGAGGAAAATCGGTTTTCTCACGGCGTTCTGTCCAATCCAGTCGGAGGGAATTGCGCTAAGGTGCGGGAACTTGTCCGAGAACTCAAGAGCCGCGATTTTCCTGCCTTCCCCGTCAGTGAGCGTCATCGACTTCACGCGGTTGTTCGCCTCCCATGTGCCTCTCACGCCGCCCGCCCTCTCAAAAATGCTGAACTCGTCCTCGTCATACCACCACCCGTCCTTGTCATCCCGTTCCTCGCCGTAAAAACGCCGAAGCCCGTTCGTCGCAAAAGGTCCGAGCGCGGGCTTTGAGAGCGTGAACTCAATCCATTCGCCGATTCCGTCGCCCGCGCCTCCCTCGACCCAGCCGTTCAGGATGTTCCCGTCGAACGAGGTCTTCGCTTCGTAGGTGGAAGACGCGAGCGCACTGTCATTATTTCCCTCGCCCGCCATTTTGTACGAGCCTGAAAGAGCCGACGAGGCGCGGATTCCCGAAACGAAGTCCTGCACATCTCTTTCTTCCAGTGGCATTTCCCCTGCTTCATAGTCCCGGTATTCTGTGCTGAACACAAAATATTCGTCTTTCTCAGGCTTGTAGTTTTCCGCCGCGTACAGGTATGTCCTGTAGGAGCTGCACATCTCGCCGAGGTTGGTTTTCTCGAAGCCTGTCTTTGAGTTTTTTGCCTGCATATCGCTGTCGGTCAGGACGAGGAACGACTTGATGTCGCCTTTCCATGTGCCGCCCGTGGAGATGTCGTAGAAAAGCTCGTAGCTCGTGCCGTGGTAGCTCCTGCTCTCGCTGTCAATCGCGTATTTCACGCTCAGGACGGAAGCGGCGGACGGCGCGAAGGTCAGCTCGTGGTAGAAGTGGAGCGTGAGATTCAGGTTGTAGACCTCCGCGCCCCTGTCGTCGGAGTCCGCATATTTTTTGCTGGCTTCCTCGTCCTTTTCGATTGAGGTCTCCACCCCGACGGTCTGGACAGAGACTTTCTTCCCGTCCTGCACGATTTCGCAGGGCTGCAGTGTCTTCAAGTCGCCGCACATCTTGACCCGCGCGAGGTATTCATCGGCGGAAAGCGTCTGGAGTTTCTTGTCGAGCGAGAAGATTTCCTCTTTCTGGGCGTACAGGCTCCTGTCGTAGCGGATGAAGTCATACAAGAACTCTTTTCCGTCGCGCTCGTCCTTCTTTACGCCGCGCTTGTTCAGGACGAATTCCCACAGCCCGATGAGCGGCTTTGCACTGTAGTTGATGTGAGCCGTGACCGAGCCGTCCTTCCTTACGGTGAAGGGCATTTTCACGACCACGGGGAACGCGCACGGAACGACGACGCGCTCCGCCGCCGTGTTCCGAAAGCCGAATACCGCCTCCACCTCGCTTCCGTGGAGGAAGGTGCTTTTTTCGTTTTTTTCGTCCCAGCGGTACGAAGCCGTCTGCTCCACAATCATCAGCTCCTTTTCGAGCGCGATTTTCTCGTTCGGTTCTTTGACATAGATGTTCCCGTAAGTCCAGTCCTCCGGTCTGTACGATCCGCCGTCGTCCGCCCACGCCACCGACGACAGCGCGACCGCCGCCGCAAAAATTAGAAATATCTTTTTCATTTTATCTCTTCCCCGCACGGCTCATGCCACGGGCAGTTAAATTCAACACAAGTTGCATATTCTTCATCGGCGTTGATTATTTCCAGAGTCTGATTTTTCCAGAGCGGGATTTCCCCATTCTGCGACAGCGAGGAGCATGAGATGTAGTCCGCAAGTTCTTTCGGCAGATTCTCGGCGGACAAAATCATCCTCAGAAAATCCTCCATCTTCTCTTTTTCAATATGAAGGGTGAGCGTGAAATCGTGTTTTCCGATGTTCTGCTTCATGTATTGGAACGAATCATACGCCGCGTTTTTGTCCGAAAAAGAAAAAGCACCGCCCTGCCATTGCTTTGTTCCCGGAAGATTAAAAATGTATGTTTCCAGTTCTTCATTGTGCGCGTACTGACCGCCGGGTGTGTTTATGTACCCAAGCTGAAGATATATCCATTCTAAATCATTCGCTGACTCCTTTGCATAAACACTAGCCTCAAAGGAATAGTTGTCCGAAGAATCTATTTCTTTAAGATACGGCTCGGCATCAAAATTCCAGCTCGCATCGCACAAGCCTTCAAATGCCGCCTCCGCAAGGCGCATGAACAAATCCCGTGAGAACAAAAAATCCCGCAAGTCCCCCAGATTTTTACACGCTTCTTTTGCTGTCTGCAAGTCCATAGTTTTATTCCTCCTGTGTTTTCTCCATATGTACCACATTTCGCGCGCTC
The DNA here is from genome assembly GCA_017934745.1 of Treponema sp. GTDB lineage: Bacteria > Spirochaetota > Spirochaetia > Treponematales > Treponemataceae > Treponema_D. The sequence continues at coordinate 948 of JAGBIY010000036.1, read as the reverse complement.
TACTACAGGGCGGGCGGGGGCGTTCTGCCGTTTCCGCCCCGCGCCGCGTACTCCCATTCGGCTTCGGTGGGGAGGCGGTAGCCGTTGGCGTTCCAGTCGCAGTGGATTTCCGCGTTCTTTCCGCCCTCGCCGAAGATGACATCGTGCCATGAGTAGATGTCCAACCGCCTGTGCAAGTCCGAGTCGTCAATCACATAGTAGCACGGCGTAAGCCCTTCGAGCAGGCTCCGCGCGTTGCAGTAGAAAACCGCGTCGTACCAGCTCACTGTTTCCACAGGGAGATTTTTGCCCTTGAACTCGCTGGTGTTCTCGTAGCGCTGCTCGTATTCTTCCTGCGTAACCTCGTGAACGCACATATAGAAGCTGTCCACGCTCACCGTGTGCGCGGGAAAATAGTAATCGGGATTTCTTATATCATCAGACTCCAGATACTCCTCGCTTCCCATGACGAACGAGCCGCCCTGCACGAAAACAAAATCGTCCGCAACAGTTGTGTCTTTCGTTGCGTTCCTTACCACGCGGAAGCCGAAATCAAATCCGAATCCTGTATCTGTAGCGGCTCGGCGGAAAATGCTGTTGCAAAAAATCGGTCTGTCAAAAAAACTTCCGCCTCTTGCAACTCTGCACTCCCCCGAAGCCGAATCAGCACCGCGCGGGTTTTGGGCGGGGCTTTCTTCGTAGTAGTTTCCTTTGTACCAGTCCCAGCACCATTCGCTCACATTGCCGCTCATGTCGTACAGTCCGAGCGAGTTGGGGGCTTTGGTCATCACCTCATGCGTTCTTCCGCCGCTGTTTTCGTCGTACCACGCCACGCTGTCGATGTCGTCGCTCCCGCTGTAGGCGTAGTTTCCGCTCACGGTGTCGGCTGTCGTGTCGGGTACGGTGTTCTCCGCCGTCTGTTCGCTCTCAGTAATTTGCTCCGTCTGTGCGGTCTGCTCCGCCGCTTCG
>JAGBIY010000007.1 GCA_017934745.1 Treponema sp. | reverse complement strand
TAGTTGCAGAAACAAGCTCCCAGCGGGAACCCGCCAACAAAAACGGCAGTACCGCTCCGCGGTGGCTGAGTGTTTTTGTTGACGGAACCCCGCTTCCGCTCGTTTCTGCCATTGCACTGTGAAAACTCGACTTTCGCCCATATAAATATTTTCGTAATTTATTTTCGTAAAACTGTATATTTTCGTAAAATGATGTTTTGAAGGAAAAAATTATGCAGGAATCTGAATTAATTGAATTCTGCAGAAAGCCAAGAACGAAGGAAGTTCTTGCCAGACAGTTCGGGTTTGACGAAAAACATCCTGCATATTTTGTTAAGAATTACATAATTCCGCTTATCGAAGAAGGAAGACTGAAGTATACGATTCCCGAAAAACCGCGTAGCAAAAATCAGCAGATTGTAGTCGCGGAGTAGGCCACCTTCTTATAGGTGGCACGGTTCCCAGCAGCCATGCGCGAGAATTGCCCCCCCTCTAATCGTGCGAGAGAATTGCTCCGCAATTCTCTGCGAGGTTGCCTTTCATGTGGCAATTGCTTTTTTTCAACTGTAAAAAGGCAACCTCCTGCGACACTGCCTCCAACTAGCAAAGATTAGGACACACTCGGGTATCAGCAGCCATGCGCGAGAATTGCAAAGCAATTCTCGGCGACGTTGCACACAACTAGCAGAGATTAGGACACAAAAAGCCCTTGGCAACGTACTAGTTATTTTTGTTGAAGATTACCTCTTTGAATTCTCCTGTCGCGATGTCGATGAAGCGGACGAAGAGGGAGACCTTGTTGTCGGCGTTCAGCGAATTCCAGATGTTTCCGGCGAATTCGTCGATGCTTCCCTTCACCTCAACAAGCTCAGGCTCGCCCTCGAACGACGGGAGCGGGTTGCCGTTGCCCATGTATGTGTGGATGAAATGGCCCTTTCCGTTCTGCGGATTGTCGAACGTGAAAGTGTTCCTGATTGTGTTGTCGGGATTTCCGTTGTCGCTCTTCAAAATGGAAATGGCGTAGTCGAACTTCCCTGAATCGACGTTCAAAAGAGAAGAGATTCTCGGAGTGTAGTTCGGCGCGTCGTGCTCGTATTTCCTCTCGCGGAGGCTCTGCTCGAACGTCAAGCCCTTCTTCAAGCCCTCGAAAATCGTGTCGGTCTGGTCTCCGTTCGTCACGATTGTCTGGTTTCCAAGCTGCCTCACCGCCGCGTAGATGATGAGGCTGGGGTCTCCGGCGATGAGCTTCTCGTCGAAAGCCTTCGTCCTCACGACTTCCGTGCCGTTCTCCTCTTCCTTCACGAAAATCCTGTTGCGGCTGCCCGCGCTCCTTCCCATCGTCCAGTACGCCACGACCGCGCTCTTTCCGTCCTCCGACTTTCCGACCACGATTCCGCGTCCCGGGTATTCGTTCTCCGTGAGAAGTTTTGTGAGTGTCTTGATTTCCATTTTTGGCTCCTTGAAAATGTCCGCGTCTTTTTCATCCGCGTTTTTTTGTTTCTATGAACTAAAATTTATCGGAAATGCACGTCTTGAAAAAGCGTTTCTGTAGATTTTCCCATTCCCGAAAATATTTTTTGACTTGATTATGCCTATCATCGATAATGAAAAGTGAAGAATCTGTAAAATTTTAGGTCAAAAATCGAGTTTTCACAATTCAATGGCTGAAACGAGCGGAAGCGGGGTTCCATAGCCGAATGCAATCAGCCACCGCAAAGCGGTACTGCCGCATTCGGCTATGGAACCCCGCTGGGAGCTTGTTTCAGCAACTGCGATACGCATCAACTCGATATTCGACCTTTCAGTTGTTTTTGTAAAGAAGGAGGCGTGTCATGAGAAAAAACATCGGCAGCGTGAAAATTAAAAAAGTGAAATTCAAAAAAGAGGAAAAATTCACCAAGCGGCTCGCGTTCAAGCTTGAGATGGCCGTCTTTGTTCTTTTGGTCGTGTTCTTCGGCGCTCTCGTCCTCGTCCTCGACCTTTCAATCAGGAGGGACAACGTAAAATCGTATTCGGAACTCAGCTCCTCGATTGTGGAGGGACGCGCCTCTTCGCTCACCTATTGGCTTTCCGGCTATTTCAAGGACCTCCGCGTCTTCACGAAGAATTCTGTCTTCCTCGACGGCGACATGGATTCCATAGTCGACTTCATGAATGAGAACAAGCGGCTCATAGGGGAGGATTTCGACTATGTGGGAATCGCCGACATGTCCGGGAATTTTATCACGACTGACGGCCAGGAGACGAACGTCATGGGAAGCGAATTTTTCTCCGCCATAAGCAACAAGGGACTCGGCTCGTACATCTCGAATCCCGTGAAAGGCAAGAACGGCGACTACATTTTCTATGCGGCCGTCCCCGCCGTGAACCGGAACGGAAACATGTTCGGGGTCTTCGCGGGCGCGATTCCCGTCAGAATCATCAAGCACGAGGTGGAGAGCTTCGTTCCCGACGAAGGCGCGTTCGCCTATGTAATCGACTCGACCGGAAAAGTCATATCGCAGCCCAACATCGACATGGACACCTCCGTCATGTATACGGAGGAAAGCGTCCAAAAACGCTACAGGGGGTTGAACGAGACGACGCAGGAGATGCTCAAGGGGAACAGCGGCAGCGGCAAAATCACCGATTTGGAGACCGACGAGACATCCTATGTGTTCTACTTTCCCATAAAGGAAAGCCGCTGGGCGTTGGCTCTTTCAATCCCGGAAAAATCAGTTCTGGAATCCGCAAGAAAGAACAGCTGGAACATCGCGGGCTGCAGCTTCGTGATAGCGATTCTACTTTTGATATTCATCGCGATTTATCTGAACATTCTCCTCCGCCCCCTCCAGCTCCTCAAGAATTCGATATTCGAAATCGCCTCCGGGGACGCCGATTTGACGCAGAGGCTCAGCATCAAATCCGAGGACGAAATCGGAGGCGTGGTGAAGGGCTTCAACGTGTTCGTGGAGAACCTGAGGAGAATCATCAGCGAGGTGAAGGAGTCGAAGGACCTCCTGCACGAGGTCGACGGAAACCTGCAGCAGACGACGCTCGCCACCGCCGATTCAATCTCCAAGATTTCGTCGAACATTGACATGGTGGTTTCGCAGATTGAGAGCCAGGGGGAGAGCGTCGACGGAACAGCGGCCGCCGTGACCCAAATCGCCAAGAACATCGAGAACCTGAACGCCCTCATCGAAGACCAGGTTTCGGCCGTCAGCGAGGCGAGCAGCGCGATTGAGCAGATGCTCTCGAACATTTCGTCGGTCTCCAAGAGCACGGAGAAGATGGCGGACGCTTTCTCGAGCCTTGAGAAATTCACCAAGAACGGAATCGAGAAGCAGAATTTGGTGAACGAGCAGATTGCGAAAATCGAAGAGCAGAGCATGATTCTCTTGAACGCCAACAAGACGATTTCCAAAATCGCGAGCGAGACGAACCTTCTTGCGATGAACGCCGCAATCGAGGCCGCCCACGCAGGCTACGCAGGTCACGGATTCACCGTGGTCGCCGAGGAAATCAGGGATTTGTCGGAGAATTCCGCCAAGCAGTCCAAGAAAATCGGAGCGGAGCTTCACAACATCCAGAAGTCGATTGAGATGGTCGTGGAGTCGAGCGAAGAGGCGAAGATGGCGTTCAACGAGGTGGGGAAAAACATCCAGCTCACGGACTCGCTCGTTCAGCAAATCAGGAGCGCGATGTATGAAAGCCAGCAGGGAAGCTTGCAGGTGACTTCCGCCCTCCGTTTGATGAACGAAAGTTCGGTCGAAGTCAAGAATTCGTCGGAAGAGATGTCGGAAGGAAACCAGACGATTCTCGGCGAAATCCAGAGACTGCAGGAAGCCACCGCCTCCATGAAGGAGAGCATCGACACGATGGGAACGAGCGTCCACCAAATCGATGCGAACGGAAACACCTTGAGCGCGATTTCAAGCACAATGCAGAAGTCGATAAGCCAAATCGGAAGCCAAATCGACTTGTTCAAAGTCTGATTCCGCCCTGCGTTTTTCAGCGCAAAAAAAACTCGCCGGTGTTTTTTGAAGTGCGCTTCACACTTCAATTCAATGCCGGCGAGTTTTTTCATGCGATGCGCTTTTTCAGACAGCCTCTTTTTCTTTCACGAAGCCGTAGCGCATTAGCGTCTTGAGGTACACGGTCAGTCTCGGGTAGAGCGGCTCGGCTTTTTCCCCGAACCTCTCCTTCACTTTCTCTCCGATTCGCTCCACCGTGTTCTTTCCGTCGATGAGAGGCCAGACGAACGAGCCGAATTCCTCAAGATGGACTTTCGAGAATCTCGGCTTGTTCAAAAGCTTCTGCATGACGAAGTTGAAGAACCCCTTGTTTTCCACGAAAATCGTGACTTCCCCGGATTCGTTCGTCTCCGAGCGGAAGTCGCTGTTCTTTTCGAGCGTCGAATCCAAAAAATTCCTCGAATCCTTACGCTTCATTTTTCTTCGGGAGGGCTGACGATACGATTCCTGCGACGAGGACCGCCAATGCGACGATGCCGCCTACGATTCCCAGAGAATGCGCGGAAAGGTCGATTTTTTCCGCGGCACCGCAGACCGTCAAAATCGCGAGGATGATTCCGACGATTCCCTCGCCCGCGATGAGACCGGAGCTGAAGAGGACGCCGTTCGAGCTTTCCTTTGTCTCGCTCTTGTTCCTCTTGTCCATGAACCACCTGATGACGCCACCAATCATGATTGGGACTGAAAGCTCAAGCGGAAGATAGATTCCGATGGCGATTGCGAGCGACGGCAGATGAAGGACTTCGAACACGACCGTGCAGGCGATTCCCACGAGGATGAATTCCCACGGAAGGCTTCCTTCCATTACGCCCTCGGTGACGATTTTCATCAGCGTGGCCTGTGGAGCCGAAAGCTCCGCCGAGCCGAAGCCCCAAGCCTTGTTCAGGAGCACGAGGACTCCGCCGATTGAGAGCGCGGAAACCACCGAGCCAATCAACTCTCCAATCTGCTGCTTCTTCGGTGTCGCTCCGAGAAGGTAGCCTGTCTTCAAGTCCTGGCTCATGTCGCCCGCCAGGCAGACGACGATGCAGATGATTCCGCCGACCGTTATCGCGCTCACCATTCCGTTCGTGTCGCTGTTTCCGGTGAGCTTCAAAATCAATGTGGCGAAGAGCAATGTCGCGATTGTCATTCCCGAAGCCGGGTTGTTGCTTGAGCCGACGAGTCCGACCATTCTTGAAGAGACTGTCGCGAAGAAGAAGCCGAACACCGCGATGAGAAGGACTCCGATGATTCCGACTTGGATTGGAGGAAGAATGAGCGTGATGATGAGGATTGCGAGGCTGCCGAAGATGACTATTCTCGTGTCCAAATCCTTCTCCGTCCTGTCCTCTGTCTTCGCTCCGTTTGAAGAAGACTTGAGTCCCTTCATTGCCGCGGAGAAAGTGCGGAAGATTGTCGGGAGCGACTTCGCCAGGCTGATGATTCCTGCCGCCGCCAACGCTCCGGCTCCGATGTACCTGATGAACTTCGACCAGATTGCTCCGGCTCCGCCAGTTTCGTAGAGTTCCTTCACGGAAACGTCAGCCGGGAAGAGCACCGAGTCCCCTCCGAAGATGACGATGAGCGGAATCATGACGAACCATGCGAGAATGCCGCCCGCGAAAAGGAACGACGAAATCCTGAATCCGCAGATGTAGCCGACACCGACCACGGCAGGATAAAGCTCCGTGGCGAAGAGCGTCTTGAATTTCGCGATTGGGACTTCGATTACGGCTGGGACAAGCTTCAATCCGTCGATGATGAATTTGAGCAGCGCGGAGAATCCCATTCCCAGGAAGATTGTCTTCGCTCCGTTTCCCGACTTCTCGCCCGCCAAAAGGACTTCCGTGCAGGCCTGGGCTTCTGGATAGGGGAGGGTTCCATGCTCTTGCACGATGATTGAATTCCTGAGCGGAATCATGAAGAGGACTCCGAGGATGCCGCCGACAATGGCTATGAGCGAAATCGAAAGGAGGCTCGGCTCGTTTATGAGGCCTTCCTTCGCCCATAAAAAAAGAACCGGCAGCGTGAAAATGCAGCCGGCTGCGAGCGATTCACCAGCGGAGCCTATTGTCTGCACCATGTTGCTTTCGAGGACGGAATTCCGTCTGAGAACTATTCGTGTGATTCCCATCGCGATTACCGCCGCGGGAATTGACGCTGAAATCGTCATTCCAACACGAAGACCTAGATATGCGTTTGCCGCACCGAAGACGATAGCCAGCAGGACACCCGAAACCACCGACGTGACGGTGAATTCCGGCGTGATTTCCTCTGCTGGAACATAAGGTTTGAAATTGTTTTGCATTTGTAAATATTACCAAACAGAGGGGCATTTGACCAACTGTCAGACTCGACATATTTCTGTATAATTCGAGACATGACAACTGAACTTTCTATTACTGTCGGACCGAAATCCGAGCAGAACTTGGATTTTCTGCGGGAGAAAATCCGGCAAGTCTTTTCATCAAAGAATCTTGTTGATTTTGAATTGAACAACATACATTTTGAAAAATATTCAGGCGTTTTGAACAAGAACGACGCCATCGCCGTCTGCGAGAAAAAATCGATAGACGCGAGGCACGGAAACGTCAAAGTGCTTCTCCGCTACAAAATCTACGTCGGGGAGAAACCGAACGGGGACGGTGAGACGCTGCCCGTGTGGAAAAAGGCCGACGGCAAAAAAAGCGTCGTCATAATCGGGTCCGGGCCGGCAGGGCTTTACGCCGCGTTCAGGCTTTTGGAGGACGGAATCAAGCCGATTGTAATCGAGCGTGGTGCCGACACTGCCGCGCGCTCCGCCGACATCGAGCGAATCCGTGTGGAGGGGAAGCTCGATTCAAATTCCAACTACTGCTTCGGAGAGGGCGGCGCGGGGACTTTCTCCGACGGAAAACTCTACACCAGAAGCAACAAGAGGGGCGACATCGGAAAAATCTACAGGATTTTCGTGGAATTCGGCGCGCCTGAAAAGATTCTCACCGACGCGCATCCGCACATCGGAACCGACAAACTTCCTTCCATTATATCGGGAATGAGGAAGAGGATAATCGAACTCGGTGGCGAGTTCCACTTCGACACGCTCTGCACTGATTTGATAGTCGAGGACGGAACAGCCAAGGGCGTGAGGACGAAGAACGTGAGGACGGGCGAGGAAGGGGAATTTTTGGGAAACGCCGTGATTCTCGCGACCGGGCATTCCGCGGTGGACATCTACAAGATGATTGCGAAAATCTCCCCGGAGTCCCTTGAGGCGAAGACGTTCGCCGTCGGAGTGCGCGTGGAGCATCCGAGGGCGTTAATCGACAAAATCCAGTTCCACGGAAAGGAGATTCCGAACGCCGCCGAATACAGGCTCACCGCCCAGGTGGACGGCCGCGGCGTGTACAGCTTCTGCATGTGCCCTGGCGGCCATGTCGTTCCGTGCGCCACGACCCCGACGCAAATCGTCATAAACGGAATGTCGGCGTCCGGCAGAAACAGCCAGTGGAGCAACGCCGCCATCGTCGTGGAGCGGCGACCCGAGGACATCCCGGAGAAATTCGTGGAAATGGCGAAGAAAGACGGCTGCGAGGCTTTGGAGGGACTCTACTGGCGCACCTGGCTTGAGGAGGAGACGTTCAAGCATTCGGACGGACAGAAGGCTCCGGCCCAGATGCTAAAGGATTTCCTTTCACACAAAAAATCCGCGTCTTTGGTGGAGTCGAGCTACAAGCCGGGACTCGTCAGTTCAAGGCTTGACGAGTGGCTCCCGGAGGAAATCGGAGGAAGGCTTCAGAAGGCGTTCAAGGAATTCGACAATTCTATGCACGGGTTCGTCTCGGACGATGCGATACTGATTGCGAGCGAGACTCGGACAAGCACGCCGGTGAGGATAACGAGGGACAAGGCCAGCCTCGAATGCGTGGGAATCAGGAACCTCTATCCGGCAGGTGAAGGCTCCGGCTATTCCGGCGGAATCGGCTCTTCGGCGATGGACGGAGAGAAAGTCGCCTCTGTCATCTGCGATAAATTGAGATAAAAAATTTACAGGAGATATTTACATGAAACATGCAATGGAAATTTTGAAGGAACTTTCTGAGAAGAACGGCCCGCTCTGCGTGGGACTCGACACAGACCCCAGCTACATTCCCGCGCCCCTTTTGAAGGTGCTCGGAGACCCTGCCGAGGCTGTCCTTTCCTACAACAAGGAAATCATCAGGCGCGTGGCCGCCGACAAATCAGCCTGCTGCTTCAAAATCCAAATCGCCTACTACGAGGCAATGGGCCTGAAAGGTCTCAAGGCGTATGTGGAGACGCTCAAGGCCGTGAAGGAGTCCGGCTTGATTGCGATTTCCGACATCAAGAGGGGCGACATAGCCGACACCGCAAAGGCCTACGCCCGCGCGCATTTCTCCGGCGAATTCGAGACGGACATCATCACGGTCAATCCGTACATGGGATTCGACACGCTCAAGCCGTTCACCGAATACTGCAAGCCGCTCGACGACGGAAAGAAGGCCGGAAAGGGAATCTTCGTTCTTTTGAGGACTTCCAATCCCGGCATGGTCGACATCGAGCAGCAGGAGTTGAAGAGCGGCGGAAGGGTCTTGGACAGGACCGGAAACGAGCTTTCGAGAATCGCGTCCGAGTTCAAGGCGATTTACCCGGAGCAGACTTGCTCGCCTGTCGGAGCCGTTGTCGGCTGCACAGAGGAGAGCGACGCCCGCCTTCTCCGCGACGCATATCCTGAGCTTTTCTTCCTGATTCCGGGCTACGGAGCGCAGGGAGGAGCCGCGAGAATCGCCGCGACGCTTTTGAACAAGGCAGGAGGAGCCGTCAACTCAAGCCGCGGAATCTTGTGCGCGTGGAAGAAGGACCCGGATTTGGCGGAAAAAGTCGAGAGCGGAAACCTCTGCCTGAAGGAAATCGCCGATTCAGCGCAGAAAGCCGCGCTCGCGTCGAAAGCCGATTTGTTGAACGCGAAGAAAGAGCTTGGCTTGTGATTTTTGGGAATTCAATTTTCCTTTATTGAGAGGTATTTATGTCAGAAACAGTCAATTGCGAGGGAGCGCCTTTGCCGGTCTTCACCACGGGAGTCTTGTCTTTTCTTGAGGAAGTCTCAGGCGCGGAGCCGAAAGGAAGCGTCTATCTGCTCAAGTTGAACGTGAATCCAGTGAAAAAAGACGACGGCAGCTTGAAGAAAGCGGAAAAGCCTCTCCCCGGACAGTTCTATCTTTTGAAGGCGAAACGCTCGGACACTCTCCTCGGTCGTCCGATTTCAGTTTACGAGGCGGAAGAGGAAAACGGTTCTGTCCGTGTGGAATTCATGATTCTCAAAAAGGGGAAGGGGACTGTCGAACTTTCATCGCTCGAAAACGGCGAGGAAATAGAATTGATAGGCCCCTTGGGAAACTGCTTCCCGAATCCCGCTCCCGGCTCGAAAGTCGCCATAATCGGCGGCGGAATCGGAGTGGCACCTGTGGCGGGCTTCGCCTCTTCCCTTCCGGAAAAATCATACGACTTCTTCGCAGCCTTCAAGTCCGGCTCCTACGGCCTTGAGCATGTGAAGCCAGCAAACCTCGTCATCACCACGGACGACGGCTCGGTCGGCATAAAGGGCATGATAACTGCCGCCATTACAGCCGAGGACGTGAAAAAATACGATGTCGTCTACGCTTGCGGCCCCCTTCCGATGCTCGCCTACATCCAGAAAATCTGCGTGGAAGCCGGCGTCCAGTCTTGGCTTTCGATGGAGAACAGAATGGCGTGCGGTGTCGGAGCCTGCCTCGGCTGCACGATAAAGACGAGCGAAGGAAACAAGAGGTGCTGCAAGGACGGTCCCGTGTTCGACGGAAAAATCCTCGACTTCACGCCGCCGAAAGTCCGCATGATAGCCAACCTCGGAAACGATTCTTCAAAGCCAGATTTGTCGGTGACGATAAAGGGTGTCCGCTTCGAGAATCCGGTCATCGCCGCTTCTGGTACGTTCGGCTACGGAAAGGAATATTCGTCCGTCTTCGATGTGAACAGGCTCGGCGGAATCTGCTCCAAAGGCCTCACCCTCGAACCGAAAGCCGGAAACGGCGGTGTCCGCCTGGTGGAAACTCCGTCCGGCCTGATAAATTCAATCGGCCTTGAGAATCCGGGAATCGAACACTTCATCGAGCACGAGCTCAAGACGATGATGGCGTTCAAGGCGACATCAATCGCGAACCTCTCCGGCTCCTCAATCGAAGGCTACGTGAAAGGCGCGGAGCTTCTGGACAAGACCGAGATTCCGATGATTGAGTTGAACATCTCCTGCCCGAACGTGAAAGCCGGCGGAATGGCGTTCGGCATGGACTGCACGGCCGCATCCACGGTGGTGAAAGCCGTTCGCGAGGCTACGAAAAAGCCTTTGATGGTCAAGCTCAGCCCGAACGCTCCCGATTTGGTCGGAATCGCACTTGCCGTGCGCGAAGCCGGTGCCGACGCAATCAGCCTTGTGAACACTTTCCAGGCCATGTCCATAAACGTGGAGACCGGCCGCCCTGTCTTCGACAACGTGAAAGCCGGCCTCTGCGGTCCCGCAATCCGCCCAATCGCCCTCCGCATGGTCTACGATGTCGTCGCCGCAATCAACAAGCTTCCCGAAAGCGAGCGAATCCCGGTCGTGGGAATCGGCGGAATCGCCACATGGCAGGACGCTGTGGAATTCATCATGGCGGGAGCCGCCGCCGTGGAAGTGGGCACCTCGACGTTCTTCAATCCGAATGCCATGGTCGAAATTATCGACGGAATCACCGCCTTCATGAAGAGAAAAGGCTTCAGGACGCTGGCCGATTTCAGGGGAATCGCGCAGTAGTCACGGATTGCCGCACAGATTTGTAGTTGGTCGAATGTCGAGTTTTTGCATATCGTAGTTGCCGAAACGCGCTCCCAGCGGGAACCGCAGCCTGCTTGCGCAGTCTTGCCCAAAACGGCAGTACCGCTTCGCGGTGGCGTTAACATCGCTTGCGATGTTTAGTGTTTTTCAATCTGGAACCCCGCTTCCGCCCATTTCGGCCATTGTACCGTAAGAACTCGACTTTCGACCTAGTGTTCGTTTTTCGAAACTGTTTTTACTGACGAAAAATCATGAGTCAAAATGTCCGCAAACTCAGCAATTTTTCAGGGTGGAGTACTTTAGGGAAGCAATCCGCAGTTTTCCTCGTACTCTTCCTCAAGCGAGTTCGTCTTTCCGAAAATGTGCGTCGCAAAATAATGCGAGACCGGGAAATCCGAGCCGAAGAGGATTTTTGAATTGTCCGTGGCTTTTTCTCGGAGAAGTTTGAGGTCTTCTTTTGATATGCAGGCGGTGTCGGAGAAGACGTTTTTGTGTTTGTTCAGCATCTCCGCAGTTTCCTTGACCGGGTTCGAGTGGGCGAGGATTACGCGCGCTCTCTTGTACTCGGCGAAGAACCGTTCAAAGCGTGTCGGAATGTCGCATTTCTGCGGCCCGCAGTGAATCAGAACAGACTTTTCGTTTCTGTCAGCCCATTCGAAAATCTCGCGCAGCGCCATTTCGTGCTTTTGATTCTCTTCGTCCCAGTTTTGTCCCGCCGGATGCAGCTTTACTCCGCAGTAGTCGAACGCCCCCGCCGCGCTCTCCACGCTGATTCCCTGCTCGGCGTAGCGCGGAATGAACCAGAGATACGGCCGCGTGGTCAGGACATCCGACTCGAAGTTCAAGGCGTACTCGATTTCCTCCTCCACCCTCAAAAGCTCCGCGTCGTCGCGGCAGCTTGACGTTGATGAATAGCGGATTTCGGTGACGCCTGTTTTTGTAGAGAGTTTTTCGATTAGCTCGAACAGCTCCAACGCGTCGTAGTAGATTTCGTTGAACTGCCAGATGTGGACGTGGTGGTCGGTCATGAGTTTAATAAAGAAAAAGCAGGACAAATCTAGGTGAAATGCCCTGCTTTTTATAAATAACCAAAAATATCAGCAATTGACACCGATAACTTCTTCAAATCCGTTCCATGATTTTATTTTTCTCTATTATGAAAATAATACTCGATAATATGGACGTGTTTGTCGGTCAATCGTTTCTCATAATTGCTATGGCAATGGTACAAATTAATACTGCAAGAAAATAGATGGTATTCGCTGCTTTTCCGACAGCAACCCACTCACATTCCTGCTTGTTGCTATGCAATGCGCCACTTATTTTGTTTTTCACGAATCCTGTGAAAATATTGTCACCAGAGCCGAAAATAGAATCTAATCCATTGGTGACACTTCTGTTTATGTCGTTAGAGACCATCTCATTCATGTCTCGGTCTTCTTGTATGAAATGCCAAATGACGATGCAAACAATCAAAGCAATTCCATATATCACCATGACTTTTACAGGAAGCTTGAACATGAAAAAAGCTATCCAAAGCATTATGTATGAGATAATGTCAGGTTTGCTTCTTATTGTGCTGAACGGTGAAAAACTTTTATACACGAGAATCGCCACTACAACAAATCCAAGTGTGAAAAGAATAGGCGTCATTTTATTTACTCTCCATAGAATAAAAATCTGCAAGACTAGTCTCAGTCTCTCCAGAGATTTTCTTCCAAGTGCCAAATGCCATTGCACCACCGTTTAATATTGCAATAGTTTCTGTTTTGCTGTCAGTCTGTACTATTCGTACTTTGTACACGCACCTATCAGTATTCTTTCCATTGCTATCGTGCATATCTGCCCAAGTTATAGTGAATTCGTCAGAATCATTTAATTCGGCGAAACCAAAATTCTTAAATTTTCCAATACAACTACCATAAACGGTGATTTTATCTTCATCTTGCTTGATGATATAAGTTCCACCATCGTTTTTTATATTCAATGTTCTGTTGTCAACACTTTTCCACGTTCCTGCAAGATTGTGCATATTCATATCCTCTATTATCAATCCCCCTATTCGTGCTGATATATAGGGGGATTTTTATTATGAAAGTAAGAATTTACAGTTGACTCCAAATATGGTCAAAACCTGTTACTGGACATTTTCCCGCTGCACCTGGTCCAGGATAGGACATATTTGTACTATATCGTTTGCCACAATTTGTACAAACAAACTGCACTCCCGCAAACATACCCTGTCCCATTTCCACGGCATAAGCCGGCTTCTTGATGTTCTTCATAGCATTCATAGAATGCCTCCTTTTGGATAAAACAATTTATCGACTCAAACCTGAGTCAGTTTTTATTGTACTTTGTATTTTTAGTTTGTCAAGAAATCTTTATATCATAAGAAAAATATAGATTGACAGGACGCTTTATGCTTGGTGAACAGATAAAAAAACTTAGAATGTGCAAGGGATTGACTCAAGTTGAACTGGCAAAAATTTTTGGAGTAACGAAACAGAGCGTTTCAAATTGGGAAAATGAGAATATAATGCCGTCTATCGATTTGCTCGTAAAAATTGCAAAGTTCTTCAGCGTCTCTACAGATTACATACTTGGACTTTCGAATGAGCATGCATTGAACACCTGCGGTCTATCAGAACTACAAATCGCACACATTCAGACAATCATCAACGACATTGTTGAAGTCAAGGCAGCAAACGCCTAATGTCAACGCAATCGGGGAAAAATATTAGGAGAAACGCAAATCAATTTGATTCAACTTATCGTTTCCGAAATTTCCATGTGGAAAAAATGAACGCAATTTTTTGTCCCAACCGAGGCGTGTTCACAATTGTCTGAAATCCACCGATAATCTAACCAGTTTCCTAAAGAAACTGCGCGACCATAGGGACTCTCGCGAGTCCCGACAAGAATGGCGGTTGGTCTTTCTGGCTCCAGTGGCTTTGCCGTACGGCGAAGTCAAAAACTTTAGCTAGGGGGACGTGCGTGACAAGAAAAGAAATCATCATGATTCTGGCGATAATCGTGCTTTTTTTGCTCGGTTATCCCGCTTGGTAAACGCGCCTCTTTTCGCAAACACAGCGTGAGAGCAAAAAATAGCCGCCTAGTCTGACCACTAAGCGGCGGTGTCCGTAAGGACATCAATGCAGTGATGAAGACCAACCGTATTCTTGGTTGCGCTTCTTTTTTATTATATCGGCAATTCCCCGAAAAATCCATCAATTCAAAGTTCCTTTTTATGGAGACCTGCACATAATTTGTCTTGCCGTATTTCCTGATTCAGTTGCATGAAGATTTTATATAATGCTTAGCGTGAAAGAGTCATTGGTTGAGCAGTTCAACAACGAAGTCAGAAAAGGTTGTTTGCCTGTCGGAACAGGACAAGGAGAACGTAGGAAAGTATCTGACAATTATGCTGAATGGGAACGAGTGGGGGGAGTAACAAAAATGGATTACTTGCAGAGAATTGAGCATAATAAAAAAAGTATTATCGATAAAGATTTTTTAGATTTGTCGGAGCAGAACATAAAGCAGTTTATTTTGGATGCGAAAACAAAATACTTTTACTTCAAGAAAGATGGGGTAAATGTCGCATGTGGAAAAGAACTTGATAACAACAACGGGAAATTTGACATCGAAATGTTTGCCTGTAAAAAACTTGCCGAGTATGGACATGAGGTTTATTTGCTTCCTGAAAATTACGCAGTGGACGCGGCAAATAAAATTAAAGTTCATGGTGATACAATAACCGATGATAGGACTTTGGAACTGAAACATACGCCGTCGAATATTCAAAGCAATTACCGAAAGGCAAAACATCAGGCAACAGATGTTTTTATCCATGTGCAAGATGATATTTCAAAAAAAGATGCCATAGACCAAATAAAGCGTGCTATCCGCAGTATGAAACAAAACAACAAGTCTGATATAAATTTCGCGGGAAATGTTTATCTCTATTTTGAAAGAATGGATATGCTATCTCTACTTGATTTTGATAAAAACGGCAATTACAAAAATATCAGTCCTAGAAAAAATAGGGCTTCCGAGAAAACGAAAGCCTAAAAGGAGGTCGAAGTCTGCAAATGCAGCACATCGTCCGATTCCTACTCTATAGCCTAATACCAATTCTGTCAATTTGTTTGTTTGTCAAACTTGGATCAGGTAACTTATATCATGGAAACTTTAACTTGCAAATTAACAACTTGAGAACCTATCTTCCCGTTGCTCCGCAATTCTTTGCGAGGTTGACTTCCATGTGGCAATGTCTTTTCCAGCTGTAAAACTGCGCCTACCAATGCGAGAGAATCGCAAAGCGATTCTCTGCGAGGTTGACAGCCATGTAGCAATGTTTTTTTCAGCTGGACAACGGTCAACCTACCGATTCTTGGCGAGGTTGCCTCACACGTGGCTATATCTTTTCCAGCTGGACAACTGCTCCCACCCATGCGCCAAGTGCGCAAGAATTGCTCCGCAATTCTTGGCGACGGCTGCTCCCAACTCGCAATGCCTAGGCCCCACTCGGACCCTGGCAGCGTTCAACCTACTTTTGAAGCAATGTGAACACTCCGTTCTCTTCATTGAACGCCACGCCTGCGTCGTCCTTGTCGGTCGGGTAGGTTCCCTTGATGAAGTAGTTCTCGATGAGGCTGATGTAGTATTTGGCGACCTTGTCGTCGGGGTACTGCTCGACCTTTATCGAGACGAGCTTCTTCAGGTATTCGAGGGCTTTTTCGTAGTTCCGGGCCTCGAACACTTTCAGAATCTCCTCCCATTTTTCCATGTACTTGATGAGCTTTTCGCTGGCTTCCGATTTTTCGGCGACAAGCTCGTAGAGGCGCATCGGGGTCTTCACGTTCACGACCTGCACGCGGTCGAGGCTTCGGACGACGAACCTGTCGCCCAAAAGCTTCCTCGTGTGCTCGGAAATCATGATTCCGGCTGTCGAGTACTGCTTGTTCACGCCCTCAAGACGCGATGCGAGGTTCACGTTGTTTCCCATCATCGTGTAGTTCTTCTTGTTGTCCGAACCCATGTAGCCGGCGGTCATCTCTCCGGAGTTGATTCCGATTCTGGTGAAGAGGACTTTCTTGTTTTTCACCATGATTCTGAATGTCTCGTAAAGTATGCTGAGCTTTTCGCGCACTTCATTCTGTTCTTTCTCGTCTTCGAGAGCGTTCACTTGTTCGTCAATTTTTGCTTTGAGTTCTTCGTCTGAAAGATTCGCGATGGCGACAATCTCCTTGTTCATCTCGATTTCCGCTTTTTTCATTTTGAGTGCAGCGGAGCATATTCTTGTCGCATGGTCTGTCATCTTGATTGGAGCGCCCACGAAGGCCACGATGGCGTCTCCCTCGTATTTGTCCACCGTTCCCTTCTCGCCCATGATGATGTCCGACATTCTCGTCAGGTAGTAGTTCAGGAGGGAAACGAGCTGGGGAGCCGTCAGAAGTTCGCTGAAAGAGGAGAATTTCTGGATGTCCGTGAAAATCGCCGACATCTCGACTGTCTCTCCTCCGAGCTTGAAGCTTGAAGGATTGTTCACCACCTGGTCTACTACGTCCGGCGAAAGACACTGGCTGAATGCGTTCTTCAAGAATTTTTTGTCGTTCGATGCGACTATGAAACCGAGTACGATTATCGAAACGAAAGTGAGCGTGAGCGAAAGTGTCGGGATTGCGCTTCCAAGATAGGTCTTTGTCGTGATGTAGAAGAGCAGCGTTGTTGCAATCTCTATTGCGATGAATGCCAATCCGATGAGAATTTGCAGATTCGTGTTCTTCACTTTGAGCGTTATGAGACTGTAGGCGAAGCAGAAGAGGAGCGCAATCGCAATCGAAATCCAAATAGGAGCGTCGTTCACGAAATCCTCCGCCAAAATCATGTCCTGAACCGTGTAGTGCACGCCGGGGTTCGGATAGTGCTCCTCGTACTGGTTGAGACCGTAGTCGGTCGTTGATGTCGCCGTGGTTCCGATGAGGAACGTCCTTCCGTCGACTTTCTTTCTGAGTTCTTCCCTAGCGTCTATCAAAGACTTGTAGTTCGATTCCGCCACGTCGAAGGTGTCGTTTATGTACTTGACGACTTCGGCATCGTCTTTGTTTTCTTCCACGAGAGTTTTCCTGAATGCTCCGTTGAAGATGACTTCGAGTGATTCGAAATACTGTTTTCTAAGTTCGAGGTATTCGTCGAATGAGATGCTTGAATCTTGATACGCCGAATTCATCAGAATATCCAGGTCGAACTTCGCGCTTTCGGAAAAGTCATAGGGATTCTCTTTTAGCGAGTCGAAGAATCCAGCATTGTACATGAGCTCTATGTTCTGGCTGAGGGACTCTTCTCTTTCCTTGAGGGAGTAGGCTTCCCAGAGTGAGATGCAGTTGTAGTCCTTGAACTGCTTCTTTGGAAATTTCAGGAGAATCGCGCCTGTCTTGTCTCTTGGGATGGAAATGTCTTTTGTCTTTCCGTCTATGTTCGCGTTTTTCAAGGTGATGTGCGAATTCGTCACGATGATTTCTGGATTTCCGAGCCTGTCGAGAAGGGAGGGGAGTGTGAGCTGTCCGTAGTAGTCGCCGTTGTATTTGACGAGGAGGTGGACTCTTCTTGTGTAGCCGTCTGTGTCGGGAGCCGTGTTGACGAAACCTGCCGAGTGCGCGTGCTCAAGAAGCTTCTTTAGTGCCGGGAGAACTCCCTTGTATTCCGGCGTTAGAGTGTCCTTTTCTCCATTTACGTTCGTAAGCGCGATTTTCTCTTTCAGGAACTTCTGCATTTCGTCTGTCACTTCATATCCATCGGCGAATGTGAGCGTCAGGTATGAATTCCCGATTATCGAGAAGGTGTTTCCAAGAACCTGGTCGACATCGGCGACCGCTCTGGAAACATCGTCCTTGATTCTGTCCCTGATTTCTGTATTCACGACTTGGAAGTCCTCCGACGAGCTTTCGATTGTTTCTCTGGAGATTTTGCTTCCTTCCTGTGATTCGAGAAAACTGGAGAAGATGTTGTTGATGTCGCTGAATTCCTCGTCAATCATGGCGGGCACATCGTCCTTGATGTACTTCAAGTTGACCTGCGCCTGGCTTTCGTCCACGAAACTCAAATCGGATATGATTGAGTCGGCTCCCAGTTCCTTCAAGATTATGAAGGCGTGCGCATACACGTCGCGCGAGAATGGCCACGAGCCGATGTGTTTCACGGAGTCGTCGTTGATGTTGAGCATGGCGACTTTTTCGTTTTCAGGGGTGCTCGGAAGAACTCTCTGGTAGATGTCCGATATTTTGTAGTCGAGCGTGGAGAACGAAACTAGCGAACTCAGGGCAACCGCCACCGCTGGAATTATAAGATTGATTTTTTTCATGTTTTCCTCTGCCTTTTCAAATCAATTCACAAACAAAAAAGGCAACCGATAAAAAACCGATTGCCTTTTTGGTAAGCGCATCCGCTTATTCGCTCAATGGCTCTTCGTCTTCGGCGAATTCCATGTCCTTCTTGACATCGGCGGCGCGGCTTGACGCTGTCGCGACTCCTTTGTCTCCGGCGTTTTTGGCTTTCGCCGTCGTGTTCTTCTCAGCAGCTCCTCCGACTTTGATTCCGCCGGAAGATGCCGATGCGAAACTGTCGATAGTTCCTTTCGAGTTGGACTTGATGCGGACGTCCTTTTTCTCGCCGGCTTTGTTGACGATGAGGTTCGCTCCGACACCTACGGTCACATTTGCGTTTGATGGCAATTCCATTCCCTTTGTGACTGTCTTCCACGTTCCATTCTCTTCATACTGAACTTTTCCAGAAACTGACTTGACGGTGTAATTGTCTGCGGCAGACGCAGCGAACATTACAAGACCCGCGACCAATGCAGAAATAATTGTTCTTTTCATTTTATACTCCTTGCCTCGTTTCCGAAGCTCTCTTTCTTATTATGTTTTCCTGCCGGTTGTGTTTGTTTTTTACATAATTCTAACACATGACCGGCTTTTTTTCAGTTTTCGTTGCGGGGTTTGCCATTTTTTTTGATGGCGAAGACGATTCCCACAATGACAGTGGCAAGCACCATCGCAAGCACAATCTTTGCGATCTGGATTTGCACTGCGCTCAAAGATTCTTTCCTCTCTTTCTGGACAGTCTCCATTGTCTTTTCTGAAGTGCTGTTCTTCGGCTCCTCCTTGATTATTCCGTCGATTTCTTTTTCGATTCTCTTTTCAACTTTCTTCTGAACCGCATTTGAAATCTTTTTGCCGCCAGTGGAAACCGCTTTCGCGAAGATGTGGCGTGAAATCTCCTCCCTGTAGTCAGAGAAGTCCACTGTTCTTTTCTCGTTTCCGCTTTCCGCCTCCACGGTTTCGTTCTTGATTGCGGCAGCTGCCTTTTCTGTCGTTGTCTCCTCGCTTTCGGAGACAACCGGCTTCATCTTCTTTGCGTACCGTTCAGAAAGGATGCTTTCCGCCGAAACTTTCCTTGTGGATTTGACTTTTCCGCTGCTCGTCCGGAAGTATTCCGTGATTGTGGCGATTCCATCGGCCGTTCCGATTTTTCCAGACGAAATCGCTGTCGCCGAGACGTTGCCTGCGATACCTGTCACTGCCGGAACGAGCGATGTCGAATCTGTGATGTCCGTTTCAACCACGATTTTCGTTGCGATGTACGGAGTGGAGAAGCGAATTACTCCATCGCTGACGGTTACTGCCGGCATGGACTGGTATGCGGTTCCGCTTATTTCCATTGAAGTCACTGTTGCGCTCGTTGCTCCCGCCGCCGATATCGTCGTGATTGGGTTCTGCACCGAAAGCCCCGAAATCGTCAATCTCGTTCCAGATTGGTATTCGGATGTGGTTTTATTGCCTTCGGCATCCACATCTTCCACTTCCGTCATTATCGCTGTTTTTGTGATTGTCGCTCCCGACGCCCCCGACGCTTTCGTTATCCACCAAGTGTGGCCAGTGTTCGCAGGATCTCCGAGCATCACCGAGCCGACATTTTCGACAGAGTCCTTCACATAGAAGAATACGTGCTTGTGCACTTCCGTGATTGTCGGGAGCTGGAATGTGATTGTCGCGCTTCCATCTGTCAGTGACGCTTCCGTCCATTCTGAGACCCCGGAAGCGTCCGGTGCTGTTCCTGATTCGGATATGATGAAGCCGTACTTGACCGACGTGCCGACCGCTTCCGTAACTGGAATCGTGAGCGTGTAGCCGCTTTCCACGACGTTTGAGATGTAGTTGATTCCGACCGTGCTGTCATACGCTGGCGTGAGTTCTCCGCTACCTGTGTATGTTCCGATTGCAGGTGCGGTCTCGTCTTTTTGGAATGTGATTTTGACCGCGCCGCTCACGTTCCCCACATTGTCGCTCGCGGTGACAGAGATTTCTCCCTCTGGACTTGTCAAAGTCACGTTTCCTACATTGCTTGTCGCCCCTGTTGAGGTTGTGATTTCTTTGAATCCAGAGCCGCTGTCGGTCGGTGCGAGTGTCAGTGTGAACTCTGTCACTGTTCCCGGGTTGTAGTGGTACACGTCGTTTGCGTCCTTGTAGACGTCTTCTCTCGAGTCGTCAGGGCTTACGCTCTGGAGCGCGATTGTTGGCGCATCCGTATCCTTTGTGAGCGTGAGCGTCACGCCTTCGCTTTCGTTTCCGAGTTCGTCCACCGCCTTGAACGTGTAGCTTCCCTCTTCCGCAAGGCTGAAAGTGCCGTCCGCGCTTTCTGTGTTGGATGTTCCTTCGCAAATGAACTTCGTTATGTCGCTGTCCGGGCAGGTTGCCTTGAGTGATGCCGTTTCCTTGAAGAACACGGTTGTTCCGTTTATGTATGTGCCTGCGTTTTCTTGAGCAGTGACGCTGATTGCAGAAACGCTATCGTCTTTTTCGAGCGTGATTACAAGGCCTTCGCTGTTTACGTTTCCGATTTTGTCGCTTGCGTAGACCGTGACGCTGCTCGGCGAACTGCTCAAGTCGATTTCGAGGGTGCTCGTGAATTCTCCGTCTGCCGTTGTCGAGAATCCCTTGACTCCGGCTCCGTCGTCTGTCGCGCTCAAAGAGATAATCGCCTTTGTCGCATTCGCTCCGTATTTGATTATCGCGTTCTCCGAATCGAAGATGACATACGAATTCGCTCCGTCCTGGTCGGTCGCGTTTGTAATCGCGATTCCTGCTGGTGCTGTTCCATCGTAAGACCACTTGTTCGTGCCGGAAACTCCTGTGAGAGAATAGTTGTCCGACATCTTCCAGAGGGAGTATGCGAGAATATAGAGAGGGCTTTCCAAGCAGTCTTTGAAGGATTTTTCATTGAGATTGATTACCGCTTCCTTACTGCCTGTGAGAATTTTTTCTTTGTACTTGTATACTTTCTGTTCGGCTTCCTGACCTTCGTATATTTTTCCGTTTGTTATGTAATAGGCCGTTATCACTTTGTCCAGCGTAGCTGTCACTGTCGATTCGCTGTTGAAATAATTCACGTCACCGTTCGCCGCGATTCCGCTGTATTCCATGTTCGTGAATTTCGCTCCCGTTGCGTCGTAGACGTACTCCAGTGTGATGACTTCGCTCACGTTTCCTGCGTAGTCGACCGCGCAGAACGACACGCTTCCTTGTGGAGCCGTTTCCTTGGACAGGTCTTTGAACGATGACAAGTCTTCTGTGTATATGTATTTGCCTGAACTGTTCTTCGTTACGTCGAATGTCGTGTCATTGCTGTAGAATTCTTCAGGAGAATCTGTCTTGATCCATCCTAGTATACCTGTGGTGTCGGTTGCATCGAGTGTGATTTGCAATGTTTTTGCAGCGGTGCCGTATGTGACCGTGTATTTGCTGCCTGACGGTTCTGTTTCTGCACTTGCTCCCCAGTCTCCTTTCGCTGTTACGCTAGGCTCTTTTGGAGTCGGACTCGTGTTGTCGTAGACCCACTTGTCGGAATCTGAGTTCTTGATTGTTTCTGTCGTCGTCAGCGAGAAATAGTCGCTTGCCGTGAGCGTTATCTGGTTTGCGCTCGTGGATGAACTGAGATTCTTGATGTAGAATTCGACATCCTTCTCGTTCATCGTGTCGCTGTAGCTGTTGGTCAATGTCGTTTTTGCACCGCTAGAAGACGGTCCATCGTATTTGTAGAGACCTGTTCCATTGTCGCTGTATTTGACTTTGATTGTCGCGTTTGCACCGAAATAGTTCACCATGTCCCCGTTGGAATCTTCTATCGTGTTCACTTTCTCCACGTTTGTGACTTCGATTGAAGGTTTGGTGTTGTCGTAGACGAATTTGAAGTACATGCTCTTCCTGTTTCCGCAGTAGTCTGCGATTGAGAGGCAGAAATATGTTCCGTCCGCCGTGAGCGTGCCGAACGCGCTTGCTGGAGCGGTGTACGATTTCTTGTCGGAGCTTTGTGACCAGCTGCTTGGTGTATTCATGTAGTCTGTCACGACTTCCCATGAACTTCCCGTCCATTTACGCACCGATGCGCTGTTCGAGTCCGTGTCCGTCGTCTTTATTGTGATGCTGCCAGGACTTGTCGTTGAGAAATAGACTGTTTTTGCGGCGGCGGCAATCTGCGTCTCGCTCGTGTAGAGGTCAGACGTGCCTCCTGTCGTGTATTCATTGCTTGTATATGTGTAGCCCGTGCCGCTGCCGGAGACGGTGTGGTCGAATGCCTTCGTCGCCGTGATATTCGTTTGTATCGATGGCGCCTCGCTGTCGACTACGGCTTTGATAGTTTCCGTGCAGAAATTTCCCACCTTGTCGTACGCGTAGAAGACGACATTCGATTCCGTGCTGCCGAAGGCTGAGTATTTGCTGTACGGAATGACAAGGAGCGGATTTCCATCGTCGTCCGTTTCCGTCGATACGGTCTTGATGTTGCCCTTTCCGTTTGTGTTGCTGCTGTCCTCTGTCGAAGAGTAGTAGTAGCCGTATGAATAGCCGTACATTGCGCTTTCGCCCGTTGCGTGCGGCAGGTCGGTTCCTGTGGTGATGCGAGGCGTGTACCACGATGTCGGGACTTTTATTTTGAGGTCTCCCTGGCTCGTGTAGGTTTCGCTCGTTCCCGCGATGTACAGTTTCTTCGCCGTTCCAGTGTCCTCAAGATAGTACTCTCCTTCCTCGTAGACGCATTCGGCGTTGTTGGTTTGTCTTGGGGATTCTTCTGTTCTTTGATACTTGAGGTCGCCCATCTTCATGGTCCTCACGTTTCCGACCCTGTCTTTCACATGGAGGTAGATTGTGCTGTTGCTGATTTCTGTGGTGTCTATGAGTGCGCTGACTCCTTTGCTGAGGTGCTCGCCTGTGTACCAACTTCCGTTTGTCGCCGTGGTGTTGTATATGGTACTGGTGCTGGTGAGCGACAAGTCGGGAGGGGTGGCTGTTCCGTAGGTGTAGCAGTATCCTGCGATTTCGTCTTTTTCGTCCACGTCTATGTTGAAGTACGGTCTTAGTGAGCTGTAGTTTATGCCTCCATAGGCATCCGCTGATGTGCCTATGCTTCTGAATGTGTTCGTTCCCATTCCTGTCGTGTAAGTGTAGGAGCCTCCCTCAACTACATCGCCGCCTACGCTGTCGATCTTGTTGGAGAGATATGCGGTTCCGTCGTAGACGTAGACGCGTTTTCCAGCCTGGCTTATGAGGGCGTTGAGTTCCTCTTCCGTCTTGAGTGTGCTTGGCTCTGTCGTTGTGCCCTTGAGGTAGATTGCCGGAGCCTCGTTGTCGTACAGCCACTTGTAGACCGTGCTTGGTGTCGATGCCGACTGGTCTAGGTGGGTTGCCGTGAGCTGGTAGCAGCCGTATCTTCCCGTGTAGTCCTCTATGACCAGGTAGATGTTGTTCGAGTTCGCGTTCTTCGGGTATGCGATTCTGTAGTCGTTTCCGCTGCCTTGGTCGTAGCAGTAGATGTATGAACCGTTGTTCCCGTCGATGTATGTCCAAGTTATCTTTTTGTCTTCGTCGGTCGCGTCTTCCGTCATCGCATCCACTTCGTCCTTCGTTGGTGCGCTCGTTCCAGCCACAAGTGCGACCTTCGCGCAAGGTGTCCTGTCCCCCTTGGACGCTCCGCTCCTGATGATTCCCTCTGAACTCAAATTATCTTTGTCGCACGAAGCCGTGTTGATTTTGACCGCCACGCTCAACTTTGCATTGTCGTTGTAGATGATTTTTTCCGCTGTCGTGACCATCACCCCGTCTTTTACGTTCCTGGAGCCTTCGTAGTCAGAATCTCCCGTGAATGAACCTACGCCAGTGTGTTTGCTTAAAAGTCCATGTACGGCGAACTCGCTGTACAATCCCCATTCGTTTTTTGACAGATTATCTGTGTAGAACGATTCGATTGTCTCTTCCGAGGAAATCCAGTATTCATCTTTGCCGTAGCTCTTGTTTTCCTTGCTTCGGATTTGCATGTTGTAGACGTTTCCCGTGTTGTCCTGCAAAGCCAGATAGTACAATGACCCGCTGCTCGTGAACGGAAGGTATACGGTTATCTCTGATGAAGAGTCTCCGTCGAATGCAATCCAGTAGCCGAATGATGTCGCGGAGCCTGTCGCCGAAGAAGTCGCGCTCGGAGCGGTAGATGACGAGTGCAACATGTACGCGAAGATGCCTGACTGTGTTTTTGTAGGTGTCCTTTCGCTGTAGGAGTAGTCCCCCGCCAAATTCAGCTTGACCGCGACCCTGTTTGCGGTGTCGCTCGTTCCGACACCCACGTCGTCGAGCCTTGGATAGACGTTCGTGGGGCTTCCGGCTTCGTTTTTATAGCTTACAATCTGGTAGCCAGCTTTTCCGACCGTGTATTCAAAACCTTCTTCCAAGTCCACGGTTCCGCTGTCGCTTGCGGTCGTTCCCTCTGTGAGCTTGTCTATGATTTTGTCGTCCTTCACGAGCGTGAATGTCTGCGCCGTCGAGTAGTTTCCTGCGTCGTCCGTGATTACGACCGTGTAGGTGGCGCCCGCTTCGAAGAAGCCCTTGTATGCGCAGCTCGTCTTTGAGCCCGTGTACGTCGGCGCCGATGACGAGTCTCCGCTTGTGATTGAATCCTGACGCACTGTGCCCGTATTTTTGACGACTTCGTCCGCTCCGATTGAGCTTATCGTGTCTCCGCTTCCGTGCTTGTAGTAGTAATAGTAGAATCCGTCATGTTTTGTCGCACCCGAAAGCGAGATGTTGTCCGTCGCGGAAACGGTGAGTGCGGCCGCATATGTGCTGGAGTCTTTTTTCGCGCTTGTGTAGAAGTAGCGGTGAGTGAGATTGTCCTTGTTTTTGTCGCTCTCGTCTATGATTCTTCCGTAAGGTTTTGAAGAGCTGGACGAACTGTGTGGATAGACGTTTATGCTTGAATCTCCCGTGTTGTAGGCGTATGTCGTGCAGTAGCTCGTGAAAAGTCCGCTTGTGCTTTCCCAAGCTGGTTTTTCGTTGTCGAATGTTATGCTGGCAGATTTCTTTCCGTTCGATGTGTCGTAGAGTTCTGTGACGGAGTAGGCCTGGAGAGCAACCGTGTTAACAGCGTTCGCGCTTCCCGAAAGCGAGATGTCCTTGAACTTTAGAGAATAAGCCTTGTTCGAGTCGAACGTCTTTTTGAACACGCATGTCGTGCTGTCCTCGAACGTATAGTCGCTTCCTTCCGAGAGCGTTGTATAGCTGCTCGCTCCGTTGAACTTGACCGCCACAGTCGTGTCGTCCGTGAAAGTCGCTCCAGTCACGGTTACCTTGTTCACACCCGGAAGCGTTGCTGATTTTTCCTCGTGGACGAATTCTGCGTTGATTTGCCTCTCGTTCGTGAATCCGTCGGCCGCCTTGAGTGCGTTGGTGTCTGTGCCGTTGTCGGAGCCTCTGTCTACGAGTGTCAGGCTGGACATATAGTCTGCATAAATGTGAGAGTATACTTCCGTGACGGATTTTCCAGTGCTTCCTGAAACCTCGTCGTCCAAAAGTATTGAAGTCTTTTCCACCGATTCGTTCAAGGCGAAGTCCTGCGCCACCACTGAGAATGTGTTCTTTGCGTAGGACAAGTCTCCTCCGCTGCTTGTGTTCGTCGAATAGGTTCTGAATTTGATTCCGTCGAGCGTTATCTTTGTCGTGCCGCTGTCCTTCCTCACTACGATTGGCTTTCCCGTTGTGGCCAGAGCCGGGGTTGTCAGGAATGTGATTGTGTTCGCGCTCGTGTTTATCGTGTATTCCGAACTTGAAAGCGCTGTCTCGTTGTCATCGATGTAGATTTTCGTAGAGGTTTGGAGGAGCGTGCAGCTTCCGAGCGTGATTTTCTGGACTCCCGAATACGTTTCTTCAATGTAAATATCCATCTTCGCGTATGACGGAGAATAGCCGAGTGTATTTTCGTGGTTTTCTTTTCCGAGCCAGTAGCTTTCGCTTCCGTCCGAGTAGAGAACCCTCTTCCTGAGGTTAGCGACTTGCACTTTTTCGATTACAGGCTTTGTCGAGTCCATCGAGATTTGGATTGTGGAGTCGGGTGTCGTGTTCGTGTTCTCCGCCGCGTCCAGAATCTTCACCGTCAAAGTGTAAATTCCTTCGTCCGCCGTGTCGGAAATTGTCAGGTTCCTGATTGTAAGGACTCCGGTCTTCAGCGGTTCTGTGAACACAATCGATGTAGGCTCGTCTGCCGGGATTGTGTATCCGCTTCCGTTTGTGATGGTGCTGCTGCCGAATTTCACCTCAAGGCTCGCCGACGAGAACGGCTCTTCAACGGCAGATTCTCCCGCCCTTTCCGCCGTAATCGAAATTTTCTTCGCGCCCGCTGTCGCTTCCGTGAACGGAATGTTGAGGACCTGTGTGGAAAGTGTCGCCTCTTTCGTGACTCCCGCTATTGCGTCGCTCGTCGTCACCGTCCAATTTATCGTTCCGATTTCAGGCTTCACGTTGTCGTAGATGATTTCATTGCTGTTTTTCTCGTCCGCGCTCCAGCCTACCAAGTCGGTCGCCGTCGCTCCGATTTCATGCGTTCCGTTCGCTGTCGAAGTGATTTGCACGTTCGTGAAAGTGAGCGTGCACGCGCTCACGAACGTTTTTTCGAACGTGATTGTGTCGCCTTCCACGCTGAATCCCGTGAAATCGCTTCCGTCCACTTGAGCCGTGGTGCCTGCAGTGAACGTGGCGTTTGTGAGTTTTATCGATTTTGTGCCGGAGCCTGCGTTCGCCGATTCCGCGTTGATTTTTGCGATGAGCGTGACGAGCCTTTCATCCGTGAACTTCTCTTTTTCATAGGCTGAGACGACGCTGTTCTCTTCTGAATTCTGCTTTCTGTCTTGGATTGTGACTTTCTCGAACGAAGGATCCTTGCTGTCCGCATAGACCTTTTCGATTTTGCTTCCGTCGTCCAGCGTGATTTCTCCGCCGTTGTCCCCTTCGAGTTTTACGAAGTCCGTGAGGGTTACGCTGAGCGAGTTGCCGCTTGAGTTGTCCACGTTCGTGAATTCGATGTTTGTGAGCGTGAATGTGATTGTGCCTGTCTCCGTCCAGATGAGCGGCTCGAATCCGTTTGTCATGGTGACTGTGTTCGAAGCCGTGTCCACTGTGAAATCCGCCGACAGGCAATCCGTGTCCCCGATTCTTACTGTTGTCGCTCCCGTGACTTTCGCGTTTCCGCCGAGTGCGATTTTGTTGATTCCTGAACCGTTCTCCTTCACCGTCACCGAGATTTCGTTCTTGTTCGGTGTCCTGCTCGAGTCGAATGACGCTTTCGGCAAGAAGTATGAGCTTTCGGTCTCGCCGTAGACGATTCTTTCCACAAGATCCTTCACCTCGACTTTTTCGATTTCCGGGTTTGTCTTGTCCAGCGAGATGTTGATTGTCTTTGTCTCCGCCGTCTTGTTGAGGGCGAGGTCTGTCAGATCCACTCCGATTGTGTAGATTCCGTCCGTGTTCGTCGTGGCGTCTGTAAGTTTTATGCCGTCGATCGTGAGTGTTCCCGAAGAGTGTGATTCCGCGAACGTGATTTTCTTTCCGTCGTTCGTGTAGTCGCTTCCTGCCGAGAGCGTCCTTCCGTCGATTTTCAATGTCACACCCGCAAGAGGATTCGCCGACACGGCTGTGCCTGATTTTTTCGATGAGAGCTCAAGGAATTTCACGCCCGACGTCTCTTCCGTGAATTCCATCGAAAGGGTCTGTGTCGTGAGCGTTATGTTCTGCGTGATTCCGCTCAGCTCTCCGCTGCTTCCCGTCCATGAAAGACCGTTCACGACAGGTTTCGTTCCGTCGTACATGATTGAGTCGAGCTTGTATTCGTCCGAGATGTTGCCCACGTCGTCCATGAGCCTCATCTTGATGTCCATCGCGCCGTCCGTGTTGCTGGTCGCGTCCGTTATCTTGTATCTGTTGCCCTTGATGATTTTCCATTTCGGATCCGATTCGTCTGGATTCCAAGCAGAAGTCGAGTTGACGGAGAAAATCCACTTTATGTCATCCGGGAGCGAGACGAGCTTCTCGTTTCCGATGTCGGTGATGAGCTCGTCGTCGTTCACGTAGATTTCCATCGTGTTGACAGTTTCCGCGTTGTACCAGCCGTATGGGGCAGCAGCCGAATCCGATTTCACCTTGCCGGCGTTCGACTCAATGTCTGGTTTCGTCGAATCCTTGACGATGTAGACCGACTTGTAGTAGTTGCCTTTGTCCGTCATGACGCATTCCGGCGAGAAGTTGTCGTTTCCGATTGTGTCGGCCGCGCCAATGTCGATTCTGATGATTCCGTCTGGCAGGGAGCTTACGTCGTATTCGAATTGGCAACCGTACGCGCTCTCGTGCGCGGCTATGCTTGAAGAGTTTCCTCCCGATTCGTATTGAATGAGCAGTTCCTCCGACTTTTCGTGGCTGCTTTCGTTTCCTTCGTTGTCCGTGATGCTCGTTCCCCTGATTGTGAGCTGGTAGACGTCCGCCTCCGTCGGTTGCGAGCTCGTCTCTGTGATGTCCGCCGCGTAGACCCAAAGGTTGACGATGCCGCTTGTTCTGTGTTTGAGAAGTTTCGCCGAGATGGAGTCCTCGTCGTTTTCACCGTAGTCGTTGAAATTGTTCGACTGTACCCTGTATGCATTTGATTCTGAATCCTGGTTCTGGTTGTAGCCCCAGTCGTCAGCGTTTTTGAATCCGGCGTAGACGGAGTCTATTACAGGCGCGAGTGAGTCGGAGGCCGTTCCCGTCGTGAACTGGATGTACTGCTCGCTTCCCATTTCGTATCCGTAGGAATCCTTGACCTCTCCCCCGACGACAACTCGGATTGTCGTGTTTGTAGGCATGGATTCCCCCTGGGGGAGTCTGATCGTGAGCGTCTTTCCCGTCGCTCCGAGGCTGACGTTTGTGAATTTGTCTTTGATTGAAACCAATGAGAGGTTGTCGAATGTTCCGTAAGTTCTGAAAACTTCGATTTGGTCGGTGAGGATTGTTTTTCCGCTCTCGTCTGTCGTCAAAAGCGATGTCGGTTCCATCGGCTTTGAGAATACGACACGGATGGCCATGTTCTTTACGACGTTTGACGCTCCCGAAGCCGGAAGGGAAGTCGCAATCATCGGACGCTCCGCCACAATCGGCATGATGAAGACGTCGTTCCTGGAGCTGTTTATCGTGACTGTTGTCTCTGGAGAATAGGGGTCTGCGAACGAGACGATTGAGCTTGATATTTCCTTTCCGAGGTAGGAGTCGATGTAGTCCGCGTCATCGTTGAAGAGAATCGCGTGCTGCCGTCCCGTAGAGTAGTCTGAAGTGGAGAATGCCGCCCATTTGTAGAATCCGTACGCATCGTTCGTGACTGCCGAGACCGTGAAAGGTACCTCGACTTTCTGCGTGGAATTTCCGTTTATGTTAGTGCTTCCTTCTTTTGTGTTCGCGTACCTGACGAACACGTTGATTTTCTCCGCATTCGCATATTTGACTTCCTCGTCTATGATTCCGAAGAAGTCGTCGCTTTTCATCCATGAGTCGCAGTTCGTCAGGAGAACAATGAGTGACGAGAGCAGCGCTATTGTAATCTTTTTGGTGATGCTGAAACCTTTTTTCATGATGTTTCTCCTTCCCCGTTTTTGGACAGCCTTAAACATTCGATGAGTTCGATTCTTCATTTTGTGGATTTTTCTTTTTTTCATCTTCATCCTCGTCGTCGTCGTCCTTCAAAATCAGGAAGAAGATGAAGAATCCGAGGATGCCACACCCCAAGAATAGCCACAAAAGCCAATGACGGTTGGATTTCTTTTGAGGGCAAACGCATTTTAAAGACGTTAAAAACGTATACTATTTAAAGAATTCAAATAACATTATAATTCTTTCTGGTGGTAAAAAATGACACTGAAAGAATCGCTAATGACAATCAAAGATTTCAGAATTGACAGATGCAAGAAGCATAACCTCTGTGATATTTTGATGATTGTGCTGATAGGCTATCTCACAGGCTGCAAGGACATCGAAGAAATCCACTTCAGTGCGGAAATCTGGGAAGAGAGGTTGAAAAAGTATCTTGAACTTCCGAATGGGATTCCAAGCGCAGACACGATTCTCAGGGTGATTGCCGGCATAGACGGAAAAGAGCTTGAAAGGGCGCTTGCTGTTTATGCACGGGAGGCATTCGGCTCTCAGATTCCGGAAAAAGAAGTCATAGCGATTGACGGGAAAACGATAAAACGCTCCGCATATAAAAATCACAACGATGACTCGAAATCCCACAAGGCGGCCCATGTCGTTTCTGCATTTGCCAGTTCAATGGGAATCTGCTTCGGGCAGGTCAAGACGGAGGAAAAATCAAACGAAATAACGGCAATCCCTGAACTTCTGGACCTTTTGGAAATCAAGGGCCATATCGTCACAATCGATGCCATGGGATGCCAGAAGAAAATCGCGGAGAAAATCGTCGGAAAGAAGGCCGACTATCTTTTTTCTTTGAAGGGGAATCAGGAAAAGGTTCATGAAGATGTAAAGGAGTTCTTCAGCCATGAACTTGATGAAAAATATTGCGGGCGATACAAGATTCAGAGCCTTTCCTGCGGAGTCGAAAAAGACCATGGCCGTATTGAAAGACGCGAGTATTACCTCTGTACGAACCTGAGATGGCTTGAAGAAAAGGCGGAATGGAAAAACCTTGGAGCCATAGGAATGGTCAGAAGCTACAGAATGACAAAAGACGGCGAATCAACGGAGAACAGATATTTTATTACAAGCCTGAAAGATGTAAAGCTCGCCGCGAAAGCCATGCGTGCCCACTGGAGCATTGAAAACAACCTTCACTGGGTGTTGGACACTGTTTTTGACGAGGATTATTGCCGGGTCCGAAAAAA
Source organism: Treponema sp. (assembly GCA_017934745.1). GTDB lineage: Bacteria > Spirochaetota > Spirochaetia > Treponematales > Treponemataceae > Treponema_D. The sequence goes on along the minus strand of JAGBIY010000007.1, from coordinate 916 downwards.
TAACAGTGCACAGAATCTGAATATAATCAGGAAACTTGTCATGAATCATTTGAAAGGAATTGAATTACCAATCGTCACAAGGAAGAAGAGTCTGACTATCGGCAACAAGATGACACTTTGCTCGCAAAACGAAAATTGCCTGCTTTATGCTCTCCAGCAGCTATAATGCGTTTGCCCTGACTTATGGTGTACTTATTCTTGATGATGGAAAACAATATAGTTTTAATTCGGGAAAACCAGATCCAATCTACAGAAATTATATACCAGCCTCGCATGTAGAAGGAAAAGCAGCTATTTATATGCGAGAAAATAAAATTCAAAGTGGAACAGTTTATCATAATAATACAGATGGTACTTGCCCATATTGTGATAAAATGTTACCAACATTATTGGAAAAAGATTCAACCTTAAAAGTTGTTCCACCACAAAATGCAACTAGTTCAAAAAAAGGTTGGATAACTAATGAAAAAATATATATTGGAAATGATAAAATTCCAAAAACTGCAAGATAGGGGAAAAATATGCTTGTTACTGATTTCTATGAGGAAAAAAATTGTAATACTTCTATAGAACTGCTAGAAGTATTAAAAACAAGGTCAAAGACTCAAAGCAATGAATTTGAATTGAGAACAGATTCCGATTATCCATATATGACAATTTTAATAAAAAATGAATATGCCTGTGTACATTTTTTTGATGAAACAAACGAATGTGGATATTATGCGTATTCTGAAGACAATGATTTCAAGGACGATTTTATAGTTTTTAATATAGGTTCGGAAACATCCGAGACAGAAATATCAAAAGACTTGGTTATTTCCGTAGAACAAGCTTATGAAATTGCCATTGTTTTTTTTAAGACTTTAAAAAAGTCTAATACTGTAAAATGGTTCGAATTATAGTCTGTAAAAATGTA
>JAGBIY010000006.1 GCA_017934745.1 Treponema sp. | reverse complement strand
TGCAGAAACAAGCTCCCAGCGGGAACCCGCCAACAAAAACGGCAGTACCGCTCCGCGGTGGCTGAGTGTTTTTGTTGACGGAACCCCGCTTCCGCTCGTTTCTGCCATTGCACTGTGAAAACTCGACTTTCGCCCTAAAAATGATTATTTTATGGAGGAAAAAAAAATGAAATTCACAGAAGAAGAGATGAAAATTGCGCGTGCGATAGTCAAGGAGTTTTTCTCGTTGAGCGAAAAAGCCCGCCGCGAAGGTCTTCTCGCCCTTGATGGCGATTTGGTGGAAGGCATTGTTTCGTCTAGCATCGGCGGAAAATACGGAGAGTTCGCGAAAATCCTTCTGAAGAATGTCGTCGACGGCATTGATTTGAACGATATTCAGCAGATTGGAAAGACTCTCGCCGCTTCTTCGGAACTTTCCGATGGCGACAACGCGCTTTTCGAGATGATAATCTGCGGTGTCGAAAGCATCCAGGTCGGCGACAACCCTCGCATCCTCGCGCAAAAGCTCGCCGCTTTCACAGGCATCGAAAACTACAACAGCTTCCTTACCGATTTGGGCGCGAATGATTACTGACTTTTACAGCCGCCTGGGGAGGTAGCCTTGGGCGGCTAAGTGAGTGAGCTTTCTTGTAGTTCTCTGTAACGAGGTGCATTATATAGATTGTATTGTTAAGCCGTTTCTCGTTCATTTTGCACCTCCTCTAAAAAGCATTATACTGCCGATTTGATTTTATCACGCATCATGCAATTTTTTCATAAAATAAAGCAACGGATGAAAGAGTGTGTGCGCTATTTTACGAATTCCAGGCCCTTTTTCTTGAATGTTTCGGATAGGTTCCGCTTCAGCAATTGCGGCACGAATTCTGCAAGCAAATCAATCATAGCCTGGGCATATTGCTCGTTGCTCTCGTATTTCGCGAAAGTGACTTTTTCGTGATATGCCTTGTATTTTTGGAATTCGCTCTGGTTTCCGTGTGTCGCCAAGTCTTTTACGTATCTGTCTAGATTTTTCGCGATGAATTTTGACGAGAGGACAGCTTCGGCAGAGTCTGAACTCGATGTCGAGTGGACGACCAAATCTCCGAGAAGGTGAGTGTAATAGCAAATCCCCGCAATTCCACGTGCGAATGTTCTGTCGCCACTCAGATTGAAAAATTCATCAGTCGCCGCAATCGTCTTTTTGTTCCGCTTTCTCTGTTCTTCCTTCTCTTAATAAATATGCATTTACAACTTTTATCTCGAACTCATTTGAGTATTTAGACATAAAAAATGCACCTCCTAAAATTGAACTTTTTTTTGTCCAACTTTGGGGGTGCACTTCAAATGGCCACCTTTTTGTTGTCACAAGTCTTACAAATCGATTGAGTGATTCGAGCCACAAGACGAATCCAGAATATTCTTCATCTTCTCCAATTCAGCTCCGCCTTTGAGCGCGACTGTCTTTAGGATTCCGTCCGAATTGTAGTGGATTGTCAGAACCCATTGGATATTGAAGCCCTTTGCTGCAGCGAAGTCAACTCCCGTGATTTTGCTTTTTGATATTGTGATGTCATTTCCTGCATTGCTCAATAATATTCTGCTACCACAATCGTATAGAAACAGTTGCACTTCCTCTGCAATCGGCAATCCCGAAACGTGATATACCGTATATGGGGCGGAAGTCGGATAGAATTTTTCCACCTTCTTTTTGTTCTGCTTTTCGTTTTTAATCGCTTTTACGATTGCGATTATTACAGATAAGATGATTACGAATATTATGAATGACATATGAACTCCTTTTATGGTTGCCGATACACCCTACATTCTAAGTTCGGTGTCTGTAAAAGTCAATTATTACTATCTGTTTCAAGTAAAAAGTATAGAGTTGCTAACTTCGATATTTCCACTATTTTAATGAAAATCAAATTTATGGATGCGAAAGATGTGAAATTGCGTTTGTCTGAGAATATGCGTCGAATTCGGAAAATGAAGGGATTTACGCAGTTCACGTTGGCAGAAAAAGCGGGAGTCTCGGAAGGAACTATAAAAAGTGTTGAGCTTTGTTTGAATTGGCCGAGTGAAAACACGCTTGCTCAAATCGCAAATGCGCTTGAAATTGATATCGTTAAGTTGTTTATGCCGACTTGCGAATCTATTGAATTGAGCGGATGCTACAGCGACATAAAGTGCGCCATCTCTGAAAAGTTAAAAATGTACGTGGACAGTGTATTCAAAGATTTCATTTCAGACTGAACGAGCAAAACACCCCCTCCTCCCGCTTCGGCTGCCCTTCATTTTTTCTCTGGAAATTTCCTTCTCGTACAATTCCCCCGATTCGTGCTAGAATCGACTCATGCTGAAAGGTAGAAATCTTATTAAACCGAATGATTTGACGGTCTCTGAAATCGACGAGATTTGCGCTTTGGCGGAGCAAATCATTGTTGATCCGAATTCTTTTAATGAAGTGTGTCGCGGGAAAATTCTTGCGACACTTTTTTTTGAGCCGAGCACCAGGACGAGGCTCTCTTTCGAGGCGGCGATGCTCCATCTCGGCGGCAGCGTGGAGGGATTTTCCGACGCGGCGAATTCATCCACGGCGAAGGGCGAGAGCCTTGCCGACACGATACGCACGGTCTCAAGCTATGTGGACGTAATCGCAATGAGGAACCCCAAGGAAGGTGCCGCGCTTTTGGCGAGCCGCTATTCTTCGTGCCCGATAATCAACGCGGGGGACGGCGGGCACTTCCACCCCACGCAGACGCTCACCGACATGCTCACGATACGCGCTCTCAAGGGCGGCTTTGAAGGGCACACAATCGGATTCTGCGGCGACCTCAAGTTCGGGCGCACGGTGCATTCGCTTTCCGAGGCGATGAGCCGCTACAAGAACAACAAGTTCGTCTTCATTTCGCCGAAGGAGCTTGCGGTGCCGGAGTACATCACGCAGTACCTGAACGACGCGAAAATCGAGTACACGACGGCCGAGCGTCTTGAGAGCGTAATCGGCGACCTGGACATCCTCTACATGACGCGCGTGCAGAAGGAGCGGTTCTTCAACGAGCAGGACTACATCAGGCTCAAGGACAGCTACATCCTGGACAACCAGAAGATGTCGCTCGCCCGGAAGAACATGATTGTCCTCCATCCGCTTCCGCGCGTGAACGAAATCGCTCCGGAAGTGGACGACGACCCGCGCGCCGCCTACTTCAAGCAGGTGAAGTACGGAATGTACGTGCGCATGGCTTTGATTGCGAAATTGACAGGAGTTTTGTGATGTTGAACGTGGACACGATAAAGAACGGGTTGGTCATCGACCACATAAAGGCAGGATACGGAACTCAGATTTTCCATCAGCTGGGACTGGACAAGGCGAATTTCAGCTGCGCGCTCATAATGAACGTGCCGTCCAAGAAATCGGGCAAGAAGGACATCATCAAAATCGACAACATAATCAGCATCGACTATTCCGTTTTGGGATTCATCGACCCGAACATCTCCATAAACGTGATTCAGAACGAGCAGATTGTGAAGAAAATCAAGATGGAGCTTCCTGAGAGAATCGAGAACGTGATTCACTGCAGGAACCCCAGGTGCATCACGATTACGGAGAAGTACGTTCCGAGCGTCTTCAAACTGGCGAACAGGGAGAAGGGGCAGTACAAGTGCGAGTATTGCGATGCGCTCTACAATTCAGGTTCAATCGACTAATCGGTGCAAATCTGATAGTATTTTTTTAAGAAAATGCGGTGAAATGCCGACAAATACAAATTTTTAGGAGAACTAAAATGGCAAAAGTAGTTACTTTTGGTGAATTGATGCTTCGCATCCAGCCTGCTGATTACTATCGTTTCGTTCAGGTTGACTCAATGACGACAACTTTCGGTGGCGGCGAGGCCAACGTCGCGGTTTCTTTGGCGAACTACGGCGACGACGCTTACTTCGTCACAAAGCTTCCGACCCACGAAATCGGACAGGCTGCTGTGAACTCTCTCCGCAAGTACGGAGTCCACACTGAGTACATCGTCCGCGGCGGTCCACGCGTCGGCATCTACTACAACGAGAAGGGAGCTTCTCAGCGTGGCTCAAAGTGCGTCTATGACCGCGCTGGTTCTTCTATCCAGCTCGCGAAGCCTGAGGAATTCGACTGGAACAAAATCCTCGACGGAGCTTCTTGGTTCCACATCACAGGAATCACACCGGCTCTCGGACCGAACATGGTTCAGGCTTGTATCGAAGGCTGCAAAGTCGCCCGCGAAAAGGGAATCACGACTTCTTGCGACTTGAACTACCGCGGAAAGCTCTGGACAAAGGACGAGGCCCGCGCCGCCATGACTGAAATCTGCAAATACGTCGACGTCTGCATCTCCAACGAGGACGACGCGAACGACGTGTTCGGAATCAAGTCAGAGGGAACAGACACGACAAAGGGCGAACTCAACAACGAGGGATACCTCTCAGTCGCTCGCCAGCTCAAAGAGAAGTTCAACTTCAAGAAAGTCGCAATCACTCTCCGCACTTCAATCAACGCAAACAGGAACCTCTGGCAGGCTCTCCTCTATGTCGATGACAAGGACTACGCTTTCTCTAAGCAGTACGACATGAACATCGTTGACCGCGTTGGCGGCGGCGATTCGTTCGGCGGCGGACTCATCCACTCACAGCTCAAGGGAATGAACACTCAGGATTCAATCAACTGGGCTGTCGCGGCTTCTTGCTTGAAGCACTCAATCATCGGCGACTACAACATGGTTTCCGAGGACGAAGTGAACAAGCTCGCCGGAGGCGATGGATCTGGAAGAATCCAGAGGTAAATCGCAAGCGATTTACCTCAACGACAACTCTAACGAGTTGTCGAGGTGATTTGAAGCAATTTTACCTCAACAAGGAATCGCTTTGCGTTTCTTGAGAGAGGGATTGAGGCCTCCACTCGGTTTCGGGTGGGGGCTTTTTCTATAGTTCGTAGTATTTTGCTATTTCTGAAAAACGGGGGAGGGTGAGTGCTATGTAGCCGTGCAGGGGGGATTCCGCCAAACCCAGATTCACCAGTCTTTGCCTGTACTTTGAAAAAACTTGGCTTGTCATGCCGACCTTGCTGCACACATCGCTTACTTTCGCTTTCGACTCTCCGATTGCGAAGACCACATTTTTATCCTGCTGTGAAAGTCCCTGCCATATCTTTTTATAAACGAAATCGTCGAGCAGCTCGTCGAATTTTTGTATGATTTTTTCGAGCGGCAAATCATCCCTGTTGTCGTAGTAGAGAAGCCCCAGCGCCTGGAATGCGAACGCGTAGCCTTTTGTTGTTTTCGCAAGCTTCTTCGCTTCTTCATCGCCTATTCCAAAAACATCGCCGTAGACTCTTGATATCTGCATTATGCTGAGCGGCTCCAATCTCTTCTTTGGAGTTCGCAGCAGAAAAGTCAGGGCAGGGTCGTTTTGGATTGAATAAATATTTTCGTAAAGACCCGTCATGAGAAGGAAGACAGGAAAGTCTTTTCTTAAAAAGATTTGAAATTCACTTGCGAAATGCCGCATGTTGCTTCCATTCATCACTTCATCGATTGTTATGAGAACCTTCTTTCCCTTTTTGCTCAGGTTTCCGATAATCTCCGAGATTATACTCACATTGTCTTGAGGTGCCTTGTCTCCGTTTATGCCGATTCCGAATCCCGCAATCGAAACGTTGAATCCGTTTTTTAGCACGTCCGAGAAGTTTTTGCAGGCATCAACAAGCCTGAAAGCCAAATCCGAAAGTAGGTCTTGGGTAGAATTCAAATCGACGACAATCCAGTCTTCGTTTTTTGCCAGTTCCTTTTCGATTGATGTCATCAAGACTGTTTTTCCGCAACCACGAATTCCTTCTATCAAATATGCGTGGCTCATTGGATTGTCTGACTGGAAGACATCCACTATTTCATTGATATGCTCATGCCGTGAGATTAACTCGGTTGGCGATTTGCCAAATGACAGTGTAAACGGATTTCCCTTTTTCATAATTAATGGAGATTCTTTCATAATTCTTCATAATTTTCAATTGTATTCATAATCGTTCATAATCGTTCATGGTTTTGAATGGGAGTTAAGAAAAAGTTAAAAATATCTTGACATTATGCGGGGGGGGTACATTTATACTGCTTGTTAAACGACAAAGCAAGGAGTATTTCATGAAGAGAATTTTTGCGATTGCCTTTGCGGCTTTCCTCGCTGTCGGTTCTGCGTTCGCCGAAGATGCGGGCGCGCGCTATGTCCACAGCATCGGATTCAACATTCCCATCGAGACGAATCCTTGGACGGGAAATGTGGAAATTGACGATGACATCGAGGCCGATGTGGATTTCAAACTCAGGGCCACAGGTTTCAACTTCTTTTACAACCATCTGCAGGTGAGGGAGAACCGCTTTTCAAAAATCTCGGATGTGCAGTTCGGATATGAGTCGCTCAAGATGAAGGACATCACGTTCAGTTATGGCGGAGCCACATTGAATGCGGGGGATGCCGATGACAAGTTCAAGGCGTTCAACACCCGCTTCATGTTCGGTCTTGGCGGTGCGCCGATAAACACGGAGAAGGTCATTCTCGCCGTCCATGGAACATTCGGATTCAGCATGAAGATAGGCAGCAACACGGAGACCGAATCAGTGACTGTCGACGGAACAAAATATTCGGTGGAGTCGAAAGAGACATTGTTCGGTTTCAATACGTTCCTCGGAGCCAATTGCCAGTGCCAGGTCAAATTGACCGACACGTTCGGTTTGGCAGCGGGATTGCACATGTACACGACGCTTGTGGGATTCGGTGTCGACTCCGTGAAAGTGACGGTCGCTGGGGAGTCCGACTCTGACGCGGAAGGCTACGCCGTGATTCCTGGCGGATTCAATGTCGACTTCAAATTCGGTGTCTGCTGGATTTTGTAGGATTTGAACGAAACGCAAAAAAAAGCTTGAGAACCGGTCGATGCCGATTGCTCAAGCTTTTTTGTTCTTTGAATGGAATGCAGTGGCTTTCTTCGTGTTCACGGATTTGTCCTGCAAGATGTTGACCATCATCTGCATCAGCTCCCTAAATATCTTGTCACATTTTGAATTGCCGTATCTCAATGGCGGTTTCTAGGGCTTTGAACTTGCAAAATCGAAATTACATCTTCATAATCTACTTAAAGTGCTAAAAAATCACAGATTAAGTAGATTATAGGGGTGTTTTTATGATTGTTGGACGTAAAGAAGAAATCAAACTTCTTAGAGGCATTGCAAAAGATGACAGATCTCATTTTGTTGCAGTGTATGGTCGTCGCCGTGTTGGAAAAACATTCCTTATTCGAGAATCCTATGATTATGATTTTACCTTTCAGCATGCAGGATTGTCGGCAGGTGGCCTCAAAGACCAGCTTTTCGCTTTTTGTTCATCGCTGAAAGATTCTGGATATTCATTTAAGAGAAAACCGGAAAACTGGCTGGAAGCTTTTGAAGGGGTGAAAGATGTTATACGCAAGTCTCAGACAGAAAAAAAATTGTCTTTATTGATGAGCTTTCATGGATGGACACTCCAAAGTGTGATTTGATGGTTGCTCTTGAAAACTTCTGGAACGCATTCGCTTCTGCAAGAAAAGATGTAATTCTTAGAAGAAGAAAGTCACGGCTTGGCACAACATTCAGGGAATCGAAGTAAAATCGACAAAAAGATACACTCTGTCTTCGCTGAACAAATTCAAGGCAAAATATGCGGAGTACACCGACACCTGCTATGTCCTGCACACTGCGGGTTTTAAAGAAGAATTACTTCGCAATTTTGCCTCCACCTGTTTTCAGGTGGGGGCTTTTTTATATCTCGGGTCTTGCTGCAAACATCGCTTACTTTCGCTTTTGACTCTCCGATTGCATCGAAACATTGAAGCCGTTTTTTAGCACATCCGAAAAATTTTTGCAGGCATCAACAAGCCTAAAAGCTAAATCTGAAAGCAAATCCTGAGTCGAATTCAAATCAACAACAATCCAGTCTTCGTTTTTTGCTAGTTCCTTTTCAATTGATGTCATCAAAACAGTTTTTCCGCAACCACGAATTCCTTATATGTTCCCGATACACGGATTGAGACTGTAGCCTTCCAGACATTCCCTTATGCTTTCCTGTTTGTATGGTACTAAAACGCTATTTCCCTTCTGCTCTATGAAGAGTGAACAGTCTCTTCCGTTTATTCGCTTCATGTCTGAAATATAGAGTATTCGGGATTTTTTGCGGTTCGTAGTTTAGCGAACGAGAGGGGGGGAAGTTGTTGCATTTTGTCTTATGGCAGATTCTGGAATATACTTGTATGAATAATTGTTATCTTTAATTTTTAAGAATGATGGGGGACTTTAAATGGAAAATAAGCCAGTTTACAAACAGGTAAGAATCAACGGAAAAAATACGGGGAAGTGGGTAAGAAAAATTTACTATGTCGAGTATGACTCAAACAAGAATATTATTCATGAAATAAAATACTACAGAGATTTTATTGATGAGATATTTAGAGAAAACGAATATGACGAGAACAATAATTGCATCCATTTGAGAAGTGAAAGTGACAAATATGGAACTAAAGAGCAATGGAACGAATATGAACTGTTTGATGATGGGAAGATAAAGAGTGAAACTTGGTATGAAAAAATGTAAACGAAGATGGGGAGACCCTCTGTTTCAAGATAGATGTCGCCTGATGGAGGGGCATCTATATGAAGTATACAACAACATTTAAGAAAGCGGTATTGAGAAAAGTTTTGCCGCCTGAAAACCGTAGTGTTCATTTAGTTTCGAAGGAAATGGGAGTCGGAGAAATAACGATTCATCGATGGATAAGTCAGATTAAAGATGGTACACTGAATCTTGAGCAGGATGAAGAAGGAAATATTAAAAATGGTTGGGTTATATTTAATATATATTTGTCAGTGTAAAATATGTTATGTGGACGCCCGCACTGGGGCGCTTTATATAGAAAATTTTACATCTTTTAAACACAAATTCAACTTTTTGTGATATAATTCTCGCTTGATGGAGGTGTTTTATGTATGCAATGCCGACGACTAAACAGGAAGTTATTCAATATCTCGATGAAATGAATGAAGAAAATACTGTCCGTGTGCTTTTGTTTGTAAAGGCTTTGGCGGCTAAGAAAAAATCTCCGTACGGAAAATTCAAGACGGCAGAAGAATACGCAAACGCCCAGAAACTTTGGAGCGATTTTGAGTCTTTGTGCCAGCCTTCAAGTCTACCTGAGAACTACGATTATAGAAAAGATATGCATGAGGCTCACTGGAGAAAGTATGAAAGTCTTAGTTGACACGAACATCCTGCTTGACTGTCTTTTGCAACGCCCGAATCTCTACGAAAGTTCAAAGCTGGTGGTTCAGCATTGCCTGTTTACAGTGCAGGGGTATATTGCGGCACATGCCTTTTCCGATATGTTCTATGTTCTCCACGAGAGGGAAAACAGGTCTTTGGAGTATTGCCGGAATACATTCATAAAGCTGTGCCAGACTTTTGAAATCTCGAATGTGGACAAACAGCGGATTATCGATGCTTCAAATAATCTGAAATTCAATGACTTTGAGGATGCCTTGCAGGATTCTTGTGCAGTCTACTCCGATGTTGACTACATAATCACAAGGAATGTCGATGATTTTAAGAATTCTTCCGTTCCGATTCTGCGACCGGAGGAATTCATCAATATGATTAAAGAGCGGTAGAATGATAAAAGATTTTTCAACGCATCCTATTGACATAACTTCTCCACTTGTGCCAAAATTCACAGCACACAGCACACAGC
>JAGBIY010000073.1 GCA_017934745.1 Treponema sp. | reverse complement strand
TTCCCATCTTGTCCGTCAAATTCCGGCTTCCAAGCAGGATTATGTTCTTGTTGCGAATCTTGAGTGTTATCGCCGCAGAGACGCCTGCAGGCCCTGTTCCAAGAATCGCGACATCGTAAAGTTCGTTCGTCTCTGCCATTTTCTACTCCTTACAAAAACAAATGTGAAATCATTTTTCCTGGAAGTTCATCAGGAACTTGTCGAGGATGGACTTGAGCGCATGGGCGTCCTCAGGCTCCATGTGCACGCAGCAACCCATTTTGGAAGGAATTGAAGCGCACTTGTCGCGGAGAGCCATGCCCTCGTCGGTAACCCGCACAATCAAGTTCCTCTCGTCCTCTTTCGACCTTTCCCTTGTGATGAACCCTTTGGACTCAAGCGTCTTGAGAACCGGAGTGAGCGTCCCCGAATCAAGGAAAAGCCTTTTTCCGAGGTCCTTCACGTTCATCTCGCTTTTTTCCCAAAACGCCATCATCGCTATGTACTGTGTGTATGTCAAATCAACTTCGTCCAGGAACGGCTTGTACCGCCTCACTATCTCTTTCGAGCAGACATAGAGCGGGAAGCAAAGTTGATTCGACAGTTTTAGCTGTTCGTAATTCTGACTTTCCATGCGTTACAGAATATCACAAATCGCGTTTTTCACCTTGTCCATGTTGGCAGTCGGCTCGAATCTCCTGACGATGTTGCCTTCCCTGTCGATGAGGAACTTGGTGAAGTTCCACTTGATGTCGCTCGAAGTCGCGAAATCCTTCTTTCCAATCGAGAGCATCTTCATGAGGACTTTCGAGAGCGGATTGGCATCCTCGAAGCCTTCGAATTTCGTGTTCGCCGTGAGGTGCTTGAAGAGCGGAAGGGCGTTCTCGCCGTTGACCTCGATTTTGGAGAACTGCGGGAACTCGATTCCGAATCTTCCAGTGCAGAACGAGTGGATTTCCTCGTCGCTCCCCGGAGCCTGGTGTCCGAACTGGTCGCAAGGGAAGTCGAGAATCTCAAGTCCCTTCTCGTGAAGCTCGGAGTAGATTTCCTGAAGCTCCTTGTACTGCGGAGTGAAGCCGCAGCCAGTCGCCGTGTTCACTATCAAGAGGACTTTTCCCTTGTAGTCCTGCATTGAAACCTCGTTTCCCTTTCTGTCCTTGAATGTGTAGTCGTAAATCATGGTTCGCTCCTTAATCTGTTACGATTTAATTGTGTTCAATCTTTATGATTAGAATATACACTCCACGTTCAAAAAGGTCAATAGATTTTATGAAATTAAATTGGATTCAATTCAATTATTTTTTCGTCAACGCTCGTATGTCCTCAAGACCTGCTCTGCCACGGCGATTCTCGTCAGGCGCAAGTCCATGCTCTGCTTTTCGATGTAGCGGTGCGCCTGCGCCTCCGTCATCTTGAGGGTCTGAATCAGGACGCACTTGGCCCTGTCCACCATGCGAAGCTCCTCGATTTTGCCCTGCAGTTTCATGTTCTCGGACTCAAGCCGCTGAATCTGGCGACGGCTGGCCACCAAAAGCTTCACGGCCTGGTTGAAGAATTCAGGCGACACGGGCTTGGGAACCGCGAAAATGCCAGAGTCCTCCAGAATCGAGCCGAAATCCTCGATTTTGGTGCTGTCCACGAGGATTATTATGCCGCTTCTGGAAGAATCGGACGCGTGGAGCGCGAAGTCGTCGCCGAACTCGTCCGGCAAAGGCGTGTCTATGATTATCAAATCGAATTCGGATTCGAGGAGGGTGCGCCGCGCTTCAGTGCAGCTCTGCGCGGTGGCGATTCTCGAAATCGGCTGGGAGATGAAAAGGCCCGATATTATCTGCATCGTCGAACTGGTGTTCGAAACGATTAAAACACTGTCCATAAGCTACCTCTGATTTTTTATGGCAGAATAGACCTGTTCGATAACTTCGTTATCGCTCAGGTCGACGAGAATGGAATCGCAAAAATAGTGCGATTCCATTCTCGCATTTCAGAGTAACCTGTTCAGAAACTGAAGTTTCCGAACAGGTTTTATGGGTCTTTCACAATCCAACACGGACGAAACGAAGAGAAGCGGCGTTTTTCAGAGCCGGCTCAGCGGCATTCGTCGATTACAGCGTCGTCTTCCGGCACCGTGAAGACATCGCACTTTCCGTCCTCGTCGAAGAAATCCGAAATCTCCTCGATTCTCAAGGCGGACTCCAGGCTGTCGTCGTGGACGATGACCAAATCGGCGGTTGAAATCACGGTGTCCCATTTCGTCTTGTTGAAGAGAGCCAAGAATTCATCGTCGGAGAAAACGAATTTTTTCC
>JAGBIY010000072.1 GCA_017934745.1 Treponema sp. | reverse complement strand
GCTTCCTCTCTCATCTTGAGGCGAGAATCAAAAGGAGCCACCACGCTGTCGTAATCGTCGCCGAGGGTGCTGGCCAGGAGCTTTTGCAGGCCACGAACGAAAAGGACGCTTCCGGCAACAAGAAGCTTTCGGACATCGGAATCTACTTGAAGGACAAGATAAACGAGTACTTCGACAAGAAGGGAATCCACACGAACCTGAAGTATGTCGACCCGAGCTACCAGGTGCGCGCTTCCGTCACAACGGCGAACGACTCAATCTACTGCGAGCGTCTTGGAAACAACGCCGTCCACGCTGCCATGGCGGGAAAGACCAAGTGCGTCGTCGGTCTCGTCCACGACAAGTTCGTCTACATTCCGATAACCGAGGTCACAAGGAAGAGGAACATCGTCGACCCAGAGGGGGCTTTGTGGAGGGACGCGCTCGACGCCACCGGCCAGCCGATTTTGATGGTGAACAACATCTCTACCCTGCTTGAGAGGATGCAGAAGTAGTTTTTCTGGACAGTGCTCTCGAAAAAGATAGGCTCCGCCTTGCGTGTTTCAGCTTGGCGGAGCCTTTTTCGTCGGTCTTTGCGATGACGAAGTTTCAGAAGAGGGCTATTTTCTTCTGACTACGAATTCCGCTCCCGCATTCTTCGCCGTCTCGTTCTTCTTCTTCGATGTCTCGTACATCCTCTCCTGCGCCGAGATCCATTCGCCGGCTCCTTCCCGGTATCTTATCCATGTCCCGTCGCTGTTCAGTATGCTTGAGTGAGTGTTGTCGTCGAAGTACGACATCAGGTTCGACTTCAGTTCGTTGAAGCAGCTCTTGTCCGTGATGGGGAATAGAAGCTCCACGCGCCTGTCGAGGTTTCTGGGCATCCAGTCCGCGCTGCTCAGGTAGATTTCCTCGTTGCCTGAATTCTTGAAATAGATGATTCTTGAGTGTTCCAGGTACCGTCCGACTATCGAAACTACCTTTATGTTTTCGCTCTGCCCTTCCACGTTCGGGACGAGCTGGCAGATTCCACGCACGTTGAGCATGACCTTCACGCCCTTCCTGCTGGCCTCGTAGAGCGCCTCGATAATCTCTTCATGGCCGAGAGCGTTCATCTTCGCCACTATCATTCCGGGATTTTCCGGAGTGGAGTTCTCGGCTTCCCTTTTTATGAGCGACAGAAGCCTGCTCTTGAGGTTTATCGGAGCTATCGCGATTTTCGACATCGTTTGGATCGCCGAATATCCCGAAATCATGTTGAAGAAGAGAGTCACGTCGTTCGCTATGTCTGCGTTCGCGGTGAGGAGCGCAACGTCCGAGTATGTCTTGGCCGTCTTTGAGTTGTAGTTTCCTGTGCTCAGGTGGACGTACCGCCGTATTCCGTCGGTCTCCTTCCTCACTATCATCATGGCCTTGCCGTGGACTTTGAGGTTGACGATTCCGTAGATGACGATTGCGCCCGCCTTCTCAAGCTGGCTCGCCCACGAGATGTTCCTCTGCTCGTCGAACCTTGCCTTCAGCTCAACGAAGACCGTCACCTGCTTTCCGTTCCTCGCCGCGCGTATGAGTGACTTGACGATTTCCGAATTCTTCTCCGTCCTGTAGAGCGTCATCTTTATGGCCAGCGTCTTCCCGTCCTCGCTTGCTTCTCCCAGAAGCTTGACGACCGGCTCGAACGATTCGTATGGAAGGTTCAGGAGCCTGTCCCGCTCTTTGATGCTCTCCCATATCGACTTCTCCGATTTCTTTAGCGGGTTGAAATTCTTCCACGGCGGGAAGAAGAGCTTCTTCGCCGAATTGAGCGATGATGTGGAATAGGCGAATGTCGAGTTGTCGCAGATGTCAAGAAGGCATTCCGGCCTGAGCATCATCGGTTCCTTCTCCGTCTCGTAAATGTCGCCGTCCGTGAGTTCTAGGTTCGTTTTGAGGAATTCCGTGAGTTTCTTGTTTCCACCGGCTACCATCAGCCTGACCGCGAACGAGCTTTGCCGTGAGGCTATGACTTCCTCCATCGCGCCGACGAAATCTCCGGACTCCTCGTCGACGTTGGAGTCCGCGTCCCTGTCTATCGAGAAGAGAATCGAGCCGTCCACCGAAAAACCCGGGAACAGCTTGGTGCCGAATTTGAGGACTATGTCGTCCAGAAGCGTGAACGTCCTTTCGTTGGTTTTGGACTCGTTCGGAATCCACACTATCCTGTCCAGCCCCTTGGGAATCTGCACGAACGCTATGAAATTCTTGGCGGAGAGGGGGATGCTCGTGTGTATTCCCTCTATCACGGAAAGCTCGAACGCCGCGAAAATCTCTTTTCCGGGAATGTGCGGAAAATCGGAATCCGTCCTGAGCGGGGTCAGAAGCGGAAAAATCTCCTTCTGGAAAAGATTCTGCACGAACGCTTCCTGCGCTTCAGAAAAGTCCGCCTCTTTTACGTAGGTGACTCCGTTCTCCGAAAGTTCTTCGAGCGCGCTTTTGAGTTCCAGTCCCTGCGCCTTCATTATCTCGTGGCTTCTTTCGCTTATCCGCCTGAGCACCTCG
>JAGBIY010000071.1 GCA_017934745.1 Treponema sp. | reverse complement strand
GCAGGTGCAGATAACGCATTCGTGGGGGCTGGGAAAAAACTGGGTGATTCAGGACTTCGAGAACATGGTCGACTTGACGTTCACGCCTATTTCGAGCCAAGTGCACGACTTCTCCCTGATGATTGTGCACGAGACGACGACGACGATTTACGGAACTTTCGAGGGTGTGCTCAAAACGAAGGACAACGAAGACATAGTTCTGCACAACTTCGAGGGGCTGGTGAGAAAAGAATCTAGAAGAAGCTAGGAGAAAGAGATGGCTAAAATCGAGCAAAGTTGGGAACCGGGAACACTCGACAAGACAAGGAAAAACCTCGGAGTTCTTTCGGAAGAAGAAGCCAAGAAGATGATGAAAGTCTTGGGCGGCGAAGTTCTCCAGGAAAAATCCGCTCCGATAGACTACAAATCGCTTCCACAGAACAAGATATACGCGAAGAAGGCGGTCGGGAAATCGGCGAACGCAGGCAGCGCGGCTTCGGCGCAGCAGATTGCGACCGCGAGCGCGAAACCGAAGGTGAAGAAGCTTCCCGACATCAACGCGAAGGAGCGGCAGCTTTTCGACAAGCTGATGATGGATTCAGAGTACAAAATAAAGACGAGCTACGGAATATTCAACTTCGTCCTAAAATTCACGAAGAGCAACGAGAAGCTCAGGCGGGGATTCATAGAATTCGATTTGGAAAAGGATTTGGAGCACCTGAACGAATTCATAATGGCGGTGAAGTCGATAATCCAGATAGCTCCGGCGTCTTACAAAGAGCGGATAATGCTGGACGAAGACGAGAGGTTCGTCTTCATACGGCTCGTCGGCGGTTGGACGCTCAAGGATTTGCGCTACTACCTGAACGCGATAAAGGCGCACCCCGACAACGCGACGGTGCTCACGATGTCCGACTTCATAAAGGCCACATACAGGATGCTCCTGAAAATCTACTATCTTGGGGAGAACAGGATTCCTGCCATATTCAAGGACATCTACAACGAGCTTGTGAAGTACCCGAAAATCGACAAGCGGAAGGTCACGGCGATGACGAAAAGCGGAATAGCGGAGTGGTTCTACGTCTACAAGAAAGTCGTGAAGGGATTGTATCCGATTTTGATGAGGCTCTGCTGCAAGCACTGCGAGGAATTCCACGATTTCTTCATCGTAAGGACCGCGGACATTCTCGGATTCCTTGAGATGACGAAGTACGACCTGATGCTCCCGAACCACAAGGCGAAGAAGCAGGAGGAAAAGAAAGAGGAGAAAAAAGAAGAGGCGGAGCAGAAGCAGGAAGAGAAGAAAGAGGAGGCTCCGCAGGTCTCTCCGTATGTGAAGTCCGGCCTCAAGCTCTTGGAGCAGCTCTTCCCGCAGGCTGGATTCTCGAAGCTCGAAACCCACCCGGACATGTATCCGTATTTCCAGCCGCTCTACCAGTTCAGGGAGGGATTGAACCTGCTTTCGCCGGAGAATCCGCTCCAAGTGACGATAATCCTGCTCAGGATAACGGAGGATTTCCTCCAGGGGTGCCGGACTGCCGATTTGACGTTCCCGGACGAAGACGAGAACGACGACATGGACAAGATTTCGACCATACTCAACGAATGGGCTTTGTATCGAGAAGTCCTCTTCGAAAGGAACTACGCGAGCGTAATAAAGGAATTCTCGAACAACGAATTCTCGAATCCGGGAGACTTCAGGAAATCGCAGTACGGGCTAAAGCTCATCACGGACATGCTTTGGGAAACGAAATACTACTTCCTGCCATATTTCAACTTCCAGCAGGTCATACTCGACAAACCGAAGAACGACAACCCGTACAGGCAGTTGTGCGTGCGCGCGACGATTCTCAGGAAGTACCTCCAGAGCACTGTCAGGAAGATAGCCGCGGCGGAAAAACAGAAGGGAATCGTGGAGGGCGTCGGAAATCCTTGGGCGAAATACAAGTACGGAATCCAGACGCCGGTATCGAAGAGGCTCAACGTCATATTGGGCGCGAAAAAACCGGAGGGCGAAAGCAGAGCCACAAACGCGAACCTCCTCAAATACACTCTCTGCGTCATAGCGGTTCTCGAATGGTGGCTCAACGACAAGGCAAGCCCGGCCTACTCATACGGCGACTCCAAGCTCTACAGGGTCTCGGAGGCCGATGGCGCGCCGGAATTCTCGGTTCCGCTCTTGCAGAACCAGAACGAACTCTTCATGGAGTCGCTCAAATCCGCGATTGCGAAAAAGAGCGACGACGCAGAGAAGCAGGCAAATTAGTCGGCCATGTTCCTGTAGGCCTCGAAATTCTCAAGCATCTCCTTGTCCTTGTTCTTGTCAAAAAGCGAGACCAAAACGGAGAAGAAGAGGCAGACGGCGAAGCCCGGAACAATCTCGTACAAGCCGAAAATCCAGTGCACGTCGCTTCCGACGTTGTGCCAGAGGACCACGGCGGCGAAGCCTGTCACAAGTCCCGCAATCGCACCCTTGGCGGTCATGTTCTTCCAGTAGAGCGCGAGAAGTACGAGAGGCCCGAAAGTCGCTCCGAATCCAGCCCATGCGTACGAAACCAAGTCGAAAATCGACGACGACGGATTGAGGGACAGAAGCAGAGCCACGAGAGCTATGAAGAATACCGTGAAGCGGCTTATGTTCAAGACAGTCTTCTCGTCTGCGTCCTTCTTTATCAAGCCCTTGTAGATGTCCTGGCTGACGGCCGAGGAAGCCGCCAAAAGCTGGGAATCGGCGGTTGACATGGAAGCCGCGAGGATAGCGCAGAGGAAGATTCCAGCGATGAAAGCCGGGTACATGTTCTGCATCACGGCGGAGAAGACGGTCTCCGCGTCTCCGAAAGACGTCACATTGACGACTTTTCCCAAGAAATCCACCGGCTGCGCGACTCCAGAGCCGTCTCCGGCGCCGAGTATCGTTCCGTGGTTCAAAAGATAGGCCGTTCCAAGCGTTCCAATCAGGAAAGTTCCGACGTACGAAATCACCATCCACACTGTTCCGATTCTGCGGGCATTCTTCACGTCCGAGT
>JAGBIY010000070.1 GCA_017934745.1 Treponema sp. | reverse complement strand
CGCCCCCGGCGCGTCGGCCGCGGCGAGGACCCCGGCAGCCCGCTCGGTGCACGTGAAGCGGAACCCCACGGTCCTGCGGTTCCGGACGACCTTCTCGAAGCTTATCGAGAAGTCGAAGTTGAGCCTGTTGAGCTCGTCGATAGGCATCTTGACCACCCGGCTTATGAAAGCGTTCATCCTGCCGGTGTACTTCCCGGGAGCCACGCCGAGAGTCCTCCTGAGGTCCTCGACGGCGTACTCGAAGTACCACTGCCCCCTCATGTTGCCGTTCCTGCCCTTGTTGCCCTTGTACGAGACGGCTATCTCGTAGTACCGGAACGCGTACAGGCTCCTGAAATTCCCGATGAGCCTCAGGTCGAGCGCGGTGTAGCCAAGGCGCATGTTGTATATCGCGTTGCCCACGTCCGGGGTGAAGACGAGCTCGACAAGGTTGGTGTCAGGGTTGTACTTGGAGATGTAGAACCAGTTGAACGAGACGAACCCGCCGTTCTCCCGCATCCAGGTGATCTTGGCGTCCTGGCACTCCCTGACCGCGTCCTTGACGAGCTGGTAGTTCTCTCCGCTGTCGACCATCCCGAACTTCGCCAGGAAGTCCTGGATCGAGAACCTCGCCACCCAGGAGGGAATCTTCGTGCGGTTCTCGTCGAAGGCCAGATCCCTCTCCTCGATCCTGACGTTCGCCGAAGCCATCGCGATGATTTTTCTTGCTGGCAAAGAGCATGCGTATATGCTCCTGCTGATTTCGTTGCCCTGTATAGCGATTTCCTTTTCGCCCTGCCTCGGATTTTGCTTTTTCATTTCCGGAACCTCGTTTTTTTTTCGCGTTTTTTTCGCATGCGCCTCGCGCGCGCGCGCACACGCGCGAATTTTATTTATAATATTATTATTATTACGACCCCCGCAAACCGCCATGGGTCGGGCCTCCCAGCCTCGAACGACAACAATTACTGCGGGACACGACAACAATTACTGCGGAACACGACAACAATTACTGCGGAATGCGACAACAATTACTGCGGAAAATCCCACCGCGTTTTTTCGTTCAAGGTGGGATTTTTTTTTCGCCTTTTTTTAAAGGCTATACATGAAAGTTGTTTGCTATACAAAAACGCTATACAAGTTCAATTTTTCAGAAAAAAAATGAAAACTTTCTTCCAGAAATGGGAGCATTTTCGGGGACGCCGGCGCTGTTTTTCAAAAATTTCGGGCATTTTTCTTGAAATTTTACTCCACTTTTGTATAATAAAAAAATACCAACTCAATGAAAAAAACGCGGTGGGATTTTTTGTACTTTGCACGTCATTTTTTTGTACTTTTGGTGGCGTTTCTTTGTACTTTGCACGTCATTTTTTTGTACTTTTGGTGGCGTTTTTGTTCACGAGGCCCCAGCCATAGCGGCTCTAGAGGGTGGTAATATTATAATATTTAAATATAAAAATAGCGCGCGCGAGAAAAATCCGAAAAATCCGAAAAAACGAAACGAGAAAAAACACTATACACAAAAGAGAGGCCATTGCATGAAAACGACAAAAAAACTCCCGGTGGACAACTTCACCAAGGACATAGCCAGACAGCCCAGCGAATTCACCAGGGCAGTGTTCAAGGGGACAGCCCTTGCCTACAAGCTCATAATCTTCGCCCTCTACAAGGTCTCAACGCAGTCCAGCGATGGCGACAAGGCCGGAAAGGACATGAGGTGCGTCTTCTCCGCCTCAGAATTCTTCAGCAAGCTCGGCATGACTAACGGGACAAGGCAGGGGGAGCTTGTCGAAAGAGCCACAGAGGAGCTCTCCAGGAGCATAATCGTCCTCAGGAACGATGACGCCAGGAACCCGGACGACGTGAGCAACCTCAAGATGCCCTGGTTCGAGAGCGTCAAGACCCTGAACGACGGCTCCGTGCACATGAAGTTCAACAGGGCCATAGCCGAGTTCTTCGACTTCAGGGTCGGCTACACCGCCCTGGAGCTCCTTGAGATAGGCGACCTCCAGAGCTTCTACGCAATGCGCTACTACGGCCTGGCGAAGTCGACGATGGGCTTCAGCGGGGAGAGGGGCAACGGCAGGAATTCCTGGTGGTTCGAATTCACCGAGGAGGAGCTGAGGCGCTTCTTCGAGATTGACAGGAACGCCTACCAGCGCCGAGATGCATTCGTGAAGACCGTCATCAAGAAGCCTTGCGAGGAGGTCAACGAGAAGACGGGGGTCAACATCGACCTGCAGTACGAGAAGATCTCGAAGGGGAAGTACAGGTGGAGGTTCCTCTGCTCCCTGAAGAAGGCCCTTCCGGAGCCGGCGAAAACGGAGCCGAAGGCGGCGGGGACCGGGGCGGGTCTTGACGCGGACGCGGAGCGCGAGAGGGTGGAGGCCCTCAAGAACAAGCACCCGGAGAGGTGGCTGGAGCTCCTGGAGGCCGAGGTCAGGAAGCCGCAGCCCGGCGGTATGAACATGTTCTGGGCCGAGGTCAACGCCGCCGCGGCCCTCCTGGAGGAATTCAGGGACGAGGAGATCTAGTTTCAGGGGTCGGTGCGTTTTCCTGCCAAGTTTCCTCACCGGAAAAAGGGCGGAATTTCGGACACCCTCCCAGACGCGCGAGAAGGCCCCTGGGACGCGTCCGACCCCGAAATCGACATGTTTCCCAAAAAACGCAAAAGAACGCGTCCTAGACCCCTCTACGCTCCGCTATGGGCCTGTTTTAAACTGCGCGCGTCCTCCGACGGGCAAATTCATTTTTTTTGGCGGAGACGGACACCAGAGTCTTCCCTCCGGGCAAAAAAAATCCGTCCGGAATACGGACGGATGAAATGGGCAAAAAAAAGCCCGCAGCGACCTACTTTCCCACCAACAGGCAGTATCATCGGCGATGGGGAGCTTAACTTCCGAGTTCGGAATGGGATCGGGTGGATCCTCCCCTCTATGGCCACGGGCAAAATAAACAAATTGAATCAGGAAAAAGGTCCTGGAATTGGAAACGATAATAAGGCCAAGCCTCACGACTTATTAGTATTGCTCGGCTGAATACCTCGCGGCACTTACACCTGCAACCTATCAACCTCATAGTATCTGAGGAGTCTTCAGGGGAGTTGAACTCCCAGGGAAATCTAATCTCGTGGCCGGCTTCCCACTTAGATGCTTTCAGCGGTTA
>JAGBIY010000069.1 GCA_017934745.1 Treponema sp. | reverse complement strand
GGGGGTGCGAGCCTAGTTTGTTTTATGGGGCGGTTGTTCATTTACAAATCTCCAAAAAACCATTCTTTCTCTGAATAATCCCAAAAGTTCAATTCCGCTAGGCAAGTGTCATTGTATTTTTTACCAAGATATACTTCTTCTACAACAAATTCAAATAATCCTGTATAAGCAGACTCGTCGCGGTTTATCGTTTTTATTTGATAGTTCAAATCCATGTCGCTAAGTTCAACAAGAAATGGGGTATTTTTGCCGTTTGCCACACCGCATTTTTTTATCCTGTTGTTGTCAGTATATAAAGAAGCATTTGAAGCATAGCCATTTGTCACCGCAAATTTGATTTCCAAATCTTTCCGAATCGCAATTTTTCTGAATATAATCTTCATCAAATCATCTTCTGTGTTTTCCACATAACTTGTTGACGGATTTCCATCAAAGGCGTTCTGTATGCTGTATTTGAGCGGGCATTTGGCGTCAAAAAGACAGTCTGAGGCTTGAATGTCAATGCTGTCTTTGCTCACGTCTGTAATGCTTTCGTCAATGTGGTATTTTGAAAACCAGGTGCGGTTGTATGCGGCAATCTGATTCTTGCAAGTGTAGTAGTCGATTTTCACTTTGTTTTCATCCAGCTTGCTTCTGTCCACCACAAATCCAACGCTTACTTCCGTAACAAAGAACCCGATTTCACTTTTATTGAGAGTCTTTATCATCAAATCATTAAATGTAAACCCCTCCGTTTTTCCCTGTGTTGCCCACTTATCCGCATAGGGAAAAAGTCCTATCTTTTGGAGAGCGTTCGTTTTTGTCTTTATGAACACAATTTGGAAAACAGTGTTTTCGCTTAAATTTTCATCCGCCGTTATCGTCTTGCTTTTGTATTCGGCTGTATAAGCCGCTTCCAGCGGGCTTTCGCTTACAAGAAGCCTGTAGAACTGCAAGCCACAGTCCGTCTCCGCAAAGACCTGATAATGCAGTTCCGAAAGCTGCTTCTGCCTGATGTGGTAGTTGTCTATTACCGAGACCGCTTTTATTGCCGCCTCGCTCTCCATAAAAGCCCGCTCCTCCGCTTCCGAAAGCCGCGTGAGTTTCTGATAACTGTTCGGAATGATGTTTTTGAGTTCGGGGGCTTGGGAAAACGCGGCTTGCATAATGCAAAGCAAAATTGTGATAAGCGATAGTGCCTTTTTCATCTATTGAATTCTCCGTGTGTGATTTTATCAGAAAAACGGCGGAATGTATCTGCCGTCAAAGCACGAGGCATCATATTCAGCCGCCATCGTCTTTTCCGTGCCGCCGTCAAACTGATATATGCAGGTCAGGGTGAAAGTGATGCCCTGCTTTTTCCCGCTGCCGAAAATCTTCTGGAAGTTTATCTTGGGTAATCCTTTGCTTCCCTGCCGCGGGCGCATATATATGCCCTGCGTAAAGTAAAATTCGCCGTCGCTCAGCCACTCGTCTTTGTTTTCGTGCCTGCCAATCGCCTCAACACTCATAACCGCTTCGGGAATCGCGAGGGATAGGTCTTTCAGGATTTGATAGTCCTTTCCGCCGTAGGTTATCCACATCTTTTTTATGAGGAGTCCCGAATACGCCCGCTTCGTAAAAACATCGAGGTATGTTCGGTACTTGAAATCGTTTCCCGACCGTCTGAAAGTGAACAGCAGTTCCTGCGCGTACTCGCTTCCTTTTGCGAACCTATTTTTTATCGAGAGCGGCGGCAGGTTTTTCTGCCTGATGTCATACACGGTTTTCGGATAGAGAACCCCCGCGAAAAAGCCCTCCGCATACAATCCCCCGCACGTGGAAAGCGCGAGAAGGAGCGCGAACGGTAGAAGCGGGCGGATTTTGGCTAGGCGGGCTTTCATTGTATTTCCTCCATTTGCAGCATCGTTTTTATTTTTTCGCTCATCTTTGGAATTATCTGTTTGCGCAAAAAATAAACCCAGTCTTCATCGCCGGAAGAAAGCGCGGCTTTGAGATACGGAAGGATTTCTTCATCATCGAAAATCAGCTTTTTCTGCGCGACTGCCGCAACAGGCCAGTTCATATCCTGGAAGCACTCCAAAAGCCCTGCGTACAGCTCTGGATTTTCTCGGATTTCACGTTCCGCGATGTTTTCGATTGCTTCAACATCGAATTTGTCGCGGCACAAAATAAAATCGTTTTCGCCGATGAGAGCGTATTCTTTCAGCGGTTCGTCTGCGCGCAAAAGCGGTCGATTGATTTTTATTGCGTTTTTGATGAGCGCAAGGAGCGAGCTTTTGTCGCTGTCTTTTATTCCGCCCTGGACGATTTTTTCAAGCAGTTCTGTATTTTTCCTGCAAAGCGGATTTGACTCCCCCTGAATGCAATAACATCCGTACCCGTCGAACGAAATCCTCACGAGGTACGAAAGCGCGTCTTTTATTTCAAAATCGACAAACACACTGCCGTCGAGCAAGCTGAAACAATAATCGCACGGGCGTGAGTCCGGCATTTTATATAGAACGACATCTCTGCTGGCTTCCATAGTTTCATCCCCTTTTTTTTCTCCGTGTGTTTCCTCGTTAATCGGCAACTGACAATTTCCCGCGCCTACTGTTTCATTGCGCTTGCTCCTTTGTCAGCACAAGCGGAACGGGGAAGCGGTAGCCTTTCTCCAGCTCGTCCGCAGAATACAGAATGTCGGAAAGCGGAGTGTGTATCGTGAGCGTGTCGCCGTCTAAGGAATAGGAAAGCTCGCAGTAATCCGTAAGGCTTCCGTAGCCGCCAACGCCGTCTTTGTAGCCTTCGGCGTAGTCCGTTACGAAAAGCTCGATGTGGCTGTCGGTGGCGGCGTATTTTCCTTGCCACGCATAAAACTTGTATTTGCTTTTTTTGTAGTAAAGACTGATTTCCATTTCGTCAGCCTCTGGATACCCCAAGCCGAAGTCCACGGTGATTTCCGCTTTCTCGTCGGAAAAAGTCCACCGAACAGGGCTCGGAGAAAGGATTTCCCCTCGCTTTTCGCCCAGAGAGACGCGGGATTTTTGTTCTTCGTCTTTGGCTTTTTGGATTTCACACAGCTCATGCCATCGTTCACTGTCGATTTCAAACGAAATCTTGCAGTCTTTAAATTCATCGCTAAGGTTCGGGATAAAAACCTCTGAGTTTTCGTCGCACTCTGTCCAAATCCGCCCCTCTCGCCCGTCGTCAAATTTCACGGTAATAACAATGGGCATATTTTTCATAAATGCTTGAGTTATGCCTTTCTTGTCCGCAAAGCGAGTATGAAACCACTCCGAGCCGTCAAAGGTGATTCCTTTGCTTTTGAAAACAGGCGACGGCGGAACGTTTTCGGGCGGATTTTTCACTTTAGACGCGCACGACGACAGCACCACCGCCGCCGCCAGAATCAGAAACAGTTTTTTCATAATTCGCTCCTGTTCCCCCATCATACCACAAAAAAGGCGGGCAAGCCTACGACCCGCGCCCGCTCACTCGTGTTTTTTCCGTTACAAATTGTTTTTGTTAAGATATTCGAGGGCAAGCTCAAAAAAGTCTTTGCCGTTGTTTCCAAAAGTTCCTTCTTCTCCATTTTTTATGCAATCTTCCGCAAGTTTTCTAGCCTTTGCATATTGTTTTTGATGAATGTAGACTATGAATTCTTTAGTAGGATGAGGTCTTGTTCGTAATTCTAAAAGAATTCTCTCGTCCAAAACCTCATCAAAGTTTTCTACCATTTGTTTGACATCAGATAATGTTTTACTGATAACATATTCCGGATTGTCTCCCAGAGAAACAAATTTATACGGAGGAACAAGCTTTAATCCATACGCAGAAAATGCACCATAAGCTCTTAAAGACAATGGTTCATTTTTATTATCCGGCATATCCAAAATATCCCATAAAATATCATCATAATCCAGATATTTTATAGTAGCTGAGTACATAATATTATTTTGTTCTACATGGAAATCATATAAAATATCAACAAAATATTCCTTATGCACAAAAAATAAATCGCATTGTTTATGTCCCATTCCGAATTTCTTACCCACTTGCTTAATTAATTCTTTATATTCCTTTTCTTTTTCTTTTATCTGCTGTCTTTCTTCTCTTGTCATATTTTGTTCGCTCCTTTCCCCCATCATACCACAAAAAAGGCGGGCAAGCCTACGACCCGCGCCCGCCCAAAAGTTCAATTCATTTTATAATCGGGCTTGACCCGATATAAACTATTCCTTATCTTTATTCTTTCAGCAAAGCCAAGATTTCTCTTTTTTTAAGTTTTTTAACCACGATGTACAGGGCATCTATAAATTTATACTTCTCTTTCGGAAGTTTTTCTATGAAATCAGAATATTTCATTTCGCCGGCAAATGAATAAGAATCAGAGTCATCAGGGTCTCCGTCACTGAAAAAAAGCGCGATTTCCCAGAATTTAACCTCCTCATTCGTGGTAACCTCAATGTTTTTTAATTCGACAAACGGCTTGAACGGAAGGA
This sequence comes from Treponema sp., assembly GCA_017934745.1. Lineage (GTDB taxonomy): Bacteria > Spirochaetota > Spirochaetia > Treponematales > Treponemataceae > Treponema_D. The sequence goes on along the minus strand of JAGBIY010000069.1, from coordinate 2,893 downwards.
TAGTTTTTTCGTTCTGATACAGCGCATACACTCCTTTCACTTCTCCAGTTTCCTTATGCCCGAAAAATCTTTGCTCTGCGGGGCACGCATCCAAATATTTCCACTGAACATCTCTGTAGAATTTGCTGAACGCCTTAACAGGTTTTTCAGAGGCAAGGAAACCTTCTATGAGTTCTTTGTTGAGGGCAACTTCGCGGATATGTCCGAAAGTAATGAACCCGTCATTATATCTTTCTAGGCAGAGCCGTAATCCTGATAATATGTCTTCTTCACAATCATACTTTCTGATTGACTCCACGGTAAAATGCTCCCCGCGCTCGTTCGTAATGTCGCTGTCCATTTTTTCCGCCAGTTTTTCAATGTAGTACAACGCGCGTCCCCAGTCTTCCTTTGTGCTTGGGGTGGCAAGCCTCACGCTGTATTGGTTAAGTTCTTTGTCAAACGAAAGCTCGAATCCGCGCGAGGTTATCAAATATCTCCCCAGCGACAATGAATCGTAATCTGCTATCGATGATTTAAGGAATTTCTTTTCATTGAAATCCTCCGCATCTTCATCAAAAGAAAACTGATCCACATCATAGCCGGGAACTTCAAGACACTGCCAGACTTTCATCGGCTTCTCATACCCAATCAGACCTTTTTTGTTTTTTATATAAAAAGATATGCTCATTTTTCGTTCCTTTCCCCCATCATACCACAAAACCGCCTGGCAAGCCTATGACCCGCGCCCGCCTGTTGCGAATTATCCCGTTGCAGCGCATTTCTGCGCCTGTTACTTCATCTCGTCGGCTTTTTTCTGATGCTCCGCCATTATGGGATTCCAGTAGTCGTGGTACTGCCGCTCGTACTTTGTGCCTTTGGCGGAAACGCCCGATTTTATGAAATCTTCTGCGGCTTGGGCAATTGAAACTTCATGCTCATGGTAACCGTTGCACAGATAATCGCTGTTCAATGATTTTTCGCTTCCGTATTTTTCTATTATTTCAGTGTGGTGTTGTGCAATCATTTCTAATTCTGAATATTTATCAAGACTTGAAAAATCCATCATGTACAGGCAGGGAGATTCCATGTTCACTTCCATGCTGTAAAAAGTAAAGGCTGCACATATCATTTCATAACTAAAATCGAGATATTTAATAGAAAAAGAATTCTCTGTTAAAACTTCAATTTTGGCTCTTGAAGTATTTTCTGAAGGCGTTGAATCATAATACGGATTGTCATAATCTCCTTCATAATCATAAGATTTTAAATGCAATTCCAGAGTTTCCGAATCAATCACTTTAAAAGTTCCGTCTGAATATGCCTTGCTTCGGCAGTACTTATAGTAATCATTTTGAGAAAAGCATGTGTAAATATCATAATACCAATCAAGTTTAAAATAATCTTCCGTTTCTTTCTCCTTCCACTCGCTTTCAGTCAATTCAACCCAATAAAAAAATGATGTAAGGTATCTTTTCAGCTCTTCTTTTGTGCGAGGCTTTTTGAATTCAGGCTGCTCCCCCGAAAGATAGCCGCCGAACACCCAGCCGAATTCCGCCTCCTCGCCCTTCCACTCGTAACGCGGGAGCAGGATTTCCACCCAAGGCGCGGTCATGCCGTCTATCGTCTCCTCCCTGCCCACCGCAACCACCTTGACGGGAAGCCTGTGAGGGAGCGCGCACAGCCGCACGGACTTGAGCGAGGGATAATCCCGCGCCCGCAACCCGTCCTCCGAGTCCACATACATCGTGTCGATGACATTCCCACCCTCATAGAAGCGGGATTTGTCCGCAAACGCAACCGACGACAGCACGACCGCCACCGCAAAAATCAAAAATAGTTTTTTCATAGTTCGCTCTCCTACATAGGCAATTCAACGACATACCAGTTGCCGAAATCGTCATGAGCCATCGTAACTTGGTCTTCGCCCTCGACAGATTCCCCCTGATAGGAAGCGGCAATTTTCACCGTGTAGAATGCACTCCCGTCGCCGTTGTACTTGAAATAGTCGGGAGTGATTGTTATGCGGACAAAATCGGCTTTTCCGTAAAAATTCTCCCAAGCCGCATAGGCATAAGCTATATCTTCCGGGGAACCGTAATGCGCAATAAGATTCTTCCACGCGTCATCCTGCGAAAAATAGCTCGCAAAAAATGCAGCGAGGGCAGCCGACGGATCGCCCAGTTGTCTCCATTCGTTGCCGGTCAAAATCTGGGCGTAGTCAGTCGCCTTGACCTCAGAGCCGTTCCGCTCGATGACGAAATAATGGTCGTCCACCGTGATGCTGGGCTTTTGCGCCGGCTTCTCTGCTATTCCCCAGCCTTCCGTGCCGTCTTTCATGCAAACTTTGACCCAAATGGATTCGATTCCCTCCACCAGCACATACCCGCCTGTTTCGAGTATCTCGGCAGCTTCGCCTTCTTTGAGTCGTCCGATTTGCCTTGCCGAAAGCGACGGTGACTCGTAGATTATAATTTCCCCCGCATTCTCAGTCTGCTTGGTCGTCTCGCACGACGACAGCACGACCGCCGCCGCCAAAATCAGAAATATCTTTTTCATAGTTCGCCCCCTACGCATTATCCCATTCGTCTTGAAGAGCCTGATTCCATTCAAAGGTTATGTCAAAATGACCGTTCTTTTCGAGCGTGTAGACGGCTTTGTTCCATTTGTGCTCTGGCGACATGGACTCTTGAAGTTCAAAAACACTATCCATTAAATCATTCGCTGTTAATAAAGAAAATTTTAATTCTTTTTTTTCAGATGAAGCTAAAGTATATTCTGTTTGAAAAGAACACATTTTATTTAAACTTGATTCTATTTTTACTGTAGCTTTTTCCCATTCATCTTCGATAGACTCGCAGATAGCAGTCGCAAGCAGTTTGTATACATCAGCCATTTTGTTTTCTCCTTTTCC
>JAGBIY010000068.1 GCA_017934745.1 Treponema sp. | reverse complement strand
CTTTGGGCAGGCGTCCGCGGCCGACGACGCGAGGAACATCGCCCTGCACGCCGGGCAGCGTAGGACTGCCGCCCACCCCCTCTCGCCGCCTCCTTCCCCGAACGAGGCGAACTTCCCGTCGACGGAGAAGCAGAACCGCTTGGCCTCCGCCGAGGCGGTCTTTGGCAGCACGATGTCGGCAGTCTCGTAGATGTAGGAATTCTGGGCTGGAAGGGAGAAGCAGGGGGCTTTCTTCGTCGTCGGCCCCACCTTCTCCGGCACGTATATGTATTCGATTCCGGCCGCGAGGAGGAACTGCGCCATCCTCCTCTGCGCCTCTGTCTGATATTTTTCCATAGGGAGAGAATTATATAGGGAATCGCGGAAAACTTCTTTGGAGGGGGATTCTTCTGGTAGGCTTCCCCTGACTGAAGAGCAAGTGCGTTTGAATCGAACTCTCTGACTTTCCTTTCTCAAACCACAACGAGCGGCTTTCCGTGGGCGTTTTCCGCATTGTGCGAAGTGGAGATTTTTGACATACTTTAAACGTTGCTTTTTTGCGCACACGCAAAATTCCACATACAGCAAAGGAAAATTTTTTGTGAGGTTCTTATGAAAAAGCACATCGTTTTGTTCTGCCTGTCGGCCCTCCTCTCGCTTTTCGCGTTCGGATGCGGCTCCGACAGCGAAGACTCGGAGAGCGACTCTCTCACCGGAGTGTCGATAAGCGGAAGCGGAAATGCTCGAATAGGGAAAAGCGCGACATTGACCGCGACACCTAAAAAGACGGGAAGCCCGGAAATCACATATTCGTGGAGTCTTTCGTCGGACAGCTACGCTTCGTTGAGCGCGACAACAGGGGAAAGCGTCGAGCTTTCCGTAAGCGACAGCGCATCGGAAGGAGACAGCGTAACGGTGACCGTGACCGCCACATGGGGAACCGTCAGCGTGACAGGAGAGAAGACGGTGACATTCTCGACGGCACCGACACTTTCGTTGACGGACACGCCTGTGGGATATGCCTCAATCACACCGCAGACAAAAAACGGAACGACCGTCACGACAAAAACTGAGCTCGTCAATGCCCTCGAAAACGGCGGCCTGATTTATGTAAGCGGAACAATCGATATGTCAGAGGGATGTCTTCCAACTACAGCAGGAGGAACGACGGATGAACTTGATGCTTTTGTGAAAGCGCAAACAACTTCGCTAAAAAATTCTGACAGCTCAAAATATCCGAATGTCTACACTACTTACACTGCATTCAGAAATGCATACGCAGCTCTTTGTTCATCGAGCACAGATGACAAATCTTCATCATCAACGTCAACGACTCTCAGCCAGACTTTGTGGAAGTTGAATTCAACATACGGAAACAAAATCAAACTGAACGTAAAGTCGAACACCACGATAATCGGATTGGGAAACGCCGTAATCAAAGGCGGAACGATTCAGATTTCAGGCGTATCGAATGTGACAATCAGAAACCTGACGATTCAGGACGCATACGACCCGTTCCCGCATCATGAGGAAAAAGACGGATTCAACGCCCAGTGGGATGGAATCTGTCTTGACGGAGCTTCAAATATCTGGATTGACCACTGCACAATCGAAGACACTATGAAGTATTCGAATGTAACGACTAAAAGTGGTTCAGAAAAATGGCAGACCTACGACGGCTTGTGCGATATGAAAGGTTCGTCAAAGAACATCGTAGTCTCGTACTGTATCTTCAAGAACCACGATAAGACAATGCTGATTGGTTCAGGTAAAAGTGATATAAGCGGCGGCTACATCACAATCCACCACAACAAATTCTTGAACTGCGGTCAGCGTCTTCCAATGACAACTTATCCGAACATGCACGTCTACAACAACAGCTTTGAAAGAGATTCAGAAGCATATTATGACCAGAAGGCTTGTATTGTCGGTAGATACGCTGCCTACACTTATGTCGTAGAAAACAACTACTTCGGAAGCGGTGTAAAAAAATGCTTGACGACATCCACAGATGCCGCAGGCTCATGCTACTCAAGCGGAAACTATTTTGTGGAATCTTCAGTTTCTATAGGGTTGGTGACATCGACTTCTGCAAAGCCGTTCACTCCAAGCTACGAATACGACCTCGATGAGGCTTCCGACGTTCCTTCAATCGTCGAAGAGAACGCCGGAGCCGGTGTCTGCACCGTAGTCCAGTAGCCCCCCAAAAAAGCCCCCGCCGCGGCGACGAAGCGGCCAACAGCTTTTTTCGCATGAATTCCTCCCCTCCCGGCATGAAGCGCGCTCCACTTCAACCGGGGGCGGGAGGGATTTTTTTTGCAGGCGGACAAGAAACACCAAGACAAAATGAATATACATAATGTATACGGAGAGGGAAAGGACAAGGATAATATCGGCGAGAATCTCTACGAAAGAGGAGGAGAAAAAATATGAAGAATGGTGCAGGCAGTTTTACGGCTGAGAGAATCGAAGAATTGAGGAAAAGCGTCGACCTTTCCGACATTCCCGAGATAGCGGATTTTTCGGAAGGCCACCTCAGGAACTGGAAACCAGCGAAGAAAGCGGTCTCGTTCAGAATCGACCTGGACAACCTTGAATGGCTGCAGAGCGCAGGCATAAAAGGCTACCAAAAGAAGATGAACGCCGTCATAAGATGGGCAAAGCAGCACGGCTGTCCATTGGCGGCGCTCTAAGGCTCCCCCCCTCCCGGCATGAAGCGCACTCCACTTCAACCGGGGGCGGGGGATTTTTTTTGGGAATCGTGCTAACATGGACGCACGGAAAAGGAGGATTGAAGCATGGACTACGAAGCGGTCTTGGAGCAGGTTCGGGAAGCTCCGGCGGAATGCCTTGACGAGATATCGACAATAATCAGTTACGTGGTGTACAGGCACGAGAGGGAAAGCGAGGAGTTCAACGAGGAGACGAAAGCCGCGCTGGACGAAGTAGAAAGGATGAAGAAGGACAGTTCAATCGGGAAATCCTACACGGATGTGGAGGATATGTTCAGGGAGATTCTGTCCTGATGTACACGATAAGGCCGACCACACAGTTCAAAAAGGACTTGAAGCTCGCTCAGAAGAGGGGACACGACATGCAGTCGATCGCAGAGGTTATCAAGAAGCTTGCCGCTGGAGAGACGCTGCCCGAAAAGAACAAGGATCATGCCCTCGTTGGCAACTTCAAAGGCTGCAGAGAGTGCCACATAGCCCCTGATTGGCTTTTGATTTATGAAATTGTGGCGTCTGAGCTGATTTTGTATCTGACGAGAACAGGCTCTCATTCCGACCTGTTCGGAAAATGAAACAGGCTTTTACGCGAATCCCCCGCGCACGGAACTTTCTCCGTCTGCGGGGGATTTTTTTTCTCAACAAGGCAAAGAGTGGTATAATGGGACGGTTCGGAAAGAGTGAGGAAGAGTGAGGAAGAGTGAGGGACGGAGACGGATTCGTGCTAGGGGATGAACCTTGAGTCAAGGTGTGTTCCGCTTGGCGCGGATATCATGTAGAAAGGGAAGCTACATCCCCGCGAAAGAACGGGAGGAGATTCCCGAAAGTCCACATCTTCGGGGGCAGGTTCAATGTCGAAATCGAAATTCACAATCATTTTTGGGCTGCTGGCGGTGGGGCTGACTTCGTGCGGCCGGTTCCAAGGGCGGGCGGAAGAAGGCGCAGGGAACGGGAAGGTCTCGTTCATGCTCGTGGACACGAGCGGGAACCCGCTGAGCGGAGACGGAGCCGGGAAAATCGTCGAGAGGATGAGGGAATGGACGGGCGTGGACGTGGACTTCATATACGTCCCCACCGACCAGTACGAGGCGAAGCTCTCCGAGACACTCAAGAACCCCGGAGGCGCGCCGATGATAATGCACGTCAACAAGATGAACCAGGAGATAGTCAAGGCGGCGAACGATGGGCTCTTCTGGGACTTGAACGAATTCATCTGGGACCCGGAGAAGTACCCGAACCTCTCCAAGGCGAACAGGAACGTGTGCAGGAGCCTGGAGGTCAACGGGAAGCTGATTGGAATCTACAAGGCAAGGGACATCGGGCGGAACGGGCTATCCTACAGGACCGACTGGGCGGAGAGGCTTGGGATTCCAGAACCCAAGACACCAGAGGACGTGTACGAGATGATGAGGGCGTTCACCTACGGCGACCCGGACGGAAACGGAGTCGACGACACCTGGGGGCTGGCGATGTGCAACTACACCGGACCGTTCGACATAATCCAGACATGGTTCGGCTGCGGCAACGGCTGGGCGGAGGAGAACGGGAAAATCGTCCCGGTCCACCAGACCGCGGCGTACAAGGATGCCCTCGACTGGCTGAGGACGCTCTACAGCGAGGGGCTCATCCCGCGGGACTGGAGGGAGAGGGAGGCTAAGACGTGGCAGGCGCAGGTCACCGGAGGACACGCGGGCGTGTTCATAGACGTGATGGACGGAGGAAGGCGAATCTGGGACAACCTCGTGACGAACAAGGTTCCGTCGGTGTCGAATCCGGGAAAGACGGCCGGAATGACGCTGACAGGGAGCATAAACGGAGCGACGCTCGCGACCTCCGGCTACAACGGATTCCTCGTGGTGACAAAGACGGCCGACAGGGAAACGGTGGAGAAGTGCCTCCACTACCTCGACAAGATGTGCGACGACGAGATGGTCGTCATGGCGGCCTACGGCCTTGAGGGAATCCACTACGAGCTCAAGGGCGGGAACATAGTCAGGGCTGCCGACCACAAGAAGACGTCCTCCGACTACAGCGCGCTCAACCAGGCCCAGTGCTTCATCCCGAACGTGCTGAACAACGCCAAGCCGTCGCTTGCGCAGGACGAAAGGAAGAAGAAGGAAATCCAGGTCATCAAGGACAACGAGAAGGTGGCGGTCTTCAACCCTGCCGTGTCGTACCTCGCGAATTCGCCGACGTACGCGAAGGAGGGGGGCAAGCTCGACAAGATAATCTCCGAGGCCAGGACGAAGTACATCTGCGGGGAGATGAACGAGGCCGGGCTGCAGGACGCGTTCGACCAGTGGAACAAGGGCGGGGGCACGGCGGTGCTCTCCGAGGTGAACGAGCAGTACAGGGCCGAGAAGGAAAAGGAATGACAGGGGGAGAAAATGCAGAACCGTAGCCTCAAGACAAAGTTGCTGATAGTGCTGCTTTCCATAGTCGTCGTGTCGAACTCTCTGATAGGGACAGCGTCCCACTTCATCTCGAAGGAGGAGATTTCGGCGGCGGTGCACGAGAACCTATCGAACGTGGCCGCGAAGACGGCGGCGGAGATATACTCGGTGAACGACATCAACTTCAACATGCTGGAGTCGCTGGCGACGCAGCCGTTCATGAAGGACCCGGCGGTCTCCTCCGGCGAGAAGAACGACGCCGCCATGTCCATAGCCAGGCGGAACCTCACGAAATTCAAGAACGTGAACTACTACGACACGGACGGGAACACCGTCACGCTGGACGGCAGGAGGGGGAACTTCTCGAACGAGCCGTTCTTCAGGGAGGCGATGGCCGGAAGGCGTGTCGTCTCCGACCCGGTGTACGACGAGAAGGCCGGGCAGACGCTCATGTACTACGCGGTCCCGGTCTTCAACAGGCACCACGTTCCGCAGGGTGTGCTGGCGGCCATCGTGTTCGGCGACAGGCTCTCGCAGATAGTCTCGGTGATGCAGGTGGGCAAGGACTCCCACCCTGTCGTCCTCAACATGAGGACAGGCGCGGTCATCGGGCAGTTCTCCGGGAGCGGAGCCAAGGTCTCACTACCGGACGGAAGCGGCGGCGGAGAGCTTTCCCACATAACGGCCCTCGTCAGGGACGGGAAGAAGGGGGGCGCCTCCTACAGGGACCCCGCCAGCGGAAAGATGATGACGTGCGCCTACCAGCCCGTCGGAGAGAACTGCGACTGGGCGGTGTTCTGCGCGGCCCCCTACGGGGACTACTTCGGGGGGCTTTCAAAGCTCTCGTTCGTGATTGTGGGGATACTCGCCGTCAGCGTCGCGCTGTCCGTGCTCCTGTGCGTCGTCATGCTCTCGTTCAGCCTCAAGCCGCTCAAGAGGGTCAAGGACTCCATACACGAGATAGCGACGGGAAGCGCGGACCTGACGCAGAGGATAGAGGTGGAGACGAGGGACGAAATCGGCTCCGTGGTGGAGGGGTTCAACTCTTTCGCGGAGAAGCTCCAGTCGATAATAGAGCGCATAAAGGACTCCAACGTGGCGCTTGGGCAGGCCGGAAACGAGCTGGACTACAGCACGCATGACACCGCAAGCGCGATAACGCAGATAATAGCGAACATCGAGAGCATGAACAGGCAGATAGCAGGGCAGAGCCGAAGCGTCGGCCAGACGGCGGGCGCGGTGAACGAGATAGCAACCAGCATATCGTCGCTCGAGGGCATGATACAGAACCAGTCGTCGGGCGTGAGCCAGGCCTCGGCCGCAGTCGAGCAGATGATAGGGAACATATCCTCAGTCGGAAGGTCCATGGAGAAGATGGCGGACTCGTTCGCGAGCCTCCACGCTAACGCGAAGGCCGGGTTCGAGAAGCAGGGCAGCGTGAACGAGAAAATCCAGATGATAGAGGAGCAGTCGAGGACGCTGGAGGAGGCGAACAAGACCATCGCATCTATCGCAAGCCAGACGAATATGCTCGCCATGAACGCGGCCATCGAGGCCGCCCACGCAGGGGCTGCCGGGCGCGGGTTCTCCGTGGTTGCGGACGAGATAAGGAAGCTATCCGAGACTTCGTCCCAGCAGTCCAAGACGATAAATTCCCAGCTCAAGGAAATCAGGCATTCTATAAGCGACGTGGTCGCAGCGTCCACGGAGTCCAGCGGAATCCTCTCGTCCGTATCGGAGCAGATAGCCGAGACCGACCAGCTGGTGCGCCAGATGAAGTCCGCCATGGAGGAGCAGAGCGAAGGCTCAAGGCAGATAACGGACGCGCTCCGCTCGATGAACGACAGCACAGACGAGGTCAGGACGGCGAGCAGGGAGATGGCGGAGGGGAACAAGATGATTCTCCGGGAGGTGAAAATCCTCCAGGACTCCACCCAGGCCATGCTCGGAAGCATGGACGAGATGTCCATAGGCGCGGAGAAGATAAACGAGACAGGGGAATACCTGAAGTCGATTTCCGGGAATTTGAAGGGGACGATAAAGGAAATCGGGGAGCAGATAGACCAGTTCGTCGTCTGACCCCCGATTCCCGCGCGGCATCAGCCGAGGAACACGTCGAATTCTGCGGCGTCCTCGGCCGCCTTCCTCACGGACTCGGCGGTCTCGTTGAAGCCGTCGTTCCTGTCCATCTCCACGTCTATCCTCTCGCCGCTCTTCAAGTCGATTGCGTAGACCTGGAGAATGCCGTTCATGTCCACGGAGAAGGACACCTCCACAAGGTCGTCCCTGCCGTGCTCCACGACAAGGGGAAGATTCGAAGTGCCTATCGCCCGGCAGTAATCAGGGTCGTCGTCCTCCCCCTCTAGCACGGTCACGTTCACGGTCGACTGGTTCGGAGACTGCACCGGGAATTTCTGCTTGAACTCGCACGGGTACGGCTGGTTCTTCGAGAGCATCCTGTACGCCAGCGGTTTCCTGTTCCTGTCGAACGCGCTGAGCCTTATGGAGGCCGGAAGCACGCCGACTCCGAGCCTGCCCGAGTCGAACGCCTCGTCCACAGAGCCTTCGTCGCCCCCGAGGAAGACTCCGCCCTCCCCCTCCTCCTTCTCCCGCTCCGGCTGCGGGTTCTCGGCGGCGTCGGGGTGGCAGAGGAGGTGCGCCATTATGGCCGCCCCCGTGGACACGCACGTCTTCGGGTCGACGATTCCGAAATTCGTCTCCTTTCCGCTCCACTCCCTCAGCATCTTCTGCAGGAAAAGGCAGTTGCTCATGCTGCCGACCATGAGAATCATGTCTATGTCGCCCCAGCCCAGCCCGGCATCATCGAGCAGGTTGCTGCAGTAGCCCCTGCACCTCTCGTTCAGGCTGGCCGTTATCTCCGCGTACTTCTCTATCGTGAATTCCTCCGTGAGCGTCGCGCCTCCGTAGCTCATCGTCATCGTGGCAGTCTTCGCTCCCGGCGCGGAAAGCTCCTTCTTCAGCCTCTCCGCGTCGAGCGTCAGCCTTCCGTACGCCGAGTCCCTGGCCTCCCCCTCCTCGTAGAGCAGGTTCACCTTGTTCACCGAGTAGAAGCGGTTGACCATGTAGTTCACTATCGTCTCGTCCCAGTCCGCTCCGCCGAGCCTGGAGTCCCCGTCGCACCTCTTTGCCTCTATGTTCTTCCTGTCCCCGTTCGAGATTTCGAGTATCGTCACGTCGAAAGTCCCCCCTCCGAGGTCGAACACGAAAATCCTTTCCGTCCGCTTGCGGATCTTCATGCCGTTCACGTAGGCGAGAGCCGCGGCCGTCGGCTCAGGAAGTATGGATATCACGTCTAGGTTCGCGTACTCTCCGGCCTTCCTCGTGGCCTCCTTCTCGTTCTGCCCGAAATAGGCCGGCGAGGAAGGACGCGCGGAAAAGCGGGACGGAGAGGAAAAACGCCGGAAACAGACATCCACGCAGACGCGCGAGAAAGGCCCGCCATTCGATCCGGAGGCCGGACGGGGTAGAGTTTCATGGGGAGACTCCTGAAAGCCCGCCAAAACCAATCCTCGCGGGGGTCAAAAACATACACAACTTTCCTACACAACTTTCCTACACATACACAACTTTCCTACACAATTTTTCTACACAACTTATTTACACATACACAACTTTCCTACACAATATTCCTACACAACTTTTCTACACATACACAACTTTCCTACACAATTTTTCTACACAACTTTTTTTTTTCGCGGGGAAGTGGACAGGGGGCCAACCGAGATGAAGACGGTAACATTCGCGCTGCAGAAGGGCGGCACGGGAAAGACGACGATAGCGACGAGCGTGGCCACAGAGCTGGCGAAAAGGCACAGGGTGCTCCTCATAGACGCGGATCCGCAGGGGAACGCGACGTCGTGGTACGCGGACGAGATAGAGGCGGAGCTTGCGGACGCGCTGATAGACGGGGTGGACGCGTCGAAGTGCGTCATAGGGACGCCCGCGGAGAACCTCCACATGATTCCGACGGCGGGGATAGGGGGCCGGCTAAAGAAGTACCAGGAGTCGGCGGACGCGGCGCAGAGCCCGTTCGCGATAGCGGACATAGCGGAGAGCCTGTCCTCCATGTACGACTTCTGCGTGATAGACACGTCGCCCGCTTGCGGCCCCATAGAGAGGAGCTGCTTCTACGCGTCCGACGAGATAATCCCGGTGCTCAAGCTGGAGCAGTTCAGCGTCGACGGGCTGGAGATATTCATGAACAACCTCAACGAGGCGAAGAGGAAGCAGCGGCTCGCGGACAAGCCTTCCGTGAAGGCGATTGTCCTGAACGCGAAGGACGCAAGGATAGCGCAGCAGAACGACAACCTGAGGATATTCGAGTCGATGGAGGGCAGGGCGAGCGTTTTCGTGTTCCCAAGCGACACAGCGTTCGGCAAGGCGCAGAAGCTCCACAGGGAGGTCGGCTCGATCCCCGGCGTGAAGAGGGAGACGATGGAGAGGCTCAGGGACCTCGCCGGATACATAGAGGGGGTGCGACATGGCGGCGAGCGTTCTTAGGAGAAGGGTGACGGAAGAGGACATGGCTGAGGCGAACGGAGCGACCGAGAGGCAGGTCGCCATGATATTCGGGAGCATGTCGCCGGCCGCGGATGGCTCCAGCGGGGACACGCCCCCCGATAGGAAGGCCGAGGAGCCAGTCACTGAGAAGGTGGCGGCGGACGAAGGGGACGGCGGAGGCGGACTGTTGATAGAGAAGCCGGAGAGGAAGACGAGGAGGGTGCAGCTCGTCATGACGGAGAGCGTCTACAGGAAGTCCAGGGAGATGGCCGGAAAGATGGGCATGTCCCTGAACGACTATATCCACACTCTGCTGGCCCGGATGGCCCGGATGGACATCTGACACGGAAAATCGGAAAAAGCCCCTCAAATCGAATCCTCGAAGGGCTGAGGGGGTGTTTTGGACCCTGTTCGGGAAAACGGCCGGGGTCGGGAATTTATCAGGAAGGCTAAGATGAGCATCACGGATTTGGAGGCGGCGGACGGAGCCGCGGAGACAAGGCCGCAGGAGGTTGGGGCGGCGGACGACGGAAGGGTCAGGAGCTTCCTCCCCAGCCCGTTCATAGCGGCGTCGCTCCCGCTCAGGAGCGTCAAGGCCACGAACTTCACGAGGTCGTACAACAACATAAAGCTCACGCTCACGAGCGCGAGCCGCATCCCCTTCGGGAAGTACGGAAGGCTGCTGCTTACGATATTGACGACCCACGCTGTGCTCTCCGAGGGTGACGGGCAGGTCGAGGTCAACTACGCGAAGCTCGGCCAGCTGCTCGACGAGATGGAGCTGCCGAGGTCGAGGGGCGGGAAGATCCAAGAGCAGCTGGAGAATTTCTCCAAGACGTCCTTCATATTCGAGGAGGCCATAGAGACGACGACGCAGAAGATCCTCTTCAAGGAGTACTGCGAGAGGGGGGAGGACACCGGCGGCCGGGTGAGGGTGAGGAAGGTTTCGTCGGGGAACATCCGCTTCATGTCCGGCTTCCAGTACATACAGCTGGACGACGGCGTGAGGGAGAACGCGAAGAACATATCGTTCAGGATAATGCTCTCCGACGAATTCGTGAGGTTCTCCAAGGGCCACGCTGTCCCCGTCGACTACACTGTCTACAAGAGCATCGGGAGCGACGTCGGGAAGGACCTCTACGCGTGGCTCATCTACAGGAACAACGCCCTTACGTCCCCCCTGTTCATCCCGAGGCAGTCGCTCATCAACCAGTTCATGCCGGTTTACGACAAGTCGAAGAAGGGCAACGAGAAGGCGAACTACCTGTACATAATCGACCAGATAAGGATGATCGAGAGGAGCTACTACAGGGAGCTGAGGGTGGACATAAGCCCGGACGGATCTGGGATAACGCTGCACAAGAGCCCGACCCCGGTCGTCTCGTCCGACAGGCACTACGTCCTGGTGACGAGCAACCTTTGACGCGCGCGTTTTTCCGGGAGTTGTTCACATTTCCACAGGGCCTACTACTTGCCCCTAAATTCTACTTGTAATCTTCTTGATATAATAGAAGAAGTAAGAAAAGTGTAACAAAACGGTAAGAAAAGTGTAGCAAAATTTTTCGGCCGTGGACGGGAAAGCCCTGTGGTGGGGCTTCGGCGGGATGTGGATGGAGGTAAGAAAAGTGTAACAAAATTTCGCGTCTGTCCACAGGAAAATGTGCATAACCGTAAGAAAAGTGTAGCAAAAAAGGGGAGTTGTCCACAGGTTGTGCACAGCCGTAAGAAAAGTGTAGCAAAATTCTCTGGCGGGGTTTCGGACCGGGACGCCTCCGCTTCCGCCACCGCCGTCAGCCTTCCGCTCCGCCCCTTCCGGTCGGCGTGAAGGGGCGGGGTAAGAAAAGTGTAACAAAATTTTCCCCGTGGGGCGGGCGATTCCCGGTGCGCGGCGTTTTTTTTCGCGCGCGGGGGCCGCTCTCGATTTCCTCCGAAAATGAAAAAATATATAATTGGTCGAATGTCGAGTTTATGCATACCGTAGTTGCAGAAACAAGCTCCCAGCGGGAACCGCAGCCTGCTTGCGCAGTCTTGCCCAAAACGGCAGTACCGCTTCGCGGTGGCGTTAACATCGCTTGCGATGTTTAGTGTTTTTGTTGGCGGAACCCCGCTTCCGCTCGTTTCTGCCATTGCACTGTGAAAACTCGACTTTCGCCCTAATTGGCTAAAAAAAAGATTATTCTGGAGAAATCTGAACATGGAAGATAACATAGTCGTCATCCCCAACTTCAACGACAGGTGGGACAAGGACCTCCGTTTGACGCTCTCTCGCGACGCGGAGATGAGGAACGTGCTGCACGTGTTCCTTACGGGCAGGATCGACACATACAACTCGGAATTCTTCCAGGGGAGGCTGGACAAGATACTGGAGTACGGATTCGTGAAGCTCGTGTTCAGGTGCTCCTCCCTGGAGTACGTTTCGTCGTCCGGGCTTGGGGCGTTCGTCACCGCACACCAGAAGTTCGTCCAGAAGGGGGGGCTGTTCGTCTTCACTGACCTTCAGCCCAAGGTCCTGGAGGTCTTCCAGCTGCTGGGCTTCAACAGGCTCTTCTGCATAGCGAACGACACCGTAGACGCGGGATACTTCCTGAGGGGCGAGGGGGACGCGAAGAAGACCGTGTTCCCGCTCTCGTTCCAGTGCCCGATATGCGAGAAGAGGCTGCAGGCGAAGAAGAGCGGCCGGTTCAGGTGCTCGAACTGCAAGTCCGTCATATCGGTGGCGGACGACGGCCGGGTCTCTCTCTGAAAGCGGAAAAGGCCCCTCCACGTTCCCTTCTGGCGGGGGGTGGAGGGGCCTTTTCCGCGAGCCGCCTTCATGCGGCGGTTCCGTCCGTCACTTGGCGTCGGTCGTCGGCACGTAGCTGTCCACTGTCCCGACGTAGAAGTCCGGGAGGTTCTCGACTGGGCATCCGTAGAAGGCCTGCCTTCCGATCTTTACGAGCGACTCCGACGAGTTGAGAGTCTTGAGCGAGGAGCAGTTCTTGAACGCGTACTTGTCGATTATCCGCGTCTTCTCGGAGAGCGTGACCGACTTGAGGGACGACGCGCCCTCGAACGCGTACGGCTCAATCTCGGATGTGTCGTCCGGCACCGTGAATTCTCCGTCGGCCTTCGCGCTAGGGAAGCGCACGAGCGTTCCCGCGAGCGAGTAGAGCACGCCGCCGTCGGACTTGTATGCGAGGTTCCCCTCCTCGACGCTTATCTCCGAGAGGCTTTCGCAGCCGTTGAACGGGTTCTTTCCGAGGGCTATGGTCGCCTTCGGGATGGCGATCGACTTTATGGCTGTTCCGTCGAAGGCGTCCTGTCCTATCGACACGACCGTCGCCGGAAGCTCGATTCCTCCGAGCGATGAGCAGCCCTTGAACGCGTATCCGCATATCCTGAGGAGCGCGGGCGGGAGTGTCACGCTCTTGAGCGACTCGTTGTAGGCGAACGCCTCCGTGCCTATGGAGACGACGGTCGCAGGTATTTCGTACGAGCCTCCCTGCTTTCCGGCCGGGTACGCGACGAGCGTGAGTCCGTCCCTCGTGAAGAGGACTCCGTCGTCTGACTTGAGTATCGAGCTGCTCTCGTCCGCGGTTATGGACTGGAGGGACTTGTTCTCGGCGAACGCGCCGACTCCGTACGACGAGATCCCCGCCGGTATCTTCGCCTCCCTTATCTTCGTCCCCGCGAATGCGAAGTCCCCAATCTCCTTCGTCCCCGACGGAATCTCCACTGTTTCGAGCGACGTCCTGCTGAACGACTTCGCTCCGATTTTCTCGACGCTTGCCGGGAGCGTCACGGCCTTTATGTTGCCCTTGAGGTAGAACGCCTTCTCCGGTATCTCCTTGAGCCCTGTGCAGGCCGAGAGGTCGAGCGTCGTGTTGTAGCCGTCGAGGCTGCTCGAGAGCGCCGCGATGTCCGGGTTCTTGTCGGTTATAGCCACGCTGATGTTCGCGCCCTTGTTGATGACCTCAAGGCATTCGGGAAGCGCCTCGACCGTCGTTGAGAACGTTCCGCTCCTGATTTCCACTATGTGCTCCTCGACGTATTTCTTGTCGAGTTCTGCCTGTTCCGCCTGCTCCGCCGTCAGCCCTGCGCTGTCGGTCGTCTTCCCCAGCTCCGACGACTCCGCCGATTCCGACTCTATCGCCGCCTGCTCGGTCTCCGCCTTCTCGATGCCTGTCTGGGCCGCTAAAGTCCCGCACGCTCCCGCGACGAGGAGCCCTGCTGCAATGATCCTGACTTTCTTCATGTTCGTCTCCGTTTTTTTTGTTTTTCCTGCGATGAGGCCGCCCGCGATTTTTTTTGCGGGCTGGTCTAATGATAGCGAATTCGGGAATGTTTAGCGACCGAGGGCGCCGTCACTTGGACAGCTCCGCCGAGTAGAATTTGCCGCCCTCCGCCGTGAAATTTCCGGCCGCGAGATCCTTCGGCTCGACCGCCTTCCTCTCGAACCCCGGAGGGGGGGCGTATGTCCAGCCGCTTTTCGAGGCGAACGATATGGTGGCCAGCGACGCGCATCCCCTGAAAGCCGAGCTTCCGACGCTCCGCACCGTAGACGGTATCGATATGCGCCGCAGTCTTTCGCATCCCTCGAACGCCAGAGCCTCTATCTCCTCCAGCCCCTCCGATAGCGACACCGAGGCGAGGGAAGCGCAGCCGGAGAACGCCCCCGCCTTTATCCTCTCCACCGAGCCGGATATCTCGACCGAGGCGAGGGAAGCGCATCCAGCGAACGCGTCGTAGCTTATCTCCCTAACGCCCGCGGGAATCCCCACTCTCTTGAGGTGCCTGTTCCCGTGGAACGCCGACGGCTCTATCCTCGTGATGAATATCGGTATCGAGAACGTCTCCGCTTCCTTGCCGGCCGGGTACGCGTGGAGGGACGAGCCGTTCTTCGAGAGCAGCATCCCCTCGTCGCTCCTGTACGCGCTGTTCCCCTGCGAGACGTTTATCGACCTGAGCGAGTGGCAGTCGTTGAAGGCGCATTCCCCGATGTCCGTCAGAGACGGGGGGATGTCGACGGTCGCCAGCCCTGTCTCCGCGAAAGCGTACGGAGCGACGGACTCGACTCCGCCGTGGAGCCGGGCGGACTTGAGGGATGCGCATCTGTAGAACGCCTTCGCGGGGACCTCCCGGACTTTCCCCGGTATGTCGACCGACTTTATCGACGAGCAGCCCTCGAACGCCGACTGTCCGATTCTCCTCGTCACCTTCGTGAACACGGCTTTTTCGAGCGACGCGCAGCCCATGAACGTCCCGTAGGGTATCTCCTCCAGTTTCTCCGGCAGCGTGCAGGTCCTGAGCGACGTGCAGCCCGCGAACAGTGCGTCCCCGATTTCCTCCACGGTGTCCGGAACTTCGGCCGAGACGAGCGCGGTGCAGCCTTCGAACGCCGCGCTGCCTATCTTTTTGACGGAGTAGGGGAGCACGATTGTCTTG
>JAGBIY010000067.1 GCA_017934745.1 Treponema sp. | reverse complement strand
GTCGTGAGACAGTTCGGTCCCTATCTGATATGGGCGTTGGAAATTTGAGTGGATCTGCCTTTAGTACGAGAGGACCGAGGTGGACGAAGCTCTGGTTTACCGGTTGTCGCGCCAGCGGCAAGTGCCGGGTAGCTAACTTCGGAACGGATAACCGCTGAAAGCATCTAAGTGGGAATCCGGCCACGAGATTAGATTTCCCTGGGAGTTCAACTCCCCTGAAGACTCCTCAGATACTATGAGGTTGATAGGTTGCAGGTGTAAGTGCCGCGAGGTATTCAGCCGAGCAATACTAATAAGTCGTGAGGCTTGGCCTTATTATCGTTTCCAATTCCAGGACCTTTTTCCTGATTCAATTTGTTTATTTTGCCCGTGGCCATAGAGGGGAGGATCCACCCGATCCCATTCCGAACTCGGAAGTTAAGCTCCCCATCGCCGATGATACTGCCTGTTGGTGGGAAAGTAGGTCGCTGCGGGCTTTTTTTTGCCCATTTCATCCGTCCGTATTCCGGACGGATTTTTTTTGCCCGGAGGGAAGACTCTGGTGTCCGTCTCCGCCAAAAAAAATGAATTTGCCCGTCGGAGGACGCGCGCAGTTTAAAACAGGCCCATAGCGGAGCGTAGAGGGGTCTAGGACGCGTTCTTTTGCGTTTTTTGGGAAACATGTCGATTTCGGGGTCGGACGCGTCCCAGGGGCCTTCTCGCGCGTCTGGGAGGGTGTCCGAAATTCCGCCCTTTTTCCGGTGAGGAAACTTGGCAGGAAAACGCACCGACCCCTGAAACTAGATCTCCTCGTCCCTGAATTCCTCCAGGAGGGCCGCGGCGGCGTTGACCTCGGCCCAGAACATGTTCATACCGCCGGGCTGCGGCTTCCTGACCTCGGCCTCCAGGAGCTCCAGCCACCTCTCCGGGTGCTTGTTCTTGAGGGCCTCCACCCTCTCGCGCTCCGCGTCCGCGTCAAGACCCGCCCCGGTCCCCGCCGCCTTCGGCTCCGTTTTCGCCGGCTCCGGAAGGGCCTTCTTCAGGGAGCAGAGGAACCTCCACCTGTACTTCCCCTTCGAGATCTTCTCGTACTGCAGGTCGATGTTGACCCCCGTCTTCTCGTTGACCTCCTCGCAAGGCTTCTTGATGACGGTCTTCACGAATGCATCTCGGCGCTGGTAGGCGTTCCTGTCAATCTCGAAGAAGCGCCTCAGCTCCTCCTCGGTGAATTCGAACCACCAGGAATTCCTGCCGTTGCCCCTCTCCCCGCTGAAGCCCATCGTCGACTTCGCCAGGCCGTAGTAGCGCATTGCGTAGAAGCTCTGGAGGTCGCCTATCTCAAGGAGCTCCAGGGCGGTGTAGCCGACCCTGAAGTCGAAGAACTCGGCTATGGCCCTGTTGAACTTCATGTGCACGGAGCCGTCGTTCAGGGTCTTGACGCTCTCGAACCAGGGCATCTTGAGGTTGCTCACGTCGTCCGGGTTCCTGGCGTCATCGTTCCTGAGGACGATTATGCTCCTGGAGAGCTCCTCTGTGGCTCTTTCGACAAGCTCCCCCTGCCTTGTCCCGTTAGTCATGCCGAGCTTGCTGAAGAATTCTGAGGCGGAGAAGACGCACCTCATGTCCTTTCCGGCCTTGTCGCCATCGCTGGACTGCGTTGAGACCTTGTAGAGGGCGAAGATTATGAGCTTGTAGGCAAGGGCTGTCCCCTTGAACACTGCCCTGGTGAATTCGCTGGGCTGTCTGGCTATGTCCTTGGTGAAGTTGTCCACCGGGAGTTTTTTTGTCGTTTTCATGCAATGGCCTCTCTTTTGTGTATAGTGTTTTTTCTCGTTTCGTTTTTTCGGATTTTTCGGATTTTTCTCGCGCGCGCTATTTTTATATTTAAATATTATAATATTACCACCCTCTAGAGCCGCTATGGCTGGGGCCTCGTGAACAAAAACGCCACCAAAAGTACAAAAAAATGACGTGCAAAGTACAAAGAAACGCCACCAAAAGTACAAAAAAATGACGTGCAAAGTACAAAAAATCCCACCGCGTTTTTTTCATTGAGTTGGTATTTTTTTATTATACAAAAGTGGAGTAAAATTTCAAGAAAAATGCCCGAAATTTTTGAAAAACAGCGCCGGCGTCCCCGAAAATGCTCCCATTTCTGGAAGAAAGTTTTCATTTTTTTTCTGAAAAATTGAACTTGTATAGCGTTTTTGTATAGCAAACAACTTTCATGTATAGCCTTTAAAAAAAGGCGAAAAAAAAATCCCACCTTGAACGAAAAAACGCGGTGGGATTTTCCGCAGTAATTGTTGTCGCATTCCGCAGTAATTGTTGTCGTGTTCCGCAGTAATTGTTGTCGTGTCCCGCAGTAATTGTTGTCGTTCGAGGCTGGGAGGCCCGACCCATGGCGGTTTGCGGGGGTCGTAATAATAATAATATTATAAATAAAATTCGCGCGTGTGCGCGCGCGCGCGAGGCGCATGCGAAAAAAACGCGAAAAAAAAACGAGGTTCCGGAAATGAAAAAGCAAAATCCGAGGCAGGGCGAAAAGGAAATCGCTATACAGGGCAACGAAATCAGCAGGAGCATATACGCATGCTCTTTGCCAGCAAGAAAAATCATCGCGATGGCTTCGGCGAACGTCAGGATCGAGGAGAGGGATCTGGCCTTCGACGAGAACCGCACGAAGATTCCCTCCTGGGTGGCGAGGTTCTCGATCCAGGACTTCCTGGCGAAGTTCGGGATGGTCGACAGCGGAGAGAACTACCAGCTCGTCAAGGACGCGGTCAGGGAGTGCCAGGACGCCAAGATCACCTGGATGCGGGAGAACGGCGGGTTCGTCTCGTTCAACTGGTTCTACATCTCCAAGTACAACCCTGACACCAACCTTGTCGAGCTCGTCTTCACCCCGGACGTGGGCAACGCGATATACAACATGCGCCTTGGCTACACCGCGCTCGACCTGAGGCTCATCGGGAATTTCAGGAGCCTGTACGCGTTCCGGTACTACGAGATAGCCGTCTCGTACAAGGGCAACAAGGGCAGGAACGGCAACATGAGGGGGCAGTGGTACTTCGAGTACGCCGTCGAGGACCTCAGGAGGACTCTCGGCGTGGCTCCCGGGAAGTACACCGGCAGGATGAACGCTTTCATAAGCCGGGTGGTCAAGATGCCTATCGACGAGCTCAACAGGCTCAACTTCGACTTCTCGATAAGCTTCGAGAAGGTCGTCCGGAACCGCAGGACCGTGGGGTTCCGCTTCACGTGCACCGAGCGGGCTGCCGGGGTCCTCGCCGCGGCCGACGCGCCGGGGGCGGCCGCCGACAAGGCCGTCCTGAGGGACGAGGGGGTGTTCTTCGAGAAGTACGCCGACGAGCTGCAGGGCATATTCGACGCCATGAAGGCCAGGGTGGAGGAGCTGAACGCCGTCGAGCGGACGGACTTCTCGCTGATGACGAGGGCGAAGGGCGAGCTCGCCAGGAGGCACGAGGACGAGTGGCGGTGCCTCCATCCGGAACCTTGACGGGGATTCTTTTCCGGGCTTGGAAACGGAGCGGAAATTTCAAAAACCCGAATTCGCGTCATAACGGGCCGTAGACGCGTCGAAACGACCTCGGTCGACATATTTCCCAAAAAACGCAAAAAAACGCGCCAAAACGAATCCTCGTGCGTCTGAGGGCATGTTTTGAATCCTGCTCGACCTCCGTTTTTCGGTTTTCCCGTTTTTCCGAAAAAAAAATAAAATTTTTTTCGCGGACGTGTTGACAAAAAAAATTGAATCGTGATACAGTCAACCTCACCCGCTAAAAAAGGCGAGTGTGACTGTCCGCGAGGACAGAGCTATTTGAAACCGATAACAGGAATCAGTGAGGGAAAAAAAGATAGACATGGAGAGCGGCAGGAAACTGTCGCGAACCAGGTTCTTCGATGCCATGGTCTCGGATTAATCGGGGCCTACCGTTGAGATACGGAAGGGACCAAATTTGAATGTGAAATCTTTACCCTTCGGGGTTTAGAATAATCATGGAGAGTTTGATTCTGGCTCAGAATGAACGCTGGCGGCGGGTCTTAAGCATGCAAGTCGGACGGCAAGGGAGTGCTTGCACTCCCCTAGAGTGGCGGACTGGTGAGGAACACGTTGGTGACGTACCCTTTGGATGGGGATAGCCGGTAGAAATACCGGGTAATACCGAATAAGGTCGGTGGTCTCGGAAGCCACCGAGGAAAGCAGCTTCGGCTGCGCCGAAGGAACGGCCTGCGTCCCATCAGCTTGTTGGCGGGGTAAAAGCCCACCAAGGCAATGACGGGTATCTGGCCTGAGAGGGTGAGCAGACACATTGGGACTGAGATACGGCCCAGACTCCTACTGTAGGCAGCAGCTAAGAATATTCCACAATGGGCGAAAGCCTGATGGAGCCACGCCGCGTGGACGATGAAGGCCGGAAGGTTGTAAAGTCCTTTAGCAAGTGAGGAATAAGCGGGACAGGGAATGGTCTCGTGGTGACTGTAGCTTGAGAATAAGGGTCGGCTAATTACGTGCCAGCAGCCGCGGTAACACGTAAGACCCTAGCGTTATTCGGAATTATTGGGCGTAAAGGGCACGCAGGCGGTCTGGTAAGTTTGGAGTGAAATTACGGAGCTTAACTCCGTAGCTGCTTTGGATACTGCTGGACTTGAATCAGTGAGGGGTGACCGGAATACCTAGTGTAGGGGTGAAATCTGTAGATATTAGGTAGAACACCGGTGGCGAAGGCAGGTCACCAGCACATGATTGACGCTCAGGTGCGAAGGTGCGGGGATCAAACAGGATTAGATACCCTGGTAGTCCGCACAGTAAACGATGCACACTTGGTGTTCGCTCTTAAGAGTGGGTGCCGTAGTTAACGCTTTAAGTGTGCCGCCTGGGAAGTATGCCCGCAAGGGTGAAACTCAAAGAAATTGACACATTGCCGCGAGACAGACCTTACAACTTTC
>JAGBIY010000066.1 GCA_017934745.1 Treponema sp. | reverse complement strand
ACCGTAGTTGCAGAAACAAGCTCCCAGCGGGAACCCGCCAACAAAAACGGCAGTACCGCTCCGCGGTGGCTGAGTGTTTTTGTTGACGGAACCCCGCTTCCGCTCGTTTCTGCCATTGCACTGTGAAAACTCGACTTTCGACCGAATAGACAAACGCGTCAACAAGTTGCAGGAGATGCCCAATGTTCAGTTGGACAAAACCGAAATTTTTGATATTCTCAATTGCGTTTGCTGAAATCTATGCGAAGATGCGTGAGCGTGCGTGGGTTTCGGCTTTTTTATTTTAAATTTATCCTTAATATAAAATGGAGAAAAAATCATGGAACTGTTTGATTCGATTTTGACGAAGATGGACAAAATCGTCTGGGGACTTCCGACAATCGCGCTCATTCTCGCGACAGGATTCATCCTGACACTCAGGACGAGAGGAATGCAGTTCAAGTACCTCGGAAGGGCAATCAAGTCGATGTTCAAGAAGACGGACAGCAAAAACGGAGAAGTCTCAAGCTTCGGCGCGCTCTGCACGGCCCTTTCGGCGACAATCGGAACGGGCAACATCGTCGGAGTCGCCACGGCGATAGCGGCGGGAGGTCCGGGCGCGCTCTTCTGGATGTGGCTCGCGGCATTGCTCGGAATCGCGACGAAATATTCCGAGTGTATGCTCTCTGTTCACTTCAGGGAGAGGAAGGAGGACGGCCACATCCTCGGAGGCCCGTTCTACACGATTGAGAAAGGGCTTGGCAAAAACTGGAAGTGGCTGGCAGTCCTGTTCGCATCATTCGGAGTGCTCACGGGTCTGCTCGGAATCGGAACGATAACGCAGGTAAACGGAATAACGACCGCCGTGAACGACGCGTTCAATCCGGGGAACGGAAGCATCGCTTTTTCAATAGGAGACAAGGCTTACTCATGGTACGTCGTCGTGGCGGGAATCCTCGTCACATTGGCGGCGGCACTCGTAATAATCGGAGGACTCAAGAGGATTTCCAAGGTGGCGGCCTTCATCGTCCCGGCAATGGCCCTCGTCTACGTCTTCCTCGGACTTTCGGTACTCCTGATGAACGCCACAAGGATTCCGGAAGCCTTCCACGTCATTTTCAAGTCGGCGTTCGGGCTTAGGGCCATGGCGGGAGGAGCCGCAGGATTCGCGCTTTCGCAGATGGTCGCCGCGATGCAGAACGGTGTCGCCAGGGGAATCTTCTCGAACGAGGCGGGTCTCGGTTCGGCACCAATAGCGGCGGCATCAGCCCAAGTGGAGGAACCAGTCTCGCAGGGACTTGTGTCGATGCTCGGAACATTCATCGACACCCTCATCATCTGCACGATGACAGGACTCGCAATCGTGATAGCCTTCTACATCGGCGACGGAAGCGGTGTCGGCGAGCTAAAAGGGGTCGCAATCACTTCGAGGGCATTCTCAAGGGTTCTCGCTATCCCATTGTTCACGGCTTGCCCAGCAAGCGTCGCAATCACTTCGAGGGCATTCTCAAGGGTTCTCGGAGGGGACGGCCACTCGGTGCAGTTCCTTTTGATGATATGCCTCATCTTCTTCGCTTTCACGACGATTCTCGGATGGGACTACTATTCGGAAAGATGCCTTGAGTACCTGACGAACGGAAAGATGGGAATCGTAAAATTCTACAGGCTCCTCTACATCGCTGCGGTTTTCATCGGCCCATACCTCACGGTCAACCAGGTCTGGACGATAGCGGACATCACGAACGGTCTCATGGCCATACCGAACTGCGTGTCACTCATCGCCTTGAGCGGCCTGACGGCGAAGATGACGGGGGAATACTTCAACAAGTATCCAAGGCTCGAAGACGAACCGTAAGAAAAAAATGAATTGGAAAAGAGAAATTGTAGAAGTTTCAACTCCAATTCATTTTTCACTGTGTCAGACTCGTTATCCGTGATAAAATCAAAGCATGACAAACACGACTTACGTCTTCGGACACAAAAACCCAGACACAGATTCAATAGTCTCGGCGACCGCATTCGCGAGACTGAAGAACATGATGGGAGAGAAGGAGTACGTGGCGGCGCGGCCCGGAAAACTCTCTCCACAGACGGAATACATCTTCAAGAGATTCAATATAAATCCGCCGGAGTACATTCCCGACCTCGCGCCTAAAGCCGCCTACTACATGACGGAAATCGACAAGGGCGCGACCGTGAACGAGAACGAACCTTTGTGGAACGCCGCCAGCATGATGCAGAAAATCGGCAACCACGTTCTCCCGGTCGTGGACTCCGATGGAAAATACAAGTCCCTCCTGCACTACAACGTTTTCGCGCACAACGTCCTTTCGATTCTGAACCCGGCGCACCATCTGACGGTCTCCACGAGCATGAACCTCATACTCAAGACAATAAGCGCGCAGCCGATACATCTCGTAAAACCGGAGGAAATCCAGAAATACACGATAATAGTCGGAGCGGCGAGCTTCGACTCGTTCAAGAAGACGATAGAAGCGCACCTTTGCGAGAAGCTGATCATCATCACGGGCGACAGGGACGACATCCACGAGTTCTGCATGGAAAAGAAAATATACGGTCTCGTCCTGAGCGGAGGAAAACTCCCCAAAAAAGAGATAGTCGAGAAGGCAAAAGCGAACGGAATCAGCATTCTCGTAAGCTCGTTCGACACGGCTTCCACGGCCATGCTCATGTCGTATTCCGCTCCCGTCTCGGTCATGTCGGACTACTCGGTCGCGCCGGTGCACAAGATGGACACGGTGAAGAGAATCAAGCCGCTTCTCCACTCAAGCCCGAGCCACTCGCTTCCGGTAATCGACGACGACGGAAAGCTCATCGGAGTGATTTCCGAGAACGACCTGCTCCACGAGCCGAACGTGCAGGTGTCGCTTGTGGACCACAACGAGCTTTCGCAGGCCGTGGACGGAATCGAGAACTACAGGATAAGGGAGATTATCGACCACCACAGAATCGGAGCGATTCCGACGAAATACCCGATAACGTTCATAAACAGGCCGGTCGGCTCCACGTCCACGCAAATCGCGAACATGTACCGTGAAAAACGTGTCTCGATTCCAACCGACATGGCGCAGATTCTCCTCTGCGGAATACTGAGCGACACCCTGATTCTCCAGTCCGCCACAACGACGGAAACGGACAGGGAAGTCGCAGAGTACCTCTCTTCGATAACGGAACTCGACATCCAGAATCTCGGAAAGGACATCATCTCGGCTGGAAGCCACATAGGCTCAAGGAGCGTCTCCGAAGTCCTGAACCAGGACATGAAGGAATACTCGGAACCAACAGAAAACGGAAAAATCGTCTACACGGCAAGCCAAATCGAAGTCGAGGACACGTCGGAGATTCTCTCCAGGAAGAAGGAATTCCTGGACGAGCTTGAGATAACGAGGAGAAGCCGGGGGGGACTCTTCAGCCTTCTTCTGGTCACGGACATCACCAAGCTCAGCTCTGTCATGCTCATAGCGGCGGATGCGAAATTCATGCCGTTCGTGAACCTTCCGAAGAAAGACGAGAACATCTTCTATCTAAAAGACGTCGTAAGCCGGAAGAAGCAGCTCATACCGCTCATAACCGAGATAATCGGCCAGTACAAGGGCGCATGACATGAAAATCGCGCTGATTGCAATTTCCGTGTTCATCGTCGCGGCCATCGTCATTCCGATTGTCAGGCGGATTCTCAAGAAATCGAGGGCGGAGGCTGAGAACGTAGAACAGAGGGACTCTTTCGGGAAACAGGGGGAAAGCGAAGTCTCAAAAATCATCTCCGCCCTGCCCGAAGCGTACAGAATCTACAACGACGTCATGCTCAAAGGCTCCACCTCGACCGTGCAAATCGACCATGTAATCGTGTCCGTTTTCGGAATTTTCGTGATAGAGACGAAGAACTACAAGGGCGAGATTTTCGGAAAAGAGAAGGAGCGCATGTGGAGGAAGCTCTGGAAGGGGACGCAGAAGGAATTCTACAACCCCGTAAAGCAGAACAAAGCCCACATTTCCGCGCTCAAGATGAACACGATGATGAAGAATTCGAACGCGTACATTCCGATAATCGCTTTCTCGAACGAAGCAGACCTAAGGCATCTGGACACCCCGCTCGTCAAGCTCAAGTCCAAGAACGGAACGGTCGTGAACTTCAAGCACATCATAGCCAAGATAACGGCGTTCAAGGAAAAGGTGCTCTCCGAGACACAGGTCGAAAAAATATGCATATCGATAGAGCAGCTAAGGCTGGACTCGGAGAAGATGGCGAAGAAGCACGTCAGGAACATAGAAAAATCCCTCGAAGACCGAAAATTCTTCTCCGAATACGGCAACTGCCCCCGCTGCAAGGGCAAGCTCCTGCTCAGAAACGGCAGGAGGGGATTCTTCCTCGGCTGCTCGAACTATCCCCGCTGCAGGTTCACAAAAGAAGTGAAAGGCGAAAACTAGACGAGCATCGACACGGCGTTCTTCCACACGGAATAGCGGGCTGAGCGGATGTTCCCGAAAAGCTCCCCGTCCGTGTGGGAAACGCTCGGAGCGTCCGACTCGATTTCCATGGTCTCGAAATCGCGGAGGACGAACGACTTGAACTTCTTGTGCTTTCCGAGGCACAAGAACGGAAACATCAGGAACGTGAGCCATTTCGGCACTCCGGAGACGGCGCAGACAGAGAGTTTTCCGTCGTCCATGCGCGCGTCCGGATTCATCGGAACTCCGCCGCCTTCCGCGTATCCGTTCATCGCCGCAAGGAAAATCAGTTTTTTGAATTCCTCAGTTTCCCCGCCGTCAAAGCGGATTTTCACGTTCTGCGTCCTCATCGAAAAAAGCGTCTTCACAGTCAAAATGGCGTAGCTGAGCTTTCCGAGTTTGATTCGATTCAGAACAACTTTGATTTTTGAAGTATTGATTGAAGTCCCCACAATCGCGTCCAAGCCGAAGCCGGAGCTGATGGCGAAAATCTTGCGCTTGAAAAGGGCGTTCTCGTCGCTGGACTCGATTATGCCGAGGTCGATTTTTCTGTCGCCCTTTGAATTGAGAATCAAGTCCAACGCTTTTTCAGGATTGTGGCGCGGAAGCCCAAGCCCTCGCGAGAAGTCATTGCCGGAGCCGGTCGGGATTAATCCGAGCTTGACGCTCCCCATTTTCTCCTCCGGGATTCCATTCAGCACCTCGTTCAAAGTTCCGTCGCCGCCAAGGATGACGATTTTCTTGTCGTCGTCGTCAAGAGAGACAATCTTCTTCGCAATCTCGCCCGCGTGCCCCACCCGCAGGGGAACGTAGGTCTCGAACTCCACGCCCCTCTCCTTGAGCAGCTCCT
This sequence comes from Treponema sp., assembly GCA_017934745.1. Lineage (GTDB taxonomy): Bacteria > Spirochaetota > Spirochaetia > Treponematales > Treponemataceae > Treponema_D. Next base: position 6,574 of record JAGBIY010000066.1, on the reverse strand, counting down.
TGATTTTGTTCCAGAGCAGAAACGACTTTCCGCTTCCGCCGTGAATGTTTACGATGAAATGATACATGAACTGATTTTATCACAAAAATCACGTCCACGCGTCCACAAGTTTTTTCGCCTCGCCATACGGATTTGCGGCACCTGCGACCGCCGAGATGACGAAGAATCCGTCCACGCCTGACTTTTTCAACGCCGGAATGTCATCGACCTTGACGCCGCCGCCTACGACGACAGGAATCGGGCTTGAGGATGCGAGAGCGGAAAGCTCGTCGAAGACCGTTATCACTTTTCCGGACGCGTCCCGCTGGCAGTCGAGCTTTGAATTCGTCTCGTGGACAGGACCCGCGCCGAAATAATCGATTTTTGAAGAGTCGAAATTCTTCACGTAGTCCACAAGCTCGCTCGTCAACGCGGAAAGCCCCACAATCGAATCCTCGCCAAGATACTTTCTGCAAACGTCAACAGGAATGTCGCTCTGCCCCACGTGGATTCCGTCGACCTTGATTCCCCTCTCGCGGGCCGCAAGGACGACATCGAGCCTGTCGTCGACGACGAGCGAAACCGAGTCCGACTTTCCGAGTCCCGCTATCACAGCCGCGGACTTTTCACAAAGCTCAATCATCTCTTTCGCGCCCGCGACTTTCGAGCGAATCTGAACAATCGTAAACCCCGCGCGCACAGCGTCCTCCACGATTTTCTCCACAGGGCGGCCGTTTGTGTTCTCAGGACCCACGACGAGGTAGGCCGACACGTCAAGATTCATTCTGTTGTACATCACATCTTCTCCTCAAGCCTTTCGAGTTTCTCGCTCATCATGTTCTCGAAGCCCGGACGGATGTCCATCTTCATTATCACCTCCGTCCTGATTCCCTTTTCAGCAAGCACGAAAGTCGCATCCTTCACGACCTTCATCACTTCGTCCCACTCCCCTTCAATCTCGGTGAACATGGAATACGTCCTGTTCTTCAAGCCGGAATTGCGGATTATTTTTACGACCTCGGCAACCTCAGCCGAAAGTTCGTCCCCGACTCCAAAAGGCGCAATCGCAACAGCAACAAGTGTGTTCATTTTTTTCCCTCCAAAAATTCAAAAGACTCAAACTAAAATCAAACGACTGAGAATTTGCTTTCCGCGACATCGGAAGGGCTGGCGTTGTAAAGCGCGTCCAAAAATTCCACCTGGAAACTCGCGGGACCGTGGCAATTCTTCTCCGCCCTCTTTCCAGCGAGATTGTAGATTTGCGTGGCCGTGAGGGCCGCGATGAACGGCTCGGCGACAGCGGCGTAGACCGCGCAGACTCCCCCGAGAGAGCATCCGGCTCCCGTGATTTTCTCAAAAAAGTGGGAGCCGCCTTCCGCGTGCACTGAATTTTCCCCGTCCGTCACGAAATCGACTTCGCCGGAAACCGCCACGGCACCGTGGATGAACGAGGCGAGGGCTTTCGCCGCATTCTCGGCATCGGAAACAGAATCGACAGAATCGACACCTTTCGGGCCTGATGAGGACGATTCGATTACGCCCCAGAGTTTCGAGAGGGCAATCACTTCCGAAGCGTTCGCGCGGACGATTGTCGGCGGAAAATCCCTGCAGAACGAGAGAAGCTTCGTCCTGAGACTCCCGATTCCAAGCCCCACAGGGTCGAGCACCCACGGCGTCCTGTTTTCGCAGAGGGCTTTCATCGTCCTTGGGAAAGTCTCCTCGTAAACCGGAAAGAGCGTTCCCGCGTTCAAGTAGACGGCATTACCGTTCTTCGCGCACCACTCGCCCTCGTCTGGAAGATAGACCATCGCTGCGCTGCCGCCGACCGCCAACTGCGCGTTCGCGACGAGATTCACCGTCACCGTGTTCGTTATGGAAGGCGCAAGTGGCTTTTTCTCCCTCGCGTCACAAACCGCCTTTTCGACTTTCGACTTGATTTCTGATTCCGTCATTTTTTTCTCCGTTTTTTAGATTTTTAAAACAAAAAAGCCCACCAAAAAGGTGAGCTTCATGATTTCCGTTTGGATTTTCATTTTTTTTCATTCAGCTCCCTACGACAGTGTTGACTGACAGGTTCAAAGAGTATTTCTCAACCTCCGAAAAAATCGGAAGTACCTCCGTGAATTGACGGAAAAAGATTTAAGTGTTTTTTTTGCTTTTTGTCAAATATGAAAAACCGCATTGCAAATTCTCCACTTTTTTAATATCGTTTATTCTACATTTCGATTTTTCGGGAGCTGGTGAAAACCGGCTGAGAGGAGGACTGATTCGTCCTCGACCGCACCTGATTTGGACAATGCCAACGGAGGAAATACAGATGAAAACCGCTTTGACGATTGCAGGAAGCGACAGTTCCGGCGGAGCCGGAATCCAGGCCGACATCAAGACGATGACGGCGAACGGAGTCTTTGCGATGAGCGCAATCACAGCCCTCACGGCGCAGAACACGACTGGTGTTTTTGCGGTGCAGGTCACGGAGACTGAAATCCTGGAAAAGCAAATCGAAGCGGTCGCCACGGACATCTTCCCCGACGCGGTAAAGACGGGAATGATTCCCACCGAAGAACAGGCGCATTCAATCGCCGAATCAATCAAGAAATTCAATTTCAGGAACATCGTCGTCGACCCCGTAATCGTCTCCACAAGCGGAACAAAACTGATTTCCGACGAAGCCATATCGAAAATCCAAAAGGAACTCTTCCCTCTCTCGACACTCATCACGCCGAACATCCCGGAAGCGGAATTCATGCTATCAACGAAAATCGAAACGAAAGAACAAATGGAAAAAGCGGCGGAGACGCTCTCCAAAAGGCACGGCTGCTCGGTGCTCATGAAAGGCGGACACATGGTGAACGATGCCTGCGACTTCCTCTTCAAAAAAAGCGGAGAAGGAATCTGGTTCGACGGAAAAAGAGTGGACAACAAGAACACGCACGGAACAGGCTGCACGCTCTCTTCCGCCATAGCGTCGAACCTGGCAAAGGGGCTTTCACTCGAAGAAAGCGTCAAGAACGCGAAGGACTACCTGACGCTCGCCCTGGAAGCGATGCTCGACCTGGGGAAAGGCTCAGGGCCACTGTGCCACAACTTCAAATTTCTGTGAAAAAAAATCAAGCAAATACAAAATTGGAGAAAAGCAAAAATGGAAAGCAAAAGCTACACAACGCAGATGGACGCGGCGAGGAAAGGAATCGTCACGAAGGAGATGAAGATTGTCGCGGAGAAGGAGCGCATGGACGAAAAGAGGCTCATGCAGCTCGTGGCGGAAGGAAAGGTCGCGATTCCAGCGAACAAGAACCACAAGAGCCTGACCCCGGAAGGAATCGGCTCCATGCTCAGGACGAAAATCAATGTGAACTTGGGAGTCTCAAGGGACTGCAAGGACTACGACATAGAGATGCAGAAGGTGATGAGCGCGGTGAACATGGGAGCCGAGGCGATAATGGATTTGTCCAGCCACGGAAACACACAGCCGTTCAGGCAGAAACTCACGAGCGAATGCCCTGCGATGATTGGCACGGTTCCGGTCTACGACAGCGTAATCCACTACCAGAGGGACCTCGCGACGCTCACGGCTGACGATTTTGTTGAAGTCGTTCGGATGCACGCGAAGGACGGTGTGGATTTCGTCACGCTGCACTGCGGAATCACGAGGAAGACAATCGAACAGATTAGAAAAGTCGGCCGCAAGATGAACATCGTAAGCCGAGGCGGCTCCCTCGTCTTCGCCTGGATGGTCATGACGGGAAACGAGAATCCGTTCTACGAAAGATACGACGAGATTTTGGACATCTGCGAAGAATACGACGTGACAGTTTCCCTTGGGGACGCGTGCCGACCGGGCTGTCTTGCGGACGCGACAGACGTTTGCCAAATCGAGGAACTGGTGCGCCTCGGCGAATTGACCGACAGGGCGTGGAAGCACAACGTGCAGGTGATGGTGGAAGGTCCCGGCCACGTTCCGCTCAACCAGATAGCGGCGAACATGCAGGTTCAGCAGACAATCTGCAAGGGCGCGCCGTTCTATGTTCTCGGCCCGCTCGTGACGGACATCGCCCCCGGCTACGACCACATCACGTCCGCGATTGGAGGGGCTGTTGCGGCGGCTTCCGGCGCGGCGTTCCTCTGCTACGTCACCCCGGCGGAGCACCTCGCGCTCCCGAATTTGGACGACGTGAAGCAGGGAATCATCGCGTCCAAGATTGCGGCGCACGCCGCGGACATCGCGAAAGGCATCCCCGGCGCGCGCGACATCGACGACAAGATGGCTGACGCGCGGAAGAAACTCGACTGGGCCGCCCAGTTCGAATGCGCCCTCGACCCGGAGACTGCAAGGAAAATCCGCGACAGCCGTAAGCCGGAGGACGACCACTCGGAAGCCTGCTCCATGTGCGGAAAATTCTGCGCCGTCAGAAGCATGAACAAGGCGTTGTCGGGCGAATACATCGACATTCTGTAGGAAATAGACCTGTTCGGAAACTTCTGTTTCGGAACAGGTCTGTTTTTTCGGGTTTTGCGCCAGAATCGGACTCATGGAAGAAAACAAAAATAAGACAAAAACGGCAGGGTTCTGTACAAACGCTTTTCCGGATGGTCAAAAAATGGAGAATTTAAGTTTTCCCCGAATTTCCGATTAAAAAAATGCAAAAAAATGTTAACTCAAGTGATTTTTTCGCTTCTTTTACTTGGTGAATATTTGATATAATTTCTCATTGGGTCAAACATGAGGGGAAAAATGTCCAGCGACAACTATCGAAGCGAACACAGGCAGGAAACTGCAATTTTGCCAGCGGACAAGATTGCGGACAGCAACGACATCGAAATCATAAATTTGAAGAAGGAATACTACGAACTCAAGAAGATAAATTCGACTCTCCTTCTCTGCATAAACACGCTCTATGACTCGAACGACGGCAAGGACGCAATCAACTACCTTTTAGCCACAATCGCCGGATACCACAACGCGGACAGGGCATACATATTCGAAGTAACAGACGACGAGAAAATGTTCAAGAACACGTTCGAATGGAAATCGGACACATATCCCGAAGGGCTTTCGAGCATCAAGAGTTTTCAGATGAAGAGGTTCGAAAGGTGGCTGGACGCGTTCGAGAAAGACGGCGACATCTACATAGAATCGCTGGACAGCATTCCGCAAAAGGATTCGAGCGAATTCGAAATCCTCTCCACTCAGAAAATAGAGTCGCTCATGGCGGTTCCGCTCTACAAGCACGGAACGCTCACAGGCATGATAGTAATCGGAAACCCGAAATCCAACACCGAATCGATGACGCTTCTGAAATCGGTCGCGACATTCCTCATGGGAGACCTTGAGCGGCGGAAATACATGGACCAGCTCTACAATCTGAGCTACCACGACAAGATGACGGGACTCCAAAACCGCCACGCATACATAAAGAAGATGAAGGAGCTTGAGCGCACATCGGAAAAGTCGAACGCCAAAAGAAAGAAACTCGGAATAATATTCGCCGACATAAACGGACTGAAAGCCGCGAACGACAACTACGGCCACGAAAAAGGCGACGAGATGATAATCACCGCCAGCACCATCTTGAAGACGATATGCGCCACGACATCGCAATCCGAGAAAAGCATGGACTCGGACTCCCTCCAGCGGAAGCTGAAGAAGACGAACATCTACAGAATCGGAGGCGACGAATTCGTCGTGTTCTTCGAGGACATACAGAAGAAGGTCTTCGAGGAGAAAGTCAGCGAGATGAAGAAGCACCCGATTATCTCGGTCGGCTCAATCTACCTCGAAAAATGCGAGAACATTGAAAAGCATGTCGTTGAAGCCGACAAACGAATGTACGAAGAAAAAAAGAAATGGCACGGGGAAAATTGAGAGTTGAGAATTGAAAGTTGAGAATTGAAGATGAGAAACGGATTCTAGGGAAATGACCTTCGCTAGAATCCGTTTTTTTTGTTCGCAATTGACCAGTTTTTTTTCAAAGCAATTGCGAAATGAGCGAAAACGGATTCGACCACTACGGTATGCACAACATCGACATCCGTCTTAGTAATATCTGTAATAATAAATTTGAAATACAGGTATCGTACCGGAATATGTCGCGGTCGTACCCGTATACATCATATACAAATCCGTTACTCGATCTTTCAATTTCGTTACGTCAACTTTTCCATAAAAGAGAACATTTCCAAGATAGGTTGGGTAAGATTGCATATGGAAGGGACTTCCTATGAAGCCATCATCATAATAGTGATAAATCCAAACATCACTTGTCATTCTATAAACAACATCTTTTTCAAATGCATAAGGATTTGCAAGGTCTGAATACGTGATTACTTTTACAGGCGTGTCACCTATGAATTCTTTTATACGTTCTTGATACTTTTTCTCAGCTTCATCTTTGATTTTTCTTTGTTCTTGCACCAATTTTTCACGAGCAGCAGCTTCTTCTGCTTCAATTTTTTCTTTTTCAAGTCTTTCAATATTTGCAATTCTTCTATTTTCCATATATTCAGAGAAATTAGGAAAATGAGTTCCTAATTTCACAAAAAGACCAATGGAAAAATCTGTAAAGTCACTAGTCCACTTATTATTTGTAAATTT
>JAGBIY010000065.1 GCA_017934745.1 Treponema sp. | reverse complement strand
CTCAATTCTCAATTCCTAAAGTCCGTACAGTTCTCCCGTCTCCTTCAGCTTGACTTCCCTTATGACCGGTATGTCGATGACGAAGTTCGCGGGTCTTGAGGCGGTCTTCCTGACGACTGTCCCATCCTTCAGCGTCTGCCTGGCCTCGACCGTCCATGTGAACCTGCCTCGCGAGAGTGTGTTTATTGATTTTAGCGAGAACGACGTCTTTTTTCTCGTGTTGCTCCTCGCCACGACTTTGCCGCTCCTGTCGCGCACCGTGATGATGTAGCTCGTAGCGTCGGGGACGCTCTTCCAGCTGAAATTCACGGCCTTGTTCCGCTTGAGCGCCTTCGCCGAGATGCTCGACTGGTGGCGGGGTGAGAGCAGCAGCGGTTCCTTGAGCGGCGGAATCTTCGTGACGGTGAACTTGTTCTCGGACGAAGACACGTCGAATCCGTCCGGGGTGCGGGCCTCCACCAACCACTTGTAGCTTCCGTGCTCCAGCCGCGGCATCTTCACAGTCTGTGGCGGGTTCTGCACCGTCTGTATGGCCTTGTAGGTTCCGTCGGGCATTTCCTTGTAGAGCCTGAATATTGCCGCGTACTCCTCTTCCTCGCATTCCCACTTTGCCTTCATCGGGTCGGTGAATTCCTCTATTCCGTCTTTGACTTCTCCGTCCGCCGGGAACGTGAGCCTCGCCGGGAAAATCTTCCTTACGCCGAATTCGTTCTTCGCCGTGTCCCCCGTGAATCTTGTGGAGCGTTCGCTTTCTATCGCGTTCGCCTGCAGTGTCCAGATGTAGTCTCCGTTTTTCAGTTCCGAGAGGTCCACGTCTATGAAGTTCTCGGTCACGAGGTTGTCTTCGTAGACTGGATTTGCCGTGTTCGTTTCGTCGTATATCCTGAACCTGTACGAGTCCGCCCCCTCTATCTCCTCCCATTCGAAGTGCGTCCGCTCTCCCGTAGCGACACCGACCGTGACCCTGCCTCCGGGTGTCACGCTCTCCGGTGCCTTGAACGGAGGCAGTATCAGGAATTTCCGTGTCTGGGATTCTATGCTTCTTCCGTCCTCGTTTTTCGCGATTGTCATCCAGTAGTATGTCCTTCCGTTCTCGCCTGAATCAAGGGCGGAAATCGAAGTGGCCTCCTCCATGTTGCCCTTCGCGACTTCGCGGTCTATGAGAATGTCCGTGAAATTCTCGTCGGACGCGACAATGAACCGCTGTGGCCCGACGGGGGTGAAATTCTGCCTCCACGAGAACGCCATGTCGGCCTTCCTTCCGTTCTCGACCGCGTATCCGTCCGGTGGGAAGACGAGCCTGTTCTCGTAGTCGCTGTCGATTATCGAGAACGTCCTGACCTCGGACATCTCCGAGATGTTTCCGTTCTCGTCTCCCTGTATGACCGCCCAGTGCCATTCGTTCGACTTCTCCAGCATCTCCTCGACTTTCGCCTTGTCGAGCTTGAGGAAGTTGTCGGATGTTTCGGTGTCTATGTCCGTGAAGTTGAAGTCGGGGTCCCTCGATATTTTTATGTCGTAGAACGAAGCGTCCGGGTTTTTCTTCCATGAGAAGCTGAGGAATTCGCTTTCTCCGGCTTTCGATGTCTTCACGTTCGTCGTCGAGTTGTCGGCGGGGTGGAGGAGCTTTGGCTTGGGCATGGTTGCGTCTTTCGTGAGCAGGAAGTATCTCGTCTCAGACACGCTCTCCGGAATCTGTATGTCGGCTCCGAATGTCGGCCTGACGCGCCAGTACCAGATTCCTTCTTCCAAGTCCGAGACCGTGGTGAATGGCTCCGCCGTCTCAAGCGCGGTGTCCACGTCCGAGAAGTCTGGCTTTCGGGAGATTTCGAGCAGGTACTTCGAGACCCATTCGTCGTCCGTCCACGAGAACCGTATTGAAGGAACCGCGTTCTTGAAGCCGAGCACGTATTCGTTCACAGGCACTATCAGTTCGGGTTTGCTCGCCTTTATGACGTTCATCTGGCTCTGCGCCTTGAATTTGTCTCCGTAGTTGGCCGGGTGCATCTCCCAGTATGTCTTTCCGTCCTCGATTTCCACGTCGAATCCGTCCTGTCCGTCGATTCCGGAAAGGTCGTATGTCTTCGCCATCTCGAACGAGGCGTTGTCGGCTATGCTCAAGACCAGGTGGTCGTTCTGCAAGTTGCTCTCGCGCCATTCGAAATGCACTGTCTTCTTTCCGTCCTCCGTCCTGAGCACTTTCATGTTCGGGGCGGGGCTTGTGACCGTGACCATGGGGATTCCGCTGGTGTCGATTACGCTTCCGTCCTCCGCGAAGAGCGTCTGGTCCACAGAGGACACGAACGTTCCTTTGTCCTCTCCGTCGCTCAGGATGTACGCTCCGCCTTCTAGGACATGGAAGCTCGTTATGCCGTTCAGGTCGTCGCTTTTCGTCGAGAGGGATGTGCCCTTCTTAACAGTGGTGTACATCTTCCCGACTCGCACTTTTATTCCCTTCGAGTTCTCTCCCGCCTTCACGACGACGTTTCCTCCGCCCACGTTGATGACGAGTTCGTCTCCTTCCATGAAAATCTGGATTATCGAGTCTTCGTACAGCTCGATTGTGTCGTCCTCCCCGAAGAAAATCGTGGCTTCCGAGAGGGGGGCCGTTCGTATCGTGTCTCCGTTGTAGAGGAGGCTCTGCTGCTTGAGCTTGTCCCAGATTTCCCTTTCGACGAATTTCCTCTGAGCCGACTTGTACTTGAACGAGATGCTGGCTATCGGCTCTTCGTTCATCTTCGTGAGCGTGGTGTTCAAATCCTTTACGAAAAGGTACGAGAAGACTCCGCTTCCCATGAGGCAGATGATTATGAGGATTGCGAAGGGGATTCTGGACTCCCTTCCGCTATTTGCTGTCCGCTTTTTTGTTCTCTCGGTTCCGTCCATTTTTCAGCTTATTTGTCTCCGCCTATCTTGTACTTCTCTTCGTGCTTGTTCGGGTCGACACAGGAAAGGTCGGGCTTCGGGATTCCGAGCATCGACCTCACCTCGTCGAGCGAAGAAGGTCCCGCCGCTCCCGCTCCCGGAGTTCCCGTGGCTTTTGGGATGTTTATCACCGCGAACATCTTTATCGGTTCCGACTTTCCCTTGACCATCACGCCCGGCATCTCCTCCACGAGAACGTAGTCCTTTATGAGCTTGTAGGTGTTCTCCGTTATGAGGATGTCCGTCCCGAACGGCTTGTTCAACGCCTCCGTCCTGGAAGCGAGGTTCACCGCGTCTCCGATGACCGTGTACTCCATCTTCTGCTCGGAGCCGATTTGCCCGGCGATTACGGGACCGGTGTTGATTCCGCATCCGATTTTGATGATGGGTTTCTTGTCTCCGCCCCTGTCCTTGTTGAATTCCATGAGGGCGGCCCGCATCATAAGAGCCGCGCGCACGCAGTTGAACGCGTCCCTAGCCACGCTGCCAGAAGTCAACGGCGCGCCCCACACGCCCATGAGCGCGTCCCCGATGAACTTGTCGACCGTTCCGCCCGTCTTCTGCACGCACTCGACCATCTTCGTCATGTAGACGTTCAGGAATCCGACGACCTCGTCCGGGGTGAGCTTCTCCGAAATCGCCGTGAAGCTTCTGATGTCCGAGAAGAATACCGTCACGTTCTTCTCCTCTCCACCGAGTTTGAGGCCTCCGCTCAACGCCTTCTTCGCAAGCTCCCTGTTGACGAATTTGCCGAACGTGTCCTCCAGGTTCTTCCTCTCGGCGAGTCCTCGCCCCATCTTCATGAAGCTGTTCGTCAGCACGGTTATCTCGTCGTTCGAAGTGTTCTTTATCCGCACGTTGAAGTTTCCGCGCTCTATTTCGGAGGACGCTCTCGTGAGCCTCTTTATCCTCGTGCTGATGAGCTTGGAGTATGTGGCGATGAATATTATCGCGAGGAAGAAGACCGACAGCGTGAGGTAGATGTTGCGCCTTGTCGTGGATTCGACGCTCTCGTAGATTATCGATGCCTTCACTGTCGTGATTACGCCCACGTCCGCGAACTGCAGCTTCTGGTACGCCCCGAAATATTCGATTCCGTCCGTGTCGGTGAAGAAAATCTGCCTGCCAGAGTCCGGGTTCTCCCTCATCTGCTTGACAATCGGGGAGTCCGAGACGTTCGTGCCGAGGCGCACCTTCTCGAAGTCCGGGTGCACGATGATGTCTCCGTCCGCGTTCACGATGTAGGAGTTGTTCGTCCCTGACGTTCCGAACGTGTCCGACAGCGATTCCGCCGACGTTATGACGACTATCGCCTTCCTGTCCGTGCCTTCCGTGGCCGCGAAGAAAAGACCCATCGTGGTCGTGTCGAAGTACGTTGTCGCGTTGACCGCGCTCTCGACCCCCTGGAAAGCCTTCTCTATTGTGTCGCTCTCGGATTTGAGGAAGCTCTCGATTTTGTTCTCCGTAAGCTCGTGCTTCTGCATGAACCTCGTGTTCAGGAAGTTCATCGTCCTCTCGTCGTCCGTGGCGGCTTCGTCTATGCTCCGCTGCCTTCTCGTGAATTCGACTATCGCTCCGATTTCAGGGTACCGCTCGAAGAAGTACGCCGACGACTGCTTGGACAGCGCGCCGTTCGTTCCGATTGTGGAGACCATGTCCATGAGAAGGTACACGTTCGACTGCGTCTGGTTGAAGAAGCTCTGCGCTATTCCGGCCGACCTCGTGTTCACCGTGAAGTTGTTGCTCTCGGCCTTGAGCCTGTCGTTCTCCCTCGTGAAGTAGCTTACGAGGACTGTTATCGCTCCTAGAGACACTACGACTATGAAGCTGATTATCAGCACGAGCTTCATTCCGATTGGGAACAACGCCCGCCGTTTTTTCGTTCTTGAATTTTTCATGACCTTCTCTTGAAAATGCTCTTTATTTTATCTTTACATTATCGGCAAGAATCCTTTTCTTCGACTGCATGTCGTTTATTTATCTGCGTTTTTCAGATAGTATCTTCTCATCATATTTTTTGGAGATTTTTATGGCAAACACTATCGATTACAAGGATTCGGGCGTAGATGTCGAAGAGGGATACAACGCCGTCAACGAATACAAGGTACACGCCGCAAGGACGAGGATTCCGGGGCTTTTGACGGAGCTTGGAAGCTTCAACGGAATGTTCGAGATTCCTTCGGGGTTGAAGCACCCTGTCGCGGTCTCCGGCACCGACGGGGTCGGCACTAAGCTCGACATCGCTTTCCAGATGGGAAAATACGACACCGTTGGAATCGACTGCGTGGCGATGAGCGTGAACGACATCCTCTGTTCCGGCGTGCAGACCTCGTTCTTCCTCGACTATGTGGCGTGCGGAAAGCTCGACGCAAAAGTCGCGGGCGACCTCGTGAAGGGCGTGGCCGACGGCTGCGTGGACGCCGGATGCGCACTGCTCGGCGGAGAGACTGCGGAGATGCCGGACTTCTACGACATCGGAAAGTACGATTTGGCCGGTTTCGGAGTCGGTTTCGGCGAGAAGGACGACATGATTACTGGAAATGACATCGGCGAGGGCGACGTCCTCATCGGCCTCTCTTCCACAGGCTGCCACTCTAACGGATACTCCCTCGTCAGGAAGCTCGTGAAGGACTTCGACGAGGACTTCAACGGAAAGAAAATCGGCGAGGTTCTCCTCACTCCGACAAGAATCTACGTTCGCCCTGTCATGGACGCTCTCAAGGCGTTCGGAAAGTCCATCCACGGAATGGTTCACATCACCGGCGGCGGCTTCTACGAGAACGTCCCGAGAATGTACCCGAAGGGAACTCAGCTCGTCTCCCACATCAAGAAAGATTCCTGGGAGAAGCCCGCTATTTTCGCCGAGCTTGTGCGCCGCGGAGCAGACCCTGAGGGCGTTTGGGGAACGTTCAACATGGGAATCGGCTTGATTCTCGCCGTCAGCGCCGACAAGGCAGACGAAATCGTCAAGCACTTCAACGACAACGCCGCGAAATTCCAGACGGAGCCTTACACGAAGGCCGGCGCGGCTCCTCTCAAGGCGTACAGAATCGGCTGCGTGGAGAAGTCCAAGAAGGAACTCGGTGGCGAGTTGAAGGGCAGCCACGATGCCACGATTCTCGACTGATTTTTTGATTTTGGGAAAAGAATAGAATGAACATAACAGTTTTGGTCAGCGGAGGCGGAACGAACCTTCAGGCTCTCATCGACTACGAGAAGTCCCACGCCGACTGCCCCTACAAAATCGTCCTCGTCGTGAGCGACACGAAGAACGCCTACGCCTTGGAGCGGGCTTCCTCAGCCGGAATCCCGACGAGAATCTGCTCCCCGTTCGCCGTGATGGGGCCTAAGAAGGCGAAGGCGGCGACGAAGGAGGAGAAGCGCGTGGCCGTTTCCGACGCAGCGATGGAAGCCGCGAAGGCCGCCGGTTCCGACGCCATTGTGCTGGCCGGCTGGCTCACAGTGCTTTCGGGCAGGATAATCGACGAGTTCTCCGACAGAATCGTGAACCTCCATCCGGCTCTCCTTCCGAAATTCGGCGGGGTGGGGATGTGGGGGCACCACGTCCACGAGGCCGTCATAGCCGCTGGCGAGAAGGAGTCGGGATGCACTGTACATCTGGTCGATTCCGGATGCGATACCGGAAGAATCCTCGTACAGAAGAGGGTTCCCGTTCTTGCGGGCGACACTCCCGACACTCTCTACGCGCGCATCGCTCCGCACGAGCACGAGGCTCTTGTCGAAGGTGTGTGCCTTTTGGCCGAGTCTGTCGGTTCTTGATTGGCAGCAATCGATAGGCCATTGAAAAAAGCCCGGAATCGTTTGGGAGTTTCTGAAAATCTCCAAATGGTTCCGGGCTTCTTTCTTCTGCGCTTTTTGTTTTGCGGTTTTGCGCTGGATGTCAGTTTGACATTATGCTCGTCTTTTTTATCGGCGTCGCTGTTATCTCCACGCGCCTGTTCGCGGCCCTTCCTTCCGCGGTCTCGTTCGTGGCCACCGGATTCGTTCCGCCGTAGCCCTTGTACGTCATGATTCTCTCGTCGAGTCCGTTCTCCACGAGCACCTTCACTATCGCCTTCGCCCTCTCTTCCGAGAGAATCTGCTGTCCTGTAGGCTTGTTCACGTCTGCGGTGTGGCCCTCGACCTTTATCGTGTAGCCCCCGTTCTTCGTGAGCGCGGAAAGCTCCTCGGCAAGCTTCTTGAGCTTCGGAAGCTCGGACGGGAGGAGCTTCGGGCTGTCGGCGATGAATTTGAGGTTTTCGAGAATCTTCACGCCTTCCCATGAGTCGAACGCCTTTCCTTTTTTGCCGTCGTCGAGCGTGTCTTCCACTTCGTCGTACTCGTTCTCGAATATCCGCTTGATGCTCTCGACCGCTGTGTAGTACGATGCCGTCTTTTCCGGTACGTCGACCGAATGCACGAGTTTGTCCTTGTCCAAAAGCACGACGATTTTTCCCTGTTTGAGAAGCTCCAGGTTTTCTGGCACCGTGAGAATCTTGAGCGCGTCGTTCCTTGAGATTACCGGATCCGTCCTGTTCTCTCCGTAGACTTTCCTGGCCTTTATGTGGAGAGGTGCGACACCTATCCTGTTCTGGTACTTCGATTCCGTGTCGTCCCAGTCGTAGTGTATCATTCCCTGCATTTTTTCGAGGGTCGGGTCGCCCATGTTCCTTTCGTAGATGAGGTTCATGTCCTCGTCCCAGATTTCAGGGAAGAAGCACGGATATACGCTGTCCGAGACGAATTCTCCGTGCACCGGGAGCGTTCCCCTCGCGTCGATGATGATTCCCGTGTATTTTTTCGATGAGATTTTTTCGATGGGCTTCGCGTTTTTGTACGGAACGTGGTGCTTCACCATGAGACTCTCGATTTTCAGGAGGTTCAACTCGTGCGTCATCTTGAGCGTGAGGGTTCCCCTCGTGAAGACTCCGGGCGATTTCTTTCCGTCGTCGATTATCTGTGTGAGCTGTTCGAGGGTTATGCTGTCCTCAAGCACAAGGTCTCCGAGCTGCTGCCTGTTGTTGACGTAGAGCGAAAGCAGCGGGTCTTTTATGAGTATCGGGATTTCCCTGTCGATTGTGTTTGTCGCTTCCTTTTTCCCCGACGGCATGTTTATCCCCGCTTTTTCTGTGTCGAGACTCACGTCGGAGATGAATTCCGCTTTCGTCCAGTCGATTCTGCTTTCCGATGTTATGGTGTTCTTTTTGCCGGTCCCCAAGTCGGAGGAGTTGTAGGCCTGCGCTCCAAGTGCGAGCGTGGCCGTGAACCCCATGATGAGGGCGGACATGAAGAATTTATTAAGAGTTCTGATAGCCATTTTAAAAAACCTCGCTTCATTTTCGGCAGTTTTCGGTTCGTTTTTTACGTCAATGTCGAATTGACATCCGCTTTTGAGGGACCGACGCTATTTCATCGGTATGTACAGGACTTTTCCGAGCTTGAGAATCGTCTTCTGCGTTATCCCGTTCAGGTCGCAGATGTCGTCGACCTTGCAGCCGTAAATCCGTGAAAGCCCCCAGAGCGTGTCGCCAGAAGATATTTTGTGCTCGACGTAGAGGAGCGCGTCCCCCTTCATCTCCTTCTGGATTTTCTCGATTGCCTCCTGAGCCTTTTCCGCCGTTCCCTTGGGGATTCTCACTTCGTATCCCGTGCTCGGCGGCGTGACGGTGCGTATGAGCGACGGGTTCATCCGCTTGATTTCCTTCGTCGTCATGCCAAGCTCCTTCGCCAGCTTCGCCAGGTTTATCGGCTTTTTTGTCACTGCGTAGTCGTATTCAACTTCGTCGTAGTCGTCTGCGATTGTGGGAAGCTCGATGCCGTGCTTCTCCATGTTCTCGCAAAGCTCCGTTATCCCCAGAAGCTTCGGGACGTAGTGGACCGTCTGCTTCTTGAGGTAGCCCTGCTCGGCGAGCTGCCAGAACGTCATGTCGGGGTGCTCCCTAGTGATTTTCCTCATGGCTCCGGCTCCGCAGTTGTACGCAGCGAGCGCGAGCGCCCAGTCCCCGAACGTGTCGTAGTTCTCCTTGAGCTTCTTGAGGGCGGCCTCCGTGCTCTTCCACGGGTCGAGCCTCTCGTCTATCCAGTCGTTCTTCTTCAGGTAGGGCTTTATCGAATTCTCCATGAACTGCCAAAGCCCCTTCGCTCCGCTTCTGGACGTGGCTGTCGTGCGGTATTCGCTCTCCACGACGGGGAGGTACTCCAACGCCCTCGGAAGCGAGTACTCCATGAGCTTGTGCCGTATGAAGATGCGGTACTCCGTGCCTGAGTCCAGGACGTGGTAAAGAGTCTGCTTCCCTCGTTCGCTCGTGTACATCGACATGTACTTCCGTATCATCGACTGCGTGTACTCCGAGTCGTCCACCGCCAGCCCGCCTATCTCCGTGAAGATTTCGGGCGGGGTGGGGACTTCCTCTATGACGATTTCGTCGCCTTCCTTTATCAGCGTAACCGTGGATTCCTCCTCGGTCGCCTCTTCCTTCGCCTTCTCGTCGTGCTCGATTTCGTCCATTATCTGCTTGAGGTCTTCGTCGATTAGCTCCTTGTTCACGAATTCGAGGAATTCCGGTTCGGAATATGTCGTGTCGGCGGCGTTCGCTGCTTGGGCCGCGACGAGGACGGCGGCCAGCAGGACAGCGGCCTTCTTTTTTGTGTTCGCTTTCATTTCTGCTCGTGCCATTTTAGAGTTTCTCTCCGAGGTAGATTCCTGCCCATTCCCATTTTCCGTGCTTGTCCGGGTCTACCGGGAAATTGACTTTCCTGAAGTAGAGGTACCAGACGTTGACGTATGTGCTCCATCCTGTCGTCCTCAGATAAGCCTCGTCCGAGTTCGAGCTTTCGTCGAGTTCCATGTTGTATCTTATCCTGTTTCCGCGCATGAAATTCCGCATCGAGAATTCCTCCTGAGCGTTCGCGTCCGACTCGCTCGTCTTCCAGCTCATCGTGAAGAAGTTGACCTTCGACCTGTACGAGTCCAACGCCCTCCAGTCGTACCTTGTTATCGCGCTCTTGACGGCCTTCTCCAGCGCGTCCAGCGTGTCGAATGTCCAGTCCTTCGGCGAGTTCGAGAAGTCCACCATTTTCCTGGCGTTCGCGTACGCGTCCGGGATTCCCGCTATCTGTATCGTCGAGGCGTCCGGCTGTTCAAGGAAGTGCGTGTACGCGTCGAGGGCCTGGTCCCATTCGCCTTCGTTCTCGTATTCGAGTGCCAGCCTGACGTACATCTCTGTCTTGCTGACGTTCTTCGGGAATCCGTTGATGAGCCTGTTGAAATAGAAGATTCTGTTCGATGGATTCTTGCTTATTTCGATCAGGTGCTCAAGGCTCGCGAAGTGTATGGACTGTCCGTTGACGAGCAGGTCCGGGTAGTTCCGTATTATTCTCTCGAAGTAGTATTCCGCAATCGGCTTGGAGTCCCCCATGTCCTTCTTGCTGTTTTCGAGATACGAAGATGCGACCATGAACAGCCAGTATGCGTTGTACGGATCTTCCGGGTGCGTCTCGACCCATTCCGTGAGGAACAGCGGCATGTCCGTAGGGGATTTCTCGTGGAGGCTCTTCGCTATGCGGTTCAGCTCCGCGTACCGCAGCTGCTCCGAGCTTGTGGAGTCGAGCATCGCCTTGGTTTCTTCGATGTCGTCCGTCTCTTCTTCCTTTGTGCAGGATTCGATCGCCAGTGAGGATGCCGTAAGCAGAATGAGTGAAAAAATCTTGAGGATTGTCTTTTTGCGCATGGTTTTCAAATTACCACAATTTCGATTTTTAGCGAAGTCGGCAAAACTTGTCGTTTGTTCGGCTCTGGTGTATTCTTGAGAATATGAAAAAGTTCACGCCTTCGGTTTTGAGGCTGCTTTTGGGTATAGGTGTGGTGCTGATTCTCGCGGGCATGTTCTGCGGATTCCAGGTTCTCACCGAATTCACCGAGCAGCTGCCCATATCATCAGTTCTGATTTCGATTTCCGGCGCAATAATGATTTACCTTTCCCTGGCCGTCGTCGGAAACGCCGCCGTCTTCTTCTCCGGGCTGTACATCTTCCTCATCGGATGCGTGTCGTTCTTCTTGACGCTTCAGTCTTTTCCGAACATCCAGTTCAGGCATCTGTGGCCGTCCTTCATGGTTTTCTGCTCGATATGCCTTTTTTTGACATGCATATACAAGTACAAGCGTCTGAGGACGATATACGTTTTCCCGGCGGTCCTCATCTTCGTTCTCGGAGCCATGTTCTTCCTTTTCTCTTTCGGAATCGTCAAGTTCTCTTTCGTGAATTTCATATCGAAGTGGTGGCCCCTCATGCTCATAATATGCGGAGGTGTCCTTGTCTCCATGTTCCTCTACCAGCAGACGGGGAACCGCTTTCCGTATGAGACGGAGGACTCCGCCGACTCCACGGATGCCGTCGGTCTGAAAAGGCGAGGTTCCCGCGGAAAAAAGAGGGGGGGCATTCCGCGCGCGCATGGTTCGGACGAATAGAATGTCGGCAAGACGGAAATTCGCTTCGATTTTGTTTGTTCTCATCTGCTTCTGTTGCTGCGATTGCGCTTCCGCCCGCAGGAAGGACAGAAAAGCCGACTCTTCGGATTCCGGAAAGTCCGTCTCCGCGTCAGAAAGCGAGTCGATGGCGGAAGTGTACGAGGCCGACGAGTCCATGGCCGTGTCGATTCCAATCAAGGAGAGGAAGAGGGGGTCGTTCTTCCATTTCGTCGATCCTTCGGTGATGGAGCTTTTCGAGGACGGTTCTCCAGAGTCCATCCAGCGAGGCCTTTCTAAAATAAGGAAGAACGACTCCTCGTACACGGATGCCGAGCGCGTCTTGATATATGTCTCTTCCAACGTGATGAAGATTTGCTGGCCTTCAGTCCGCCTTTCTTTTCCGTCCGTGGAAGTCGGGGATTTGTCGAACAACACTTACGTCGGAGCCGTGGATTTCGCTCGCGACGGAATATACGATTTCAGCGCGGGCGACTCCGATTTCCTCTCCTTGGTGCTTCCGTCTCTCACGCTCCTGTCGTCTTCGAGCAACGACGACTACTTCGACAAGGCGGAGCCTGCGTTGGAGAAGGCCCTGGAGATGAGGCGGAATTCCGTTCTCGCAAACTATCTGCTCGCTGTCTTGAAGGAAAAGTCGGGTCTGTACGCCGACGCTTGCGGATATCTTGAGAAGGCGAAAAAGCATTCGTCCTGCTTCGAAATCCTTTGCAGGCTATCGGAGTGCTACTTGAAGAACGGCGACAACGAGAAGTCCAGGGTGATTTCCGAGAACATGGCTTCGTCCGGCGAGAACTTCGACTTGAAGGCGGTGAAGCTCAGCGCGGAATCCGCGTTCGCGATGGGGGATTTGGACTCCGCTTCGAGGTATGTCGTCAGGGTTCTCCAGTCCGAGCCTGAGAATTTGAAATTCCTCCTTCTCCACGCGAAAATCTACATCCTGAAAGGCGACTACATACACGCGTCCGCCCTTCTCGACTCGCACGCGAAGTCGAACACAACGTCTCGCGACTATCTGATTCTTCGCGCGAAAGTCCAGAAGGAGTGGAACAAGAACTTCATAGCCGCGGCCTTCACTCTCGAAAGCGCCGTGTCCCTCTATCCAGACGACGTGGGTGTGCTCCTGGCCGCCGCTAAGCTCTCTTCGGAGATAGACGCCCCCGTCGCGGGGAAGACTTCCGGGGAGTACGCAGCCGAGATTCTTTCCATTCAGAGCGACAACGCCGACGCCATCGAGCTTCAGATAGAGGATTTCATGAAGAGGGGGGATTTCGAAGCCGCTTACGCTCTGAGCGTTCCATTGGTCGAGAATGTGCGGCTGGACGATTTGTCCGATTCCGACGACGGCGCGTGGGAGGTTCTTTTCAACCACATAAAGGTTTGCCTCGCTTCCAAACGCAACGACGAGGCGTGGCAGCTCTCTTCCAGCCTCTATTCAAAAAACAGCGGAAACGAGAAGTCTGTCCAGTCGTACATTTCGGTTCTTGTGGCGATGTCGAAGAAGTCGGAGGCGAAGAAGCTCATAGCGGAGCTCCTTCCGGGCAGTTCGTCGAAGATGAAGAGTTTCCTCTACTATCAGAAGAGCTTCGTGGATTCCGGCGAGGACAACATCCTCTCCGATTTGCGTTCGAGCCTGACTTCAAATCCGAGAAACAAGGACACTCTCTACAGGCTCTATTCGATTTACTACGAAAAGCGTGAGTACAGGAAGGCGCAGTACTACCTCAAGCAGCTCGTCTCGATTTCTCCGAACGACGCGGGGGTGAAGGCTTTGAACGATTCCCTCGATTCCAAAATAAAGAGCGGCAAATGATGTCTTGTCTTGAGCCGCTTGAAAATGATATTCTTTCAAATCACACTAAAATCACAAGGAAGGATAAAAATGTCTTTTATTCCGTTATTGCAGGAAGCAGCTTCAGCCGCTACTGGAAGTCAGAGCATGCTCATGACTGTTTTGCCGTTCGTTCTCATCATCGCAATCTTCTATTTCTTCATTATTCGTCCGCAGAATAAGAAGCAGAAGGAAGCCGAGCAGATGAGGAACGCTCTCTCGAAAGGCGACAAGGTCGTCACCATCGGAGGCGTCCATGGAACAGTCTCTTCTGTGAAGGAGAGCACGGTCATCATCAAGGTCGAGGATGGAGCAAGGATTGAATTCGACCGCTCTGCCATTTCCACTGTCTTGTCTGACAAGAAAGGCGCGAAGTCTGAAAAGAAGGAGTCTAAAGTGGAGCAGGAGAAGACCGAGAAAGTCGAAGACAACTCTGCTTCAAGCGAATCCGCTCCAGCTTCCGGTAATGCCGACTCGACTTCCGAAGGTGAAGAAAAATAAAAGGAGCCTGTTCGGAAAAAATCGGTTTTTCGGGCAGGAACTTTCATCTCATCTGAATCCACGAGTTCTTTTGAATTCGATGAAATACCTGAATGATTAAAGGGGTTTTAATTAAAAATGAACAAACGTACACGTTTCATCATTGTACTGGTAGTTCTTGCTGTGTGTTTCTGGTTCCTTTGGCCGTCAATCAGCTGGTATGCACGCACTCCAAAAGACCAGCAGAGTTTGGCTTTGGGCTCATTGGAGAAAATCAAGGATTACACGACAGACAAGGCTAAGGGCGAAGTCGACGAAATCATCGCCCTTGCCGAAAAAAGCCCGGACGAGCACCTCGATCCTTCTTACGACTATCTTGTGAAAGCCGCGAAGAAGAACTACAAGGAGCTTGCCAAGGCTTACAAGGAAGCCGGTCAGGAATACGACATTCCTTCCGATATGACCGTATCCAACATTCTCCGCGCTTTCAGCGGGTACAACCCGAGGGCGGCCATCGAGGATGTCATCGAGGGAAAGTACCGCGAGGAGATTCTTGCGGCCAAGAGAAGATACAACAACTCGGTCAAACTCGGACTTGACTTGAGCGGCGGTATGAACATCATCGTGCGCGCCGACTTGGAGGCCGCGCTCGCTTCACAGAAAGCCGCCGCGAAGGAGAACGACTTCACCGACGAGGCGCAGTACAAGAAGGACGCAATGGCGCAGGCCATCGAGACTTTGACCGGACGCATCGACAAGTTCGGTTTGACTTCTCCTGTCATCCGCCAGCAGGGCGACGACAGAATCTACATAGAAATCCCTGGTGCCGCCGACAGCGAAAGCGTCAACACAATCATCATGGGAAAGGGAATCTTGAATTTCCGCTTGGTCGACGAGGACGAGACTGCCAAGTTCAAGAGCTACTACGCCGTCAACGGCGCGGGCTCTTTCAACGCAGATGGAAAACTCAAGGATCCTTCGGTGATTTCTGACGACTGCGAGGTCTTCGGACTCTACAGGAAGGACGACTACGGACTCGACGAAAGAATCGACTATCTCGTTGTAAAGAAGGAAATCGCCCTCGACGGAAAGCACGTCACGAAGGCGATTGTCACAGCCGATCAGACAACGAACCAGCCTGAAGTCAACTTCATCCTCGATTCAGAGGGCGCGGAGATTTTCGCCGACTTCACGAGCAAGAACGTGAACAAGCGTCTCGCAATCGTCAGCGACGACAAAATCAAGTCGGCCGCGACAATCAGGCAGGCCATCACGGGCGGTTCAGTTTCGCTTTCCGGCGGATTCAGCGTGGACGAGGCCCAGAACATCCAGAAAGTTCTCCAGACAGCTTGGCTTGAGGTTCCGCTTGAGGTCGAGAGCCAGCAGGTCGTGGGAGCCTCTCTCGGAGACGAGGCGATCCGCCAGGGTATGATGGCTTTGGCCGTCGGTCTCGCGCTCGTCTTGGGCTTCATGCTCGTATTCTATCTCGGTGCCGGATTCAACGCCGTCGTCGCCCAGATTCTGAACATGTACATCACGTTCGCGGTCTTGAGCGCGTTCAACTTGACGCTCACGCTTTCGAGCATCGCCGGTATGATTTTGACGGTCGGTATGTCGGTCGATGCGAACGTAATCATCTTCGAGCGCATCAAGGAAGAGCTGCGCCTTGGAAAGAGCCGCGCTGTCGCCCTCAACTTGGGATTCGAGAACGCATTCTGGGCAATCATGGACTCGAACATCACGACGTTCATCGCCGCGGCGTTCCTGTCCCAGCTCGGAACGGGATCAATCCAGGGATTCGCCGTGTCGCTCGCGATTGGCGTCTGCTCTTCTGTGTTCACGGCGCTCTTCGTCTCTAGGCTCATGTTCGATTTCAACACCGATGTGATGAAGAAGAAGAACATCAGCATCGGCTGGAAGATAAAATAACCGGTGGGGAGGCAAATTCAAATGGATAATAGAAAAGTATGTAAATTCAGCAAATTTTTCCTGCCCGCTGTTGTCTTGAGCGTAGCGGTTATCGTTTGCGGAGTCGTGTCCATCTTCGTCCGCGGCATCAACTTCGGTTTGGACTTCAAGCCTGGTATGGTCGAGGAGATAAAGGTCGCCGACACTGTTCTCGAATTGAGCTACAACGGCAGCGCGACAATCAATTTCAACGCCGACAACGATTCTGTTCAACTCGTCGTCAGCGGTATCGGAGCGGACAACAGGACTGTCGACATTCCGTTCGACTCTGCCGCGAAGGTTTCCGATGTGGCTTCCGTTTTGACGTCGCAGGACATCGACGGTCTTGTCGTGTCGGTGAAGAAGGATGTGGAATTCGACACCCTGTTCGTCAATTCGGCTGATTCCTCGGCTCTTGGAACGAGCGCGCTCCGCGTTTTCGCATCCGACAAGTCTAGCTCTGTTTCCGCCGACGATGTCCGCAACGCCCTCAAGGAATTCAACGACGTGAGCGTCAAGGAACTCGGCGACGCTTCCGACAGAAGCTTCCAGATTCGCATGGGATTGAGCGGCGACGCTTCCGGCAAGACTATCCAGGCCGAGACTTCAGCCGCCCTTGAAAGGACGTTCGGAGCGGACAAAGTCGCGGTCGTCAAGTCCGACTTCATGAGCCCCCAGTTCAGCAGCTCGTTGATTTCCGGCTCGATTTTCCTTGTCCTCGCGACTCTCGTCTTGATTTTCATCTACGCGACCATCCGCTTCCATTGGGATTTCGCTTTGGCTTCCGTCATAGCTATCATCCATGACTCGCTTGTGATGGTCTCGTTCATTTCATTCAGCCAGATGGAATTCTCCACCACGACTTTGGCGGCGATTTTGACGATTATCGGTTACTCGATAAACGCGACTGTCGTAATCTTGGACCGCGTGAGAAGCGACATAAAGGTCGTCGAGGCGGACTCGTTCGTGGACGTTTTGAACTCCGCGTTGACAGCGACGCTCGGACGTTCGATTATCACGACCGTGACGACTTTGTTCTCTGTCCTTTCGCTCTTCTTCTTCACGACCGGAACAATCCACGACTTCTCGTTGGCGTTGATTGTCGGTTTGATAAGCGGCTGTTACTCGTCAATCTTTATTTCAAGCGCGTTCATCGCTCTTGTCAGGCGGAACTACCGCTTCGAGAAGCCTGCGAAAATCAATGTCGAGTCTACTGCCCACGTTTCGCAGTTCAAGTTGGACAAATAGTCGTTTTTGAAAGCCGCATCGCGGTTTGACAATTGACGTTTTCGTGTCATCATGAAAGCAGGAAATGGTTTTCCGTTTCCTGCTTTTTTATTGGAGGTACTGTTTATGGAAGTCGTTAGGGCGAAGATTATGGGCTTTTGTTCGGGAGTGCGCCGCGCTGTCGATGCCGCGTCCAAGGCTCTCGACGACAAGGGGAATGGGACGGTCTACACGTTCGGGCCGCTGATACACAATCCTGTCGTTTTGAAGAAATTTTTCGATAGGGGGCTTCGGGTCTGTTCCGAGGGCGACATTCAGAATCTGACTGCCGACGACACAGTGCTCATCCGCGCTCATGGGGTTCCTCCAAGCATTGAGCGCGACTTGGCCGAAAAAGCGGGCGCTGTCGTGGATGCCACCTGCCCGCTCGTAAAGATGAGCCAGAAAAGGGCCGAGGAGTTCGCGTCGAAAAACTACAACATCATCTTTGCGGGGGACAGAAACCACGGGGAAGTGATTGGCATAGAGGGGCACGCCGAGGAAGCGTACGGGAAGGCCGGTTTCTCTCCGAACTTCATCCTTGTGCGCGACGAGAAGGATGTCGACAGGATTTTTTCGGAGGGGAGAATCGATTTTGGGCGCAGGACGGTTCTTTTGAGCCAGACGACCTTCAACATTCCGATTTTCGAGAGAATCTCCGAGGCGTTGCGAGCGAGGATTCCCGATGCCGAAATCGTCAGTTCGATATGCAGCGCGACGCATGAGAGACAGGCTTCCTTGGACGAGCTTGCCGGGAGTGTCGACGGCGTAATCGTCATCGGCGGAAAGACCAGCGCGAACACGAGCCGTTTGTTCGAGTCGGCAGGGAAAAAGTGCCGCTCTGTCGCGTTGATTGAGACTGCCGACGACATTCCGAGCGAGTTCTTCTCTTTTTCGAGGGTCGGAATAACGGCCGGCGCGAGCACTCCCGACGATGTGATAGACGAAGTGCAAAAGCGTCTTGAAGAGGGGCCTTGTTTGTAAAAAACATATAGAACGGATATAATGGACTTGTCCGATGCCGAAGCCGTCGGACAAGTCTGATTTCGTGACAAATAAAAATTGAATCATAGAGGTCTGTTTATGGAACCGAAAAATGTTGGTGTGATCGGTGCGGGTGCGTGGGGGTCTGGCTTGGCTCAGGCTTTGGCCCGTGGCGGCCACAAGGTCCAAATTTGGGCGCGCGAGCTTGATGTCGTTGATGGAATCAACAATGAGCATGAGAACAAGCGTTATCTGCCTGGATATCCTCTCTCTGAGAATTTGACAGCGTCTACCGATATCGAGGAAGTCGCTGATGGAAAGGAATTCTTGATTCTTGCGAGTCCTTCCCTTTATCTCGCTTCTACTGTGAAACAGATTGTCGGTGTCCCTTCCATCAAGAACGGAAGCACGGTCATCGGAGTGTTGACCAAGGGGTTCATCGCATCTGAGAAAGGCCCCCGCCTTGTCCTCGACACGCTTGAGGAGGTTTTGCCGGAAAGCTACAGAAGCTCTCTCGTCTACATTTCCGGCCCAAGCCACGCCGAGGAAGTCGCCATGGGGAAACTTACGGGACTCATCGCGGCCAGCGAATATCCGAGAAACTCGTTCAAATTCAGGGATTTGCTCCGCGTGCCGGGACTCATGGCGTATTCTAGCTTCGACGTTGTGGGCGTGCAGATTTGCGCGGCGGCGAAGAACGTCATTGCGGTCGTCTACGGAAGCTTGGACGCGGTTTCCGAGCATTCAGACATTTTCGGGGACAACGCCGAGTCGCTCCTCCTTGCGGCGGGGTTGAACGAAATCCAGCAGATTGGAATGGCGATGGGTGCCACACATCCGGAGACGTTCACTTCGATTGCCGGTGTCGGCGACTTGGACGTGACGTGCCGCTCGAAATACGGAAGGAACAGAAGATTCGGGCAGGACATAATAAAGACCGACATTCTCGACCGGTTCACTAGCCTGGACGACTTGATAGCCAGAATCTCCGAAATCGGCTACCTGTCGGAAGGTGCAGTCGCCTGCAAGTTCGTGCATGAAATCGCCCAGAAGCATGGTCTGAGGCTTACGATTTGCGACGGCCTGTACAGAATCCTCAACAAGGAAATAAAGCCGATGGACTTCCTGCAGCAGCTTTTGACACAGGGACATCTTTAATCAACGGAAAGAATAGAAAATGCTTGAGAAAATAACAAACACGTTCAGCGACATCGTTCGCTCCATAAGCGGAAAATCAACAATCACAGAGAAGAACATCGAGGAGTCGGTCGAGCAGATAAAAATGGCGTTGCTCGAAGCCGACGTGAATTTGCGCGTCGTCCGAAGGTTCGTCAATTCCACGATAGAGGAGGCGAAGGGCGAGAAGGTTCTGCGCGCTGTCGATCCCGGCCAGCAGTTCGTGAAAATCGTATACGACAGAATCGTCAAGATGCTCGGCGACACGAAAGTCGACTTGCAGCTCAAAGGCTCGGACACGCAGTCCGTAATCCTCCTTTTGGGTCTACAGGGTGCCGGTAAGACGACCGCCGCCCACAAACTCGCCGCCCGCCTTGCGAAGAACGGACGCAGGCCCCTCCTCGTAGCCTGCGACCTGGTGCGTCCAGCCGCTGTCGAGCAGTTGAGGCAGCTCGGAGAGAAAATCAACGTTCCTGTCTATTTCGAGGACGGACAGAAGGATGCCGTCAAAGTCGCGCAGAACGGTCTTTCGTATGCGAAGAAGAACGGACTCGACACCGTGATTGTCGATACTGCGGGACGTTTGCAGATAGACGAAGCGATGATGAAGGAGCTTGTCGATGTCAAGAAGGCGATGAATCCTGTCGAGACCATCCTCGTCGCCGATTCCATGACTGGACAGAACGCAGTCGAGATTGCCCAGTCGTTCGACGAGCAGCTCGGTCTTTCGGGCGTAATCCTCACGAAATTCGATTCGGACGCGCGCGGAGGAGCGGCCCTTTCCCTCAAGACAATCACCGGAAAGCCTATCCTATTCATCGGTACAGGAGAGAAGACAGAGGATTTCGAGCCGTTCCACCCGGAGAGAATCGCCAGCAGAATCCTCGGCATGGGCGACATCGTGTCCCTCGTCGAGAAGGCTCAGGAGACTGTCGATGCCGAAGAGGCTATGCGGCTTGAGCGCAAGATGGCGAAGGGCAACTTCACTTTGAACGACATGCTCGAACAGTTCGAGAGGGTCGGAAAGATGGGTTCCATTTCGTCTTTGATGGAGATGATTCCGGGACTCGCCGGCCAGGTCGACGAGAGCAAGCTCGATTTGGGCGTGATGAAACGCCAGAAGGCGATAATCCAGGCGATGACGATGAAGGAGAGGGCGAACCATTTGATTATCGGCCCCTCTCGCAGAAAGAGAATCGCCAAGGGAAGCGGAACGAGCGTTGCGGAAGTCAACAAACTCATCAAGCAGTTCGAGAAGACGAAGCTCATGATGAAGAAACTCACGAAGAACAAGGGGCTTCAGGCAAAACTAATGCAGCAGCTTGGTGGAATGAAATAGAAAAATTGTTCGGGGACTTCGGTTTCCGAACAAGTCTAGGCTTTTTGGGCAGGGTGCCGAAAAGTTTTTTAGCAAAAAGGGGCTTCATGATTCTTCACGAAGCCCCTTTTTGTCGCCGTCTATTCAATCTCGATTCTGGAGACGACTTTGCCGTCGTTCGAGTATCCCTTCAGCGGGTTTGTTGAGTCTATGAACGCCGTTATTCCCTTGTAGTATGAATAGTAGTGCGTTCCCTGCGGAAGGGGGATGTCGATTTCGTATCTTCCTGGAGAAACTTCCGTCATCGTGTAGATCCACGAGTCCCAGTTCGTGAACGAGCCTCCGATTCTTATGTTCTGCCCTGTCTTTTCGAAGCATACGAACCTCGTTATCCCCGAAGAAAGCGTCTCCGTCACAGCCGGGTCTTCGTTCGGTATCACAAGCTGGGAGAGCAGGATGCCCTCGCTTTCGTCGAAGACTGTCCTTTCATTGTTCGGGTCCGTTGTCCAAAGCCCGTCTATCACTAGCCTGTAGGAGACCTGCGATGCCTTCTTCGGCTTTTTCATTATGAAGTAGAACCACGAGTCGAGGACTTCGCTGTTGTAGTCGTAGGACTTGTGCAGCGTGAACTGGTGCACCGTCTTGTATTCCTCGAAATCGAACGCGATTCCTACGGAGCGGGCGTTGTTTCTTGCGGTGAACACCAGGTAGTCGCCGTCCACGTGCGGCTGCGTCACGCGCTTTATCTTTTTTACGAGCGAATCGTAGTCGTACGCGTCGATGTCCTCTTTTGTCGTCGATGTGCCGCCCGCTTTTTTCGCCGCGAACGCTGTCGTGGAGAGCGAGCAAATGAAAATCATGCCAATAAATGCAAAAGTCAGTTTTTTCATATATTATTTATCGGAATTTATAAAAAAAATATAAAATATACAGCAGATTCTAAATTAAAATCACGATATTGAAAATGGTGGGCTGCCATTGTCGATTTGATTTTGTTGGATTCTAAAGGGCGGCGGTCAAAATGCCGAAATTTAAGAAATAAGTGGGAGCAATTTCGATGCCAGGATTAAGACAGCTTGAAAAATTCAATAGCGACATAAAACAGCTCGGAAACGAGGTTGAAATCAGGAAGAAGAGGGGAGAGCCTGTCTTCGATGAGCCGTTGCCGGAAACTTATGAAGAGGACGATTCGGACGAATTCATCGACGGTCTGCCGGTTCCTGACGAGGCTGATGGTGGCGATGATGGAGAGTCCGATGGAGGCGGCGACAACGTTGAGAGCCTTGAGCCTGTTTCGGTGACTGACGATGCTGTAGCCGATTCCGACACCGACGAGCTTTTGAAGGATTTGATAGACGGTGACGGACTTCCTGAAGAGGGGCTTTCTGACGACTCTCTTTCGGATGATGTCCTTGAAGGGCTTTCTGAGCCTGCCGATGGGGGCGATGATGGAATCGAACTCACTCCAGAGGGCGGCATGGAAGAGACTGTATCTTCCGACGACATAGACAACATTTTGGGGGAGATTGTCGGAGACGATTCTGATGTCGAGAAGGCCGATCCTGTCGCTACGGTGGACGACCCCGTCGAAGAGATAGACCCTTCCGTCATGGACGACCTCAGCAATTTCAGCGACGACGATGCCGGCGTTTCTTCGGACGATCCAGACAGCGAATTCCAGGTCACGGGGGAGGGGGACGATTTCGCCCATTCCGATGATTTCGACATTGAAGGCTTCACGAACATAGATACCGCCGACATGGGCAGGAAAAAGCCGGACGTAATCGATTTTTCAAAGGCCAAGACAGGCAGGGACTCTCAGCAGCCAAAGAATTCTCTCACTGAAGCCGAATACGAGCGTTTCAAGAAGAACCTCTCTGAATATCCGCTGAACTTGAAACTCGTCATCGAGGAGACCATCTCCAAGGATGATTCGAACAGTTTCACGGACGAGATTCTCTTCGAGATAATAGAAAAGGTTTTGAAGAAGACTCCGGCAAGACAGCTCGCCGGATACATGGAGAAGCTTCTCGACATATCGATAAACATTCCGCGGGATTTCGAGCACAGGACGTTCGAGCAGTACGAGGCGTACAAGTCTTCGTTCCAGTACCAGCTCAAGAACAGGGTGATTCCTGCTGCCGTAATCCTCGCCCTTCTCTGCGTTGTCGGGTTTGGACTCTTCAAGCTCGGCCAGAAGGTAATCTACGAGCCTGTGATGGCGCGCCTCAACTACCGCGACGGATACGAGCTTCTTGAGAAGAACGCCTACACTCAGTCGGAGGAGAAATTCGAGAAGGCCGTATCCTACCGGCCGATAAAGAGCTGGTTCTTCAACTATGCCAGGGGCTACCGCGCCCACAAGCAGTACGAGCGCGCGGCCAAGATGTACAAGAACATCCTCGTGTTCTTCAATTTCGACAAGGAAGCGGGACTCGAATACGCCAACATGGAGCTTTACGACAGGGCAAACTATGCCGAGGCGGAGAAAATCGTAAGGCGGTACGTGCTCGACAAGCACTTGAACGATCCCGCGGGCGAGCTTCTGCTCGGCGACATTTTCCTTGAGTGGGCGGAAGAGGATCCTTCCAAATATGATTCCGCCCTTGAATTCTACAACTCGCTTCTCTCGAAATTCCCGGAGAACAAACTGTACCTGTCCCGAATGCTCCGCTACTACATAAGGACCGACCAGCTCCGCAAGGTTCTTGAGTACAAGAATCTCTTCTATCCGAAAAAGAAGTCCCTCAGCGCGAAGGACTGGACTGAGTTGAGCGGTTATCTCCTTGAGAAACTGTACGGACCTTTGAGCCGCAACGACGAATACCTCAGGGCGTCGATAGAGGATGTCCGCTCGATGCTGGAGATTGCTGTTTCGTCCGACCCTTCCGATCCGGTCGCGAGATACAATCTCGCCCGCTACTTCATCTACAACGGCTACGACAAGAACGCGAAGGTCGAGATGGAGAGGGCGATAAACCTTTTTGGACAGCAGACCGTCCGCACGAAGAAGAACGTGCACAAGGAGATAAACGCGTCCAGGCTTCTCGGAGAAATCTACTCGGACAACAAGGAGTACATAGAGGCGAGCAAAGTCTTCACGCAGGGAATCAACCTGTTCAACGACGAGCACATGAGGACCGGGTTTGTCGGCGACGAGAATACTGGAAAACTTTTTGAGGACATGGCCGACATCGACTATTTCATAACCGGCGACATCGACAGCGCGTTGACGAACTACGAGGCCGCCGTCAGGACGAAGAACGACACTCCTGGCATCAATTTCAGAATCGGCGCAATACGGTATGGCAGAAAGGAGTACGATGCCGCCCTCGATTCGTTCATCAGGGTTTCGGAGGACAAGCCGGGCGACACCAACCTTTTGATTTCTCTCGCGAATCTCCATTCCCTCCGCGGCAACAACTTCGCGGCTCAGAGCTACTACCAGCAGCTGCTTGAGATATTGGATGCGAAGAAGTCGAAAGTCCACTATCTTGAGCCACAGAAAAAGGACGACGACAACAAGATGGTCGATTTGTACGTGAAGGCGAACAACAACCTCGGCGTAACGTACTACCGCATCGCAAAGCAGACTGGAAACAGCGACTACTACGCGAAGTCTCTCGTCCATTTCTCCGATTCCATGAGGGCATGGGATGCGATGACGCGAGACCAGAGGACGATGGTGAAGATGGACGGAGGAAACCTTGCGTCTTTGAACTCGAAGAACGTCATGCATCCTGTTCCGGACTACGAGCCGTCGATTTACACCGACATACCAAAGATACTCACGGACGAGAAAGTCCTTGAGCAGTAGAGCCATATGAGATTTTTTTGCGCACAAGAAGGAATCGAAGCGAAGCGTAAGCTGAATTCTCTGAAGAAGGAATTTTTCCGAAAGACAATCCATGTTTGCACCGCTTTCGTTCCTGTCCTGCTGCATTTCCAGAAGATACCGACGCTGTGCCTTGTAGCCGCCGCCGGTATTTTTTATGTTGTCTCGGAATCGTTTCGGATAAGGGGGCACGAGATTCCCATTGTGTCCGCCGTCACGGCGGCTGCGGCGCGCAAACGCGACGAGAACAAGTTCGTTCTGGGACCTGTCACGCTCGTTCTGGGAATAGTCGCGGCGGCAATCCTGTGGGATGAGAAATCGGCCGGAATCGGAATCTTGGCGCTGGCGTTCGGGGACGGCCTTGCGAGCCTCGCTGGAAAGACGTTCGGCACCGTAAAGATTCCGCTCACCCAGGGAAAGACGGCCGCCGGAAGCCTCACCTGCTTTTTCGCCATTTTCTGCGCCGCATGGTTTGTCTCGGAGAATTCGCTCGTCGCGCTTGTCGTGGCGTGCGTGGGCGCGTTTGTCGAGGTTCTTCCGCTTAAGGATTTCGACAATCTCTTGATTCCGGTGGTGCTCGGCGGAACTGCCCAGTTCCTCCTGTGATTCGTCTTTTCACGCCCACAGGTATATCTTGTGGAGTGTCAGAAGGTATTGCGTCGTTCCCAAGTAGAGCAGTAGAGTTCCTGTAACGGTCGTTATCGCGCAGTCGGAATTCGTCATGATTTCATATCCCATGAACAAAACAAGGAAACTCACGGAAAGCCAATTGAAGCTCGGCTTCTCTTCTCTTATTGCGTTGTAGAGGAACATGAGGGCGCAGAGGACGATGATGGTTATCTTGAAAGTCGTGTACATCTTTGAGAATCCGATTGTCGCCATTCCGGTCGATGTTATTCGTGCCGTGTTCAGCGGTGTTATCGCGGCTATAAGTGCGGAGATGACTATGAGCATGAGAAAGTTCCGTTCGACTTCGTTGCGCCTGCTTGTCTCGCTAAGGAGCGAGGCGAAAAAGAAGCTCAGTGCCGCCATCACACGCCCGAAGAGAATGAGTTTGCCGAGAATCAGCAGCGAATCTGAGAATGTCACCCACAGGCCGAGCGATATTATGAGAATCCTGAACGCTTCGCAGAGAATGCCTCCGAGAAAAGCGAAGAAGAAGATGAGTTCCGTGCTTTGCGTTTTTTGGAAGTGCATGATTGCGAAGATGCCTGCGATTATGACGAAAACCAGCAGTATGAAAATCGAGCAGATTGTCATCGGAAAACTGCATTTGCTGAAAAACTCGATTGCGAATGTTGGAATCGTCCTGATTTCTGTCGGCGGCGGCATGACTTTCTGGCCTAGTGTCGTTGTGAACAGGACGAGAGCGGCCGCTGCCACCGTGCATACCGAAAAAAAAGAGAAAATCTTGAAGAACCTGTTTCGTATCTTGAGTGTCATGCGGAGAATCATAGCACAAACGCAGAAAAAATTTTCGCCGCGCCATGTGTTGATTTTGGTGGAAACTTTGAGTACCGTTTGTTTGTTGTCATTATCAACGACCTTTTTGGGAACAGTTTTTCAATAGGAGAAAAAATGAAAAGAATTCTTGCTTTTGCGCTTTTTTTGTTCGCTTCTGTCTCGGCTTTTTGCGGCGACGCTGCGGCTTTTGTCGATATCGGTTTTTCCGATGATGGAAAGACTTATGTCTTCGGCGAATATGGAGTCACCGACTACGATTTCCAGGGGTACGCCGAAATATACACCGTCGATGTCGAGAAAAACGACTTCGTGAAGGGCGGAGTCTTCAGGACGAAACCTTCTAAGTCGACATACGCGAAGGCTGGCAGGGACGTCTATGACGCTCTGCTCTCCAAGGCCCGCTGGTGGCTCAGGAAATACGACTGCAAGAGCGTCGACTCCGAGCACGTCATCTTCACGGCGGACGGAACGTCGGCGGGGAGCGATGAGATTGTCTTCAAGGATTTGGAAGGTTCGACAGTGGAGCGCGAAATCTTCTACCACATCAAGCTTGTGAAGACTGTGGAGGGCAGCGGGCAGTCCCTGAAGTCTTCGTTCTTCATAACCTTGGAGAAGGCGGACGGGAACGGGCACACTTTGAGCCGCGACATGATTGGCTCTCCCGACATAAAAAGGCCGTCCGTCACCGACTACAAAATCGAGAAAATCTTCATGGACAAGTCGAACAGGAGCCTTGTCTTCGTGATTGCGAAGACCCTTGAGGAGAAGCATGGCACTTCGGTCCGGTACATGGTCGAGGCGATACGGTACTGATTTTTCAAGAAAAAATCCGGGAGTGCTTGACAATAAATTCGGTTCCGTATATATTAGAGAAACATTCGCAAGAATGATGGGCTACTAGCTCAGGTGGTAGAGCACCGCCCTTTTAAGGCGGCTGTCGATGGTTCGAGTCCATCGTAGCTCATGAAGCACTTCGGAGAAATCTGGAGTGCTTTTTTTGTGCCCGGTGGAGCGTCCGCTAATCAACAAACACGGTGTTTTCTGCTAAAATCCATCGGTATAATTATAATTTGAAAATCAATAAATCTTAAATTCAAACTTTATTTGGAGAAATGAAAATGGCCACAGACCTGAAAAAAATGCGCAACATCGGAATCATGGCGCATATCGATGCCGGAAAGACGACTACTACGGAAAGAATCCTCTATTACACTGGAAAAATCCACAAAATCGGCGAGATTGACGACGGCGCCGCGACGATGGACTTCATGAAGCAGGAGCAGGAGAGGGGAATCACGATTGCGTCTGCCGCCATCACGACCCAATGGAACGGCCACACGATAAACATAATCGACACTCCAGGCCACGTCGACTTCACTGCCGAGGTCGAACGCTCGCTCCGCGTCCTGGACGGAGCCGTCGCCGTCATCTGCGCGGTTGATGGTGTCCAGCCGCAGACGGAGACTGTCTGGAAGCAGGCCGATGAATTCAACGTCCCGAGGATTTGCTTCGTCAACAAGATGGACAGAATCGGAGCCGATTTCTTCTATTGCTTGAAGGACATCAACGAGAAATTCGGAGCGAACACGATAGCTTTGCAGATTCCAATCGGGCAGGGCGAGAAGTTCGAGGGCGTAATCGACTTGATTAAGATGAAGGAAATCAGGTGGGACGCAGAGAGCGAGGGCGAGAAGTTCACAGTGTCCGAAATCTCCGACGCCAACAAGGAAGAGGCGCAGAAGTGGCACGACAAACTGGTGGACGATGTGGCTTCGGGCGACGACGATTTGGGCATGGTCTATCTTGAGGGCGGCGAAATCACGGAGGAGATGCTCAAGGCGGCAATCAGGAAGGGCACCATAAACAGGACTTTCGTTCCTTTCCTGCTCGGCTCTTCAAGGCACAACCAGGGCGTGCAGCCGCTCATCGACGCTGTAATCGACTATCTTCCGTCTCCGCTCGATGTTCCGGCCGCGAAAGGCCTGCACGTCAAGAAGGACAAGGAAGAGGAGGTCGAGGTTCCTTGCGATGAGAAGAAGATGCCGCTCGGTCTCGTCTTCAAAATCCAGCAGGACAGGGAGATGGGCTCTCTTTGTTTCGTCCGCGTCTATTCTGGAAAATTCAGCGCGGGTTCCCAGGTCTTGAATGTGAGCCAGAAAAAACGTGAGAGAATCAACAAGATTCTGCGCGTGAACGCCAACCACATGGAGCAGATTGATTCCGTCTCCGCAGGCGACATCGCTGTCTTCGTGGGCTTGAAGCTTGCTCGCACGGGCGACACTCTCGGTTCCGAGGGCTTCCCGATTCTCCTTGAGAGCGTGAAATTCCCGGAGCCTGTCATATCGATTGCGATTGAGCCGGAGACGCTTTCGGACAAGGACAAGCTCGTCGATACTCTGGCGATAATGAGCCGCGAGGACCCGACTTTCACGAGCCACGAGGACGCCGAGACTGGCCAGCTCATCATTTCCGGCATGGGAGAGCTTCATCTGGACGTTCTCGTGACGCGCATGAAGGACGACTTCGGCGTGAAGGCGAACGTTGGCGCGCCGCAGGTCACTTACAGGGAATCGGTCACTTCCGAGGTCGAGGAGAGCACGGAATGGAGCAAGGTTCTCGGCGGAAAGGAGAACTCTGCCGGTCTCACGATAAAAATCTCCCAGAACGAGCAGGGAAAGGGTAACACTTACGAGTGCGC
Source organism: Treponema sp. (assembly GCA_017934745.1). Taxonomy (GTDB): domain Bacteria; phylum Spirochaetota; class Spirochaetia; order Treponematales; family Treponemataceae; genus Treponema_D. The sequence continues at coordinate 97,519 of JAGBIY010000065.1, read as the reverse complement.
CGTCCACGACAACCAGATTCCGGACGAAATCTACGAGGCTGTCAAGAACGGAATCGAAAACTCTTTCGCTTCTGGAATCCAGTACGGATATCCTTGCGCCGATATCGGTGTCGTGGTCACGAAAATCGACTACGACGAGTCGACGGCTTCTCCGATGGCGTTCACTGCCTGCGCGGCGCAGGCGTTCGACGAGGGCACGAGGAAGGCCGGACCTGAGCTTCTGGAGCCTGTGATGAACGTGGACATCTCTTGTCCGCTTGAGTTCGTCGGCGACGCCATTTCGCAGGTGACGCAGAGGGGCGGAATGATTCAGGGGCAGGATTCCAAGTCTTCGGGCGAAATCGTCCACTGCACGGCTCCGATGGCGAAGATGTTCGGCTTCTCTACGACGCTCCGCTCGGTGACGCAGGGAAGGGCGAGCTTCAGCATGGAATTCTCGCATTTCCAGGTGAAGGTCGGCGGTCTCGGAAACGCGTACTGATTGTCCGCTTGAAAGCGAAAAAAACAGGAGATGTTACGCTAAGTATACTGAAATAAAAACGGTCATTGAGCGAAGTCGAAATGACCGTTTTTGCATGACAATGCCCCCTTGTTAGCATACCTTTCGTAACACCACCAAAAAACTCTTTATTTTTGCGGAACTCCGCAAACTCCGTCGGAGCATCCGCTTGTCTGGACGGGCTTTTTGAGGAAGTCCTGCCACTTGAACGTGAGCGTTCCGTCTTCCGTCTGCACAATTGGGATTCCGATGAGCCCCTTCGCCTTAGCCTTGTCGAATTTCGGGTTCGAGTCGCGGAGGGCGAGAAAGGCCTTCAGTTCCCTCAAGTCCCCTGTGATGTCGTGGTACTCGTATTCGACTTTTTCGCTTTCGAACGCCTTTTCGAGTTCGATGCAGTCAGGGCACATCTTTGAGCCGTAAACTTTGAGCATTTTCGCCTCCTTCTTTTAGAATTTCACCGTCTTCGGCGCGCCAGAGAAACTTGAGATTGTCGCTACGGCGTTCTTGAAGTAGAGAACCTGCGTGTTGTCGTCCTCCGCCGAGTACATCGCCTTGAGGTTCGGGTAGCTTTCGAGCATGGCGGCCTTAGCCTCGACCCTGTCGTCGTTCACAAGCTCGCCTGAGAGTCTGCACCATTCGCTTCCGTTGAAGCAGCAGAGCTCTACTTTCGGGTTCTTCTGAATCTGCTTCGAGACGTCCTTCTTCTTTCCTGTCTGGATGTAGAGCTTTCCGTCGAAGATGTTCACGGTGCCGAACGGGCGCACTCTCGGCTGCCCGTCTTCCACTGTCGCGAGATAGTATGTCCCGCATTTCTTGATGAATTCGTAGATTTCGTTCATTTTTCACTCCTTGCGCCATGCGCGCACCTGACTATTTTACCTCAAATCAGAGTGGATTGGTGGGAAATCTTCTTTTGATGAAAAAAATTAGTCACTGTCTGTCGTGCATGATGAAGAGCTTTATGCCTTCCGTGGAGAATTTGAGCTTCACGAAGCGCACGATTTGGCTGATTTTCTTTTCGATTTTGTCGTCCGCGTATGCAATCAGCACGAAATTCGTCTCAGGCCATGTGGTGTCTCCGAGTTTGTACGAGTTTTTGCCTTTGCCGTTCGCGAGCGGCAGAATCGTGAAGAGGAGGTCCGGGAGAAGCGCCTCAATGTTCTTCAAAAGTTCCGATTGCACCGACTGGTTCGCGATGATTTCTATCCTTATCATTTTTCCCTCCAGTTTTATTCCTTTTCGCTTCCGTTTATCGAATCTATGAGCTCCTGTGGAATTCCGCTCATGTCCTTCTTGTCCGCGCCCTTGTTGAAGAGCGAGTAGATGACGGGGATTATGAAGAGCGTCACGAGCGTGCTCGACGTGAGCCCTCCGATTACGCAGAGTCCAATCGGCTGCGTCATGGAGCCGGATTCTCCGGAGAAGAAGGCCATCGGAATCATCGCGAGGATTGTCGTGAGCGTCGTCATCATCACAGGGCGCAGGCGGCTCGCTCCTGCTTCCTCGCAGGCTTCCAGCACGTTTACGCCCCTCCGCACGAGGAGGTTCGTCTGGTCCACCAAGATGATTCCGTTGTTCACGACGATTCCCACGAGCATCACGACTCCAATCAGGCTCACCATGCTGAACGCCTGTCCCGTCGCCAGGTGGATTATCACGACTCCGACGATGAGGAAGGGGAGAGTGAAGAGGTTGATGAACGGGTCCTTGAAGCTCTCGTATGTTCCCGCCATGACTCCGAAGACGAGGATGATGGCGAGGATGATGATGAGGACGAAGACTTTTCCGGTCTCCCTCGTGTTGCCCCACGAGCCGTCGAACGTGAGGCTTATGCCGTCGGGGACCACGATGTTCTCTTCGATTATGGACTTTATCTTGTTTTCGATTTCACCGGCGTTGGATTCTCCAACAGCGTTCGCCGTCAAGTGTATGATTCTGGTCTGGTCCTCGCGGTTTATGGTCACAGGACCTGTTCCACGCTCCACCGTCGCGAAATTCGCCACTGAATATCTTCCGCCGCTTCCCGCCACGAAAATCTTCTCCAAATCGGGAATCTCCTTCCTGTCCTCGTCCGCCAAGAGAACCACCACGTCGTAGTCCTCTCCGTCCTTCCTGAACGTGGTGGCGGTTTTTCCGTTTATGCAGTAGTTGATTTCGTTCGCTATGGACGTTACCGAGATTCCGAACGAAGACGCGCGCGCCCTGTCGATTTTGACTTCGATTTGCGGAAGTCCGTCGTCGAGGTCGATTTCAGGCTCCGCCACTTCGTCGATGTTCTCCTGTATCAGCTTCTTTATCCTCTGCGCAAGTTCGAGCGTCCCGTCGAGGTCGTTCGAGCGGAACACGATGTCTATGTCCGAGCCAGCCATCTGCTGCATTCTTCCCTCGTCGAACGTGAAGGTGGCTATCGGGTAGTCTCCGAAGTGCGCCCTGAGTTTCGCCTTGATTGTCTCCGCCGTGTCAATCTGCTCCGAGGCGTCCGGCAGGTAAATCGATATCGAGCCCTTGTACGACGTGTCCGAAGAAAGCGACATTCCGCTTCCGGTACCGACCGACACAACGATGTTCTTGTAGCCTTTCACCTCGTCCCTGACGATTTCGTAGAAGTCGTCGAGCACTTTCTGCGTCTCCTCAAGCTGCGTTCCGAGCGGAAGCTGCACGTTCAGACCCACCGACGAGTCCGCGAAAGACGACATGAAGGAAATGCGGAGCCGCCCGAACGATGCAATCGAGGCGAAGAGAAGTCCGAACGCGATGACGACCGTGGTGAATCTGTGTCTGAGCACGAAATGGAGCGCGTTCTTGTATTTCTTCGTTATCCAGCCTATCGCGCCCTCTACTTTTCTGTCCGCTTTCGCCAGTGCCTTGTTCTTTATCGGGACTTCGCGCCTGTTGTCCACCGGAAGGAATTTTCCGGCGAGGACGGGGACTAGGAACATCGCCACGAAAAGCGAGGAGATGAGGGCGATGATGATGACCGTCATGAGCGAGGAGAAAAGCTCCCCCACCATGTCCAGCTTGCTTTTGAAGACGAAGAACGGAACGAACACGCATATCGTCGTGAGGTTTCCTGAGATTACGGAAGTCATGACCTCCTGTGTTCCAATCGCCGCCGCCGTTTTCGGCTCCGTGCCCCTGTTCCTGTAGACGTAGATGTTCTCAAGGACGACGACCGATGCGTCAACGACCATTCCCAGTCCCAGAATCAAGCCGGTCATCGTTATCATGTTCAGCGTTATGCCGGAGAAAATCATGATGAGAATCGTGAGGAGGATGCAGAACGGAATCGAAATCGCCATTATGAGCGTGGATTTCGCGCTTCTGAGGAAGATGAAGAGGATTGCGACTGCGAGGACGAAGCCTTCGATGATTGACTTTATGAGTTCCTTCAATGTGTCGCGCACCGATGTGGAGTCGTCGCTGATGATTTCGATTGACACGTCGGAGGGGAGTGTCGCCTTTATCTGTTCGAGTTTCGAGTAGACCGCGTTCGCCACGTTCACCGTGTTCGAGCCGGACTGCTTCTGCACCTGCACATAGACTCCCGCCTTTCCGTTGATGTAGATTCTGCTCGTCTCGTCCTCGTATCCCCTGTAGGCCTTTCCGATGTCGCTGAGCTTCACGTCGTAGCCGTTGAGGGTGCCGACAACCGTGTCGTTTATCTCTTCTATCGAGTCGAATTCACCGGTCGTCCTGACCATGTACTTTCTCGTTCCCTCGGAGACGCTTCCGCCGCCGACTTCCAGGTTCTGCGCGGCGAGCGTGCTTACGACGGACGAGAGCGTCAGACCGTACGCGTCGAGCCTGTTCTGCTCAAGCTCCACCCGCACGATGCTGTCCCGTCCGCCCGACACGGAAGCCGAAGCGACACCCGGAGCCTGCTCCAGCCTGTCGGCAATCTGGTCGTCCGCAATCTTCCTCAGTTCCTCCGCCGTCCTGTTTCCGTTCACCGCGAGTGTCATCACCGGCATGCTCGAAGAGTCGAACTGGAAAATCTGCGGGGTGCTCGCGTCGTCCGGGAGGCTGCCCTTCACCCTGTCGAGTTTGTCGCGGATGTTGTTCACCGCCACGTCCATGTCCGTTCCGTAGTTGAATTCGAGCTTTATTATGGAAGACCCCTCGCTTGAAGTGCTTGTCATTGTCTTGAGGTCCGACACGCTCACGAGTCCGCTTTCGAGGATTTCCGTCACGCTCTTCTCGACCGATTCCGGTCCCGCGTTCTCGTATGTCGTCGAAATCATCGCCACCGGCATCGTCATGTCCGGCATGAGGTCGATTTTGATGTTTCCCATTGTGAAAAGAGCCACGACGACTATCAGAGCGAAAGCGCACGCCGTCAGGACTGGATGTTCAAGAACTTTTTTTGACACGCTCATTATTTACCCTCCACGATTCTGATTTTCACTCCGTCGTCCAAAGCCTGCACTCCAGACACGATGACCTTCTCTCCCTCTGAAATCCCCGATACTATTTCCGCGGTTCCGTCGACTATCACGCCTACCTGAACCTGTCTTCTTTCCGCGGTTCCGTCGTCCTTCGCGATGTAGACGTTCTGCTTTCCGTCGATTGTCGCCACGCATTCGTACGGAACAGCCACGACGTTCTCGTGCTTCGTTGTGTAGAGCTTTATCTTCGCGTACATTCCTGCGTTTATCCTCGCGTCGTCAGCATCGAAGAGCAGGTAGATTTCCTTCGTGCGGCTTGTCTCGTCCAGAATCGGCGATACTTTGTTGACGTGCGCCTTGAAGGTCTCCCCCTTGTAGGCGACGAGCGAGATGTCCGCGTCGAGTCCGTTCTTGAGCGCCGCCACGTCCCTTTCCGGCACCATCGCCTTTATCTGCAGCCCGTTCGTCGTTCCGATGTTCGCGATTGCGCTCGTCGTCGTCACCGCCGTTCCTGTCGTGAGCGGAATCGAAGTGATTTTCCCCGATATCGGAGCGTAAATCGGGCTTTCTGCGTACACGCTTCCGGGGATTGACGGGTCGACTGTGGCTATCACGTCGCCCCTCTTCACGTTGCTTCCGAGTGTGACCCTCACGGCTTTTATTTTTCCGGCTATGTCCGGGTAGACCGAAATCGTGTTGTTCGTCTGGATGTTTCCGTTGAGCGAAAGATATTCCTGCACGCTCGTCTTTTCGATTGTCTGGACCTGCACTGAGTACACTGTTTCACTCTGCTCTGTTTTCGGCCTCTGGGCCTGCTTTTTTGGGGCCACCGCAACTCCCGCCACGACCGCCGCCACGACCGCCACCAATATCACTTTCTTGTGCGTTTCCTTCATGATTTTCTTCTCCTTGGAATATTTGCCTTTGTTTTTTTTCTAGGATTTCCGTTTTTTGCGGCTCAGTTCTTCAAGAGCGAGCCGCTTTCAAGTCCCAAAAGATTCTCCAAATCCAGAACGTAGCTTATGAGGTTGTACTGTTCCTTCCTCCATTCGACCTGCGCGCTCCTGTACGAGTCGAGGGCGTTCTGAACTGTGAGGAGGTCTTTCGTTCCCCTGCTGTAGGCTTCCTCCGTCATCTCGTACGTCTTCTTCGCGAGTTCCATGTTGAGTTTCCGCTCTTCGATTGTCTCGTTTGAGATTTCGATGTCGTGGATTTTTTCGATTATCTGCGTCCTCACTGATTTTTTCGTGTCCGAAAGCTCAAGCTCAAGCGTCTTGATTGTGTCGTCTTTTTCGAGCACCGAATCCATTTTCGCGGAACCGGGGACAAGACCGTCCAGCGGAATGCTCACCCCGACGGACGCGCTCCACGAGTCGCTGTCGACCGTTTCCCCGGAATCCTTGTAGTAGGTCTTCTCGAACGGGCTTAGGCTCGCCGAGAGGTTCAATGACGGAAGGTATGATGAAGTCGCCGTGTATGTCTTGTTGAGTTTCGCTGTCGCGAGCTCCGACTTTGCGCTTCTGACCGAGGGCGAATTGTCGACCAGCTCGTCGATTTTCTCTTTCGTGGGCGGCTCGTTTTCTCTTTCCGTGAATGCGTCCGCGTCGTCCAGCGTCCCCTTGAAGACGACTTCCGTTTCTGCCGGGTTCGTCTCCAGCCCGATTTCGTTCAAAAAGTCGATTACCGAGTTGTAGTAGTCCTTCTCCGCGTTCTTCAAGTCGAGTTTCGCGCTTTTGAGGTTGACTTCGGCCGTCAGAAGGTCTAGCTCTGGGACTAACCCCCGCTCTTTTTTTGTTTTTGTCTGCTCGTACTGTTTCTCATACGACTTCACGTTCGCCTTGTACGATTCGACGCTCTGCTGCTGGTAGAGAATCGAATAGAAGGCCTTCCTGACCGTGGTCTCCACGTCCCGCACTGTGTCCTCGTAGTCCGCTTGTCCGCTCTGGTAGGATTCCTTGAGTAGTCTTATCTTCTGTATGAGCGACGCGCTCAGAGAAAGCGACGCGCTCATTCCGCCCGATACGGTGCGCGTCTGTCCGGTTGCCGAGAGCGAGTTGTCCTGCGCCGTCCCCGTCGCCGAAGCCGAGACTTCCGGGAGGAAATTGTTCCATGCGTGCTTGTATTCCCGTTTCGCCTGGTTGAGCGTTATGGCTCCTTTTTTTACCGAGGCGTTCGTGTCCAATGCGGCCTGTACGGCCGAATCCGCCGTTATCTCAAGCGTCTCCTCCGCAGAAATCCGGGTAAAAGCCGAGATTGAGAGCAGAATCGCCGCAACTAGTTTTTTCTTCATCGTTGTGCTTCCTCCGAGAATTTTTGAATAATGCACCGGTGCCGCGCTGGAAAAACGATACCGCTTTTCTTTTTGCGCTTTCTATACTGATAACAAAACTTTCTTTTTTTCTGATACGGAAATAACAAATTTTTCTAGGAAGGATTGTGAAAAAAAGAGCCGCCCGGAAAAAAGGACGGCTCTGAAGTGAATTTGAATCGCGGATTTTCTTCTGTGTTTGCGGTGCCGGAACTACTCCGTCTTGAAGATGCTGATGATTTTCGTCAGTTCCCTGGCGTTCGCCGAAAGCTCCTCGCTCATCGCCGCAAGCTCCTCCGCGGAGCTGGCATTCTGCTGGACAACCGCGTCGAGCTGGATTATCGCCTGGCTGACCTGCTGCGCTCCGTTGTTCTGCTCCTTGCATGCGACTGAGATTTCGTCGATGAGAGATGTCGTCTGCCTGATTTCCGGGATTATGCTCGCGATTTTTTCGCCTGCGTTCTCGGCTGCGTCGAGAGTCCTTTCCGAGAGGTCTACTATCTCGCCCGCTGAAATCTGAGAGCGTTCCGCCAGTTTCCTGACTTCCGAGGCGACCACGGCGAATCCCTTTCCCGCTTCTCCCGCGCGGGCCGCCTCTATGGCCGCATTGAGCGCAAGGATGTTCGTCTGCTTCGCTATCGCTCCGATGACTCCGATTTTTTCCGCGATTTCCTTCACGGCTTCGACGGATTCCCGCACGGCTTCCTCCCCGGATTCGCTTTCCAGCTCCGTCTTGTCGGCTATCTTTCCCGTCCTGTCCGCGTTCATGGCCGTCTGGTTTATGTTCGAGGCCATCTGCTCCATTGTCGCGCTCATCTCTTCCGTGGAGGCCGCCTGCTCCGAGGCTCCCGTGGAAATCGCCTGGCTGGACTCGCTTATCTGCTCGCTGCTCGTGAGCACCTGTATTGCGTTCTCCTTTATGCGCACGACGATTCCCTGAAGAAGGTCGATGAAGTTGTTCACGTTCTTCGCCAGCGCCGAGAATTCGTCGTTGCCTTTCTCTTCTATTCTGTACGTCAAATCCGCGTTCCCCGAAGACAGGCTTTCAATCGCCTTTCCGACAGACGCGAGCGGGCGCACGATTTTTGTGTAGAAGAGTCCCATGACGATTGCCAGCATGATTACTGTGCTGACTATGATTACGGCTATGAGCGGCTTGAAGATTCTTGAGGCGACTGAATTGACGATGTGCAGCGGCTTTCCCATGTAGAGCGTTGTGAGGATTTCGCCTGACCTGTCCGTCATCGGAAAGTAGTGCGCGATTGTCTTCACGCCGTTTATTTCTGTTATGAGCGTCGTACACTCTCCCGCGAGGGCGTTTTCCACGAGGTTCGCCTGCGCGATTGTCGTCCCCTGCATTCCGTCGATGCTCGTCGCCTGTCTCGTTGTTCCGTCGAAGATTGTCACCTGGGACTGCGTGTATTCGCTCACTTTCTTGACGAATTCATATGTGGATATCTTCTGTTTAAGTATCGCGGCTCCGATTACAGCCGAAGTCGAATCCCTCATGGGAAGCGCGACTATGGCGTAGATGTCGCTGTCTGGCTTTACGAAATTCTCGGTTCTCTCTCCAGCCAAAGCTTTCTCCACCAGGTCGGATTTGAACGCGACCCCGAATTTCTTCGACGAAACCTGTCTTCCCGCCGCATCGACTATGACAACGGTGTCGATATTCGTGGTTTTTGAGACGCTGCCGCATATCGTGTCGGCGAAATCCGCTGAAATCAAGCCCGTGGAACTATATTCGAATTCCACCGTGTCTTTCAGGAAGTCCGCTATTTTCGATGTCTCTGAAAGCGCCGTGTCCATTTCGTCCGTTATGACTTTTGAAAGTGTCTTTGTGTCTTCCGTGAAGTATTCTTCCAGCCCGGAATTAAGCCGCGATTGCACTGTGTAGAAGATTATCGATGAGTATGCGACTATCGCGACTGCTATTATGATGTTTATTATCTTTGTTATGGAAGTTTGTTTTTTCATTTTTCCTGCCTTTTTGAAATTCATTATACATCGAGTTTTCGTTTTAAACAAAGAAAGAATTGTGGAAATTTTCTTAAGAAGGAGTTTTTTCTGGTAAAAAAATCGAAAAACGAAAAAAAAACAGTTGACAATAACTGAATCATGGAATACTATATTTCTCATTCGCGGGGATGGTGGAATTGGTAGACACGCTAGCTTGAGGTGCTAGTGGCGCAAGCTGTGCCTGTTCAAGTCAGGTTCTCCGCATTTTGGACTTCCGTTTTGGAAGTCCTTTTTTTTGTTCGCTGCTTTTTTCTGTGTTTCTAGATTCTGCTTGTGAAAATTTCTGAATTTTGCAAATTCTTGTTCTGCTCCACACAAAAACAATCGAATTTTTTTGTTGAATTCATGGCGGAAGTCATTTAGAATCGAAGAATAATCATAATCCCAATGTCATAAGGAGTAAAAAATGGCAAAGGTTGAGCTCAAAGGCATCACAAAAATCTACGACGGAAACGTTCTCGCCGTAGAAAAGTCAAACGTCACAATCGAAGACAAGGAATTCTGCGTATTCGTAGGACCTTCTGGTTGTGGAAAATCTACGACACTTCGTATGATCGCAGGTCTTGAGGACATCACTGCAGGTGAACTTCTCATCGACGGCGAGTTGATGAACGACGTGCCTCCAAAGGACAGGAACATCGCGATGGTTTTCCAGAACTACGCTTTGTATCCTCACATGACTGTATTCGACAACATGGCTTTCGGACTCAAACTCCGCAAGGTCGACAAGATGGAAATCAAGAGGAAGGTAGAAGAGGCTGCGAAGATGCTCGACTTGACTACATACCTCGACAGAAAGCCGAAGGCTCTTTCTGGTGGACAGAGACAGCGTGTCGCTGTAGGCCGCGCAATCGTCCGCTCTCCAAAGGTCTTCTTGTTCGACGAGCCTCTTTCGAACCTCGACGCTAAACTCCGCGTTACGATGCGCGCCGAGATTTCAAACTTGCACCACAGACTCCAGGCCACAATGATCTACGTCACGCACGACCAGATCGAGGCTATGACGATGGGTACAAAAATCGTTGTAATGTCTGAGAAGAGAATCCAGCAGATTGGCGCTCCATTGTACTTGTACAACCACCCAATCAACAAATTCGTCGCCGGCTTCATCGGAACACCTCCAATGAACTTCTTCACTCTCAAAATCGAAGAGAAGGACGGAAAAATCGTCGCGAACGAGGGTTCTTTCACTTTGACACCAACTCCAGAGCAGCAGGAGAAGCTCAAGGCTTATGTCGGAAAAGAGGTCTACTTCGGTGTCCGCCCAGAGGATCTTGAGTACCAGGCGGCTCCAGCGGCCGAGAACAACATGCAGTTGAAGGTCACGAACAAGGAGCCTCTCGGTGCCGACACACACGTCTTCGTCCAGGTCAAGGACAAGACAATCGTCGCCCGTGTCGCGCCTGATGTCGAGGTTCAGCTCGGAGACTCAATCAACTTCGTTCCTAACATGGCGAAGTCAAAGTTCTTCGACTACCAGACAGAGGTCAACATCTGCGAGGAAATCAAGAACACTTGGAGCGACACAAACTCTTCTACAGGTGCTAAATGATTGGCTTCGTGAAATTGACCGCACCTGTCAAAAGGTGATTCTCGTCAATTGAAAAAAAGCATCGATTCGATTTGGTTCGGGTCGGTGCTTTTTTTGTGTCCGCGGAATTCCGATAAAAGATTATGCTTACAAAAAATTCGATTGTCATTTACAAAAATCTTCCGGCTTTGGTCAAGGATGTCGACGGCGACAAATTCGTTGTCGTTTGGTGCGCTTCCCGTGCGACTCCTTCTGGCAAAAAGGCCGTTTACGCTGAGCAGAAGGTCAGGGAAAAGGATGTCGTTCCGTTGGTCGTCAAAAATTCAGATTCCTCTGCAGGCTCGGCAAATTCTTTCATAGACAAGATGATGGACTTCGCCGATTCGGCATTGTCCGCTGATTCCGATACGCAGTCGCAGATTCTGGAGACCCACGAACTTCTTTTGAGCGACGATTCTACCGCTTCTTCCCCAATAGAATTCTCCGAGCTTGTGGATTTGATGAAGGGCGCGCTTGAGAGCGTGGAGGCTTGGGGAATCTTCTCAGCCTTGAAGGCTTCGTACCAGTTCAAGCTCGTGGAGCCTGTTTCGGACGGAAAAATCATGTTCGTCCCCAGAAGCGACGGCGAAATCGAGTCGATGAAGAAGAAGGATTTCGAGAAGGAACACGCCGAGGAGATTCGGGCAGAGTTCGTCGAGAGGTTGAAGAAGCGGGAGATTCTTCCTGAGGATTCTGTCTACATGACGGAAATCGAGACTGTGGCTTTGGGAAAATCGGACAAATCCAAGTTGATGAAGGAAATCGGCGTGGCTGAGACTCCAGAGAACGCCCACAAGATTCTTTTGGAGACGAAAATCTGGGAAATCACCAGGAACCCGTATCCGCTCCGCTGGGGCTTGAGCGCGAAAAGCGCGACAGAGCCGCTTCCCCCGCCGCCTGACGAAGAGCGCGTGAAGATTCCGGGTGTCGCCTACGCAATCGACAACGCGTGGTCGAACGACCCGGACGACGCCATCGGGTTCGACGGCGAGTATCTTTGGGTGCACATCGCGGACCCCGCCGCCGCCGTCACCCCTGACTCGAAAATCGACAAAATCGCGCGCGACAGGGGGGCGACCCTCTACATTCCAGAGGGCACTAGCATGATGCTCGCTCCGAACTGCCTTGAGAACTACGCGCTCGGCCTTACCGAAGAGAGCAAGGCTTTGAGCTTCAAGATAAAACTCGACGGCGAGTGCAACGTGGAGTCCTGCGAAGTCCTCCGCACGATAGTGAACGTCAAGCGTCATTCATACGAGAGCGCGGACTTGGAGAAGGATTCGCCTGAATTGAAGCCGCTCTACGACATCGCCGCCCGCAACTTCGAAAGGAGGATGAAGCGTGGGGCTGTCAACATCGACATCCCGGAAGTGCACATAACGGTCGACCCGGAGACCAAGAAAGTCGAAATCGAGCCGACTCCGCATCCAAAGTCGGCCGATGTTGTGCGCGAGGCCATGCTTTTGGCGGGCGAGGGGGCCGCGTTGTTCGCGTTCAGGAACGGCATTCCGTTCCCGTTCATAAGCCAGGAGATTCCTGAAATCCCGGACGACATACCGGAGGGGCTTGCCGGGGAATTCAGGACGAGAAGGTGCATGAGAAGGAGGAGCGTGGGTGTCACGCCGTCTCCGCACGGGGGGCTGGGGCTTTCGATGTACTCCCAGGTGACTTCTCCTCTCCGCCGCTACGGCGACTTGATTTCGCACCAGCAGCTCCGTTCGTTCTTGAAGAAGGAGAAGCTCATAGACAAGGACGAGATGCTCCTGAGGATGAGCGCGGGGGAGGCCGCCGCCCAGGCTTCCAAAAAGGCCGAGAGGAACAGCCGTATGCATTGGACTCTCGTCTATCTCCTGCAGAATCCGGGCATGGAATTCGATGCCGTGTGCGTGGACAAGTCGAGGGACGTCCCCCAGTTCTTCATTCCGCAGATTGGCCTTGAGATACAGTTGAAGCACGAGTGCGAGCTGAACGAGTCGGTGAAGGTGAAGGTCTCCAAAATCGACTTGCCGACGCTTTCCTCGGTTTTTCAAACAGTGTGATTTTCAGTAGAATTGAATGAATCGATGCCGGAAAAAAACGGCGTCTTGGAAGGACGAAAGAAAATGATAGTTATGAAATTCGGCGGAAGTTCCGTCGCGAATGCCGAGAGAATCAAGCATGTCGCTTCGATTATCCAGGCTTATGCAGAGAAGAGGCCGGCTGTCGTGCTGAGCGCGATGGGCGACACCACAGACCATTTGCTTGAGGCCGCCGACTTGGCCGTTCAGGGAAAGGTCGACATCGAGAAAGTGGAGAAGCTCCATCTCGACACTGCAAAGGAGCTTGATGTTGATGTTCCTGCGATAAAGGAACTTCTTGAGGAGCTCAAGACCCTCCTCACTGGAATCTCGATGCTCCACGAGCTTACGAGGAGGACGCGCGACTATCTCGTGTCGTTCGGGGAGAGGATGTCAGTCCGCATGATGGCGGCGTATCTGCAGAAGCAGGGTACGAGCGCGAAATTCTACGACGCGTGGGACATCGGAATGGTCTCCGATTCGAACTACATGAGCGCGGAACTGCTCGACGAGGTTTGGGAGAACATCCCGAAAGCCTTGAACGACTACAAAAACGGCAAGCAGAAGGAGATTCCGATTGTCACGGGCTTCATCGCGAAGGACAAGAACGGAATCATCACGACTCTCGGACGCGGAGGCTCTGATTTGTCTGCCACGATGATTGGCGCGGCGATGAATGCCGATGAAATCCAGACGTGGAAGGACGTGGACGGAATCTTGACGACCGACCCGCGCGTTGTGAAGGATGCTCGGCCTGTTCCCGAGGTCACTTACGAGGAGGCGCAGGAGCTTGCCATGTTCGGCTCCCAGGTTCTCCATCCGCGTTCGATGATTCCGTGCCGCAAGACAGGAACACCTGTCCGCGTGAAGAATTCCTACAACATAAAGAGCGAAGGCTCGGTCATCGTGGAGAAGCATTCCGGCGCGACTCCGAGGGTGACGGCCATAACGAGCGTAAAGGACGTAACCCTCATCGACATCCAGTCTTCTGGAATGTTCGGCGCGGCAGGGTTCCTGGCGCACATCTTCAACCAGTTCCTCAAATGGAACATCTCTATCGACGTGATTGCGACTTCGGAAGTTTCCGTCTCCCTCACCGTGAACACGAAGGTGAACCTCGACGGTCTCATCGAGGATTTGGAGAGGGTCGCCGACGTGACTGTAAAGGCTTCCAAGTCGATTGTCACGCTCATCTGCGACGCTTCGCACAGCTCTTCGATTCTTTCCGACGCGTTCTCTGCCTTGAACAAAGAGGGGATAAACGTGCAGATGATTTCACAGGGCGCGAGCAAGGTGAACATATCGATGCTAGTTGATTCGGAGCAGACGAACAAGGTCGTCCAGGTCTTGCATTCGGCTCTCTTCAAATAAAATAATGGAGAAAAAAATGAAAATAGCGCTTGTTGGTTATGGAAAGATGGGCCACATGATAGAGGCCGCCGCGAAAGCCGCCGATCACGAGGTCGTGGCCACTGTCGATGTCGCGGCGAAGGACGCTTCCGCAATCGTTCCGGTCGGTGACGGAAACGCGGTCGCCGAGGCCGTGAAGAAATCTGGGGCGGAGGGCGTGATAGAGTTCTCCCATCCGTCCGCCGTCCTTGGAAATTTGAACGCGCTCGTTCCCCTGGGGCTTCCGATTGTCGTCGGAACCACGGGCTGGGCGAAGAGCGAGGGTGAAATCGAGGCACTTCTTGAAAAGACGAACGGTGTCGCCATGCGCTCGTCGAATTTCTCAATCGGCGTGAACATGTTCTACAAGATTGTGGAGGAAGCCGCGAAAATCATGTCCGAGTATTCGGAGTACGATGTGGCTGTCTGGGAGACTCACCACAACCAGAAGGCTGATTCTCCTTCGGGCACTGCGCTTGAGGTCGCCCGCCGCGTCATGCTCGGAAACAAGACGAAGACGGAGATGGTCATCGACGCTTTCCACGAGAGGCCGAAGGCGAACGAGCTCCATGTCTCTTCTACCCGCGTCGGCTTCGTCCCCGGCACGCACAAGGTCTTCTTCGACTCTCCAGCCGACACGATAGAACTGACCCACACCGCAAGAAGCCGTGAAGGTTTCGCCCGCGGTTCCGTCGTCGCGCTCGAAAAGCTCTGCGCGAAAGTCTCTTCGGGCGAACTTTCCCGCGGAAAACTCTACGGAATGGAAGACTTGTTCTGAAATTTTTCGTTTGTGTTTCTATTGATTAAAACTTACAATGAATTCATGAAAAAAATATTTCATTTTTATCCAAAAGAATTCATTGTAAGTTTTTTGCCTATGGCTGTGATTGCCATTTTCGCTTGCTTTTCTTTTGTATTCGTCACAAACAAAATCATACACCTATCACTTTCCGACAAGGCTTCGGCCGCCGTGAACGAGCTTAGCTCCGAAGTCCTTGACATATTGGAGCCGAGTATGCAGAAGCTCGCCAACTGGTCTTCGATTGTGCGCGCGAACCATGACAAGAATGTCCTGCAGAAGGTCTTGGACGGCCTTTGCGAGGATTTGTCTGACGATTCCGCTTTCTACTATGCCACCGACATTTCCAGATTCTCTAAGGGCGGATTCTTCTTGATACATCCGTATTGGGTGCCCGAAAACAACTGGGAGCCGCGAACGAGGCCCTGGTTCACGGACGCGGTCGCCAATTCCGGGCAGTTCACGTATTGCGACCCGTATCTCGACGACAGGACAGGCAGCGTCTGCGTCACGTTTTCCGAGTCGGTCTCGGATTCCGGCGTCGTGCTCGGAGTGGCCGGTCTCGACATCACCTTGAACGGGCTTGTCGATTTGGTCAGGGACATAAACCTTTCAGAGAATTCCACAGTCAGCATCGTGACTAACGACGGAACCTACCTTTCCGACAAGGACGAGTCGAAGATATTTTCCTCCAATTACTTCGACAATTCGAGAATCGCCGAATTCTGTTCCCGCGACGAGTACTTCGACGGCGTGCAGAAGGCGTTCACGGAGGGGGGACGGTTCTACGCCGTCAAAAAAATCGGGAATTCCCCGTGGTTCGCTGTCGTGGAGGGGCCAATCTCCGATTTCAACTCGTTCTTCAGAAAGATGGCTTTCTCGATTGTCGTGTCGGTGGTTTTCTTCGCTGTCGTCGGAAGCTTCTTCATCAGTCTTTTCCTTAAGTCTGTGAGGAGAAAGAACCTGCTCCTCGGCGAGAAAGTCGCTGACGAGACGAGAACCCTGGCTGTCGCAGCGAAGGAGAACGCCGCTACGAGCCAAGACCAAAGCGCCGCCATAAAGGAGATTGTCTCGACGATGGAGGACAACAACGAACTTTCGGGCAGCATATCGACGAAGATAACCGATGTCGCGTCGATAGCGAACAAGACGTCCGCCGATGTCCTTGAGGGAGTTTCCGCTTTGTCGAAGAACGTCGAGCAGCTCCACGCGATTTTCGACGCGAACCAGAACACGATAAACGGAATCAAGGCGCTTGGGGAGAAAATCGAGAACATCTGGGAAATCGTCTCCCTCATCAACTCCGTGGCCGACCAGGCGAAAATCATCGCTTTCAACGCCGAGCTTGAGGCTTCGAGCGCGGGCGAGGCCGGAAAAAACTTCCACATCGTCGCGACCGAAATCCGCCGCCTTTCGGACGGAATCATCGACGGCACGAAGGAGATAAAGGAAAGAATCTCGGAAATCCAGCAGAGTTCCGACAGCCTCATATTGGCTTCGGAGAACGGCACGGAGAAAATCAAGGAGGGGTACGGAAGCGCGAGGGAGCTTGAGGAGAAATTCAACAGCATAAAGACGTCTTCCGAGATGACAGCCACCAGCGCGGGGGAGATAACTTCGATTGTGCAGCAGCAGGTCGTCTCCTCGAACCAGATTTTGATGACGGTCAAGCAGATTTCCGCCGGAGTGGAGAATTCTTTCCAGGCGACCGAGAGCATATCTGTGATTGCCGATAATCTGCACAAAGTTTCAGAGGAATTGAACAAATAAAAGTTGGAGTTTTTGGAAATGAAAATCAAGAAGTTTATTTCGATGTCGCCGAAGCAGTTTTTGATGGTGCTCGTGCCCATGGTCGTCGTGGGGCTTTTCGTGAGCGTTTCGTTCAACAAGGTCACGGAAGGACTCATCAGGAAGAACGTAATCGAGAGGGCGCGTTCGTATGTCGACTCGGTGAACCTGTCGTGCGATTCTTACCTTTCAGGGAAGGTGAAGAGCCTTGAGATGGTGAACACTGTCGCCCTTTCCACGAGGAGCAGAAGCGCGGTGGAGCGGTGCCTCATGGACGCGGCGAGCGTGAACGCGGACACCACGTTCTTCTTCGCGACCGTCGAGGATTCGTCGGACGGAGGTTTCTTCGTTTCGAGCGATGGATGGGAACTTGACTACGGCACAGACATCAGCTCTATGGACTGGTACCAGACCGCGGTCGATGCGGAAGGGCTTGCGGGCGGGCTCGCCAGGTACGACGAGCACTTCGCCGACAATGTGATGTTTTTGACCGAGGCCGTATACGAAGACGACGGCAGCGTCTACGCGGTATCTGGCTTCGTCGTCGCCCTCGACTACTTTGCCGACGCGACGAGCGGCGTTCTGATTTCGGACAACTCCATAAGCGAGACCATCAACACGGATGGAACGTACATCTCCAATTTCAACAAGGATTATGTGCTTTCCGAGAAGTATTTCGACCATTCAAAAGTGTCCAAGCGGTTCGACGAGACCGAGTACTTCGACGGCGACGAGAAATTCCTGATTCAGGACGACAACTACTACGCGGTCAAGAGGTTCATCAACTACCCTTGGTTCATTGTCGCTGAAGGCCCTGTCTCGGATTTCACGGGCGATTTCAACAAATGGTTTTCGATTACGATATTTGTGACGATTCTCCTCATAATCGTTTGCGTCGTCCTGAACATGGTTTCGATGGACAAAATGAAGAAGGCGGAGAGGGTGCTTGGCGACAAGCTCCACGCCGAGACGCTCAACCTCGCTACGGCGACGAAGGAGAACGCCGCCACGAGCCAGGACCAGAGCGCGTCCGTCAAGGAGATGGTCGCGACGATGGAGGACACGAACACGCTTTCGGAGAGCATATCCGTGAAGATAAAGGACGTGTCGGCGGTCGCCCACAAAACTTCGTCCGATGTTATAGCGGGCGTGTCCTCGCTCGAACAGAACGTGAAGAAGCTCCACGAGATTTTCGATGCGAACCAGAACACGATAAAGGGAATAAAGGCACTCGGAGAGAAAATCGAGAACATCTGGGACATCGTGACGCTCATCAACTCCGTGGCCGACCAGGCGAAAATCATCGCTTTCAACGCCGAGCTTGAGGCTTCGAGCGCGGGCGAGGCCGGAAAGAACTTCCACATCGTCGCGACCGAAATCAGGCGGTTGGCCGACGGAATCATCGACGGAACGAAGGAAATCAAGTCAAGGATAAACGAGATTCAGCAGAGTTCGGACAGCTTGATTCTGGCGAGCGAGAGCGGCACCGAGAAAATCAACGAGGGATGCGAGAGCGCGAAGGAGCTTGAGCTGAAGTTCGAGAGCATAAAGAACGCCTCCGAGATAACGGCCACGAGCGCGGAGGACATCACCTCGATAATACAGCAGCAGGCGGTCGCCTCTGAGCAGATGCTCGCCACTCTCAAGCAGATTGCGACTGGTGTCGAGAACTTCACCCAGTCGACGGAGAACATCTCTTCGGCCGCGCAGGTCGTCCAGGAAATCGCTCAGGAATTGAGCGCGCAGAAGAATTCCGCGAACGTGGAGAAGCCGAATGAATGAGAGCGTTGTAAAGGAAATCGAGCGCGAGGGGCTCGTCGAGAAGAAAGTCGTGGAGGAGGTCCGCGAGAGGATAACGTGGCTCGTCTTTTCGATTCTTGACAGGAAGTACGCCATAAAGTCCGGCGCGGTGGACGAGATAATACACGACGTGAAAATCTACCGTCTTCCGTTTTTGCCTTCGTATGTCGAGGGCGTGATGAACAGGAGGGGCGAGCCTGTTACTGTGCTGAACCCCGTCTCGTTCATCGACGAGGAATGCGGTGATGTCGTGGATTCGTCGCTTTTCCTTGTCTTGAAGCGCAGCGACGACAAGCTTTCGCTGCACATATCCGACATACTGTTTTTCTGCGAGACCGAGGGGGATGATTTGCACCTGATTCCGAACACGGACGATGAGCGCGTCGTTCTTGGGACAATCGACTACAACCACGAGGAAATTCCGGTGCTCAACCCAGACTCGTTCGAGATTTTGTTGAGAAAGGATTTGGGAAGCTGATGAAGAAGCATTTCACCTGCATTTTTTACGACAACATGGATTTCCTCATTCCGAGCGAGTACATCGTCTCCGGCATATACCTCAGCGTCCCGAAAAATTCCATGAACATTGTCTTCAACAGGGAGACTCTTCCTCATCTTTTCATCGGTGGCCAGCTTGAGAAGGAATTCGGATGCAGCGCGGACGGAAACGCGAACGCTGTGATAGTGATGAATTCAAAAGATTTCGCCCGCGACGTGGGAAAGCAGATTGAGGACGCGACGGAGACCGCTTTTCCGGCCACTGGAAACTTGGCTCTTTCGATGACTGGAAATTTGAGCAGCCGGGAGTTGGAGCTTTCCGAACTCCACGTTTTCCCCAGCGGAATAAGGAACAGGCTTTTGGAGTGCGGAATCTGCGCCGTCCGCTTCACCTCCGACGGAAGAAAGCAGGTGCTCATTTCTCCAGATTCCCTTTTGCGCAGGTTCTTTTCCGGAGGTTTGATGTGAGGGTGCTGATTGCCGATGATTCAGCGATTGTGAGGACGATTCTTTCGCAGAATCTTGAGAAAAGTCCAGATTTCGAGATAGTGTGCGCTGTCTCTACAGGGCGCAAGGCGTTCGATTTCGCCAGGAATTCGGGTGTCGACATCGCTATACTCGACTCCGATATGCCGGAGATGAACGGCATAGAGACCGCCGGCGTGTTTGTCAGGGATTTGGACATTCCTGTCGTGCTGCTGTCCGAGAACCAAAAGGACGCTTCCGCCGCATTCGATATCGGCGCGATTTTCATGAGGAAGCCCAAGGTGAAGGATTTTGATTCGGATTTTTTCTCGAAACTGTCTGAAAAACTCAGGAGCGGCTGCCGGAGCGCGCTGAAGCCGCTGAAGAAAACGGAAAAGATAGATGTCGAGTCCGATCCGTCGTTCTCCGGGTTCAGGATAGTCTGCATAGGAGCCTCGACCGGCGGTCCGACGGCCGTGGCTTCCGTTCTCTCCGGCCTTGGTCCAGATTTTCCGCTTCCGATAATATATTCCCAGCACATCGAGGTCGGCGCGGACAAAAAGATGTCGAAGTGGCTCGACGACACCTGCCCCAATGTCCATGTGAAACTCGCGTCGAACGGGGAGGAGGGCAAGCCCGGAACCGTGTACATGGCTCCGGCCGACAGGCACCTCCTCGTGGATTACGTAAAGCCGAACGGAAATCCTGTCCTGAAGATTTCCGACGAGCCTCCCGAACGTTTTTTGCGACCTGCCGTCAACAAGATGTTCGCGAGTGCGGCAAAGCACTACAGGAACGCGTGTCTGGCCGTCCTCCTCACTGGAATGGGGCGGGACGGAGCGGACGGCTGCAAGATGGTGGTGGATTCCGGCGGTTTCACAATCGCCGAGGACAAGTCAACATGCGTTGTTTTTGGCATGCCCGCGGCTGCCATTGAAGTCGGCGGAGCGAGGGAAGTCCTTCCAAGAAGCGAGATTCCTGCGCGCATACGGGAGCTTGTCAAATGAATGAAATCGAATTTGAGAAGATAATCGCGTTCATAACCGAGAAAATCGGGATAATTCCACGGGAGAGCCATAAGTTCGGCATAAGCAAATTCGTGGAGAAGAAAATCGCCACGCTCGGTTTCGGGAACTATTTCATGAAAATCCAGACCGAGAAGGAAGAGTTCGACGAGCTTGTGAACGGTTCGACAGTGAACGAGACGTATTTCTTCAGGGAGGAGAAGCAGTTCGAGCTTTTGCGCTCCAAGATTTTTCCTGAATGGATAAACAGGCACGGCGCGGAGCCGATGAGAATCTGGAGCGCGGCCTGCTCCGAAGGCGAGGAAGCCTATTCTCTCGCGCTTTTGGCTTCGCACTGCAGGGTGAAGCCGTTGATATTGGCGAGCGACATAAACACCGCCGTGCTGGAGAAATGCCGGAATGGAGTGTTCAAGCCTTCTACAGTCCGCGCGGGTGATGGGGAGAAATTCAAGCATCTCCTTCAAAGGTACACGAATCCGCAAGGGGAGATTGTCTTCGACGACTCCGTGAAAAGCGCGGTCTCGACGAAGAAGATAAATCTCACGCGTATCGGTGGCGATGATGTGAAAATCGAGAAGCAGAACGTCATCTTCGTCAGGAACGTGTTCATCTATTTTTCACGGAAGACCCGCGCGGAAATACTCAAAGCCCTCGCCGAAAAGTACCTTGCCGACGGAGGGTTGATTTTCGTATCCATGAACGAAATCGCCCAGATAGATTCCGAGATGACACCGGCCTCGCTCACCAAGATAGCGGACGGCAATGTGTTCTATTTCATGAAAACAAATTGATTTTAAGGGAAAAAAATGCCACGAATATCAGAAGACATAACGGAAAGCTTTCTTTCGGAGTCGGAGGAGCTTTTGGAGAGCGTGCGGAAGTCGGTCCTGGCGTTGAAGAAGGACAAGGACGACGCCGGAATTCTCTCCGAGCTTCTCAGGAATCTCCATACGGTCAAGGGAAACTCAAGAATGCTCGGCTACTCTTCAATCGAGCGTCTCGCGAATGCTGTCGAGGACATCTTCAAGGGGGTGAAGGACGGGCAGGTGAAAATCTCGGACAGGCTCGTCAGGCTCGTCTTCTTGGTTTCGGACAAAATCGCAAGCTGCCTTTCTTCCATAGAGAAGTCAGGAACGGACGAGACGGATGTCTCTCTTTACGTCACCTACTGCGACAAAATCGGTGCGGGGGAGCTTTTCGACATAGACGAGGTGGAGAAGGAAATCCAGAGGAGCCAGGGCGGCCTGATTTTTGAAGACGACGGGGACGACGACGGACAGAGCGTTTCCGACATCCAGTCCATAAGGATAAAGCTCAAGAAAATCAACGAGATAATCTCCTCCTTCGACGACATGCTCATCCGCGAGTTCCGCCTCAAGCACCAGCTCGACTCCCTGCGCGAAATCGAGGAGAAGACCGGGAACCACGAAATCGCAAGGCTTCGGAAGCAGCTTGAGACGGACATCGGCTCTCTTGAGACGACGATTTTCTCTGTCCAGCAGCAGGTCTTCGACCTTAGGATGCTTCCGATTTCCCGCGTGCTCGGCTCGTTCGAGAACACAATCGCGATTGAGTCAATGCAGCTTTCCAAGAACGTGCGCGCCGATATCCCGGAGACGGACATCTTGCTCGACAAGGTCGTCCTCGAACAGCTTTCCGACATCCTCGTGCACCTCGTGCGCAACTGCCTCGACCACGGAATCGAGCTTCCCGAAGAGAGGGCGGCCGCGGGCAAGGACGAGCAGGGCGTCATATCGATACACTGCAAGGCCGACTCGAAATTCGTGGAGCTTACGGTCGCGGACGACGGAAAGGGCTTGAACTACGAGAAAATCAGGAGCAAGGCGATGGAGAAATTCCCGGAGCGCACCGACGAGATAAGGAACATGGGCGACAAGGAGCTGACCCAGTTCCTCTTCATGTCCGGCTTCTCCACGAAGGACAAGGTCTCCGACCTTTCCGGCAGGGGAGTGGGGCTTGACGTGGTGTGGACGAACATCGAGAAGATAAAGGGGCGCATTTCGATAGAGTCCGAGAGGGGAAAAGGCACTTCGTTCATATTGAGGTTCCCGCTGTCGCTCGCGACCATGCAGGGCTTGTTCGTCACCTCGAACCACGACAAATTCCTCATTCCGTCGCAGCACCTCGTCGACATCATCTACAGGAAGAAGAGCGAGTACATAAACCTCCAGAACCAGAACTACATCCGCCTGGACAGCAGCCTGATTCCTGTCTATTCGCTTTCGTCGCTCTTCAAGGAGCAGAAGTCTGTGCAGAACGCGGACGCCGACACCATACTCATAGCGGAATTCATGGAGCAGCAGGTCGGAATCATCGTGGAGAACGTGCAGAGGTATGCGTCTCTCGTCGTCAAGCCGCTTCCACAGGCGTTCAAGAATTTCAAGATTCTGCAGGGAATCGTCTTCGACGAGCACTACGACATAGTTCCGATTCTCTACGTTCCTGAAATCATCACGAAATTCAAGAAGCTCCGCGGCTACGACATAAAAAAGTACGAGGCGAACACGAAGAAGCGCATCTACAGGATTCTTGTCGTGGACGATTCCGACACCACGAGGCAGATTGAGAAGACGATACTCACGAACGGCGGATACTCTGTGGACTGCGCTGTGGACGGCATCAACGCAATCGAGCGCGTGAAGTCCAAGCAGTACGACCTCGTCCTGAGCGACAAGGACATGCCGCGCATGAACGGGCTGGTCCTTCTTGAGAACCTCAGGCTAATGGAGAACTACAGGACGGTCCCGGTAGTCATAATGTCGTCCGACGATTCGTCCATGAAGGAATTCGAAGAGGCCGGAGCGAGCGCGTTCATCTCGAAGGGCAATTTCAACCGTGGAAAGCTGCTCGATTCTGTGAAGTCGCTTTTGGAAGGAGCTGAAAAATGAACAAAAAGATTCTGGTCGTAGAGAATTCCATCACTGTGCAGAAGATTTTCACAAAGACGTTCGACGAAGGCTACAACTTCCGATTCGAATCCGATTTGGGAAAGCTTGTAGAAGCCGTGTTCGACTTCTTCCCCGACATCCTTTTGCTGAATTCCGATTTCTCCGAGCCTTCCAGCTTCGATTTCGTGAAGCTGATTCGTTCCATTCCTTGTTTCAAGAATCTCGCCATCGGAATGTATTCGAACACGGAGAATTCGTTCGATGAGGAATTCGCCTATTCGTGCGGCGCAAACACGTTCGTGCGGCTCGACCCCAAGACTCTTCTCCTGAACGTGGAGGAGCTTTCCGAAATATCGAGCTACAGCGGAGAGAGGATGGACAAGGCGGATGTGATTCAGGCCAGGAAAACTATGGACGACAGGAAACTCGTCGTGATAAGTTCCGGGATGAACGGAGAGGCTCGTTTGAGGAACAAGATTCTCACGTCGCTCTTTTCCATGATGAACAACATGGAGTCGGTGGAGAGCGTCGCCACGGAATTTCTTTCGTTCCTCGCCGAGTTCATGTGCGCCCCCGCAGTCTCCCTCAACCTCGTCGAGAACAATGGTCCTCATTCGTATGTCATGTGCTCCTCTCTTCTTTCTGACGCTGAGAAAGAGGATTTCCTGAAGGTCTGCAAAAGCGATTTCGAGGATTTGGATTTGGATTCCAGCCTCTCCATGCTCGTCCCCCAGTTCCTGGATTCTGGAATCAACATGGACGCTTTCAAGACTTCGGGCGTTCCTCTCTCGTCGTATCTGAGCGCGAAGCTCCTCGACTCCTCCGGCCGCGAATACGGCGTGATAAACGTCCTCCGCGGCGGAAATTTCTCTTCGCTCCAGTCCGACCTCTTCAATTTCTGCTCGGAGAACGCCAGCATACTTTTCGAGAAGGTACTGATGATAAAACAGAAGATTTTCGTCGAGAAGAGAATCAGGAAGGCGTTCAGCCTTTTCGTCCCGGAACAGGTCATCGACTCATACGTGAACGGCATAAGCGACTCGGATTCCGAGTCGCAGAAGACCGCGCTGGGAGAGAAGAGGCCTGTGGCGGTCCTGTTCAGCGACATCCGCTCCTTCACGAACATCTCGGAGTGCAACAAGCCTGAAGTCATGATTGCCTTCCTGAACCGCTATTTCACAATAATGTGCAACATCATAAAGAAGCACGGCGGCACGGTCGACAAATTCATCGGGGATGCGATAATGGCCCTGTTCGGCGCGCCCGTGTCCTACGAGGACAACACGAGGAGAATCGTCGCCGCCGCCTACGAGATGAGGGAGGCCCTGCCGTCCGTGCCGCTTGGGGATTTGATTCTTCCGCCCGGCATGAAATTCGACATCGGCATCGGAATCAACTACGGAGATTTGACTGTCGGCTCTCTCGGCTCCGAGGACAGGACGAGCTACACCGTAATAGGCGACAACGTGAACCTGGCTTCGAGGCTTGAGGGGCTGACGAAGACATACGGCTCCATGATTCTCGTGAGCGATTCCGTGAAGAGGGACATCGAGGAGAATTTGAAGTGCGATGATTTCGTCTTTCGATATTTGGACGACGTCCGCGTGAAGGGAAAGTCCACTCCGGTTCCGATTTACGGGGTCGACAGGAACATCGACGAATTTTCGCCAGTCTACCGCGACTGCTACAACAAGGGCTTCTCCCTCTACAAGCAGGGCGTCTTCAATCTGGCCAAGGAGTATTTCTCGAAGTGCTTGCTGGAAGTCCCCGACGACAAGGCAGCGAAATTGATGAAGTCGAGGTGCGAGGAATTCATCGCCAATCCGCCAGAGAATTGGGACGGAGCGATAAAATTCACCACCAAGTAGAGATAATCCGGTTTGGAAATCTCATTTTATCGGCTTGTTTTTTAATTGAGTAAAGAAATCTTTTCTTTTATAATTTTTCAAATTCAATTTTTTTTGGATAAAACCGTTTTGGAGGACTTTATGACAATAGCTGAAATGCTGACGCAGAGTGGAATTCTCACTGTGCTCGGTATGTGTGTTGTCTTCGCTTTCCTGGTTATCCTTATCGGGTGCATGAACGTGCTCAGAGTAGTCGTTCACGCTCTCAAACTCGACAAGGAAGAGCCGAAAGCCCAGACACCAGTGGCTGCTGCAGCGCCAGCAGTGGATGAAAAAGCAATCGTCGCCGCTATAGCGACAGCGTTGCACGAGAAAAACTAACCAACTTATTTTCAGGAGTTTTTAGAAAATGGCTAACAAAATTGGTATTTCTGAACTTGTTTTGCGTGATGCTACACAGTCTCTTCACGCGACCCGTATGACTTTGGCGGATATGCTGCCAATCGCCCCTAAACTTGACAAGATTGGATACTGGGCTGCAGAGGCCTGGGGTGGAGCTACTTACGATTCATGCATCCGCTTCTTGAACGAAGATCCTTGGGAACGCCTCCGCAAACTGCACGCGGCGATGCCGAACACGAAAATCATGATGCTCCTTCGCGGACAGAACCTCCTCGGATACCGCCACTACGCCGACGACGTCGTCGACAAGTTCGTCGAGCACGCCGCCAAGACTGGTGTCGACGTCTTCAGAATCTTCGACGCCTGCAACGACCCGAGAAACCTCGAGCGCGCGACAAAAGCCGCCAAAGCCACTGGAAAGCACGTTCAGATGGCCATCTCTTATGCGACGACTCCTTACCACACAAAAGAGATTTACGCCGACCTCGCAAAGACATACGCTGATTTCGGCGCTGACTCAATCTGTATCAAGGACATGTCTGGCTTGCTCAAGCCGTATGAAGCTTACGACCTCGTGAAGGCAATCAAGGCAAAGTGCGATTTGCCGATTGAAATCCACTCACACGCAACAACTGGTCTTTCAGTCGCCACATTGCTCAAGGCCGCCGAGGCTGGCGCCGACGTTCTCGACACCGCCATCTCCGCGATGGCTATGGGAACTTCCCACTCTCCGACAGAGACAATCGTCGAGATGCTCAAGGGAACGGAGTACGACACAGGTCTCGACATCTCGGCTTTGCTTGAGATTGCCGCCTACTTCCGCGACATCCGCAAGCACTATTCTTCACTCGAGTCGAAGTTCCTCGGAGCCGACACCCGCATCTTGAAGTCTCAGGTTCCTGGCGGAATGCTTTCTAACCTTGAGAACCAGCTCAAACAGCAGGGCGCTTCTGACAAAATCGACGACGTTTTGAAGGAAATTCCGCTCGTCCAGAAGGATGTCGGATACGTTCCTCTCGTTACACCGACTTCCCAGATTGTCGGAACACAGGCTGTATTCAACGTCCTCTTCGGACGCTACCAGAACCTCACCCAGGAATTCCGCGACCTCCTCGTCGGAAAGTACGGAAAGGTTCCTGCGGCTCCAAACGCCGACCTCGTCAAGAAGGCTCTTGAGCAGAACAAGATGGACGAAGCCATCACTTGCCGCCCTGCGGACAAAATCGAGCCGGAGTGGGACAAGATGGTCGAGGAGTCGAAGAAGAACGGCGGAAACGGTTCCATCGAGGACGTTCTCACATACGCTATGTTCCCGAAGGTCGCCACGAAGTTCTTCGAGACACGCGCGAACGGACCGGTCGACGCTGAGAGCACATTCGCAAAGAAAGAGGCCGCTCCAGCAGCCGCCAAGTCCGCCAACGGTTCTTACACAGTCACTGTAAACGGAACTGCCTACCAGGTTTCTGCCAACGGCTCTTCTGTCACTGTGAACGGAACAGCCTACGACGTTCAGTTCGGTGCCGCCGGTGCCGCTCCAGCAGCTGCCGCAGCCCCTGTTTCAGTCGGTGGAGAGGATGTGAAGGCTCCTGTCGCTGGAACATTGCTCAAGCAGTGCTTCGCCAACGGAACTAAAGTCACAAAGGGACAGACAATCATCATCGTCGAGTCTATGAAGATGGAGCTTGAGGTGAAGTCTCCTGCCGATGGTACAATCACATACACTGTTCCTACAGGAACTCAGATTCAGAACGGACAGACAATCGCCACAATCGGCGGTGTCGTGAAGGCCGTTCCGGCACCAGCCGCAGCTCCTGCCGCTCCAGCAGCCGCACCAGCCGCTGCCGCTCCTGCCGGTGGAAAAGCCGTGAACGCTCCTGTCGCAGGTACTTTGTTGAAGTACGCTGTCGCCGAGGGTGCTTCTGTCCAGGCCGACACCACAGTCATCATCATCGAGTCTATGAAGATGGAGCTTGAAATCAAGGCCGGCGCCGCTGGCAAGATTCACTTCATCGTTCCGACGGGAACACAGGTTGCTAACGGACAGCAGGTCGCTTCTGTTCAGTAATTCAGTTCGATAGGAAAGGATATTTAGCAAAATGGATTTACAAAAGAATTTTAAAAGACAGGTTCTTGGTGTATCTCTCGCAATCATGGGAATCGCGTTCGTCTTGAGCGTCGGTTCGAATGTCCTTGCTCAGACGGCTGATTCATCCGCTGGGCAGGCGTCCGCAGAGCAGGCGTCCGCGCCTGTCGCCATTGCCGAGACTTCTACCGACAACGCTCCAGCCGCCGATTCCGGCACTGGCCTCTCAAGAAAAATCAAGGGAAGCGATGGAATTTCCAACATCGACCCTGTGAAATTCTTGAAGGGAATCTGGAACTCCACTGGAATCTCGAAAATCATCTCCACAAAAGGCGCGCCGGTCAAAACCGATGCGGACGATGTGGATCTCTACAAGCAGCCGACTTCAAAAGAAGAGTACGACAGCATGATGGCCAAGGTCCAGGAACTCACGACTGCCGACAACGACCTTCCGAAGACTACAATCAACAAGCTCCGCGTGGCGATTCAGGACCCGAACGCCAACGACGAGGTCTTGTCTGAAATCGTCGAAGAGTCCGCCAACCATGTGAAGGATTGGGGAACTGCCCCTGGCTGGCAGTCGTTCATCATGATGGCAATCGGCTTCCTCATCGTCTATCTCGGTGCCGGACGCGGATTCGAGCCATTGCTCTTGATTCCAATCGGATTCGGAACAATCCTCGTCAACGCTGTCGGCGCCGGAATGGGAAATCTCCCTGACGGAATGCTCGCCATCATCTACAAGGCCGGTGTCGGAAACGAATTCTTCCCGATGCTCATCTTCATGGGAATCGGAGCCATGACGGATTTCGGTCCGCTCATCGCGAACCCGAAGACAGCCTTGCTCGGTGGTGCCGCTCAGTTCGGCGTGTTCTTCACGTTGTTCGGTGTCGCCGTGCTCAACATCTTCGGTCTCAACTACAACATCATGCAGGCCTGCGCAATCGCCATCATCGGTGGTGCCGACGGTCCTACTTCAATCTACGTCTCTGGAAAGCTCGCTCCTGAGTTGATGGCCGTCATCGCCGTCGCCGCGTACTCTTACATGGCTCTCGTTCCGATGATTCAGCCTCCAATCATGAAGCTGCTCACGACAAAGAAGCAGAGAATGATCCACATGCCTAACCCAAGGCAGGTCTCGAAGGCGGAGAAAGTCCTCTTCCCGATGATGCTCCTTCTCTTGACAATCCTCTTGTTGCCGCCAGCGGCTCCGCTCATCGGTATGCTCGCGTTCGGAAACTTCGTGAAAGAGTCTGGTGCGGCCGCCCGCCTTTCAAAGACAATGGAGAACGAGTTGATGAACATCGTCTCGATTCTCTTGTCTCTCGGTGTCGGTTCACAGATGACTCCAGAGAAAATCATCAAGGGTGAGTCTGTCGGTATCATCGTACTCGGACTCGTCGCGTTCGGTGTCGCCACGGCAGGCGGTATCTGCATGGCGCACATCATGAACCTCTTCATGCCGAAAGACAAGAAGCTCAATCCTCTCATCGGTTCCGCCGGTGTATCTGCCGTTCCTATGGCCGCCCGCGTGGCCCACAAGGTCGCCCAGAGCGAGGATTCTTCGAACTTCATCTTGATGAACGCCATGGGACCGAACGTTTCCGGCGTCATCGGAACTGCCATCGCGGCAGGTGTCTTCATCGCGACATACGCCAGCCGCTAATGCAGGTTTGATGTCGTTTTGATTCGATGAACGGTCTGGAAAATCTAAGCCCAGACCGTTCTGTTTTTGTTTTTCAGGGATTTTTGTGAAGAGAAATATCTTTTCTTGCTTTTTCATCTCCGTTTTTCTCGCCTGTTCCGTTGCCGCGGCTCCTGTCTTTCAGGACGTGTCTGCTGTTGCGGATTTCATACGGGAGACGTCGGAGGCGTTCGTTGAAAATCCCAAGCCGTCAGCTCCTGAATTCTTCATGTCATCTCATGAGAGGTCGGAGACGGTCGTTTTTGGAACGAGAACTGGCGGAAATCGTGAAGTCCGAAAGTCGAACGGAGATGGAAACCTCTTTTTCGAGGCGAAATTCGATTTTCTTGTCTCTTTTTCCTTCATAAAAGCCCGTGCGACTGTCGATGCGGAGTCGTTCTCCCGCAACAAATTCATCCAGTCAGTGCTTTTCTTGCAAACTGTAATATAGACTCTCCCAAGCAATTCTTGCGTTTCATATTCTTTTTTTAGTTTTCTCATTTTCAGGAAAAAATATGGTCATGTTTCTCATTATCATCGCGATTTTCGTCGTGGTGACAGGAATTTGCGTTTGGCTTTTTTCATAGCCAAGGGAGGTTTTTATGTTCTTTTTGATGGTTCTTGCCGCTGTTGTCGGATTCTCTTTTGTCTTTTCGATTCTCGGAATCCTCATCGACAACATTGGCGATAAAATCATTGCCGCGATGGACCGCGGACTGTAGTTTTTGTTCTGCATGAAAGATGATGAAAGCCGACAGGTGTTTTTTGCCTGCCGGCTTTCCTTTTTTTGACCGCCTATTCGAAGTTCGCGATTCTAACGGAAGAGTGGCAGTCGTCCGGGCCCTTGTCCACGACTACGTGCGACTTTATCTCCTTCTCCATCGCTTCGACGTGGGAGATGACGCCGACCATCTTGTGCTCCTGTATTTTCTTGAGCGTGGCTATCGCCTTGTCCAGCGATTCCTGGTCGAGCGAGCCGAATCCTTCGTCTATGAAGAGCGAGTCGAGCCGGATTCCGCCAGTGCGCTGGCATATCACGTCCGTCATGGCGAGGGCGAGGCTTATCGAGGCCTGGAACGTCTCTCCGCCTGAGAGCGTCTCCGGCGCCCTGTCTCCGTTCTCGGAGTCGTTTATGGCTATGTCCAGTCCGTGCTTTCCGACTTCCTTGGTCTTTTGGATTTTGAACTGGTATCGGCCGCCTGAAAGTTCAAGGAATCTTTCGTTCGCGTAGTCGACTATCTCGGAGAAGTGCATGGCGAGAATCCACGAGCTGAACACGTTTTTCGGTCCAGTCTCTCCGTTCATGTCCTTGTAGAGCGAGGTGTAGATTTCGCTTTCCTCCAGAAGTTTCTTGTGCCTCTCGGTTTTTTCCCTGAGTTCGCCCAGAGTGTTCACGACTGTGGCTTTCTCTCCTGAAAGCGACTTTATCCGCTCGGCGGCTGCTCTTTCCTTTTCCGAAAGCGAGTCCAACTCGGAAGTCGTCTCTTCGATTTCTTTCCTGATTTCGTCGATGCTTTCTGCGCTTTTTGTGCTTTCGAACAATGTTTTCATTTTTTCAAGTTCGGTTTTCCACGACGAGATTTTCTTCTCCGAGTCTTCGGCTTCCTTTTCTTGCATCATGCTCGACCTCACTTCGTCTTCGCTTTTGAACATGGAGGTCTCCAGCTTGTCGTTGAAGTTCTTCTCGGCAGTCTGGGATTCCCTTTCTGCTTCCTTCAGGATTTCCTCTGTCTTTGATTCGAGTGCGGAATTCCGCCCGTCCTCTTCCCTTGCCTTCGTCAGCGACTCTCCAAACTTCGCGACGAGGCTTCTGTTCCTTTCAAGTTCGCCCTCTATTCCGCGAATCCGCTCTTTAAGCTCGGATGAATCCACGTCTTTGTCTTCGGCGATGCTCTTTTCCTGCTCCTCGACGACTGCCTTCGCCTTTTCGAGTTCCGTGACCAGTGTGTTTAGGGTGTCCTTCTGTGTCTGCTGCGTCCTCTTCGCCTTTGCGAGCGAGTCCTGCGTGTTTTTCGCGCGTATGTAGCCTTCTTCAAGTTTTCTTTCGCATTCTTGAGCTTTTGAAAGCCGCTCCTCCGCTTCCGAAACCGACGCTCCGCCTTCAACAGAAGATTTTAGGTTTTCGATGAGAGATGCCTGGTTTTCCACATCCTTTTTCAGGCCGATGGCTGTCTCGGTCGCAGCCGTGCTTTTCTTTTCGAATGATGCGACCGTTTCCTCTTGGAGTTCTATCTCTTCACCGATGTCCTTTCCCGATTCCTTCGCTGGCGACGGATGCTCCTTCGAGCCGCAGACCGGACATGCGCAGCCTGGTTTCAGGAGTTTCGCGAGGGCGGAGGCTTTTTCATTGTCCTCGAATTCCTTCTGCTGCTTCTTCAACCGTTCGAGCGTGTTTTTCGCCGTTTCGAGTTTCTTCGCTTCCTCTGCCGCTTTTTCCTCGGCCTCTTCCTTGTCTTTTTCCTTGAGCCTGAGCTTTTCCTCTTCGTCCCTGATTCTTTCAACGGCAGAAAGCAGGGACTCGGCCTCTTTCCTCTTTTCTCCGGCTTCGTGGAATTTCTGAAGGAGAGCCACCGCTATGTCGCTTCCGTCTACGACAGCGATTCCGAACGCGCTTGCGGTTTTCGAAAGTTCCGATTCGGCTTCTTCTATTTTCCTGTCGTTTTCCTCTGTCGTCTTTTTGAATTCCTCAAGTTCTGCTTCGGCTTTTTTCTTTCTGGCATTGGCTTCGCGCAGTTTTTCGAGTTTCTCAAGCGTGTCGATGAGATTTTTCACTTTCTCCGTGTCGGCCTCGTTCTTCTTCGAAAGCTCCGCAATCTCCTGCGCTTTTCCCTCAAGCTCCGAGAGCCGCTTTTGGGATTCTTCCCTGCTTGATTTTATCGATGAGAAGTCCGACCGGGCCTTTTCCAGCCGTTCGCGTGCTGTGGCGCACTTGTCGATGTCGAGTTTGAAGAGCGACGCCTTCTTCGAGTTCTCGACTATCCGTTCGAGTTCTTCGATTTCGCCCCTCTGGCTTTCGAGCGCGCTTATTCGCATTTTTGTTTCCGCGTTCTCCTGCGCCTTTTCCAGCCTGTTCTGGGCGTTCGCCTTTGCCTCGGACAGGATGTTACGCCTTTCCGCCGCTTTTCTGTTCTCCGATTCGAGTTTTTCCATCTCGGCGGAAATCTCGGCCTCCCTCTCCGTGAAGTAGCTCTCCGTGCGGCCGTCCTTCGTTATCTCTTCGATTCTGTTCGCGTATTCCTTGATTTTCGCGCTGTATTCCTTGTTCTTTTCCTTGAGTGTGTCCACGACGCTTTCGATTTCGTCTATCGGGAATATTTTTTTGAGCGTGGCTTCCCTGTCGCTTGACGATTCTGTGAGGAATTCCGCGAATTTTCCCTGGGGGAGGAGGACTATCTGGTTGAATTCCCCGAACTGCAGCCCGATTATGTCCTCGGCGATTGCGTTCGTCCGGGCCTCGTTCGTCTTGAACTGAATCGGAAGCCATTCTCCGCTCTCCGGGTCCTTCTTTGAAAGCTCGACCTCCGGTGCCTTTGTGGAGATGCTCCCCGTCCTCGTCTTGTATTCGTAAGGTACGATTCTCTTGACTTTGTAGGTGCTCGTCCTGCCGCTTCCGCCGAGGTCGTGGACCGAGAACTCGAATTCGACGTATGATTCCTCTCCCGTCTCCGCGAAATCGGAGCGGAGGGATGCCTGCTTGAGTTTCTGCCGGGAGCCTGAATATTTTCCGTACAGGGCGTATGTCATCGCGTCGAATATCATCGACTTTCCGCTGCCCGTCTTTCCCGTTATGAGGAACATCGGTCTCGGCTTCGTGAAATCGACTGTCTCGTCCTCGAACGGTCCAAAATTCTTCATCCTGAGTGTCAATGGTCTCATTTGTCGCTTCTCCTGTTAAGACTGTCCCCGACCAGTTTTTCGAATAGGCGGATTTTCTCGTCGATTTTGGCGTTCTCCGCCAGCGTCTTCTCTCCGCCAGCTCCTTCGACTGTGTAGATTTCCTCAAGGAACTTCCTCAAAAGCTCCGATGTCGATTTCTTTTCCTGGAGCATCCTCTTCCGTTCCCTGAAGTCTTCGTTCTGTTCCATAGAGAGCGTGCTCTCCCTGACGAACGAAAGCAGGTGCGGGAACTTGGCCTTGAGAAGCTGCTTCGCGTTGTGTATGGGCACTGCGTCGGTGCTTTTTATCTCCATGTAGAAGTCCTTGTACTTGTCGAATTCTGCTTTCTCCATGAAGTCCTGGAATTTTCCCCTGAGACGGACAACGGGGTGGAGAGTGTCGACCTTTATCTGCTCCACCGAGTCCGGTTTTTCCATGCCCGCTCCGATTTCCACAGAGAGAAACACTTTTTGCGCGTCGTCGTCGAAGGAGTACGCTATCGGCGAGCCTGAGTAGAATATCTTTCCGCTTTTCCCTATCTGCTGGAATTTGTGGATGTGGCCGAGGGCAGTGTATGTGAAATTCTCGAAGATTTTCGGGTCTATCGATGTCGCCGTCCCCACCGAGAAATTCTCGTCCGCTCCTCCGTAGACCGTGGCGTGAGCGCAGACGACTGTCGGGAGGTCGGGGTGGTTTTTCCTGTGGTCTTCCTCTATTATTTTCGCCGCCCTCTCGAAAAGCTCTCCCTGCTTTGAAAGTCCGTCGCCGAAGCTTCCTGGCATCAGGAACGGAATCTGGTAAACGGCGGTTCCGTTCACGACTGTGCATTTCGCTATGTCCTCCGCCTGCGTGCAGATGTGGATGTTCGACCTCTCCAAAAAAGAAGATGCGAATCCGAGCCTGTCAGGTCCGTCGTGGTTCCCCGCAAGTATGAAGACGTGTGTCTCCTTGAACCTCCCGCTCATCTCGTCGAGGAATCTGTCGAACATCTTTACGGCGGCCACGCTTGGAATCGCTCTGTCGTAGAGGTCTCCCGGAATCATGAGCGCGTCGTACGGCTCTCCTGCTTTCCGCGCCTCCTCGAATATGTCCAGCACCTGCTTCAGCAGATTCTCCTGGTCTTCGACTAGCGGTGTGTTGTGCAGCGTCTTCCCAAGGTGCCAGTCGCCTGTGTGTAGAAATTTCATTTGTCCTTCCTTATTTAATCGCACTTTTCGTTTTTCAGGAAATAGTCCGGCGTGTCGATTTCGATTGTCTTGGATGTTCCGTCGATGAGCGGAATCGTGAGCCTTCTTGAACAGAGAAGGAGCCGCTTCTGCTTCGCGAACTTGTTCTTCTTGAAGTCCCCGTGCCTGTCGTCGCCCACAATCGGAGAGCCCACCGACGCGAGGTGGATTCTGATTTGGTGCATTCTGCCGGTTCCCAATTTTAGGTTGATTTTGGACATTTGGAAAATTTCTTTTTTCGTTTCGCCTGTTTCAACGTTCGTCTTTTCGAATCCGCGTTCCCATGTGTCCTCCACCAGGAAATTCGTCTCCGCCGGAAGTTCCCGCTCCCCCTTCGTGACGTTCGACTGGATTCTCCCTGATTTTTGGAACTTTCCGTTGATTTTCGGCGCGCCGAAGCAGACCGCCGTGTACTCTTTCGTGACGAGCTTCCCCGCGATGAGCTTTATCCATTTTGAGGCCGCTTCGGGATTCTTCGCCACGACCATGAGGCCGCAGGTTTCCTTGTCGAGCCGGTGGACGAGGTGGATTTTGTATCCGAGCTGCTTTGGAAGCTCCTCGTCCATCGGGTGCGCGACTCCTTCGCCTCCCTGCACAGCCAGACCCGCTGGTTTGTTTATGACGAGGATTTCGTCGTCCTCGTATTCGATTGGAATTTTCTCTTTCATGATGGGAATTATACATTAAAAAACATAGGTGTGTTCTTCGTTTTTTCTTGAGAGTCTCTTATGAACGGAGATGTTTTTTGGGGTATAATTTCCGTATGCGTAGATTTTTTTCTTTTGCTTTCGTTTTCGCGCTGGCCGTTTGCGCCGCGTCCGCTGAGTTGATGACTTCCGCGAAGTTCGGATACACGATTGATTTGCCGGAGGGCTTCGCTATGGTGGACGGAACAGAGGACGAGTCCATGTTCCAGTTCGCGAGCGAAATCGTTCCCGTGCAGGTCCTCATCAACGCCTCTTCCGCCCCAAAGTCGGCCGAGGAATTTTTGAAGTCGAACTTGAAGAAGCTGGGCGCGACGCTCAAGAGCGGCAAAGTCGACACTGTGAACTGGAGGAGAAGGAAGGCTTCTGTCGCTTCGTTCACGATGCAGAACGCCGTCTTCTCCGAAATGCAGCAGGGGGTGTCCGCCTGCGTTCCTCTTTCCGATTTGAAGTCGTTCGCGAACATAATCGTCTTTGTCCCCAAGAAGAGCTTCTACCAGTACGAATGCTTCGTCTCTTCCATAATAGACTCCATCGCCGTGGATGTGGGCAGCTTCAAGGAGGCTGGGCTGATGACCGAGTCGAAGTATCCGTCGAACCCCACCGATTTGAAGTCGCGGATTCCGGTGGAGCTTTCGATTGCCGGAGAGAAAATCTCGACGACGATAGGGAAGTCCGACACCTTGGCGAACCAGTCCGTAATCGACCGTGAATTCAACGTCTTCAAGGTTTACGCGTCCTCTTCGTCACCCGACGTGTTCAAGTTCGCCATTCCAGCATGGCAACGTTTCTACCGCATGATAGCCCGCGACTCTTTGTACCGCATGAAGGTTCCCGCCTTCGACATAAGTTCCGCGCTGCAGGAGTCCGCGTTCGAGAAGGACAGTTCGAACCCGGACGCGGCCCTTGCGCAGATTCTCTTGAACTGGGTGCAGGAATTCGAGTACAGGAGGGAGTCGTCCGACACGTCAAAGGCCGACTTCAACAACATTCCGAGCGTGCTCAGGAATCTCGGAAGCGACTGCGACAGCCGCAGCATGCTTGTGGCCGTGATATTGAAGAACCTCGGCATGGACAGCTGCTTCTTCGTGAGCGCGGAATTCAGCCACTCCCTCGTCGGTGTCGTGCTTGATGGCAAGCAGGGGCAGTCGATTGAGATAGACGGAAAAAGCTACCTCCTCGGCGACACGACCGTGAAGAACTTGACGTTCGGCACAATCGACGCTTCCCAGGCGGACAAGTCAAAGTGGGTGGAGGTTGAATTTCCGTTTTAGGGGGAAATTCACCACACGTCTTTCAAAATCTTCCATGCGTCACTGTTCACGTCGTCGGTGTAGTCGCCTGTGCAAATCAAAAGTTCCATGCTCGCCTTGTCCTGCCGGACGAATCCGCCGTGGAGATTGTGCTTTTTTAGATATTTTTGCAATACAGCGCACTTTTTTGGTGAGAAAATGTCGATGTCTTCGCTTGCACCAGTTTTATCAAATCCGCCTTTAGTTTCGCAAATCCAAATTTCGCCTTTGACACTCAAAATATAGTCGGGATAGAAAAGTTTTTGTCGGTTTGAGTTGTCCACATATACAATCGAAAAATACTCATCGCCCTTGTTGCCGTTTTTGTACCACCAATCAACAGAAGAGCAGTTTTCGCAGAACCGCTCGAAAAGTTTTTCTGGGGCTGAGCGGGATTCTGCGCTAGATAAATAGCCAGTGTACACATTTTTCTTGCATTCGGTCTGAACTTTGCTAGAAGAATCAAAAGTGAACAAAGCAGACTGCGGAATGAAAAACGGCTTTTCGCTCACGGTTTCAAGTTCAAGAGAAGGCTCTTGTTGTGCAGACATGGCAAAGCGGAAGACGTGGCGGAGTGCATCGAAGTTGTTGATGACGAACGCATACCATTCTTTTATGGAAAGTTCCAGAAGCTTTTCCTTGTATAAAAACTTGCCTTCGTTAGCAAAGAGCTTTCCCAAAATCGTGACCGCACTTGCATATTCCATGCCGATTTCAAGCCCGATTCTTCCCACGCGGTTGTGGAATTCTCGGCCGTGGGTGTGGGTGTTGAGCTTTTGGCGGAATTTTACGACATTGAGATTGTCGTTTGAAATATCCGCAATGATTCTCGCTTCGCCCGAAAAAGTTGTGCGCTCGATTTTTTCACTAAAAACGAACTTTTCCGCATTTTCCGCACCCGTTTCAAGCCTTGTTTTGTTTTGCTTGCAATCATCATCAAGATTGTATGTTGTTTTCAGATACTCCGTTATCGATTTCAATGCCGCCGCGTCGTCTTGCGTGTCGAGTATCTGCGTGCGCTGTTCTTTTATGAGCGAAAACTTTTTGTGCTCGTTCTTCAAGAAAATCGTCTTTGCACTAAGAGCGTTCTTGCCAAGAGCCGCCTGTGCTCCTTGTGTAAATTTGCTGTCGAAAGTGTAGAGATAGCAGCTGTCGAGCGCGTCGTTTCCGTAGTGGTGAGCTTCCGCCATTCGTCGGATTCGCCCGATTGTCTGAATCTCAAATGTCTCATCCATTCCTTCGCGGAGTTTTACGAGAATGTGCGCGCGTGGACAATCCCAGCCAGTCGCAACTGCCTGTTTTATGATGACCGCGATTTGCTTGCCGTCATTCTTTTCGATGGCTTCTAGATTGTCGTGACGAGCAGAAAGCCACACCGCAAGAAGTCCGTTATCGATTGAAATATGCTGACTTTCAAACCAAGAAATCACCGTGTCCAAAAGCAAATCTGAATTGTTCGGCAACTGCACGATGATGAGCGGATTCACATTCGATTCGTATTTTGCAAATGCGCAAACAAGCTCATTCTGCTTTTTGAGAGCCTTTTCCAAAAGATATTCCGTGGGACTTTCCGCTTCGATATCGTTCGGGAAGTTTTCGTTAATCACGAGCAACTTTTTTATAAGTCCCTCGGCGATAACGTCGGCTTCGCTTATTTCAATCAGCTTTGCGCTTTTGTCTATAATCGGCGTTGCAGAGCAGCGGATAATTTTGTCCGTCTTGAAAAGCTGCACGATTGCGTCGGATTTTTCCGTAAAATTCTGGTGGCTTTCGTCAATAATCACCTTGAAAGAAAGTCCTGCGTTGTGTGCTTTTTCAATCCATTCAAGAAAGTTCGTGCGTTCGCTGCCTTTGAGCGCGTTGTTTCCTTTTTTGGTGAGCTTTTCCCAGTTGATAAAGCAAAAATCGTTCTCGCAAAAGCCCGAAGTCATCACGTCGGAAAGAAGTTTTGTGGAAGAATTGTGAATGTACAAATCCATTTTGCGCTTGCTCTGCTCTTCAAGATTTCCCTTGCCGGGCGTGAGCCACACAAAGACCGTGCGCGCGTGCCCCTTGGCATATTCGCTCATAAAATGCGTGAGCATAATCGTCTTTCCGCTGCCGGTCGGGCTTTTGAGGATAATATCGCGTCCGCTTTCTTCCATTGCTATCAAAAGTTCACGAATTGCGTTCAACTGAAATTTCATCAGGTTCATTCTTTTTCTCCCTTTAGCCGTTCAATTCAGGGTAGTAGTATTGCGGAATGATTTTTAATTCGATTTCGTTTTTCTTTAAAAGCTCTTTTTGCGCTTTAGAAAGCAGGACATCGTGACCAAGATAGACAGTTCGGCTGCGCTCACTGTCCTCAGTTTCGACTCGATTGCTGAGCGAAGTCGAAGCAAGCGGAGTCGAAGCAAGCGATTGCATAAACTCTTCCAGCTCCTCTTCCGTCAGCACAATCGCGACAGCCTTGTTATGCTCAAAGTCCACGGCGTTTTCAAGTTCCACAAGTTCGCGAACGTGCAAAAGCAATTTGTCGGCGTATTCGTAGTATTCTTTTTCCGTGATTTCAACAAAATCCACTTTGAAGTATTTGAGCGAGCCTGAAAGCCCGTCGGAATATTTTGAACCATCTTTGCGTTCGCCAGTAATAACCGTTTTTAGACGCTCGTAGGTGATGTCGCGACAAATGCCGTTTTCGTTGTTCGTGCAAAGAATGAATTTGCGATGCCCGCCGTAATCTTTATTACATTCAAGAACAGCTTGAGCTGTCGTTCCAGAACCTGCAAAGAAATCTAAAATTATAGAAGATTCATTTGTTGATTGAAAAATCAATTCTTCAATCATTTGTATGGTTTTTACAGTTTCAAACCCATGTTCTTTAGTTCCAAGAATTTTTGATAATTCAGTTTTTGCAGATTCAGCAGTACCGAATTGCTCGGCTGAAAATAACGCCCAAAATGGTTTTATAGTTTCAGCAGATTCATCAGTTGGTCTAATTTTTCTATAAACTTTGCCGTTTTCAGATAATAAATCTCCTCTATCTTGAAACTCTTTTATTGTGTCTGTGCCAAGTTTCCATTGATTTCCTTCGCGTGGTAGTATTCCAAGAATTGGAAATATCATACTTCCTCTTCCTCGTACGCCACTCGCAC
The DNA here is from genome assembly GCA_017934745.1 of Treponema sp. Classification (GTDB taxonomy): domain Bacteria; phylum Spirochaetota; class Spirochaetia; order Treponematales; family Treponemataceae; genus Treponema_D. Next base: position 57,760 of record JAGBIY010000065.1, on the reverse strand, counting down.
CCATTTGTCCGATTTCTTCCAGTCTATAAACACCGTTTTCATCTGAATCAGGATATTCTTTTTCACCAATAACATGACATTTAAATTCAGCTCTTGTATCAAAACTTCTATATACAAGTATGTATTCAATTTTCGGTTGGAGCATTTTTCTTGCAGTCTTTGTATTTTGGCATTTTGTCCGTTTTTCCCAGCCTATAGTGGTGAGAAATCTTTGTTCTCCAAAAATTTCATCGCAGATGAGCCTCATTACAGAAAGTTCTTTATCATCAATCGATATGAATATAAAACCATTCTCTGACAACAGTTTCTTTGCTATGTCTAATCTCTCATAGATAAAAGAACTGTATTTACTGTGCTTAAAAGAATCGGTTTCATCAATGATATGGTCATCATAAATAAAACTGTTGCCTGTATTGTACGGCGGATCGATGTAAATCACGTCGATTTTGCCCTTGTGAGTCTTTTCCAAAAGCTGCAAACTCGCCAAGTTGTCGCCTTCAAGCAAAAAGTTCATCTCGCCGCCGTTGCCGACAAACAGCTCTTTTTCTTCCGTCAGAACAGGCAGATTGTTTTCAAGTTTTTCGTCAATCGCTTCTTTGTGCTCCTCAAAAACAAGCCCGTATTTCTGACCGTTGATTTGCGCAGTAAGTTCGCCCAGGTAGCCCGTGAGTTTCCGGGCATTTTCGTCGTAGAGATTTGTTTTCAGGTATTTTCTGATTTCTTCTATTTTATTAAGCAAGTCTTCGCGTTTTTGTTTGGATAGGTTTGTGGACATTTAATGGTTCCATTTGAGTTAAGTTTTTAGTCGTTTTTACTTAGTATAACTAAGTGTTTTAATAATCGACTTAGACGACCTAAAACAATAGAATTTTTTCTTAGCTAGACTTTTTTCATGGAAGATTATTTTGAAATTTTCAGAATGAATGTAAAATTTTATCGTGAACAGAAGAAAATATCCCAAAGTCTTCTTGCAATCGGAGCTGATTGCACAAATGGACTTATTGGGCAAATTGAAGCAGGCACTACAAAACCGTCTTTTGATAGAATTGTGAACATAGCAAATGCACTTGGCGTGCATCCCGCCGACCTCTTCCTGCGCAACGCTTCAACGACCGTCTCGAACACGAAAAATCTTCTCAGGACGGAGCTTCTCCCGCAGATTGAGGAATTCGTGGAGAGGAGATTGTAGGACAGCCGAATCCTTGACAGCGTCCATAATTGCCATTACATTATGGCTGTAGCAACTAGTGTGCTACCTAGGCGTTGAAGTGGAGTTTCTCTGCCCAAAAGGAGTGCTTCACGGAGTCCCCTGACGGTTGGTGTTTTACCAAAACTGGGCTTAGGTCATTTGCGAGTGGCTGAAAGAAAATACTGTAAGGCTCTGCCGGCGTGCAGAGCTTTTTTTTATTATGGTGATTCTTAATAGGTTACCGAATCGAGTCGAATCGGATAAGGAGAGATTATATGAAAAAATTTATTATAGTGCTTTTAATACTGATTATTACAGCTACATACGCCAGCGCATACTCTATTTATAATACTGCCGGACAAGATTGGCGTAAAGAACAGACATACCGAGCATATATAGTTTTCGAATCAAAAGCTGAGTATGAATCCTACAAAGATACAATGAAAAAAGCAAATTTTTTTCTCACCGATGAAGAGCTGGACTATGAATATAGTAAATCCCAGGAGTTAAGCTATATTATTCAATACAATAATATTAAACCCGGCGCTTATATAGTAGAATTCTATATCGAGGAAGACCCAAGCTGCGATAGATGGTACGCTCAGGTAAATTATATTGTCAAATAGTGCTTGTTCTACAGATAATATGTTTTAATCCAAAAATAAGTATGCTCTAAAAGAAGATTTTCAAAAAATTCGGCGAGTCCATTGTCCTGTACGATTATTTTGCGGAGAAGGCCAGAAGAGCGCAGGACAGAGCTCATCCCGCGGATTGAGGAATTTGAGTGGGGAACATTGCGACAAAAAAACAGCCCTGTTCTGAAGGTTGTCACCGAACAGGGCTGTTTTAATCAAGACTCTGCCGTTACTCTGTCGTGAGGATTTCGTAAGCCTCGTTTGTGTCCGTGCAGTTGAGGAGGGCCTCGCGGATTTCCTTCTGCTTGAGCTTTGCGCTGAAGAAGCTGAGGGTCTGGAGGTAGTACGAGTGCTGGTTCGTCGCGGCGGCAATCATGATGAGGAGGCGCACCGGCGTGTCGTCTATCGCCTGGAAGTCGAGCAGGTCGTTCTTGCAGATTCCGACGCTCATCACGAGGTCGGTCACGGAAGAAAGTCGGACGTGCGGAATCGCGATTCCCCGGCCGATGGCGGTCGTCATCAGTTCCTCGCGGCGCAAAAGCTCTGTCACAAGCTCCTTTCCGTCCTTGATCTGCGGTGCCGTGCTGAGATTCTTCGCCAGCTCCACTATCGCGTCGTGCTTTGTCGAATGCTCGATGAACACGATTCTGTCCGGCGAAAGTATGTTCTTGACGATTATCTGCTGTGGCGTCTCGGCCGTCTTCGCGGGCGCGGAAAGCTTTTCGTTGACCCATTTTTCTATCTCAGATTTCTTGAATCTCCATACCGTACCGATTTTTCCCGCTGGAATTTCGCCTTTCTGCGCCCAATCGTAAACTGTCCTTTCTGAAACGCGCAAGTATTTGGCGACTTCCTCTATTGTGAGGATTGTGAGGTCTGTTTCTTCCATAGTTAAAACCCTTCCGTTTTTCTGCTTTTGATTGTACTATTTTGCAAACTTTGCGGTTTGTTGTCAAGTTATGCAAAATGTTACGTTTTTCTGATGTTCATTTGTATTTTTCCGAATTAATCGTTGTGTCATGTTGGGCGATTCTTATTTGCTTTATCAAGGTTCCTGATTTCTTTATAATTCCGAGAAAAACTATTTGCAAAATTTTGGGGAATCTTTTAAATGACTGACATTGAAAATCCGATGCTCGACGCTGCCAAAAAAAAGAAGCGGCTGCTTGTTCTGAGCATAGTCGCGTTGTGCGTCCTGTATATACTTCTTGCGGCCAGACCTCTCTCAAGGGAAATCCATTTCATTCCTGTCTGGACGATAGATGCTGACAATTCCACGAGGACGGAGCGACTTTCCATAAAGGAGATGCAGGAGCTTGCCGAGAACCCTCCTGCCGCTGCCGAACAGCCCTCGGAAGATGCTTCTTCCTCCGACTCTGAAAAGCCGAACGGCGGGTCGAAGCCGCTTTCTCCGGAGGCGTTCTCCGAAGCCATTCCGTTCAAGCTCGGACAGCTTGTCGGATATTTCACGAAGAACGGAAAGATGCTCTCCCGCGTGACTTTTCCGTTCAAGGCGTCGATATCCCCTTTGTTCTATTCCGTGTACGACACTCACTCCGAGAAGATATTGGTCCATGCGCCGAACGGTCAGGTCGTTTCCGAGATAGGGCAGACCGGCTTCCCGTTTTTCGCCGACGACAAGATTTTCCTCTTCCTTCCGGGGGGTGCCTCGTTCGCGAAAGTCGCCGAAAACGGGGATGTCCTATGGACGTACGAGGGGCGTTCCCCGATAACGGCGTTCTCGTCGTCCAAGAACGGGCTTGTGGCCGGGTTCGCCGACGGCAGGATGATTCTATTCGGTTCCGACGGAGACGTGCTTTTTGAATTCGTTCCGGGCGGAAGCGAGTTCCCCGTGATTCTGGGAGCCGGAATATCGAATTCCGGGAATCTGTTCGCCGCCATATCGGGCCACGGAAAGCAGAGGTTCGTGCTCGCCGAGAAGAAGGGGGATCGCGCGAAAATCGTCTTCCACAAGTATTTCGACAAGGAAATCTCGAACCAGATGCTCGTGAAGTTCAAGAACGACGAGTCCGCCGTCTACTACAGCTGCTCGGACGGGCTTGGGGTCGTTAACTGCCGGACGCACAAGGATTCCGTGATTCCGCTTGAGGGTACGATTCTTTCGATACAGGAGGATGCGGACGGGACTGTTTTCGTCTTGAGCAAGGACGGTTCTTCCTATTCCGTGTCGGTCATAGAGGCGTACAACGTGCATTCCGGCTCGTTCTCGTTCGATGCGGAGACGGCTTTCATGGCGGTGAAGAACGGTTCGCTCTTTGTCGGACATGACTCTAAAATATCGAGAATCGACATCCAGCACAAATAGACACGGACTGACTTGAGGATTATGGAAATGAAAAAAATCAAGACTTTTTTTGCGGTGTCGGCTCTTTTCGCCGTATCCGCCTTGGATTTCGCCTTCGACTGGCCGCAGAACGAGATTATGTCGGATTCGTTCTCGTCCTATTTCGCACAGCTCCGCGGCGGCAGGATTTCTCCGTCGCTCGTCTTCTCGAACACCGAGACCGTGAAGGCCGCGGGCGACGGAAAAATACTGGCGCTGCTCACCGAGCATCCTGAAGGCGACTTGTTCGAGAGCACTCTCGGAAACGCCGTGGTAATCGCGCACGACGACGACATGCTCAGCGTGTACGGAAACCTCGACAGCCTAGACTCCCTCCGCTCAAAATCGGACGTGTCGGCCGGTGATGTCCTCTCGGACATTTCGATATCGGGATGGCAGGAGGGGAATTCGTGCCTTGAGTTCCAGGTCGTCGACTTGAAGGGCGGCTGCTTCATAAACCCGCGGATTCTCATGCCTCGTGTCGGTGCGGAGCTTGAGATTGTCCTGCACAACCTGACCGCGGTGAACAAGGCTGGAATCTCGTACACTCTCAATTCCGTCGACACCCTGAATGCGGGGACGTACCTCATATACAACGAGCGGCAGGATGTCGCCATGCCGTACAAGTCCTCCATTTTCGTGAACGGAGTGACTGTGGAGAGCTTCAATTACGACGCTTTGTATGAGGTCGACGGAAAGCTGAACTTGAAGGGGCGGAACATGCATTCCCTGTCGAGCGTGTATCCGAGTGCCGACAGGATGCTGCTCGGCGAGGTCGTCATTCCCCGCGGACACAACGAGCTTACGGTCGTGGTGTCGGACATACTCGGAAAGGAGTACCAGGCGAAATACGTTTTCGACGCTCGGTGAGGCAGAAACGAAAAAGCCCGCTTTTGGAACGTGTTTTTCCAAAGCGGGCGTTTTTTTCCGCGTTCTTGTGCTCTTTTTACGTCAACCTTCGCTTTTGAATCCGACGGTGCTGCTTCCGCTCTGGATTTTCTCTGTCCTGCAGTACTCGACAATCTGCTCGAACGGAGTGCGCTCCCCGGAGAGGATTTCGTCCATCGTTATCTTCCTGACGACGTTCGCGATTTCTCCACCGGAGAACGGGAATTCCGAGGCGAGTTTTGCCGCTTCGCCGTCGCCGAGCCATTCGATGTTGCTCTTCCAGATTTTCGCCTTTATCTCCGCGTTGGGCTTGGCGAACTTTATCTTGAACAGGAACCTTCGCTCGAACGCCTTGTCGAGGTTTCCTTCGATGTTCGTCGTGGCTATGAGTATGCCCGGAAGCCGCTCCATCTCCTCAAGGAGGATGTTCTGGATTGTGTTGTCCACCCTTCCTCCGTTCTGCGCGTTCTCGACCCTCTTTCCGAAAATCGCGTCCGCCTCGTTGAAGAGGAGAATCGGAAGAGGCTCGTCGTTCTTCGTCGCGCTTTCGCACATCTTTTTGTAGTCGTTGAAGAGTTTGGAGAATTTCTGCTCCGTCTCTCCGTACCACTGCGACCTCATGCTTCCGATGTCCACGTGGAATATCGGCCTGTCAGTCTTCTTCGCCATCTGGTAGACGGTCTCGGTCTTTCCAGTTCCCGGCTCTCCGTAGAACATGACGCAGATTCCCTTCGGGAGCTTCCTCTCCTCAAGCCTTGCCTGCAGGTTCTTCAGGTTCTCGTTCTTGAACGACTCGTAGAGCTTCCTGATTTCCTTCTCGTTCTCTGGCATGTAGAAAAGCTCCTTCTCCTGAATCTTGTCGGGAGTCTTCATCTGCTTGTCGGAGACCTTCTTGTGGTAGAACCTTCCCTCGATTTCGCCGAGGAGCAGGTCGAAAGCCTTGTCTGTCAACGAGACCGTGGAGTCCATCATCGACGCCTTGTTCTCAAACTGGACAAGCTCCCTCGTGAAAAGCACGTTCGACTCGTCCATGAACGAGTTGGCGATGAACTGCCTGCCCGTCGTCTCGTCCGAATTCCTGTTGACGAGTATCATCAGCTCGACTTCCGAATTCATGTGGTTCATCATTCCCGCGGCCACATCGTAGAACAACGCCCTGTCCCTTATGTTCGGGAGGACTTTCTTGACGTTCTCAAGGGATTCGACGTTCTTGTGCTCCCTCTCCTTGCTTTCGATTCCGTCGTAGAGGACTTGGATTTTCCCACCGTTGTCCATCCTCCTGTCTCCGATTTTCTCTATCTGCTGTATGAACGTGTTTATGTTGCGGGACTTGGTGTCGACTGTCTCCGGTATCGGCTTGTCGTCTATCACCGCGTCCGAGACGTATCCCGGAATCCTGTAGTATTCGGACGTGGACATGTCGTCGGGGCTGTCGACTTCCTCTATGCAGCCTTTCTCCAAAAGCCACTTCATCTTGCCCTTGTACTGGAGGACTATGAGGGGGTTGCACTGGTAGAAGTCCGCTATGGAGTTGAAGCAGACCGGGCGCGCGAGGTTGTCGTGGTACATCGTGAAGACGGAGGCGAACAGAATCGCCGCCATCCGGTCTTCCGTTCCGAGGTATTCGCAGAGCTTTCCGACCGGCTCGTCGAGCGGAACCCAAGTGTCTATCGTGAAGTTCATCTTCTTGAGAATCACAATGATGCTGGATATGTGCGAGAGTATCCCCTTTGTGTGCGAGTCTGTTCCGTCGACCGGGAGCGGCTTGTTGTGTAGTATCGCGTCCTCCGCGAAATTCGCCACGCGCACCGAGCAGTCCGTGAAGTCGGCCACGTCCAGGATTCTCTTTTTGATGAGCGGATCGAGCAGGTCGATTCTTTTCACCACGTCGAGCGTGTCGAAGATGTCGCACTGGAAAATCCTGTTCACCTCGAAGAGCGAGACCGGGCGGCGGCTGTTGTCGTTGTTCATGATGAAAATCGGCGCGAAGAGCATTGCCGATTCCTCCGGCACTCCAAGGTATTCGGCGAGCGTCTTTGATTCCGGCGTCTTCCGTTCAAGGTCGATTTTGTTCTCTTTGAGCGTGTTCGCGAGCGTCTTTATCGTGTCGAGGATTTCTGGCTCCTTTTCTATGAGAGGGGCCGCTTCCTCTTTGTCGAACATGCCCATTATGTCGTCCGCGCTCGGAATGAAGTCGCCGGATATTATCGCCCTTGAGACGGCCCTCGGAATCGCGTACACGGAATCGTCCACTTCCGTCACGAGGAATTTCGACTCAAGCTCCACCGCGTCGTTCTGGTACTGTATGACGGAGATGGGGCTGCATTCGTAGAACCTCGCTATCGAGTAGAAAGAGACCGGCTGTCCAAGATTCTCAAGGTACATCGTGAACAGCGACGCGAATATTATCGTCTGGGAGTCGGTCGTCCTCAGGTATTTTCCAAGGGAATCGACCGCGTTCGTGAATGATTTTGTCGCGACGGTGGAGAAGTGGCTGGCCTTGAGCGATGTGACTATTGTGGATATGTCCTTCAACGCTCCCTCCGATTTTTCGGAGAATTCCAGCTCCTTTTTCGGTTTCTTGATTTTCGGGGCGATTTTCATCGATTCGTTTATTTTTTCTATCGCCGTCTTCACCAAATTTTCTGCGTCTTCTTTTTTCTCAAATTCGTTTTCGTTCATAAATTCAATTATACATAGAAAAACAGCCTGACGGCAAACGAATTGAATTTTTGCGATTTTTTCCGCTCGTCTCTTGAATTCCGCAAACGGAAAATGTAGACTATGGTGATTTTTGTTTCTATGCATAGAAACAAATTTCGACTTGGAGAAAAATATGGCAAGAGATGATTCGATTTACTTTACTGTCCCGTGCGACAGATACACGCCGTTTTCGTTGGCGAGGAAGATAGGGGCGTGCGCGATTCTTGAGAGCGCGAGCTTCGCCCGTGGAAAAGAACGCTACTCGATTTTGATGATTGAGCCGGCGTTCCACATCGTGCAGGACGACGAGGGGGTAGCGTTCCTGATTGACGGACGGAGGCTTCCGTACAAGGGGAAGAACACCACTGGAGAGACCATCGCGCCCGGAAGCCGGGTCCTCCACACTCCGGACATTCTGGACGCGCTCTTGTACGTCGCCGAGCAGAACGACACGAGCCATGTTGTTCTCGAAGACGGAGAGACCGTCCCGAACTCCATTCCCGTCCCCACGTCCGGCCTAGGCTATTTGAGCTACGAATTCGCCGCGAGGTGCGACACGATAGACATGGCTCCCCAGACGGACGAGCTCCACATCCCCGAAAGCGAATTCATCGCCGGGCACGTCTACATCGTCTTCGACCATTTCACGGAAAAGCTGCACGTGTTTGCGCTGAACTACAACGAGCACCAGATTGACTTGGACAAGGCGGTCGCCGATTTGAAGGCGAGGCTGAACGACATGGACTTCACCTATCTTTCGCAGCCGGAAGAGCCGAAGCCCGTGAGGACGATTACGGATTTGGAGCGGAGCGAGAGGGAGTACAAGGAGAAGGTCGTCGAGATAAAGAAGCGGATTGTCGCCGGGGATTTGCTCCAGGCGGTTCCGTGCAGGAGGCTGCAGCTTGAGTGCGCGAATTCGGCCTTGGAGATTTACAGGAGGCTCCGCTCCGTGAACCCAAGCCCCTATCTCTTTTTGATTGACTTCGGGGACAGGCAGCTCGTCGGAGCTTCTCCTGAGAGCCTCGTCCGTGTGCGCGATGGCGTGGCGTCCATCCGGCCGATTGCGGGCACACGACGCAGGGGCGCGAACGCGAAGGAGGACGAGGCATTGAAGAACGAGCTTCTTTCCGACGTGAAGGAGCGGGCGGAGCATTTGATGCTCGTGGACCTCGCGAGGAACGACCTTGGGCGCGTCTGCGAGAACGGCAGCGTGGAGGTGGCGAGGTTCATGGACGTGGAGTATTTCTCCCACGTCATGCACATCGTCTCGGACGTGCAGGGAAAAGTGAAGAAGGAGTTCAAGCCGATTCAGGTTCTTCGCTCGGCTTTCCCGGCCGGCACCGTCTCGGGCGCGCCGAAGATAAACGCGATTCAGATTCTGAGCCAAATCGAGAAGACCAAGAGGCGGTTCTATGCCGGGGCCGTGGGGTATATCCAGTCGAACGGCGACCTCGACTTCTGCATCGCGATAAGATGCGCGCTCAAGCAGGATTCTGTCTGGACGCTGCAGGCTGGCGGCGGCATAGTCTACGATTCCGACCCGGACAGGGAGTGGACGGAGACTTGCGAGAAGATGGGCGCGTTGAGGGCTGTCCTTGACGGCGGAAACAAATAGTGGAAACAGTGGAAAGGGGAGTTCAACATGATAGCTTTCATCGACAACAAGGACAGTTTTTCGTTCAACATCGTTCAGACTCTTGAGAGGGTCTCTGGAGACAAGGTGGAGGTGTTCCGCTCCGAGGAATGCTCTGTAGCCGACATCGAGGCCGCGAAGCCGAGCCACATCGTCGTGGGGCCGGGGCCTGGAAACCCGGAAAGCGCGGGAATCTCCGTGGAGGCAATCCGCTATTTCGCTGGCAAGGTTCCGATTTTGGGGGTCTGTCTTGGGCATCAGGCGATTGGAGCGGCTTTCGGGGCGAAAATCGTAGGCGCGAAGTACATCAGGCACGGAATCGTGGAAGGCATGAAGACGGACGGACGCGGCGTGTTCAGGATAACGGGGAAGACGGGGACGTTCACGAGATACCATTCGCTTGTCATCGACGAGTCGACTTTGGGCGACGAATTCGAGGTGACGGCCAGGGCGCGCGACGGCGACATAATGGGCATCAGGCACAAGACGATGGTGGTGGAGGGCGTGCAGTTCCATCCCGAGTCCATAGCGTCCGAGCGCGGCGACGACATCTTCCGGGCTTTCCTGAACTACCGCAGGGACAATCTTCCGTACGCGACATATTTGAACAAGCTGATAAACCGTGAGAGCTTCACAGAGGAGGAGGCGTACAAATTCATGGAGAACGTGACGGACGGCTCCATGGACGAGCGAGTGATGGCGGCCGTTCTCGTGGCGATGTCGGCCAAGGGAATCGCCGTGTCCGAGATGACAGGATGCGCAAAGGCCCTTCTCGCCAAGAAAAAGTCCCTCCCAATAGAAGAGTCCGGGCTTGGAGAGATTGTCGGGACTGGCGGAGACGGAAAAGGCTCGTTCAACATCTCTTCACTTTCGGCAATCTGCGCCGCTAGCTGCGGACAGGTCATGGCGAAGCACGGAAACAGGGCGGTGTCGTCAAAATCGGGCGCGGCTGATTTCTTCGAGAGCCTTGGAATCAACATCATGGCGGCACCGGAAAAGACGGCGGAGCTTTTGAAGAAGACCGGATTCGGCTTTTTGATGGCTCCAGTCTACCATTCTGGAATGCGTTTCGCGGCCCCTGTCAGGAAGGCTTTGGGCATAAAGACGATTTTCAACATTCTGGGACCTCTCTTGAATCCTGCCAGCGCGGACTACGAAGTTCTCGGTGTGTATTCGAAGGAGCTGCTCTGCGACTACGCCCATGCGGCGAAAGCGCTCGGAGCGAAGCGCGTGATGGTGGTCTCTTCCGACGACGGCTACGACGAGATTTCACCGTGTGCTCCTACCCACGTCTACCAGATTGACGAGCGCGGACGGGAGGCGCAGTACGTCATAAATCCTGCCGACTTCGGCATAACGGACGCGGACGAGGACGAGCTTTTGGGCGGAAGCGGCGCGGACAACGCTGCTCTCGCGATGGAAGTTCTTCAGGGCAGGGGTAGGAAGACGATACGGTACGCCGTCGGCTTGAACACTGCCGCGGTCCTGTATCTCGGAGGAAAAGTCCGCAACTTGAAGGAGGGATTCGCGATGGCGACAGAAGCTCTGGACAGCGGAAAGACATTGGCGAAACTCAAGGAGATTCAGGAAGTTTCCAAGAGCCTTGAAGAGAACTGATTGGCTTTGTGGACAAAAAAACGTGGGGATTCAAAATGCCTTTTGGCGGTACGGAATCCCCACGTTTTTTTTTCAAACTCAAAGCGGCGGTATGTGCACGAGCCACTTTCCGTTGTTTTTCTTGAAGTAGTAGTAGACCAAATCCTGCTCTTCCTGGACTTCGACGGCTTTTACGTATGTCGCCGACTCGTAGCGGATTTCGGTGATTTTGCTTTTCTGCCGCGCCGGGACGAACACGTACTTGAAGTAGTCTTCGAGCGTCTTCAACTGCAATCCCTTTATCGGCATCCTCGCCTGCGCCTTCTTGAGCGTGGAGGACTTCGACCAATATTCGGTGGATTCGCTGTCGACGTAGCCGAGCCATTTCTTGTAGGCCTTGTCCTTCATTATCGTGTCCAGTTCCGAAATCATCGCCATGATTGCCTTCTTGTCGGCCTCGAAGTCGTCCTTGGAGATGTTCAGGTTTCCGACGGAGCGCGAGTATTCGTCGTTCTTCTGCTCGACTTTCGGTTCGGCTTTCTTTTCGACTTTCGGCTCCTCCTTTTTGACAGGCTCCACCTTCACCTCTTTCTTCGGTTCTTCCTTCTTCGGCTCCTCTTTCTTCGCTGGAGTGGCGGCCGTCTCTTCCTTCTTCTGCTCCGCCTGCTTCTCCCTCTGAGCTTTCGGGATTCGTGGAACGTAGTCGGGGTTCGCCACTTCGCCTGGACCCGACCATGCGGACATTCCCTGTTTGGCGAAAATCGGAGTCGTCAAGATTGATATTGCGAATATAGATGCGAATATTTTTCTTTTCATAAAGTGCCCTCTCTTTAAATTCTCGATTCCTTGAATAGCGTTCCAAAAAAGCCTTCCAGGAAACTGAAGTTTCCGAACAGGTTTATTCAATCATAATCGATTTTTCGGTACTATACTTCAAGTGAAAATAAGAAATCGATTCGATTATTCTAATGAATAAATTGATTGAGAAAAAGTGAGAACAGGGGAATCTATGCGCGACATTTTGAGCGAAATAATAGAAAAAAGGAAAATTGACATAGAAAAACGCGGTGTGGAATTCGGTTTCGACATTCCAAAGACGAGGCAAAGGAAAATACATCCGTTCATCGCCGAGAAGGGCGCGATACTCGAAGTGAAGCGCGCTTCCCCGAGCAAGGGCGACATCGCGCCGGGACTGAACGCGGGGGAGACGGCTCTTTCCTACGCCAGGGCGGGCGCGAAGGCGATTTCCTGCCTCACGGAGACGAACTACTTCAAGGGAACTCTCGGCGACTTGATGGAAGTGTGCGGCTGCATGGACAGTTTCGAGCGCGAGACGGGGAAAACGGCTCCCGCAGTGCTCCGGAAGGATTTTCTCTTGAGCGCGGACGAGGTGGTCGTGGCTTTCCGCGCCGGTGCCGATGCCGTTCTTCTGATTGCGAGAATCCTCGACAGGGAGACAATGCTTTCAATGGCGAAGAAGTGCGAGGAACTCGGAATCTCGGCTTTGATTGAAGTTAGGAAGGACGAGGACTTGGAAAAGCTTTCGTATGTGCTTTCAAAGGTCGATTCAAAGTACATTGTCGCCGGAGTCAATTCCCGTGACTTGAGGGATTTTTCGATAGACATGCTCATTCCGTCTTCCATGCTCGGAAAAATTCGGAACATCGACGGAAACGCCAGGGTCGTCTTCGAAAGCGGAATCCTCTCTCCGAAATCCGCGGCTTTCGCTTCTTCGATGGGCTTCAACGCGTTCTTGATGGGGGAGGCGGCCGCGAAAAATCCAAACAAGGCAGTCGAATACACTAAGGCTTTCGAATCTGCCAATCTGGACGCGAACGGAAAGGCCTGGCTCGAATACTCTTCCCGCGCGCTTTCTTCTGAGAGAACCGGAAAGCCTTTCGTGAAAATCTGCGGAATCACGAATGTCGACGACGCTTCTCTCGCCTGCGAGCTCGGAGCGGATTTCCTTGGCTTCATCATGTGGAAGAAGTCCGGGCGCAACGTGGAGAAAGAGCGGATTTTGGAGATAAGGAAAGCCCTCGACGAAAAGAATCTTTCCGGCCGCGTGAAATTCGTGGGCGTGGTTGTGGACTTGGACTCGGCCGAGGGAAAAAACGCGCTTGAGCTTTGCGAAGACGGAGTTCTGGATTTTGTGCAGGTGCACACGTTCGATTCCGCCAGAAAATTCCTTTCGGATTCTTCCCTTTCTTCCATTCCCCACTACTGCGCCGTGAACGTGGCTTCCGAAAGCGACTTGGAAAAACTTTCCGAATTGAACCGCCTCGGCGAGCCTAGAATCTTGATTGACGCGCAGTCGGCCACAGGTGTCGGCGGCACCGGAAAGACAATCGACCCGAATCTTGTGAAAGCGGTGAAAAAATCATACAGGCTGTGGCTCGCGGGTGGAATCTCACCGGACAATGTTTCTGAAATCGTCGGGGAATATTCTCCTGAGCTTTTGGACGTTTCAAGTTCGCTTGAGAAGGAGATTGGACTGAAGGACCACGAAAAAATGAAGGAATTCTTTTCCAATTTGAACAAAATCAGGGGGTGAAGAGAGATGGTCGAAGAATATTCAACAGAAGAGGAGTTCCTCAAGAAATACGACTACAAATCGTTCGAGCGGCCGAGCGTGACCGTGGACATAGCCGTTTTCGGTGTTCTCGGCGAGGAGGTCGACTCCTACAGAAAGGACGAGAAGAAATCCATATCGCTTTTGCTTGTGAAGAGGGGCGAGCATCCGTTCAAGGGAAAGTGGGCCTTGCCGGGCGGATTCTTGACCGAGAATGACGAGTCGGTGGAAAAATGCGCCGAGCGCGAGGTCTTTTCCGAGACGAACGTCAAGCCTCGAAGCCTTTTTCCAATCGGGACTTTCAGCGCAAAGGGGCGCGACCCACGCGGCTGGATAATCTCGAACGCGTTCGTGTCCGTCGTGAGCGAGGACGGCGTGAACGCGAAGGGTGGAGACGATGCCGCCGAGGCCAGGTGGTTCAAGGGAAATTTTACGGCGGTGGAGGATTCTGAAGGAAAAATGAAAAAGCTCTACAGGCTTTCGATGACTAGCGGAGACACGACGCTCTGCGCTCTTTTCGAGAAGACCGGCTGCCATTTCGGGCGCGACGAGTTCAAGGTGGTGGACGGCGGAGATTTCGCGTTCGACCACGCGCTCATAATCGCCACGGCTTTTTCGATTCTGCGGAGCGTGGCGGGTGATTTCGACATGCTCTTCGACTTTTTGCCGGAGAGATTCACGCTGACGAGTTTGCAGAAAGTGCAGGAGACGATTCTTGGAGAGACGCTGCTCCCTGCGAATTTCAGGCGCAAGGTGGAGAAGCTCGTGGTCGAGACGGACGAATACACGAGCGGAGCCGGCCACAGACCCGCAAAGCTCTTCATGAAGAAAGTGGACTGATTCAACATGAGAAAGATTTTCCTTCTTCCGCTTTTGCTGATTTCGACGATTTTCTCTTCGTTCTCCAACGAGCTGATAATCTACAGGCCGCAGAACAGTGACAACATAAACCTCGTCCGCTGCTGGGTGAAAATCGAGGACATGGACGGGAACGACGTCACCTACACGGCCGCCCGCGCCGCCTATGCCTACATGGACAGGCCGAAGGAGCTTCGGTGGTACCAACGCTCGTTCTTTTTGGAGGGCGGAATGGCGTGCCACTTGTACTTGAACACGTCGAAGGGCGAGAAATACCGAATCTCCGTGTACACGCCGAAGAAGCACGTCGAGGATTTCCCGCTTCCTGAGAATCTCCGTACCGATTGGGATTCCACTGTCTTCGAGTACGACTCGTCGAAAATCGAGAATTCCGTGGACAAGGACTACAACCCGCTCAAAGTGGTCTTCGTCTATCCGAGCGCGGACGAGAACTGGTTCTACACGCCGCACTGGAACATCGACTACAAGGCTCCGACTTATTTGAGGAACAGGGACCCGCAGTTCACCAAGCCGAAAAGGGAATGAGCGAGCTTCGGCAGCAGCAACTAGAGAAAGCGGACAAGGAGGTGAAAAAATGCTGAGTGTTACTTTTGGTGATATGTTCGACAACGAAAATTACATCTACAACACTGACCTGTATTTTGACAATGTTTTTCAGGACAAGTGGATTACATCAGAATTTGGAAAAGAAATCATAAAAGACATAGACAAATCAGAAGTAGTTTCCGCCCATGTCATTGAAAGTCCCTTTTTGGGAGCGATTACTCCAACAGAATTGTCCGGTGGTGTAAAAACTCTGTTTCTGATGGCCTTCGACAATTCAAAAATATTCAATGCCTCGACCTGTGGAAACAACTGCGCGAAGTGGATTTTAAGGCTCGGCCAGAAAAAAAAGTTGTTGATTAATCTTCGACATGTGATGGATTTTGGAAAAGATGAATTCAAAATCAAAGTGACCAATACAGGTACAATCGTTCACAATATGAGCGAATTTGTATCTGCGTCCTTTTCAGGATTTTAAGATAGAAAATAAATTTTTCAGCTGGGAACAATTTTTTACGCATCTTTTGGTAGAGCGGACAAAGGAATTGGATTTCATGCGCTACAGCGAAAACAAATCGACACTTGCTGACTTTTACAAACAAAAGGAAAACGCGGAAAAGATAATCGCTGAAATAAAAAGTGGTGAATGATATGACTCGAAAAAAAAGAGGACAAATGAAGAAAATGGAAAAAGAAAACGCTTCCGCCACCGAAAATCCGCTCGGCTCGGCTCCTGTGGATTCGCTTCTCGTGAAATTCGCGGTGCCGTCGATAATAGCGATGCTCGTCGGCGCCTTGTACAACATCGTCGACCAGATTTTCATCGGGAACTACGTTGGGGAGCTTGGAAACGCCGCCACGAACATCGCCTTTCCGCTTTCGACACTGTGCACTTCGACTTCGCTCTTCTTCGGGATTGGCGGAGCCGCGGCTTTCAATCTGTCGATGGGCGCCGGAAAAAAGGACGCCGCCCCACGGTTCGTCGGAAACGCTTTCTCCACGGCTTTTCTCGTCGGAATCTGCATATCCGTCGTGACTGAGCTTTTCCTTGAGAATCTGATTTTCCTCTTCGGAGCTTCCGAAAAGATTCTTCCATTCGCCTTCGAATACACGAGGGTGACGGCTGTCGGCTTTCCTTTCCTCATAATCTCCGTCACTGGCGGGCACCTGATTCGCGCTGATGGAAAACCGCTCGTCGCCATGCTCTGCAATCTTTCGGGCGCAATCGTGAACACGGCTCTGGACGCGCTTTTCGTAATCGGCTTCGGCTGGGGCATGAAGGGGGCGGCTTTGGCGACTGTAATCGGACAGGTTCTTTCCGCCTCGATAGCGGTCTTCCATTTGGCGAGGTTCAGGACGGTGAAGCTTTCCGTTTCCGATTTCGTCCCGAATTTGAGATGCGTCGCGAGGATAATGAACCTCGGAATGAGCCAGGGCTTCAACCAAATCGCCATGATGCTCGTGCAAATCGTCACCAACAACACCTTGAAGCACTACGGCGCGCTCTCCGTCTACGGCGTGGAGATTCCGATCGCCGTCGTGGGAATCTCCATGAAGCTTTCCCAGCTCTACTTCTCGGTCTGCATAGGCCTCTCGCACGCGCTGCAGCCGATTGCGTCGTTCAACTACGGAGCCAGGAACTATGCTCGGACGCGCGACGCGTTCACTAAGGCGAGAAACGCGGGCACAGTCTTTTCAATCTGCGCTTTCCTTGTCTTCTTCATTTTTCCCTCCGAGATAATCTCCCTGTTCGGAAAAGGCTCCTCTCCGCTGTACACGGAGTTCGCGGTGAAGTACATCAGAATCTACATGTTCTGCACTTTCTTGAACAACGTCCAGCCGCTCACCTCGACCTTCTTCTCCGCAATCGGAAAGCCGAAGATTGGGCTTTTCCTCGCCTTGACGAGGCAGATTCTCTTCCTCCTTCCGCTGATTATCGTCCTTCCCGCCCTGTTCGGTCTGGAGGGGCTTCTTTTCGCAGGCTGCGTGGCGGACGCTCTGGCGTTTGTTGTGTCGGTCGTATTCGCGGCCAGGGAACGCTGCCTTCGTCCGAGTGTGTCCTAGGAAAATGCCGGTTGGCCGCAGCGTCGCCAAGACCTTGACCAAAACGGTTTTATCCTGTAAATTGCAACCATGTTGCAAAAGTCATACCACACGAAGACGACAGATTTGATTTCTCAGTTCATCCGGTCCAAGATGGAGCATGGATTCACGGCCGGGGAATTGTCCGCGTTCTTGAAGGAGAACGGTGTGGATGTGAACAAGACGACAGTGTACAGGAATCTTGAGAAGATGACGGAGAGCGGACGGCTCATCAAGTACAAGTCGATGATTTCGGATTCGTTCGTGTACCAGAACGCGGAGGAGGAGAACCACTGCGCGGAGCACATCCACTTCCAGTGCTGTAAGTGCGGCTCGGTCATCCATCTTTCGGACGAGAGGACATCCGAGTATCTCAAGTCGCTTTCGGAGGATTTGGGTTTGCAGATAAACTTGAACCTTTCCTCTTTGAACGGGATTTGCCAGAAATGCAGAACTCAAACTCAAAAATGAACAAATTTAAAAAAGCGTTCGCCGTCGTCGTTTTGCTCTTCACTTTCGCTTCCTCTGTCCTCGTCGCCCACGAGCTTCACCACTATTGCCGGCATGAAATTTCCGGCGGGGATTGTCCTGTCTGCCTGGCCGTGCAGATTTGCGAGCAGAACCTCAAGCTTCTCGCGCTCGCATTCGCCGCTTTCCATGCATTCGCCGCTTTTCATGGCTGGAAAAAAGCAGATTTTCACCTGTCTCGGACGGAAGTTTTCGATACAAGCACATTGATAACCCAAAAAATTCGGCTCAACGATTAGTTTTCATTTCCTCAATTCTATTTTGTAAAAATTCTATTCAATCATTGTTCAATCAAAAAAACAAAAAAGGAAAAAGAGAATGAAAAAGCCGGTGACACTCATAACAGGCTATCTGGGGTCGGGAAAGACGACTCTCTTGAACGAAATCCTGCGTCAGGAGGAAAGGCGCGTCGCCCTCATCGTGAACGACATGGGCAGCATCAACATCGACGCGGCGATAATAAAGAAGAACGGTTCTGCCGTGGCCGAGAGCAAGATGTACGAGATGCAGAACGGCTGCATCTGCTGCACTCTCAGGGAAGAATTCATTAAGCAGGTGGAGGAGATTTCCGCGGACGACTCGATTGAGACTGTGTTCGTGGAGGCTTCGGGCATAAGCGACCCGGGAGCCATCGCGGCTTCGTTCCTCGCGTTCGAGGACGACAACCCGGAGACGAACGTCTACCTCTCCAACATCGTGACGGTCGTGGACGCGGACAGAATCTACCGCGAATTCATGACGGATTTGCAGAACTACGACGAGAAGGACGAGAACAACCTCGCTTCCAACGACATAACGACGCTCATCGTGGACCAGATTGAATTCTGTAACACGATTGTCCTGAACAAGGTGGATTTGCTCGACGAAGAAAAAATTGCCCAGGTCGTGAAAATCATCCGCGACTTCCAGCCGAAAGCCGAAATCATCAAGACTTCGAACGGAAAAGTCGACATCGGAAGAATCACTTCGACGCAGAAGTTCAACTACGAGATGGTCGATTCTTCTTCCGCCATACAGAAGGCCATAAATTCCCTTTCCGACAAGAACCGTGGCTTCACGGACGAGTACGGAATCAGCAGTTTCGCCTACGAGTACAAGAAGCCGTTCGACCAGAAAAAGTTCATGGAGTTCATCAACGAGGACTTCCCGAAGGAGCTTATCCGCGCGAAGGGCTATGTCTGGTTCAAGGACAGGCCGCAGGACGTGCTTTTGTTCGAGCAGGCCGGGCGCAATTCTTCCGTGATGGCGGTCGCCTACTGGGTCGCGGCCTTGGACGAGAAGACGCAGAAGGAGTGCCTTGAGGGCGACGAGGAACTCAGGAATTCGTGGGACCCCGAATACGGCGACAGAGTCAACCAGATTGTCTTCATCGGCAAGAACTACAACAAGGCAAAAATCGTTTCAAGACTGGAACAGTGCCTCGCGTGAAAATTATTTATTATGGAGAATGAAAAAATGAAGAATATAGTCAAATCAGTTTTGTGCATTTTGCTTTTGTCAGCGGCAAGTCTTTCCTTTGCCGCTAAAAAATCGATTGTCTGCGTGACTTTCCCCGGATACGACTGGGTGTTGAACATCCTTGGCGGAAACGCCTCGAAATTCGATGTCTCGCTGCTCCAGGACAACGGAACCGACCTGCACAGCTACCAGCCTTCCGTGAAGGATTTGGCGAAGGTCTCCAAGTGCGACATGCTAGTGTATGTCGGAGGCGAGAGCGACGAGTGGGTCGAGAAGGCTGTCTCCAATGCGAGGAACAAGAGCATGGTCGTCGTCAACATGATGGAGGTTCTCGGCGACAAGGTGAAGGAAGAGGAAGTCGTGGAGGGAATGCAGGCTGAAGACGACCACGACCACGACGAGCATGAACATGGCGAGCACGATGAGCATGAGGTCGAGTACGACGAGCACGTCTGGCTTTCGCTCAGGAATGCCGCAGTCCTGACGGGCGTCCTCTCCGAGAAAATTCAGGCTCTCGACTCTGCGAACGCGGCTGTCTACAAGAGCAACGCTTCCGCCTATGCCAAAAAACTTTCCGCGCTCGACGAGAAGGCTTCTAAAATTGCCGCTTCGGCTGCGAAAAAGACAGTCCTCTTCGGCGACCGCTATCCGTTCCGCTATTTCACGGACGACTACGGCCTTGAGTATTTCGCGGCTTTCGTAGGCTGCAGCGCTGAGTCGGAGGCGAGTTTCGAGACTGTGGTGTTCCTCTCGAAGAAAGTCGACGAGCTTGGCTTGAACGCTGTCCTCACAATCGAGAAGAGCGACAAAAAAATCGCCAAGACCGTCGTTTCGAACACGAAATCCAAGAACCAGAAAATCTTGGAGATGGATTCTCTCCAGTCCATCACCAAAAAGGAAATCAAGGCTGGAAGGAATTACCTTTCCGCTATGGAGAAGAACATAGAGGTCCTAAAGACGGCCCTCAACTAAAAAATCTAAGGAAGAACAATGGCTCTTTTGGAATGCAAAAATCTTTGCGTTGGGTACGGTTCTAAAATCGTACAGGAAAATTTGGATTTCTCGGTGGAGAAGGGCGACTACTTTTTCATGATTGGTGAGAACGGCAGCGGAAAGTCCACTTTGATGAAGACAATGCTTGGCTTCATAAAGCCGCTGGGCGGAACCATCGAATATTCCCCGGAGTGGAACAGAAAGAGTGTCGGCTACCTTCCCCAGACAAGCGAGATTCAGAAGACGTTTCCGGCCACCGTCTGGGAAATCGTGCTTTCGGGTTGCCAGTCGAATCTCGGTCTCTTTCCGTTCTACAGAAAGAGCGACAGGGATTTGGCGATGTCGAATCTCGCCCGGCTCGGAATCCAGGATTTCGCAAAGAGGGCTTTCAAAGAACTTTCCGGCGGTCAGCAGCAGAGGGTGCTTCTTGCAAGGACTCTCTGCGCCGCCTCTTCCGTGCTCGTGCTCGACGAGCCTGCAAAGGGCTTCGACGCTGAAATTACGGAGATAATGTACGGACTCGTCTACGAACTGAACAAGGAGGGCATGACCGTCATAACGATAAGCCACGACCTTGAGGCCGCCTCGAAATACGGAAGCCGCGTCCTGAAACTCGGAAAAAGAAGTTGGGAGGTCTTGAAATGACAGAGATGATTGATACGGTCGCCATGTATTTTTCTTTTCCGTTCGTGCAGTACGCTTTCCTCGCCGGCGTGGCGATTGCCCTTTCGTCGTCGATGCTCGGCGTGACGCTTGTGCTCAAGCGATTCTCCTACATCGGCGACGGACTTTCCCATGTGGCGTTCGGCGCGATGTCCGTGTCGGCCGCATTCAAGGTGGTCTTCGAGTCTCTTTCAAAAAGTGCGGGTGAAGGCTCGTTTCCCTCGAAGCTTTTTGAGAACGACATCGTGTTCGTTCTGCCGATTACCGTCATTGCGGCAATCCTCATCCTCTGCGCCCGCGACTCCTCCAAAATCAAGGGGGACGCTAGCGTGGCGATGATTTCCGTCGGCTCTCTCGCCCTCGGCTACTTCGTCATGAACATCTTCTCTCCGCCGTCGAACCTTTCCGGGGACGTGTGCAGCACTCTCTTCGGCTCGACCCTCATCCTCACGCTCACAAAAGTCGACATGGTTCTCTCCGTCGTAATCTCTCTTCTGGTCGTCTGCTTCTTCGTCTTCTTCTACAACAGGATTTTCGCGATAACGTTCGACCCGGATTTCGCCTTCGCCTGCGGAACGCCCACCCGGCTTTTGAACATCGTCATGGCGTCTGTGATTGCGGTAATCATTGTCCTTGCGATGAATCTTGTGGGAACTCTTTTGATATCCGCCCTGATTATCTTTCCTCCGATTTCTGCTATGATGTTGTCCAAGAGTTTCAAGGGCGTTACGGTCTTGGCGTGCGCGGTCTCGGTTTTTGGGGCGGCGTCGGGACTCCTCGTCTCAATCGTCGCTGGAACTCCGGTCGGCTCGACGATAGTCATTATAAACATTGTCTGTTTCGTGGTTTGCAAGCTGATTTCGATTTTCCAAAAATGAAGGTGATTTGATGAAGAAGATACCCGCTCTGCTTTCTCTGTTTTTTGTTTTTTCGTTTTCGTTTTTCTCCGAGGACTTTTTTTCTGTGAATAGGCAGAAGCGGGTCTCTCCAGACTCGAAAGTCGCCCTCGACTTCACGAAGATGAACTACAACATGGCGTCTGGAGTCATTTTCGACATGATGATTGCGCCCCAGAAATACAAGAACAAGACGATGAAAATCCACGGACAGTTCTACACCGAGGTCCACAACGACAAGCGCATTTTCGCGATTCTCATCTGGGATTTGACCGGCTGCTGTCCGACCGGTATGACGATTGTCCCCCTCTCGTCCATGAAGTATCCTGCGGATTTCCCGAAGCAGGACGAGTATGTGACTGTGACCGGCACACTTGAGATATTCGAAATCGACGGGGAAGAGGCCTTGTGCCTCGTTGCCGAGAACTGGAGCCGGTGATTTCCTTCGCTTGTTTTTCAGGCTTTCTGTCATGGGTTGCATCTCCAAGTTTTGAATGGATTTTTGGGGATGCAAATTTTTTTTGCTTTTTTTGTTTCTATGCATAGAAACAAAATCTCATATTCATTAGAATTACCGATTGTAAAATCTGTAAAAGCGAAAAAATTCAGGAGAAAAATATGGCACATTCCAACAATGGATTCTTCAATCAATTCGGCGGAAAATATGTGGCGGAGGTCCTCAGACGGCCGCTAGACGAGCTTGAGGTGGCTTTCGGAGAAGCCATGAAGGACGAAAGCTTCTTGAAGGAGCTTGAGACGATTCAGAGGGACTACATCGGACGCGAGACGCCGCTCTTGTTCGCGGAGACCGCTACGGAGATGCTCGGTGGCGCGCAAATCTACATAAAACTTGAGGGGCTCGCCAACACGGGCGCGCACAAGATAAACAACGCAATCGGGCAGTGTCTTCTGGCAAAGCGCATGGGAAAGAAGCGCATAATCGCCGAGACTGGAGCCGGACAGCACGGTGTCGCCACCGCCGCCGCCTGCGCAAAGCTCGGACTCGACTGCACCGTGTACATGGGCGAGGTCGATGTGCGCCGCCAGCAGCCGAATGTGGCCACGATGGAGATGTACGGCGCGAAGGTCAAGGCGGTCACGTCCGGCAGCCGCACTTTGAAGGACGCTGTGAACGAGGCCATGCGCGACTGGGCGGCCAATCCCGACACGACCCACTACTGTCTCGGCTCCGCCCTGGGGCCGGCTCCGTTCCCGGACATCGTGCGCGAGTTCCAGTCCGTCATCGGAAAGGAAGTGAAGAGACAGGCCGCGGAGAGGAATCTCGATGTTGCCGCTTTGATAGCCTGCTGCGGAGGCGGCTCGAACTCAATCGGTTTCTTCTCTCCGTTCGTCGACGAGAAAAAGCCAAGGCTCATCGCCGTGGAAGCCGGTGGAGTCGGTCCCGGCGTGGGCGAGAACGCTTCGAGGATGACGGGAAACGCTTCGAGGGACGGAATCATGCAGGGCTACAAGTCACGCTTCCTTTTGGACGACGACGGACAGGCTCTTCCGACCCGCTCAATCTCCGCCGGCCTCGACTATTGCGGAATCGGGCCGCAGCTTGCCGCTTTGGGAAAATCAGGCAGAATCGAGTTCACTTCCGCTTTGGATTCCGAGGCGTTGGATGCCGTCAAATTTTTCGCGCGGAACGAGGGCGTGCTTTTCGCACTGGAAAGTGCGCACGCCGGAGCCGAGGCGATAAAGCTCGCTCCAACGCTGCCGAAGGACAAGGCTATAATCGTGAACATGAGCGGCCGCGGAGACAAGGACGTGTTCATCACCTGCCCAGTGTTCAGGAAAGACGAGTGGCTTTCATTCCTCCACGCCGAAATCGAGCGCATCGAATCCGACAAGGACATCCACGACGCGAAATCAATGGTAGAATAAGCGCAACAAGGAGTTTTTTGCATGGGAAATATAGTTGTCCTGCTTTTCGTCGCGTCGCTTGTATTCGCAGTCTTGTTCTGGGTGTGGCTCGCGCGGGGTGTCGCCGCAAAATTGAGAAAGTCCGCTTTCGGCTCTCTCAATGTCGCGCTTCTACTTCTCTTCGGATTTTTCGGCTGGGGTTGCTTTTTCGCCGGCCTGAAATGCTCTGTCTCCTGGCTTTCTTCCGGCGGCGCGGAGAGAATCGCCGAGAGAACCGCCCACGCGGCGGCCGTTACGCAGGAGAGCGTGAAGAAAGGCTGGAGCGCGGGTCTTTTGAAGAAACTCGACAGTCTTGAATTCGAGCTTGAGAGCGTGGGCGAAGTCGAGGACGAGTTCAGCTTTGCAGGCGAGGGCGTTAGAACCTACGAGGCTTCGATTGTCGTCGTCAACAATGGCGGAAGGACAGACATCTCGTACAAGGAAATGCGGAACGCCAACATCGCCTGCGCGTACGACGAGAACGGAGTCTTCATACCTGCGTTCGTGGTGAACCACGCTTCCATGGACGAGGTTCCTTGGCTGCTCCGTTTCCTTCTTCCTGCTTACCGGAAAGAGGGTGGGAGCGAGTACCTTCCTGCTGGAAAATCGTATCTGAGCGTTAGATTCGACATCCCTGAGGGGCATACGGTCAAGAGAATCGCGCTCGGAGAGAAGAACATCGATGTCGACGAGAAGATGATTCGTCCGCTCAAAAAGGATTCCAACGTCGAGAGGGCGTTTGGAAATGAAAAAACTGGACAAAATGGAGAAACAAAATGAGCAAGATAAAACTGATGAGCCACCTTGTGGCAGGATATCCGACAGACGACTTGGCGTTGACTGCCGCCCGCGCGCTTGTTGCCGGTGGAGCTGACATACTTGAGATTCAGCTTCCGTTTTCCGACCCCAGCGCGGACGGACCGGCCATTCAGGGAGCCTGCACGGAGGTTCTTTCAAGAAAATACAGGACTGCAGACGGATTGGATTTCATAAAGAAAGTGCACGACGAATTTCCAGACATTCCAATCTATTTGATGAGCTACGGAAGCCTAGTCTACACGCCCGGCATTGAAAATTTCTGCAAGAGGGCGGCCGATTCTGGCGTGAAGGGCATGATAATTCCCGATTTGCCGTTCGACTTCGACGAGGGGCTCACCGCCGCCTGCAAGGCAAACGGCATGGTGAACATTCCCGTGGCGGCTCCGAGCATGAGCCGGGAGCGGCTCAAGAAGATGGCGGGCGCGGGCTTTCCGTTCATCTACGCCGCATTGAGGACTGGCATCACCGGAAGCGACACGAAAATCGACGACGACACCCTCTCGTTCTTGAAGGCGGTGGGCGAGGGCGGAAGCAAAATCTACGGAGGATTTGGAATCTCGAACGGTGCGCAGTCGGCCGCGCTTGCTGATTCAGTCGAGGCTGTCGTCGCTGGCTCCGTTTTCGTCAGAATCATAACCGAGAACAGGGGCGACAAGGAAAAACTTTTCCAAGCCGTGAAGGCCAAGGCCCAGGAGATAACCCACTCGGCTTAGGATTGTGACTTATTATTTTTGAAGATTGGCGCCCAGGAGTTTTTTCATCGCCAGGGCGTCAATCAAAATCTTGTTGTCGTCAGGCAGCAGGATTATGAATGCGAACGACGGGTCTATTTTTGCTGTGTCGCAGATTTTCGCGACCTGCTCTTTTGACGCGACCGTGAATACCAGCGATTTCCCCGTCTGCTCCATGAAATTAACGCTTTCGAGAAAAGCCGTGTCCTCGCTCAGGGCGAGAAAAATCCTCGGCGAGCCGTCCCCTGTCGCCTGGTATGAGACGAACGGTTTCGCGAAGACTCTCCTTTTTTCCTTCTTGCTTTTTGACTTGTCCACAAGAATCAGATATTTTGGAGTGTTCCTCGCGGCTTCCCTTATGTTCCTGTCCTTTTCTTCCTGCGGAATCCATTCGTTCGACACGGCGTTGTAGAGAATCGTCTCGAAAATGTTCCTGATTCCGATTCCGCTTCTTTCGATGCAGTCGCTCATCGTTATCGAGAATTTCTCCGCAAGACGCTTGCTGATTTTTTCGCCGAGTTCGTCCGCCTTTTCTGTTTCAGAATCCAAAATTTCGGCTATCGAGAGAATGTCGTTCAGCGACTTCAAATTCTCGTTCGGTATTCCGTCCTTCTCGTCCTTCAGGAAATCCAGTTTGTCGGTTTCCTTTCCAAGCTTCGTAAGTCCGAAAGTGAATTTGTCGATGTCCGAGTCCGCCTTTCCCGTCTCGATTATCTTGTCCGCCCAGCCCTTCGTCTCCTCGACTATGAATCCGTCTCCGTCCTCCCTTATCCGCCAAGTCGAATGGAGGTCGGCCTGGTCGAACACGATGACGGGAAGAAGGCCTTTTTTGTGGAAGCTCTCCCTTGAAAGTGCCCTTTCCGCGTTCCTCACCGAAACGTAGAATCCTCTCGCCACGGCCGTTCCTTTCTCCGAGAAAATCCTGTCCAGCCATTCCACGATGTTCTTCGTTGTGAATTTCTTCCTGAATACGAACGTGAAATCGGTGCCGTCGATTATGTTGAATGGGATTATCCCTTCCGAAAAGAGCACTTCCATGGCGACCGAGAGTTTGATGTAGGCTTCGTATGTCCTTTTGAGTCCCATTTTTTCCCCCTTCAATGCATGTTTTCAATGCATGACGCATCTGCAGATGAGGACAAGAATGGCGATGAAAAAAATGAGCGTCCTCTTCGTCTTCTCGTTTTTTCCGCTTTCAATCGCAAGTTTCTTCTCTTCGTCGGAAGTCTCAAGCTTGACGATTTCAAAGTAGTCGAGTTTGTCCTCAAGCGCGAACGTCTTTTTCTCGAAAAGATTCTTGTCGTATGGGGAACTTTCTTCGCCTTCTGCAGAAAAGATTCTCTCGTATTCGTCAAGTTTGCTGTCGGAGTCTGTTTCGTTTTCTTCGGTTTCTGCCTCGTCGATTTCCGTTTCTTCGATGCCGGCATCGTCGATATTTGTCTCATCGATTTCATCATCGCTTTCGTCGAGTTCAGTTCCTTCGATTTCCTTGATTATCGATTCGAAAAACGCATTTTTGTCGATGATGGGGCCGTCGTCCCTCTCTTCGTTTTCCGCAGCTTCCGCATCCGCTGTTTCTTCCGTCTCCTCTTCGATTTCCTCGTCCGAGTCGGCGAAAGCGAGCGCGGCATTGTAGGCTTCCCTTATCAGCTGGTAGAGTTCAGCGTCGTCGCTCGGCTTGTGCTTCTTCACTTGGGCCGCGAAAGCCTTCTTTATCGCAGTCTTGTCCTTTGTCGGTTCAGTTTCGAGAAGCTGCCAAATCGTCATATTTCGCCGCCGATGTCGTCGATTTTGTCGAAGAATGTCTTGACCGCGTTCCTGACCGTCTTTATCCTGTCGGGATTCTGCGAGTCCAGCGCCTTCTTGAAGTCTTCGATTGCGAGCGCGATTTTCTCCCTGACTTCGCCGAGGTTCTCGGAGAAGAGCCTTTTTCCGCGTTCGAGCAGGAGCTTGTTCACGCTCTCCTCCCACGGAAGGATTTTGAGCGACTGCATCTTCTTCTGCGCCAGCGCGATTTCCTCTTCCGAAAGGTCGGCGTTGTTCTGGTTGAGCATCATGCTCTTCTTGATTCCGTCCGATGTGGTCGTCTCGATTTCGAGCAGCCCGTTGATGTCGTATGTGAAGCGCACGCTGATTTCTTCCGTGCTTGAAAGATTGTGCGGAACCGGAACCTCAAGCACACCGAGCTTCAGATTCTTGTCCAAGTCGAACGATTCTCCTTGGTAGACTTTGACGTTCACTTTTGTCTGTCCGGGAACCACGGTGCTGTATTTTTTCACGATGCTTATCGGCACAGGCGAGTTCCTTTCGATGATTGGGCTGAACGAAGGCTCTTCGCTCGCGTTCATCGTAGCCGCGATTCCGAGCGTGAATGGGCAGATGTCGGTGAGGACGGTCTCCTGCAGGTCGAAGTCGTTCGCCTTCATCGCGGCGAGTATCGCGGCTCCAAGCCCCACCGTCTCGTCCGGGTTGTAGCTCGTGATGACCCTTTCCCCGAACACGTCCTTCGCGAAGTCGCGCACGTTCTTCATCCGAGTCGCGCCTCCCATCAGAATCACTCCGTCTATGTCGCCAGCCTTCATGTTCGTGTCCCGGAGGACTTTCTTTATCGGAACAATCATCCTTGACATGAAGCTTTTGCAGATTTCGGAGAATTTTTCGTATGTGAGGACCTGCTTGTGCTCTTTGCCGCCGATTTCGATTTTCATGACGAAGAATCCGGGCTGGTCGTCCTCGTCGGTGACAGTCCTCTTGGCGTTTTCGCAGAGCTTCACGAGCCTGTTCAGCTCTTCCGGGGTGGGATTTTCCTTTATGCCGCATTCATCAAGGAACCATGTCGCAATCTGCCTCGTGAAGTCCTCGCCTCCGAGCATGTTGTCCCCGCTCACGGCCTTCACGTCCACAACCCCGTCGAAAAGCTCCAGTAGCGACACGTCGAACGTTCCTCCTCCGAGGTCGAGCACCATCACCGTGGAGAAGTCGTCCTTGTTCTGTACTCCGTGGCAGAGCGCGGCCGCGGTCGGTTCGCTCACGAGCCGCTCGACTTTGAGGCCCGCGAGTTTCGCCGCGTCCTTGGTGGCTTTCCTCTGGTTCTGGTTGAAGTACGCGGGAACGCTGATGACGGCCTCTTCGATTTCTTCATTGAGGAATTTCTCCGCGTCCGTCTTGAGCGATTTCAAGATGAGAGAGGAAAGCTCCACCGAGTTGAACGCCTTGTCGCCGAGCATGTAGAACCGCCGCTGGCCCATCGTCCTTTTGAAGCAGCTCGCGGTTTTGTCTGGACTCGTTATGAGCCTCTCCTTTGCCGCGTCCCCCACGAGTATCGTGCCGTCGTCATCGACAGAGACGACCGACGGAGTGAGCCTGCCTCCGTTCGCGTTCGGTATGATTGTCGGCTCTCCGTTTCTCCAAAGCGCGGCCAGACTGTTCGTTGTTCCCAAATCTATTCCGATGATTGCCATTTTGCGTTCCTTTGTTTTTCTCCAAATCTATTATACTGACTCTGAACTATTTTGTTAGAATGACGTAGAATCTTCCACATGAATTTGCCGGTTTTTTTGAAGTCTATTGTCCTTTCTTTCTCAATGTTCTCTAAAATCCCGATGCCCAATGTCGAATGGAACGAAAGGAACATGCGCTACATGATGTGCTTTTTTCCGTTCGTGGGGCTTTTCATTTCCCTGTCGATTTCTGCCGTTTTTTTCGCCATCTCTTTTTTCCACGCCGAATACGGCCTTTTCCAAGCTGAAAAAATCAACGGCAGAATCATGCTCGCGCTTTTCCTCACGCTCTTTCCAATCGCCGTGACCGGGGGAATCCACCTCGACGGTTTCATGGACACGTCCGACGCGCTCGGAAGCCACGCTCCAATCGGCAGAAAACTTGAGATTCTCAAGGATTCCCATGTGGGCTCGTTCGCTGTCCTCAATCTTTCAATCTATCTGCTTTCGTATTTCGTTCTTTCTTTCTGTCTTTCAAACAATTTTTTCGATTCAATATTTCTTTCGGAGAATTTTCAGTCTTTTTTTAGCTTTCTTCCCTTCTGCTCCGTCTTTTTTGTGTCCAGATTGATGAGCGCGCTCGCCGTTGCCGTTTTTCCTAAGGCGAAGGATTCCGGGCTTGCCCGCGCGTTTTCTGATTCCGCGTCGAAACTTTTCACTGTCGTATGGTGCGTGGTTTTCCTTGCGCTGTCCTTTTTCACCCTCGTCTTTTTCTTTGGATTAAGGGGGCTTTCTGTCGTCCTGTCGTCCATTCTGGTCTTCGCGTTCTATTTTTTCATGTCCAAGAAAGAATTCGGTGGTACGACAGGCGACCTTGCCGGATGGTTCTTGCAGGTCTGCGAGCTTGCCGGCCTTTTCGCCTTCGTCATCGCTTCGTGACAGAGAAAGAGCGCGCGCCGAGGCATTCCTTCAGAAGTGGCATTGTCTCTTCCATTTCCTCGTCCATCTTGTACGGAAAATTCACGATGAACATTCCGCTTCCGTAGAGCGACGAAAGCCCTGTCATGGCCGCCGGGTCCTTCACCTCAAGCTCTATTTCCAGAATCTTCGGCTCTGATGAGTCGACGGCGGCGATTATGCTCTCCTTCATCATTGAGATTTCCATGACGCGGTGCGGAACGAGCGGGTACCAAAGTGCGATTGTGCCGCCCATCCATTTCTTGTGGATTTTTGCGATTGCCTCCGAGCATGACGAAAAGTCCGAAGCGTCCTCGAACGAAGGGTCGATTACGACGACTCCCCGTTTTGTCGCAGGCGGTGTCATGGAAATCGCCATCTCGTAGCCGTCTCGGAAGTGGATTTTCGGCTTTTTGGGGAAGTCCTTCGCGTTTTCCCTCAGTTCCTCTATCGCCTTCGGGTGCAGTTCCGAGAGAATCTGCGAGTCCTGCTCCCTCAAAAGCTCCGATTCGATGAGTGGCGAGCCTGGATATTTTCCGTCTTTCAAATGCTTCTTGACGATTGAGATGTAGTCTTTGAGAATCGCCATCTGCCTTTCGTTCGCTTTCTCTTCCGCCTTTTTGACGAAAGATTCGATTTCGCACTCTCCCGTCTTCAAAAGCCTTTCGTCGTCCAGGCTGTAGATTCCGCTTCCTGCGTGCGTGTCTATGACTGTGAACGGCTTGTCCTTCTTCTTCAGGTGCCCAAGAATCAGCGAAATCGAGATGTGCTTGAGAATGTCGGCGTGGTTTCCCGCGTGGTAGGCGTGTATGTAGCTCAGCATGATTCGGCTTCCTTTATCCAGATGTTTCCGCTTGCGTCGCTAGGCATTCTCCAGTCGCCGCGCGGGGAGAGGTTCACCGAGCCGACTTTCGCTCCGTCCGGCATACAGCTCCGCTTGAACTGCTGCGCGAAGAACCTTTTGTAGAACGACACGAGCCATTTCTTGATTGTCTCCCTCGAATACGCTTCCTCTCCGTTTTGCGCGATGAATGCGTTCTCCGCGAGATAGAAGATTTTTTTTGGGGAGAAGCCGAACCTGAGGACATAATAAAGGAAGAAATCGTGAAGCTCGTATGGGCCGACCAAATCCTCTGTTTTCTGCGCTATCTCTTTTCCGTCTTTCGTTGGTGGAAGAAGCTCAGGCGAGACCGGTGTGTCGAGGATGTCCAGGAGAACCGCCGAGAGTTTTCCGTTCCCTTTTGCTTCCGCGTCGTCGGCGAACCATTTGACGAGGTAGCGAACGAGCGTCTTGGGAATCGAGCCGTTCACTCCGTACATGCTCATGTGGTCGCCGTTGTATGTCGCCCAGCCGAGAGCCTGTTCGGAAAGGTCGCCTGTTCCGATTACGAGTCCGCCCGATTTGTTCGCCAAGTCCATGAGCACCTGCGTCCGCTCGCGCGCCTGGCAGTTCTCGTATGTCACGTCGTGCTTTTCCGGGTCCTGTCCGATGTCCTTGAAGTGCTGGAGAACCGCGTCCGCGATTTTCACTTCCTTGAGTTCCGAGCCGACTTCACGCGCGAGGAGGCAGGCGTTGTTGTACGTCCGGTCCGTCGTCCCGAAGCACGGCATCGTCACGCTCAAAATCTGCTTTCTCGGAATCGAGCAGAGGTCGAACGCGCGCGCCGTGACAAGAAGCGCGAGCGTGGAGTCGAGTCCTCCGCTCAAGCCGAGCACCGCCGATGAAGCGCGCGTGTGCCTGAGCCTTTTCGCGAGTCCCTGCGCCTGTAGTTCCACTACGGCCATGCACCTTTTCGCCCGCTCTTCGTCGCCCGACGGAACGAACGGTGTCCTGCTGATTTTCCGGTCTAGCTTTTCAAAACTCTTTCCGCTTTCCCTGGCGATGTCCACGAAGATTTCCCTGAATTCCACGGCGTTTTCGTCCGAGCAGTCCGCGAACGTGGAAGTCCGCTTCCTTTCGTGGGTCAGTCGTTCCAAATCTATGTCGGCGTAAATCGTCTCGCTGGAGAAAAGCGCGCTTTCGGCGAGAATCGAGCCGTTCTCCGCGATAACCGAATGTCCTGAGAACACCACGTCCGTCGTGCTTTCTCCGTTGCCCGCGTTCGCGTAGAGATACGCCGAGACCGTCTTCGCCGACTGTGCCGAGACGAGCGTCTTCCTGTACTCGGCCTTTCCGATTATCTCGTTCGACGCCGAAAGGTTCGCTATGATTGTGGCTCCGTTCAAAGCCGCCTTTGTGGAAGGGGAGAGGGGAACCCACAAGTCCTCGCAGAGTTCCACGGCCAGTTTCAAGAATGGATTTTTTTTGTCGCAGATGATGATGTCCGTTCCGAACGGCACGCAGCTGTTTTTCTCCGAGATGAAGATTGTCTTTTCTGTCGATTTTTCCTGGTTGAAAGGCTTGAAATGCCTCCGCTCGTAGAATTCAGCGTAGTTCGGCATGTACGACTTCGGCACTATCGCTTCTATTTTTCCTTTGCACACGACCGCCGCCGAGTTGTAGATTGCCTTTCCGTCCGACACTGGAAGACCGAGCAAAATAAGCGAGTCGAGCGTTTTCGTCTCTTCCGCTATTCTTTCGAGCGCCGCCGCCGCCGCTTTCTCAAGCGCGTCCTGCAAAAACAGGTCCGAGCAGGTGTATCCTGTTATGCAAAGCTCCGGGAACACGATGATTTCGGCTCCGTTTTTTGAAGCTTCCCTCGCGCCCTCAATTATCGATTTTGCGTTTGATTCGCAATCCGCCACTGTCACTGCTGGTGTCGCGCAGGCGACCCGTAAAAATCCGTGTTTCATGGATTGAATTATAGAATGTCCTGTTGATATTTTCAATATGATAATAACTGTTTTTCACTTTTTGAACATAACATAAGGGGACAAAAAAAAGACGCTTCTGCTTTGAAGCGTCTTTTTTCATCGGAAGCCTGTTTTCAGACCTTCCTATGTTTCTTCACTAGAACTGGTACTTCGCAGCCAACTGGACGAAAGCCGCGTTGTGGTTCTCGGTGTCCCATGCCGTGAAGTTGTAGAACTCTCCGTTCTTGTTGTTCGAGTAGATGTACGCTCCTGAAGCCGTGAACGTGAGCCCGTCTACGACGTTGTAGGAAATCTTAGGCTGGACGCACCATTCCTCTGTCTCGAAGGCGTAGATTGTGGTGCACTCGGTCGTGAGCTTCTCGTTGAGCCACTTGTCGCTGATGTTCACGATGATTTTGTTCCTCGTGTACTTTCCGTCCGAGTTGTAGTCCACATCCGCCGTTCCGATTGGAACTTCGATTGGATTTCCCGCAAGGTAGCCTACTGTCACAGTGTTGTCCTCGATTTTGTCGTTCTTGAGAACGTAGGAACCCTGCTCCTGGACGTTGATGTTGAGGTTGTGGATTGGAAGGTCCATGTCGAATCCGGCAACCCATCCAATAGAGTTGTTCTTGACCCACGGATTGTCTCCGGCCGTGTCCTCTGTGAGGTTGTAGGCAAATTCCCATCTCGTGTTGAACTTCCAGAGTACGAATGCCGCCTCAAGTCCGAACACCTGCAGCTGGTCGTAGTTGAGAGATGGAAGGGCGTTTGCGAGGGTGTAGCCGTTGTTCGTTAGTTCTGTATCGACCAGTCCCTTTACGGTGGTTTCAGAAAGAGCAGCGGCTTGTGCTGTTTCTCCGAATGTTCCTGCCTGCGCCGCCGCATAGATTTGCTCATCTGTCATTGCAGCTATCGCAGTTCCCATTCCTGCGGCTGTGAGACCAGCCTTTATCTGGCTCAAGGCTGTCGCGTAGTATTTCTGCCATGCACCAGCCTTGATGTTGTCTGCGTTCGAGTAGATTGCGTAGTTCTCCACGTTCGCGCTCGGCTGCTTGTAGTGGCCGTAGTAGTAGCTCGCTCCGAAGT
Source organism: Treponema sp. (assembly GCA_017934745.1). GTDB lineage: Bacteria > Spirochaetota > Spirochaetia > Treponematales > Treponemataceae > Treponema_D. Next base: position 24,424 of record JAGBIY010000065.1, on the reverse strand, counting down.
CGATTCCGCTGATTGTGCCGGTGAACCTTGCTCCAGCCTGCCCGTACTTGAGCGTCTTGATGTTGTCCTCGTACAAGTCGTCGGAAGAGAAGCTTGAGAGACTCATGATTCCTTTGACGATTTCTGATGAATCGTTTGATTCATATGTCGCTTTCGACTGTTCCGCGAGTATTCCTGTGACGATGTTAGTGAGTTTCTGCTGTGCGTATGGATAGAGGATGGAATCCTCGCTGGCGAACCTGTCCGCCGTCATCATTGGGGTGTAGATTCCCTCGAATTTCAAGTCGGAGATTGCGTCGTTGGAGTAGGGGCTAGCGTACGAGATTTTGGCCATCGGCTCGGCGAGTCTCCTGTCGATGTAGTCCGGGAAGATGAAGTCCGTGTAGTCGTTCGCGTTGAAGTTGTCGAGGACGTGGATTTTGTCGCCCTTTCCCCAGACGTTCTTGATTTTTCCGGCCTCGATCTGCCAGTTTCCGAAGTAGCCGCGGGCCGAGACTTCTTCGATGATGTCCTCCGGGTGGTCCTTGATTGTTGCCGCGTCGAATTTGAGCCTTCCGTTCAGGTCAGTGCTTGAACCTGAATAGCTGATGTCGAGCTTTGCGTATGCGTTCGCCTCTGTCGGCGAGTGGGAAACGTCGTAGAACGAAGTGTATCCGCTCTCGTTCTCGTTCTCCCCCCGAATCCATGCGCGAGCGCTCGCTCCGGCTTCTCCGTTCCATGTCAAAACCGGCTCTGAGCTGTCCTCGAATCCTCCGAACGAGTCGTCCCCGAACGAGTCTCCGCCAAAGTCGTCTGCATCCTGCGCGAATGCGCTTCCCGCGCAGAGCATGAAGAGAGCGGAAGTCGCCCCCAACATTTTTCCTGTTATTTTCATCAAAATCCTCCTAATGATTTCCTGAATGGCGATGAATACTAGACCTGCTCAGAAACTTAATTTTCCGAACAGGTTTGCTGTCTATGCGGCAAAACGCGCTTTTCAGCGAGCCTTTCCTGTCGCAAGCCAGTTCTGCGTGAAGTAGCTGTCTGGAATCTTTGCGTCCCACTCGAAGTCGCTGACCCACACGCGGGTCTTTCTTCCTGTCACTTCGTTTGAGATGAGGCAGGACTTCCTAAGAACGTAATCTTTTCCGCTCGAACCCTTGACGTTCTCGATTTTTTCTATGATGTATGTCTTTATGAGCTTGTTCGGGTCTTTCTTGTCGAAATATTCCATCTTCACTGGAAGATACGTGTTCTTGTCGATGTACGAGATTCTGTGCGAGTATTCGACCATTCTCTTCGCTTCTGGAGAGGCGGGTGTGGAGTCGATTTTGTAGCAGTTGTACTTCTCGGTTCCGTATTTTCCGCCGTTCGTTCCTCCGTTGATTGTCACAGTCTCGTTCGCGTTGAGCATCTTGTGCGTGTCGAGGTCGATGTCGCGGATTGACATGTCGTTGTAGGTGAATTCGCAGCCGACGAACGACTTGTACCTGTCGGAAGTCGGGATTCGCCTTGTCGTCTTGAGCTGTGGAAGGTAGATGAGGCGGTCGTCGTCCTTCGACGTCTTTTCCATCTGGAGGACGCGGGTTCCCTTGTTGGTGGCCGATGTCTTGAACTCGAATACGGTGTTTGTAAGGCCGTTCTTGCGGTTGCCGTACTGCATCATTACCTGGTGGTCGACTTTTCCGTTCTTTTCAATCACATCGAGGTTCATCTCTGATTTTGAATAATTTGGAATTGGAAGCGTGGTGAATTTCTTCATCACGTCATATGCTTCGTCTGCGAACGCTGCCGCCCCAACTGTCGCGGCGATTATCGATGCCGCGATGATGTTCTTGATTTTCATAGAAATCTCCTTGAATGTTGCAATGTGAATTTTTCTTGTGTTCTACGAACTGCAATAAAAACTATAACGCAAGAAAAGCTTGTCGCAAAAAAAATTCAAAAAAACTGTTCTTTTTTTGTAACTAGACGACTGGAAACGGATTTTATTATATCCGAAAATCTCATTGTTGAGAATCATTTTTCGATAATAGTGAAAAATGATGTAATTTGTGATAAATTTATATGTCTACTATTGCATGACGATAAAAAAAGGAGTGAAAATTATGGTTGAAAAAACCGAAAAACTGAGAATCCATTCCATTGCCGCCAGGGTCATAATTGGAATAACGCTGATGACCAGCATCCTTCTTTGTGGACTCGGCGTGATAATCTACAACCGCGTGAAAAGCGTGAATGAATCGCAGTTCACCGACAGGCTTTCAAATACGATGCACTTGATGGATCAGACGGTCTATTCCTACCTGGACGGCATCGGAAAAATCATAAACCTGCTTTCCTACACGGGGGACGAGGACAGGGAGTCCGTTTACGACCTTGCCAAGAAAATCATCAATTCGAATCCCCAGCTTGTCTCCGCCGGAGTGATTTACGATGACGAGGAGATAATCTGCTATCCCGACGGCGCGTTCTCTCTGGAGGATTCCCAGAACTGCTACGACGCTGCCATAGACAACGAGGGAGTGCCTTATTTCTCTCCTATCTACCAGAAGGACGACGGCCGGATTGTTGTGGCCGGTTCTCAGACTATTTTCGACGAGAACGGCGAGGTGCTCGGAGTCGCTACGGTGGAAATCGACGCGAACACTTTCGTCTCTCTTTTTGGAGACCAGACTTCGATGGGCGACATCGGGTTCGTCATCATCGACTCCAACAGCAACGTCGTCTTGAATCCGTTCGACGTGACCCTCTCTTTCATGAATGTGGGGGAGCTTGGAGTGAAATCCCTTGAAGGCTACATACAGGGCGGATATGGAATCTTCCGTGAGAACGTCACAATCGGTGACCGTGTTGATGTCCCGACCGAAATAAGGGTTCTACCTTCCGAGAACGACATGTACAGTCTGGACTACGCAATCTTCATTCCTATGTCGATGATCGATGCCGCCACGAACGAGGTTTCGAAGGTCGTCGTGATTCTCGTGATTGTGGGATTCGTCCTCTCTGTCGTTATTGCGTTCCTCCTCGCCCATTCCGTCACCAAGATGCTCACCCATGTGACAGGAATCCTCAAGAACATCTCCGAGGGTGACGGAGACTTGACAGTGGAGCTTCCAGTCGCGTCGAAGGACGAGCTGGGCCTCCTGTCGGGCTACTTCAACCTCACGATAAAGAAAATCGCCCACTCAATGGCTTCGATAATCAACCAGACGAAGAACATGCAGGAACAGTCCGAGCATTTGAGTTCGAGCATGAATTCGAGCGCGTCCGCAATCGAGCAGATGAACGAGAACATCAACTCCATCGGCTCCCAGGTCGAGACGCAGAGGGCTGGCGTGGAGCAGACCAACACGGCCATCAAGGAAATCGCCAGCAACATCGAGAGGTTGAGCGAGAACATCCAGGTGCAGGCGGAAAGCGTGGCGCAGTCTTCGTCTTCGGTCGAGCAGATGGTCGCGAACATCAACTCCGTCTCTGAAATCCTTGAGAAGAACGAGGAGAACGTGCGCCTCCTCTCCGAGTCCGCCGAGAGCGGCCGCGCGGTCGTGAAGAAGTCCGTCGAGCTAACCAACAAAATCGCGGACGATTCGGCCGCATTGATAGAGACGTCTTCGATAATCAGGAACATCGCCAGCCAGACGAACATGCTCGCCATGAACGCCGCCATAGAAGCCGCCCATGCGGGTAGCGCGGGTGCCGGATTCGCGGTCGTCGCCGACGAAATCAGGAAGCTCGCCGAAGACTCGAACATGCAGGGAAAGAAAATCAACGACGTGATGAAGGGACTCCGCGAGATGATTGTGGAGATGAGCGACGGAGCGACCGAGACCCAGAGGCAGTTCGACGTGATTTTCGAGCACACGCAGACTGTCGCCAGGCAGGAGAGCGTCATCAAGAGCGCGATGGACGAGCAGAGCGCGGGCAGCAAGCAGGTCATCGACGCGATGAACCAAATCAACGATATAACGGGCGATGTAAGAAGCAGCGCGGATTCTATGGAGCAGGGAAGCAACAAGATTCTGGAAGAGATGGAAAAAGTCGCGACCGTGACTGGCCAGATAAGCGTTGCCATGAGCGAAATCTCAAACGGAATCGGCGATTTGAACAACTCCATCCACCAGGTGAACAACCTGACGCAGCAGAACGGCGAAAGCATAAAGGCCGTGGCGAAGGAAGTCGGCAAGTTCAAGGTCTGAGCCTTTCTTTAATCAATCGAAAATTTCCCTTTGCCGTTTTTCCAAAAAAAACGCTCCTTGAAAGGATTTTCAATGAAGTGAACTTCACTTCACCTTTCAAGGAGCGTTTTCATTCATACAGTAACCGCTTAGGCCTCGCACCGTCCATAAGTGCGCGAGAATTGCCCTCGCAATTCTCAGCGACGCTGCCGCCACTCAGCAAGTGCCAAAGACACACCCAGACAACGGCAGCGTGAGTTTGCCTCCAATCAACAATCGTCTAGGACACACACACGGACCTTGGCAAACTCCACACATCCACCAATGCGCGAGAATCGCCCATGCGATTCTCGGCGAGCTTGCATCCAACCAGCAAATTCCTAGGACACACCCGGACCTTGGCAAGCTTATTTGCCTGTTGAAAGGAAGTTCTGTGTGAAGACTTTCGATGGAAGCTGCTTGTCCAAGACAATCTGCTTGATTTCAAGCTTTGTCGAGTGTCCGGTCTGCACGTTCTTCATAGATGCCGTCATGGGGGTGTGGTAGACCTTGCCTGTCGCTCCCGTGACGTCCTGGAGCTTGAGCACTTCGAGCACCTTCAAGAGCTGGCCTTTTTTGTCGTAAAGTTCGGCGTAGACTGGAATGAGCTGGTCCTTGTAGATCCACTGCTTCTTCTCGCCGTACTGTGTGTCGTTTGCGTTCTTCGACTTTGAGCTTACGACCCAGCAGTCGTATGTCGTTCCGTTCACTGTCTTCTTCTCCTCGCCGATGAACGTGTGCTCGTCCTTGTCGATGTCGCGTGTTGAAAGGTCGTCGTACGAGGCGTCCGTTCCGACGAACGCCTTTGAGCCGTCGGCAGTGGAGACGCGGCGTGTGGACTTGAGGTCTGGCATGTAGATGAACTTGTCGTCGTCCTTGCCGTTGCCGTTCTCCTGAAGAAGGAAGCGTGTTCCCTTGACTTTCGAGCTTCCCGGTCCAACGAAATCCATGACTATGGCCTTGAGCCCGTTGGCCGTCCTTCCGTACTGCTTCACGTTGCGGATGTCGGTCGAGCCGTTCTTCTCGGTCAAAGTCATGACGACCGCCGTCTGGCTGAATGAAGGATCCTCTACGTCGAGAACCTGCTGGATGATGTCTCTTCCCTTCTGGTCTGCGAATGCCATCGCCGTGAGTGAAAGTGCGAGTGCTGATGCTGCGATTGTTTTGATTGCTTTCATTGTATGCCTCCAAAAATGTTTTTTTAGGTCGAATGTCGAGTTTATGCATACTGTAGTTGCAGAAACAAGCTCCCAGCGAGAACCCGTCCATCAAAACGGCAGTACCGCTTCGCGGTGGCTGAGTGTTTTGATGGACGGAACCCCGCTTCCGCTCGTTTCTGCCATTGCACTGTAAAAACTCGACTTTCGCCCTTTTATGTTTCAATCGTACATTCCGAACAGAGGCTTTGAAACATCTGTTCGGCTAATGTTCGGTTTGAATCCTCTTATTTCTTTTTATTCTATTTTAATGATTTTCTCCTGTGGTTTCAAAAATCATTTTTCGGAATCTTCTTCGTCGTCCGATTCCCACGCCTTCGGTTTTCCTGGGTGCATGAAGCGCGGGTCGAAGTTGTTGAAGATGGCCGGAAGCACCGTCATTGCGAGCATGGAGCTTGTGAACATGACGATTGCGACGAGCACTCCGATGTAGCGGAGAACGATGAACTTGCTGAAGCAGAGGACCAGGAATCCCAGTCCGACAGCCAGCGCGTTCGTGATGATTCCGGCTCCGCTCGTCTTGAACGTCCCTCTCGTCACTGATTCGAGGTCGTCGCTTTCAAGCCTGAGCGCCTTGTACTCTGTCATGAAGTGTATCGTGTAGTCTATTCCGACACCGATTGCCACCGAGGCTATGATGCTTGTGAACAAGTCGAGCTTTATCTCGAACAAGCCCATGACCATGTAGTTCAAGATGATTGTGAACGCGAGCGGAATTGCTCCGATGATTCCCGCGATTGGCGACTTGAACGATATGGCTATGATGATGAACACGAGAGCGAGCGAAAGGATGAGCGAAGTCACCTGGCTTGAGACTACGAGGTTCGTCATGACGTACTCCATCTCTCCTGTTCCAGTGGACTCCATGTAGTATCCTTCCGGAAGGTGCGCTTCGGCGTATCTCTCGATGTCCTTGAGCATGTTTCCGAGAATCTGCGTCGAATTCGTCTTTATCTGAACCTGCACGCGGATTGATGTCGGGGTGTAGTTCGTCTGGTCGTCCGTGAACCTGTCCATCGAGTCTCCGAGGAGCATCGTGTAGTTCGAAATCAGTCCCGAAAGCTCCTGCCTTGTGGCCTTCTGGTATTTGGCCGGGTCGTATGGAATTTCGTAGAATGCGATTCCGTTGTAGTTCATTTCCTTCTGGAACTCTTTGACGAACGTCTCGGCCGTCGCCCTTCTTCCTCCAGCCTTTGCGTAGGCCTTCGCGAAAAGCTCCTGTAGCTCTTTCCCAGTGTAGGTCGCGTCGAGCTTTGCCTGGTACGCCACGTTCGGATCCTCGAACACCATGTCCACTGTCTGCTCTCCGCTTCCCTCGTCCTCGAACGTGTAGAAGTCGGCGAAATTCGCGTCCGCTTCCGCTCCAGATTCCGCGCTGTCGTCTCCGAAGTCGAACGTGAGGTCGTCTGAGAACGCTTCGTCGTCAGAACCGGCGAACGCGTCGTCCCCGAAGTCGAATGAGAGGTCGTCCGTGAACGCTTCCCCGCTGTCGCCGCTTGACGCCGGCTGGCTTGTCGACTGCGCTCCCGGCGCGTTCCATGTCTGGTTGATTCTCTTGATTGAGTCTGTGTACGAGACCGCTTTTCCAACGATGTCGTACTTTCCGAGAATCCACTTCTCCATCAAGTCTACAGCCTTGAGGACTTCCGGATTCGTCATGTCGGCCGCGGCCCTCGATTCTGAAAGCTTCTCGTCCGCCTTGCTCCTCAGTTCCGCTATCTGCTTCTGGACGTTCTCCGGGATTTCCGTTCCGGCGTATTTGTCCTCAAGGGCCTGGGCTTCGTCGTAAAGCGCGGTCGACTCTTCCTTCGGCTTGAACGCCGGCGACTTGATGAGGAGGTAGACCGAGTTCGTTCCCGCGAAATTCTCGTTCACATAGTCGATGTCCTGCCTGAGCTGGCTCGTCTTCGGGAAGTAGTTGACCATGGAAGTGTCGATGACGATTTTCATGAGTCCGATGGCGGAGAACACGATTATGACGAGCGAGAAGACTATCATTCTCGGCTTCGTTCCGCAGAGCGTGTGGTAGATGTTGTAGAGCGTGTTTTCGAGAGTTGTCTTCTCCGTCGTGTCCTTCTTCCTGCTTGACGACTCGATTTTCGCGAGCCGCTTCTTTATCTTGGCCGTGAGCTTCGCCATCCTGCGCGAGCGGTTTCCGACCCTGCTGAGCGGTTTGAGCGTGAGGAACGCCGGAAGCACCGTGACCGAGAGGAGGAGGCTGAACGCGATTCCGACTCCCGTGAAGATTGCGAATCCGAAGAGCGGCCTCAACGGGCTTGTGACGAGCGAGATGAATCCCACTATGGTCGTGATTGCCGAGAGTACGACGGCGAGCTTGACATCCTGGAGTCCGTAGAGAATGCAGTCGAGGTGGATTTCCTTTGTGAATTTCTCGCCCTTTGCGTCCAGTTCCTTGCGCTTTTCGTCCACGGCGATGTAGTAGTGGGTGAGTACGTGGATTCCGTATGCCGAGCCGCAGCCGATGAGGGCTACCGGAATGACCGAGGATACCATCGAGAATTCGAATCCAAGAAGCGTCATTATTCCGACCGACCAGACCGTGCTCATCAATACCGTTATGAGCGGGAGGGCCATTCCTTCGAGCGTGCTGAAACTGCAGTAGAGCGAGATGAGGACCACGAGGACGACGAGGGGAATCAATCCCTTCAAGTCTGAAATCATGAACGCCTTTGAGTTTTCGCTCACGACCGGGTCTCCGTAGAATTTGACGCTCAAGTCGGATTTCGCCTCGGCAAGGTCGTCGTACACGATTTTCCTGACTTCCTTGAGGGCTTCCGCCTGCTCTGCGAGTGTCGCGTGCTGGTTCACGTTCATGGCGATCTGCGTTCCCTGACCGTCTTTGGAGATGACGACGAGGTTGTACATGTCCTCCCAGCTGGAAAGCCTTTCGGAAATCAAGTCCACGTCTTCCTGCTCGATTTCCTCGGAGTCGTCCTTGTTCAGAATCGGGGCGACTTCGATTGTTCCGTTGTCGCCTTTTATGAAGTCGATGTTGGTGAGGGAAGTCACCTTGTCGATGTTCTGGACGCTCTGCAGGTGCGTCGTGATTTTCCTTATTACATCGATGTATTCGGTCGTCAGTATCGTCTCGCCCGGTGTTTCGAACGACACTCCAATCGCGAGCATGCTGCCGAATTCGTCTTCGGTCTTGTTGAGTCTCTGGTACGCCTCGTGCTTTTGAGGGAAAAACTGCCTTATCGAACTTTCAATCTTGATTCGTTTCAACGGCAATGCGAAGAAAACGGTTATCAAAACGGAAATTCCGATGATGATGAAAGGATGCTTCAATAGTTTTCGCATCTGTTTCCTCCGAAAATGATTGAAAAATTTATGATAAACATTTATCATTGGTTCAAAAGATTAAACGGATAAACCGATAGACATAATATTGAATTAAAAATTTTGTGTCAACATAAGGAATTGTTCATGACTGACGAAGAGAAAAAAGCGAGGATATCGCAGTTGAAAAAAAAGTTCGAGGATTGCTCCGACATTTTCGTGGCCATCGGCGACAAGATGAGGCAGACTCTGATTTTGGACATAATCGATGCCGGCAATGATGGAATCGATGTGTCCAGCCTTGCGAAAATGTCCGTCCTTTCAAGGCCCGCAGTCTCCCACCACCTGAAAGTGATGAAGGATGCGGGGATTCTTTCCTCGAAAAAATCCGGTACGCAGGTTTTCTACAGCGTCCGTTTCCAATATGGTGTTCTTGAGAGGATAAAGGAACTTGTTTCGGGAATAGAGAGCGTGACGGCCGCTGGTGATGGCGGAGCTGCTGCTGAGTAGGGGAGTTTGGCATGAAGAGGTTTTTTGTTGTTTCGATTCTGGCTTTTTCTCTTTTCCGTGTCTCGGCTGATGTGGGGGACAGGAAGTTCGTTTCCGTCCCGAACGCGGAACTTCGGGCGAAGGCATCCGTTTTCGCTTCAAAAGTCGCCAAGACCGCTTACGGCGAGGAAGTCGTCGTCGTAAAGGAGGGCGAGGGGGAGAAGTGGACGATGGTGAGGAAGTCGAACGGAATGTCCGGTTGGATTCCAACGACTTCGCTGTCGAAAAAGAAAATCGTCTCGAAGTCTGCCCTGGATATCTCCCCCGACGAGCTTGCGCTCGCTGGAAAGGGCTTCAGCGACGAGGACGAGACCGCGTACAGGAAAAGCGGCTCCGCCAATTACGATGCCGTGGACGAAATGGAAAAGAAGTCTGTTTCGGAGAGCGAGTTGAAGAATTTTTTGTCTGCCGGAAATCTCAATCTTGAGTAGGCGCGGGGATTTTATGAGAAGTTTTGGAAAATCGTTGTTGGCGTTTTGTTTGGTGGCTTTTTCGGCTCCCGTCTTTCCTCAGAGCTGGCTCGACAAAATAAAGAGCAGCGGCGCGAAGATACCGGAATCCGTGAGGGAGAGGGTTACGGAGGCTTTTTCGGACGAGACCGTGCAGAAATCGATGAACAAGACTGCCGAATCAATGGAGTCCGCATTCGAGGACATAACGCCGGAGGAAGAGTACTACATAGGACGCGCAGTCGCCGCCAAGATTCTCTCCAAGTACAAGGTCTACGAATCCGACAAGGCCCAGTCCTACCTGAACAAGGTTCTCCATTCGCTCACGGTCTTCTCCGAGCGTCCGATTCTCTTTCGTGACTATTCCGTCGTCCTCCTCGATTCTCCCGAACTCAACGCGTTCGCGACTTCCGGCGGACACATAATGGTGACTCTCGGCCTTGTGAAATGCTGCGAAAGCGAGGATGCTTTGGCCGCTGTCCTCGCGCACGAAGTCGGCCATGTCCTTTTGGAGCACAGCGCGAAGGCCATAAAGAAGAGCCGCATCGGCGGAGCTTTCGCCCAGGCGGGTGGAACTGCCGTGGTTGCTGCGAATTCTGGAAGCGCCGAGTCCGTGGCGCAGGCCGCCGCCATGACGGAGGAAATCGATTCCGCAATATCGGAGCTTTTGGAGAAGGGCTACTCGAAGCAGCAGGAGCTTTCGGCGGACACGAAGGCCCTTGAGCTGCTGCACGGGGCCGGATACAACCCGCGCGCCATGGACAGCGTTCTGAACGCCCTCAAGAGGAATGCCTCGGCCTCGGATTCTTCCGGATTTGGAAAGACACATCCTTCTCCCGATGTCCGCTTGAAGAACGTTTCCATCCGCTACAAGTTCTACCCCGGCGAGAGCGGCTACAAGTCCAGCGAGGAGAGAGTCCGCCGTTTCAGGGAATTTGTTTCCATGCTCGACTGATTTTTTTCAACTGGAAAACGCTTTTTTTGATTTTTGTACTGGAAAATAGAAACAAAGTTCGTTTTTTTTATTGAGTTTTTTGGGGCGAAATAAGTAGAATATTTCTCGATTATGAAAAGTTCTGACGCTGCCCAAAAAATTCTGAAATCCTTCGAACGGTATTACACCATAAAACGTCCGGGGGAAGACTCCGTTGATGGCGGGCAAGGTGGCTTTTCTTCAATAACGAAGCCTTTCTTCGCCGAGGCCGTTTTCAAATCCCACACAGAGCAATATTTCCTCGTGAAGTCCGCGAAACTCTCAGAGTCCGATTCTGCCGAGCGGGTCTTCTTCTATGTGTCCGAAAATCTCGACATGAAGACCCTCCTTGAAATCGTGGCTGCTGCCTGGCGGGAAGGGCTTTCAGGTTTCGTCCCGTATTTCGGGCACAGGAACACGGACGTCACTCTCGTGATTGTCTCCGACAGAATCGAGGGCGACGCTTTCGACGCGATAAGAAAAATCAAGCATTCAAAATCGTACATGATGACTCTCAAGGGCTGGAGCGACTTTAGGCTGGCGGCCTTGGAGACTTCGACAATGCGCGCGACTTACAACCGTCTCGGCAAAAGCCTGAAAAAGACGGTTGAAGCAATATAACGTTTTTATCTCTTAAGGAGGAGATGAAATGACAGCTTTATTCATCATTATCGCTGCAATCGTTTTGCTTCTGGCTGGCTATGTTTTCTACGGCAGCTATTTGGCAAAACAGTGGGGCATCGACCCCGCAAAGAAGACACCGTCTGTCGAGATGCCCGACGGTGTGGATTACGTTCCCGCTAAACCTGCCGTTTTGATGGGACATCACTTTTCTTCGATAGCCGGAGCAGGCCCTATCAACGGACCTATCCAGGCGGCCGTCTTCGGATGGGTGCCTGTCTTCCTCTGGTGTGTCGTCGGAGGAATCTTCTTTGGTGGATTGCAGGATTTCGGTTCGCTCTTCGCTTCTGTCAGAAACGGGGGAAAGTCTGTCGGTGAAATCATCAAGTCGACAATGGGCAAGGCTTCAAAGAAGCTCTTCATCATCTTCGCTCTTCTCGTCTTGATTCTCGTAATCGCTTCGTTCGTCAACGTGGTCGCTTCCACTTTCTTGACTTCCGCTGAAGATTTGGCTTCTGGAAGATTCGGCTTCGTCTTGAACCCGACTGGAAACCAGACGACTGCAATGATTTCATTCCTTTTCATCGTCCTCGCAATCCTCTACGGAATAGCGACAAACCGCCTCGGCGTGAAGACTCTTCCCGCCACAATCGTCGGAATCGTCGCAATCGTGGGAATCATAATCCTCGGCCTCAATGTCGGTCTCGCCTTGGGACGCGTGACTTGGATTGTCCTCATCGGACTCTACATCGCGGTCGCCTCGCTCATCCCTGTCTGGATAATGCTCCAGCCTCGCGACTATCTTTCTTCGTTCCTCTTGTACGCGATGATGTTCATCGCCATCGTCGGTATCGTCTACTCGGCTTTCACAGGCGCCGCAAGGGGTGTCGAATTCACGATGCCCGCCTTCACGGGCTGGATTCAGAAGCCTGGAATGCTCTTCCCGACACTGTTCATCACCGTGGCCTGCGGTGCCTGCTCTGGCTTCCATTCGCTCATCGCCTCTGGAACTTCCTCAAAGCAGCTCGACAACGAGAAAAACGCAAAGGCAATCGGATACGGCTCAATGCTCATCGAGTCCGCTCTCGGAATCATCTCTTTGATAGCGGTCGGAGTAATCTACAAGAATTTCATAATTCAGGACCCAGAAACTGGACTTTTCGCGTTCAAGGGCTCACCTGCCACTGCTTTCGGTTCGGGAATAGCCTTGATGTTCGGTGACGAGAACACTCATGTCTTCAATTCGATAAAGGCCCTCTTGACGCTCGCCGTCTCGGTCTTCGCTTTGACATCTCTCGACTCGGCCACACGCCTGAGCCGCTTCATGTTCTCGGAGCTTTTCCTTTCCGAGGACGAGAAAACGTGGCAAGATGCGAAATCCCCTGTCAGGAAGTGCCTTGCGAACCCTCTCGTGGGAACTGCATTCATGGTCATCATCGGCTGTATCCTCGGCGGTCTCTCGCTTTCCGCAATCTGGGCCTTGTTCGGTTCTGCGAACCAGCTCCTCGCAGGAATCGCCCTTCTTGCAGTGGCGGCTTGGCTCGGCTCTGTCGGAAAGAACAACAAGATGTTCTACATTCCGATGTGCTTCATGCTCATCGCTACATTGACGCAGCTCGTCCTCACAGTTGTGGGAAAAATCGGAGCGATGGTCGCCGGAAAGGAGGGCGCGTTCTTCTGGGGCAACTGGTTCCAGCTCTTCTTCGCCGCTTCCATGGCCATCCTCGCCGTGATTCTCGCGGTTGAAGGATTCAAGACTTTCATGAAGCAGACGAAAAAGGCTTGATGAAGATTTCTTGATTTGTTGAAATAAAAGTCCCGGATTCCTTTTTGCATGGAGTCCGGGACTTTTTTTGAGGAGATTTGAATGAAAGCTGTGATTTTCGACATGGACGGAATCCTCTTGGACACAGAGTCCGTGTGCAAGGTCTGCTGGAAGAGGGCCGCGGACGAGTACGGAATCGAAGGTATAAACGAAGCCTATTTCAGGTGCGTGGGACAGAACACGAACGACACCCTTTCCGTGCTTGAAGAATACTGCTCCGGCAAGGTTGCGCCCGAGCGGTTCTACAAAAGGACGAGCGAGCTTTTCCACGTGGTCGAAGCCGAGGAGGGGCTGAAGCTCATGCCTTTCGTGTTGGAATGCCTTGAGAGTCTGAAGAAAAAGCGGCTCAGGCTTGCGGTCGCCTCTTCGACAAGGTGGGAGAGCGTCCAGAGGCAGCTGAAGAACGCGGGCATATTCGACTATTTCGAGACGATAACGACCGGCGACAAGGTTCTCCACTCGAAACCGGCTCCCGACATATACTTGAAGTCTCTCGATTCGCTCTCTCTTTCCGCGGCCGACTGCATCGCCGTGGAGGACAGCCCGAACGGGGTGAGGGCGGCCGTGGCGGCCGGCATAAGGTGCGTGATGGTTCCCGACCAGATTCAGCCCGACAGCGAGATGCAAAAATCGGCATGGAAAATAATCAAATCTTTGAATGAACTGCCAATAATCTGTTAAAATAGACCTGTGTAGCTTGTTCAGAAAGTGAAGTTTCAGAACAGGTTTGATATACTTGTTTCCAGTTTTTTCGCTGGAAATTCAGGAGCTGAAAATGAAAACATCGATAGCGTGCATCGCTTTCAACGACAAGAAGGTGCTCATCGCCCACAGGAATCCTACGGGACAGATGGGCGGCAGATGGGAATTTCCCGGCGGAAAGGTCGAGGAGGGCGAGAGCGAGGAAGATGCCGTCGTCCGTGAATTTGAGGAAGAGTTCGGTGTGAAGGTTTCCGTGGAGAAGATGATTGCCGAGACCACGTTCAAGCACAACGGAGCGGAGCGGCTCCTCCATGCGTACCTAATAGACGTTCCGCACGACGGTATGGCGGAGAAGTATGTCCTGAGCGAGCACACAGAGTACCGCTGGGCGGAAATCGCCGAGATTCCGACGTTGAATTTCGTGGATTCCGACTTGCTCATCTATTCCCAAGTCGCCAAGTATCTTGCGGATTCGATTCCAGACTGAAAATCTTTTTTTTTGGTGAACATCATGAAATGTTTGAAAATTGTCCCCGCCTTGTTGCTCGCTTCCTCTTGCCTGTTTTTTTCGTGCAGGGAGAAGGATTCGATTGTGTTCAACGAGGCCGATTTGGAGGCTCTCGACATTGAATACCAGTGGGCTGTGGTGAAGATTCCCTATGTCGCCTGCCGTGAAAATCCCTCATACGAGGCAAAAGTCGTGAAGAACATGAGGAAGGACATGATGGGAAAAATCGTCGGTGAGCGCACTGTGAAGGTGGTCGACGGCGACGACGAAAAGTATGAAAAATGGCTCGCGCTCGACGACGGCTGGGTTCCTGAGAATTCCGTGTCCGTCTACATGAATCGAATGCGAGCCGAAAATGCCGTGAAAGGCGAGTGAGCTTATTTTTCCGAGAGAATCTTCTCCGCCGCCTGCTCGACCGTCAATTCCGGGAACTGTTCCCTCGTCTCAAGCTTCTTGAGCGTGAGCACGTTCTTCTCCGCTTCGTTCGTTCCGATGAGGATTCCCCATTTGACGCCCTTCGCGTCCGTGACAGCGTACTGCTGGCCGATTTTCTTCGCGTCCGGGAAGACTTCCACCGCGATTCCCTTCGCCCTGAGCTTCGCCGCGACACCTTGGTAGTGGATGGCCAGCGACTTGTCCATGCAGTAGATTTCCGCGTCGAGGTAGCTTCCTTTCTTGGATGTCTTTCCGAGCTTCTCAAGGCCCGCGATGAGCCGGTCGAGTCCGATTGACGCTCCGACTCCAGGAAGCTTCGTCTTGGTGTAGAGGCCGGCGAGGTTGTCGTACCTTCCACCCGAACAGACAGAGCCGATTTCCGGGCAGTCGTTCAGGAAGGTCTCGTACACGACTCCTGTGTAGTAGTCGAGGCCGCGCGTTATCGATGGGTCGAGGACGTATGTGGATTCGATTCCTGCCGCCTTCATCATCTGCCTGATTTCCCTCATGCGCTTCGTGTCTTCCGCTTCTCCGCCCGCCATCTCTTCAAGCGTGTCCAATGTCTTGTCGAAATCCTCTCCGCCTTTGATGTACTTGAGAATCTGTTCCGCCTTCTCCTCCGACGAAGTGAATTCGACGAGTTCCTTCTTCACTTCCTCCTCTCCGACCTTCGCGAGCTTGTCCACTGAGCGGAGAATGTCCTCCGACTTTTCAGCTGCGCCGATTCTCGAAAGGAAGCGGTTGAAGATGCCCCTGTGGTTCACATGGATTGTGATGTTCGTGACCCCGATTTCGTTCAACGCGGCCTTCATCACGCTCAAAATCTCGAAGTCCGCCGACGCGCTGTCGGAGCCTACCGTGTCGATGTCGCACTGCATGAATTCCCTGTAGCGTCCTGCCTGCGGCTTCTCTCCGCGCCAAACTTTCGCGATGTGGTATCGCTTGAACGGAAAGTAGAGCTCGCTTTCGTGCTCCGCCGTGAAACGCGCGAACGGAACCGTCAAGTCGAACCTCATGGCGACGTCGCGCTTTCCGTTGTCCTCGAACCTGAACACCTGCTTTTCAGTCTCTCCGTTCGATTTCCTGAGCAGAATCTCCGAGTATTCCAAAACCGGAGTGTCGATTGGCACGAAGCCGAACGAACGGTAAACTTTCGTGATTTTTTCCTGAAGTCCAACTCTCTCTATTTCCGAAGCTGGAAGAATGTCTCTGAATCCCTTTAGGACTCTTGGTTGAATAATGTCTGCCATAATGGGGAAAAGTGTATCATTTTCTTGTAT
Source organism: Treponema sp. (assembly GCA_017934745.1). Lineage (GTDB taxonomy): Bacteria > Spirochaetota > Spirochaetia > Treponematales > Treponemataceae > Treponema_D. The sequence goes on along the minus strand of JAGBIY010000065.1, from coordinate 8,369 downwards.
AATTTTTTAGACGTGGAACGGCTCATTTCCCGTCAAAGAGAGGTTTTATATGAAAAAGTTTTTTGCGCTCTTCGCGCTTGTCTCGCTCGTCGCTCTTTTTTCTTGCTCCAAGAAGACCTACACGACCGACGACAGCGACTTGAACTACGAAAGCTACAAGACGGCTCCCGACGGCAATCCTTCGAGCGGAAAATAAAGATGGCTGATTCCTTCAATTTGTGGCGGCTTATAGGAAACGGCGTGTTCGTCGCAATCGCCCTGGCTGTCATCGTTTTCCTCATTTTCAGGGCGAAGACTTTCTTCACCACGACAGTCTGCTGCGTCCTCATGATTCCCGCCGTCCTTTTCGGCAGGAATTTCTTCACGGAGATATTGAGGTTGGACCCCGCCGACGACGCGAAAATCCGCCAGGAACTTTCGAGCGAGAGGGAGAAGAACAGAAGTCTGCAGAACGAAATCGATTTCCTCCGCCATGCCCAGCTTTCGATTCAGGATTTGGAGCGGATAATGGAGCTGAACCTGTTGAAGACGACGCTGCACCAGACCGAAGTGAAGGACACTTGGATAGGGACGCAGAAGCTTTTCGAGAACAGGGGCGACAAGCGGACTCAGTACGCGAGCGTGGGGAAGAACTATCTCGTCATACTCACCCATGATTTGACCGCTAAATACGGAATAAACATGAGGGACTTGAGGGCATACGAGGACGAATCCGGCCGCCTTGTCGTCTCCGGCGTGAAGCCCATCTTCACCGGCATGACGGGCGTGAGCGACAAGAAGCAGTACGCGGAGGTGGTGAACTCTTTCTTCTCCGCCGACGGAACTCTCGTGGAGAAGTATTTTTCCATGGACAAGAAGGATTTGCAGGCCGCCTCCGACTACGCCGACTGGTGCGTGAACGAATTCCACCGCAAAGTGGAGACGATGGAGGATTTGGACAGCAACGTCTACGAGCAGGTGAGCGATTCCGCCGAGAACCTCCTCACAGTCATCCTTAGCCCCACCGGAAAGGAAATCGTGTTCAGCCAGGAAGAGAAGGAGAGTGCCGTTCCCCTGATGGACTACCTCCAGCAAAAAATCGACGAAAAAAAGAAGCTGCTTTCGGAATGATGCTTCGACGACGCTCAGCAACCGTGCTTCGGCTTGCCTCGGCTCCGCTCGGCAGCCGTCGCTCAGGGAACAGCTCAGCAACCGCGGTCATTGAGCGAAGTCGAAATGCGGTCATTGAGCGAAGTCGAAATGCGGTCGGTGGGCGTGGTCGAACCGTGGTCGGTGAGCGGAGTCGAACCGACAATGATAATAGAGTTTTGAAAAGTGAAAAGTGAAAAATGAAAATTGGAAGACAGTAGGACTCGGCGATTGAGCGAGCAAAGAACAGGCAGGAGTATTTTGGGTGATGTTTGCCTTAAATGTGGTAAAATGAAGCAATGTAGGTTATAGGAAAAAGCTATTTCGTTATCAAAAAAATGTATTGGTAAAGATTCGGTAAAAGAAATATACCTACGTCATCTTTGATTGAAAAAAAATGGAGGATGACGAAATGGCAAAGAAAGTATACAAGTCCATCACGCAACTGGTGGGAAACACTCCGCTTGTGGAGCTGACAAACTACGAGAAAAAACTCAATCTCAAGGCAAAGATTTTTGCGAAACTCGAATATTTCAACCCCGAAAGCAGCGTGAAGGACAGAATCGCGCTCAACATGCTCGAAACCGCGGAGAAAAAGGGGCTTATCACGCCGGGAAAGACGACGATAGTCGAAACGACTTCTGGAAACACGGGAATCGCGGTGGCGGCGTTCGCGGCCGCGAAGGGGTACAAATTCGTCGTCTACATTCAGGATGAAGTCAGCATAGAGCGCAAGCAGGTCATAAAAGCGTTCGGTGCGAAGCTGATAAACTTGAGCGAAGTCCCCGAGTATGTGGAAGTCCTCGATGAGACCGGCGGAGATTTTGTCGCCGGAATAAAAGTCTTGAAAGAAAAAGTCATTCCGAAAATCGAAAACAGCTTCTTCATAGACCAAGTGTCGAATCCGGCGAATCCAGAGGCGCACTACAACACGACCGCGCGTGAAATCTGGAACGACACGGAAGGCGACGTCGACATTTTCGTCGCGTGCGCGGGAACCGGCGGAACGATTACAGGAACTGGAAGATTCCTCAAAGAGAAAAAGCCTTCCGTGAAGGTCGTGGGCGTTCAGCCGCCGGTGAATGACGTAATCGTGACTGGCGTCCACAATTTTACGGATGTCAAAAAAGAGCGCGTCCCACAAGTTTTGAACAAGGAATACATCGACGATGTAGTCACGATTGTTCCAGACTCCGCTTTCGAGGCAGCCCGCCTTCTTGCGAGGACGGACGGAATCCTTGTGGGAATTTCAAGCGGAGCGGCTCTTTCCGTGGCGACGGATTTGGCGAAATCGGACGAGAACGAAGGAAAGAACATCGTCGTAATCCTTCCCGACACAGGCCTGCGCTATCTGAGCACAAACCTGTTCGCATGACGTTGGCTTGTGTTTATCGTGCGAGCGTCTTGAAGTGCTCCGCGACGAGTTTCCCCGATTCCGTCAAATCCGAGCTTGTCCAGCCGGAAGTCTTCGAGCAGCTTGACTGAATCGCCGAGGCGGTCTCGCTCTTGTTCGAAAGGCTCCAGTTCATGTGGCTGATGTTGTATTTTTTACAGAGGCTGAACCATTTTTCCGACTCGCTCGGCAACCATGCTTCGACTTGCTTCGACTCCGCTCAGCAACCGACTAGTTAATTGAGCGAAGTCGAAATGCGGTCATTGAGCGAAGTTGAAATGCGGTCATTGAGCGAAGTCGAAATGAACAAATTGAGAATTGGCAAAGATTCCCATCAAACTTTCCACTCTCAATTATCAACTATCAATTTTCAATTTCCTCGATTTTCTGCCGCAGAGTTGATTCGAACCGACGAAACGCGTCGATGTAGTTGTCGAAAACCGCATTGACAAGGGTTTCCGCATCGATTTCGGAATAGATGTGCACAGAGAGGTTCCTCGATTTGAGCATCGAAAGCCACGTGTTTTCATCCGCCAAAAAAGAATGCAGAAAGCCCAGCTTCAATATTTCGCGGGGGGAGCCTACATCCGCACTTGCGACTCCGTGCTGTCTGAGAGTTTCCTGAAGAGCCTTCCAAGCCAGCTCGAATGTCAAATTGAACTGACCTATCACACCCGTCCTGTAAATTTCGTCTATGGAGGCTTTTTCCCTGTCGGCTTTGCAGAGCACTTCCAGGCTGCCCAAGAAATTGTCAAACTTTTTCATAGATGACCACACCGTCCTTTTCGATTTCTGCTTTCAACTCATCGGAGACATTTGCGCCCGCATCAACGACATCGAACATCAGCAGGGTATCGGCTTCTTCGTCCAGTGCGGCGCGGAAAGAATCCACATCGCCTCCGACCGCGAAAATGTCTATGTCGCTTCTCTCCCTGTTCGTTCCGCGCGCGCGAGAGCCGAATAGGACCACTTTCTTCATTTTGTGCAGAATCGCATATTTTTTTATCTCTCCATGCACATCTTCAGGAATATTCAAAGCCATGCCCCCATTCTACCATCAACGCCAGTACGCTTCCACCAAAACGGAAAGTTGAAAATTTTTCCCTACCGTGCGAGCGTCTTGAAGTGCTCCACGACAAGGTTTCCCGATTCCGTCAAATCCGAGCTTGTCCAGCCGGAAGTCTTCGAGCAGCTTGACTGAATCGCCGAGGCGGTCTCGCTCTTGCTTGAGAGGCTCCAGTTCATGTGGCTGATGTTGTACTTCTCGCATAGGCTGAACCATTTTTCCGACTCGCTTGAGTTGAAGCCGCCGTTTCCGGATGCGTCGCAGGTTCCGAATTCCGTGATGAAGACAGGGAGTCCGCTGCTCACTGCCGATTCCACGCGGCTCCTGTACGAGTCCGTGTGGCTGTTCGCGTAGAAGTGGAATGTGTACATGACGTTTCCGTAGGTTGCTGGGGCGAGCGGATTCGCTAGCGGCTCCTCGATGTCCTGGCTCCATGTGTTCGTCCCCACGATGACAACAGCGTCCGGCGCGTACTGGCGGATTACCGGGATTACTTCCTCAGCGTACGGCTTTATCGCAGAAGCCCACGGAGAGTTTGTCGGTTCGTTGCAGATTTCGTAGAGGACGTTTCCGTAGTTCGCGTACTCCTTGGCGATTTCGGCGAGGAACGTCTTCGCCTCGTCCTTCGTCTCCTGCGGGTTGTAGTTGTGGACGTGCCAGTCCACAAGGACGTACATTCCTTTGTTCGTCGCGTATTCGATTCCGTTCTTCATTATCGCCTTGAGCTTCGCCTTGTCGCCTCCTGTCGTGTATCCGCCGTAGTCTCTCGGATAGAGGACGAGCCTTATGCAGTTCGTGTTGAAGTCGTCCACGAGCGTGGCGAATGCGTCCTCGTTCACGTATCTTGAGAACTCGTCCCCGAAATTCAAGCCGTGCGTGGAAAATCCGTATAGCATGTACTTTTCGCCTTTTTCGTCCAGGAGATTCGCTCCCGACACGCTTAGTTTTCCGTGGTTCGCGTATGGCGTTCCCGTGACTGATGTCGGCTCGACCTTCGTCTCCACGTCCGATGTCGTTGTCGAAGATGATGAAGATGATGAGCCAGAAGAGCTTGAGCCTCCAGAAACGAGCGTGATTTTCGTGACGACGACGCCGTATCCCATGAGGGCAAGGCCGTTAGACTTGAGCGCGGACGCGTTCGCCGATGTGACCGTGTAGGAGAGCGGACTGGACTCTGGAATCACGCCTGCCGTGCTGTCGGTTTTTCCGCCTGTGAATGAGCCTCCTGTCAGTTCAACCCATGAAGAACCCATCGAGTCGAACTGGAGTTTTTTGTATGCCGTCGCAGTCTGCGATGCAGTCCATTCCACCTGAATCTTGCTTCCTTCGCTGAACGACGAGAATTTCCCAGCCTCAATCTGGATGTTCAAGCCCCATGCTGAATCGTTCATGTCGAGACTGTCAGCCCAAACTGTAGTCTCTGTTTCCGTGCTTCCCGCCGATTCGGAAGTCTGCGCCACCGTTGTCGTGGTGATTTTCGTTATGACGACTCCGTAGCCGATTATGGTGAGTCCGTATCGCTTGAGCAGAGATGCGTTCGATGCTGTCACCGTGTACGATATTGTTCCGTCCGGGCTGTTTGGAACTATGGCGTTGCTGTATTCCGCGCCGCTGAACGATCCTCCGATTAGTTCCGTCCATCCATTGTCGGTCGCCGCGTAGAATTTGAGGTTGTAGTATTTCCATTCCCCCGTGCAGGTGGTGGACTCTCTCGTTTCCAGAGTGATTGCGCTGCCTTCCGAAAAGTCCGCGAACTTCTCTGCGTCGACCTTCAACTGCACGCCCCAGCTTGGGTCGTTGAAGTCCGTTTCGCTCTCGAATACCGTCTCCGCGGCTTTGCCTGTGTTCACCTCGACCGTGCTTTCGTTTGTCGCGCTGTCCATTCCGCAGCCTGAAAGACCCGCGGAAGTTATGAGCGCAGCCGCAAAAAGCGCGAGCGCCTTTCCAATAACTTTTTTCATTTTTCTCCTCCGATTTTTTTTCTGTTTCCAGTTTCTTCTATTGTCTTTTCAGATTCTTGAAGTGCTTCTTTACGAGTTTTCCCGATTCCGTCAAATCCGAGTCCGACCAGTTCGCTGTCTTCTGACACCAGGACTGAATAGCCGAGGCGGTCTCTCCCTTGTTCGAGAGGCTCCAGTTCATGTGGCTGATGTTGTATTTTTCGCAGAGGCTGAACCATTTTTCCGACTCGCTTGCGTTGAAGCCGCCGTTCCCCGACGAGTCGCAGGTGCCGAATTCCGTTATGAAGATTGGAAGCCCCTTGTTCACTGCCGATTCCACCCTGTTCCTGAACGAGTCCCTGTGCGTGGAGGCGTAGAAGTGGAACGTGTACATGACGTTCTTGAACGAGAGCGGATTCGCTAGCGGTTCCTCGATGTCCTGGCTCCATGTGTTCGTTCCCACGATGACTACGGCGTCAGGGGCGTGCTGCCGAATTGCCGGGATGACTTTTTCCGCGTACGGCTTTATCGCCGAAGTCCACGGAGAGCCTGTCGGTTCGTTGCAGATTTCGTAGAGGACGTTTCCGTAGTTCTTGTATTTCGCCGCGATTTCCGAGAGGAACGACACCGCCTCGCCCTGCGTCTCAACTGGATTGTAGTTGTGCACGTGCCAGTCGACGATTGCGTACATTCCGAGTTTTGTCGCGTATTCTATTCCGTTCTCGATGAACTGCTTGAGCTGCTGTTTGTTTCCTCCGTTGCAGTATCCGCCGTAGTCGCGCGGGTAGAGAACGAGCCTTATGCAGTTCGTGTTGAAGTCGTCGCGGATTGTCTTGAACGTTTCCTGGCTTACGAATTTTGAGAAGTCGTTCCCGAAGTTCAGTCCGTGCGTTGAAAAACCGTAGAGCATGTACTTTTGGTTTTTCGAGTCCACCAGATACGCGCCCTTCACCGAGAGTTTCCCGTGGTTCGAGAAGGGCGTTCCCGATACTGTCGCCGGTGCCGATTTTGCCGTCGTTGAGCTTGAACTTGAGCTTGAGGAATTTCCAGATGCCGAAGATGATGAATTTGACGATGAAGAAGATGAATTTGCGGAATTTGATGAAGCCGATTTCCCTCCGACAGAAATCTCGTTCAGTCTCATTCCGTAGCCGTGGATAATCATTCCGCTTCTTTTTATGCTTGCGGCGTTGTCCGCTGTGAGGACGTAGGAGAAAGTCACTGTCTGCGATGAGAAATTCGGGACAATCGCGCCTGTGTATTTGGCGTTCGAGTAGCTTCCTCCGGTCAATTCCTTCCAGTTTCCGTCGTAGATTTTTATGTTCTGGTATTCGTTCCGTGTCTTCGTGACGTTGAAGTCAATCCTTGTTCCCCCCGAAACTGAATTGAATTTCGCGGAATCGACAAGAATGTTCCGGCTCCAGTCAAGCTCGCTCGACCAGATGGCCTGCGCGGAAACCGAAAATATCGAAAACAGAATGAAAAACAAAGACGCAAAAAATTTTCTCATAAACTCTCCATTTTTTTGCTGTAAAAGCCGGACATGGTGTTTTTCCATTGTATTGCAAAATCCGGCTTTTCGTCTTTCTTTTGTTCACTTTCCAAGAATCATTTCCAGAAGAACACCTTCGCCGTTCTCCACGTCCCTTGCGAGCGTCGCGCCGATTACGGTCTCAAGGAAATCCGGGTGGAGTCCGACCGAAAGAACTTTTTCCGTCCTCAAAACGCCGATGTCGTTTTCCTTGATTTTTTCGCCTTTCTTCATCGAGCGCATGAAGTGCAGGCTTCTGTTCGTTCTGCCGTAGTTCACGCTTTCGGATTCGGAGAGTTTCTTGACTCCGCTTCCGCAAATCCTGTCGATTCTCTCTCCGTATTCTTCTTTAAGTTGCTTTATGATGTAGTCCTTCGCGTTTTCCCCGTACTGCCTGAAAGCCGCCTCGCACTGGTGGACAGAATGGCTCATGAAGCCGAACTGCTCGCCGTCCAACGCCACCGGGTCGTCGAGGCCGTCGGTCTCTTTCGAGAGCGTGATGTGCTTTTCAATCATCGTGGCTCCGAGCGCGCACGCTATCGACGGAACCAGAATCGGGTCGAGCGAGTGGTCGGAGACTCCGCAGGGAATGCCGAATATTTTTGAGAGGTTCGGGATGACGTTCAGGTTGTATTCCTCTTCGGGGGCGGGGTAGAACGTTATGCAGTGCAGTAGCGTGATGTTGTCCCTTCCGAGTATCTCCAACGCGCGCTCGATGTCGCAGAGTTTCGAGACTCCGCTTGAGATGATGACGTGGATGTTGTTTCTCTTCCTGATTTCCGCGAGTTTTTTCAAGAGGGGAATGTGGTTGAGTTCCGGGGATGCGATTTTCACCGCGTCGGGCTTGATTTCCATCAGCTCTTCAAGGCTTTTTATGCCGAACGGGGAGCAGGTGAATTTCGCACCTTTTTCGTGGGTGTATCTTTCGCATTCCGCAAAAAAATCCGGCTCGACTTCCAATGCCTTGAATCTGTCGTAGAGTCTGATGTTGCCTGTCGGAAGCTTCACAAATCCCGTGTCTGGGTGCAGAATCTCGTCCGCGTACACCCACTGGAATTTTACCCAGTCCGCGCCGTTGTCCACAGCGCAGTCAATCAACTTTTTTGCCTTTTCCAAACTTCCGCCGTGCGAAGTTCCTATTTCCGCTATTATTTCCATGAATAGATTTTCGGGTCGAATGTCGAGTTTATGCATACCGTAGTTGCAGAAACAAGCTCCCAGCGGGAACCCGCCAACAAAAACGGCAGTACCGCTCCGCGGTGGCTGAGTGTTTTTGTTGACGGAACCCCGCTTCCGCTCGTTTCTGCCATT
>JAGBIY010000064.1 GCA_017934745.1 Treponema sp. | reverse complement strand
TTGCAGAAACAAGCTCCCAGCGGGAACCCGCCCATCAAAACGGCAGTACCGCTTCGCGGTGGCTGAGTGTTTTGATGGGCGGAACCCCGCTTCCGCTCGTTTCTGCCATTGCACTGTGAAAACTCGACTTTCGCCCTTTTAGAAAGTGGCTTCCTCCTCGTCGACTGTTATGGACTCTTCAGTGTCGTCCAGCTCTTTCATTATGCCGGAGTACGACTCGACGAGGTCCGCGAGTATCTTTTTCTCGTTGGTCTTTGTGTATTCGAGGTTTTCTTGGTTCTTTGGCTTTTTGAGGAAGTCGATGTGCTGGGCGATAATCACGTTCCGGCTTACTTTCTTTCCGTCCTTCGATTCCCACCTTTCCTGCTTTATCCTTCCGATGACCCTTATCGAAGAGCCTTTCTTCGCGTTCTTGACGAGATTGGAAAGGCTTCCTTCCCCGAACACAACGACGTCGAAGTAGCTCACCTCGTCCGCGAAATTCCCCTTCTTGTCTTTGTAGTAGTGGTTGTTTGCGAGGGAGAGTGCCCCGAACCTTGTGCCCCACGGCTTTGTCCTGACCTCTGCGTCCTTGACTGCGTTCCCCTCAAGAATGATTTGATTCAATGCGCTCATTTTCGCGCCTCCTTGTAAGTAGATAGTGTTTGCGCGGTTGCGGGGGAAGATTTTCCTATGCGTCCCACTGCCGCCGCCAACACTATCTACTTATCCCGAATTTTTCGTTTTCTGCAAAATTCGGGGGCGAAACATGGATAATTTTTTGTTATATCGCTCGCTCAGTCCGTCACGGCTCTCCAACCTGCTTGAATGTCGGGAGGTTCTTGACGAGCTTGATTATGTAGAGCTGGATGTACCTCTCAAGCGCATCCTGCTCCCCGATTTTCATCAACGAAGGCGTCTTGACGAGCGTGGACGACAGCCCCCTTATCCTTTCGAGCGTGAAACTCGAAGCGGGAAGCGTCCTGAGCACTGTCCTCATGTAGTCCCTGATTAGGACGTTCACATCCTCGTGGAGGTTCTGCCGGCTCTGTCCGATTTTCTTGTTCCAAATCTGCTCGTACGTGTCGAGTTCCCTGTCTATCGTGGAACTTTCCGTGACGAAGTGCTTCTCGGCCTCGCGCGCCGCCTCCTTGAGCTGGAATTTCTTGGAAAGGTTCGAATTCTTGCTTATCATGGAATTCATCTCCATTTCCTCTATGCTGTTTTCCTTCTCCTTGTCGTGGTACTTCTGCGCCTCAGTCTTCGGCTTCTTGTCGCGCTGCTTCTTGGACGGCTGGAACAGCAGCTTCGCTATCCATGAAATCACCGGCATCGTGTACCAGAACGGAAGCTTTATCTTCGCGTCCGAGAGGAGGTCCTGGCGGCTTGTCAGGAGAAGCTCGCTGTATGGGATGAGCGCGCCGTTCACGAACAATGTGACCTTGCCCTCGTCGTCGTCTCCGAACTTCTCGTATGTGAGGAGGGGGAGGAACGATGCCGAGAGGAGGGCGTGGAGGACCGGGGACTGCTCCTTGACCTCAAGCTGGAGCCTTGTCTCGAACGCGTTCGATTCGTGCATTTCCGGGAGCGAGCCGTAGTTCTTGAGAATCTTGTACCAGTGCTCGATTATCGCCTGCCTCACCATGTCCCTCGTGTCCGTGCAGAGCCTTATGACGAGCTGGAGCACCTTGGACTTGCAGATGAAGTACTTCCTCTCGTCGTCCATCTTGAATATGAGGATTTCTGGAAGCTCCCTCGCGTCTCCGCCCGTGGTCTTCTCGTGGAGCCACTCCTTGAGGTCCTCCTCCGTGTACTGCCCGATGAGGAGGTGGTCCTGGCTGTCCGTGAATTTCGTTATGGACTCGTACGAGAAATAGTACGGAGGCTTGTTGATGAGCTGTTCGAGGGTTTTCAGGGCGTTTTCCTTGCGGATTTTGTCCATGTTCTTGACCTTGTAGAAGTCGGCCGCGATTTCCGTGATGAGGATGGCCTGTATCGTCGACATGTCCTCCAGCGTGTAGTCGACCTTGACCTTCTTGTAGTCCTGCTTGATGAAGTAGCAGAGCTGGTGCCAGAGGTAGTAGTCGTCGCTCGACTCGCTGAGCGTCTCTATTCCGTGGTCGGGCTTGTCGACGAACCTGTTGAAGAAGTTCTTCGACGCCAGCTCCTTTCCCGGGTTCGTCGCCGTGAGCTTTTTGAGGAAGTAGTCGTGGTATCCCTCTTTCTTGAGCATGTACTGGATTTTTCCGAGGCTGTTCTCCACGAGGTCCCTCACCGATATCGTGGACGGGAGGAGAATGGCGGGCTCGTCGTTCGGAAGCTGGAGCCCGTAGAGAGTCTTGTCGTTCAAGTCCTGTTTCGAGAGGAGTTTCTCAATCAGCTCCTTTCCGTCCCTGACTGTGACTATGCTCTTCGGTGTGCCTTTCGGAAGGTCGGCTATCGTGGGGAATGGCAGCGAAGGTGTCTTCTCTATGTCGTTGTATTTTCCCGTGTAGTAGTCGATGAAGTATGGGACGACGATGATGACGGTCTTCGTCCCCGGAGCCTCCGTTATGACCACCTGCTTTGCTTCCACGAGTTTCTCAAGTTCCGTCTTGAGAACTCCCTGCGTGTCTTCGAGATAGACTGAAAGAGACGGTTGCTCCTCAAGATGATGTTCTGAATACTTTCTGAGATATGTGCAGAATTCATTCTGATCGACAACGCCGCTCTTCTGTTTCGATGCGAAGAATTTCAATAATGCTAATATGTTTGTAGTTGTTGCCATGATTTCGATTTTAACAGAGGAAGACGAAAATTGATAGTTGAAGACGCTTGGAATCTCTAAAATCTCTATGTGGGGAGTGTGGGGATTCTGGAAAATTTCATTTTTTGGAGGTTTTTATGGCAAGGCAGATGGACATGGTGCATGGTCCTCTTCTTTCGAAAATATTGATGGTGGCTCTGCCGCTCGCGATGACGTCGATTCTGCAGCAGCTCTTCAACTCGGCGGACGTGGCGGTCGTCGGACGGTATGTGGGGCCTGAGGCACTGGCGGCTGTGGGGTCAAACGGACCCATAATCAACATCATCATAAACCTTTTCGTTGGGCTGTCGGTCGGCGGCAATGTCGTCGTGGCGACACTTCTGGGGCAGAGGAAGACGGGGGAGCTTGAGGATGCCGTCCACACTGTCCTGACCGTCGCCATCGCAAGCGGCTTCGCCCTTGTGTTCTTCGGCTTTTTCCTGACGCGTCCTATTCTCGTGTGGATTTCGACGCCAGAAGACGTTCTTCCGCTCGCTTCCCTGTACTTGAGGATTTTCTTTCTCGGAATGCCGTTCTCCATGTTCTACAACTTCGGCTCCGCCATTTTGAGGAGCAAGGGCGATACGAAAAGGCCGCTTTTTGCGCTGGTCGTCTCCGGAGTCGTGAACGTGGCGTTGAACCTCCTCCTGGTCGTTGTCTTCGACATGGGCGTGGCGGGGGTCGCGGTGGCCACTGTGGTGGCCCAGGGTGTCTCGGCATCCCTCGTGCTTTTCTTTCTTCTGGGGGAAGACGGAGCACTCCGCTTCAGTTTCAGGAAGCTCCGAATCAGGAGAAAGTACCTCCTCTGGATGATGAGGATAGGGATTCCCTCCGGCGTGCAGGGCATGGTCTTCTCGTTCTCGAACATCTGCATCCAGTCTTCGATAAACACTTTCGGAAGCTCCGCCATGGCCGGTTCGGCCGCTGCCTTGAACTACGAGTACTTCACTTTCTTCGTGACCTCGGCGTTCTCCCAGACGGCCGTGACTTTCGTGAGCCAGAACTACGGCGCGCACGAATTCGCCCGTTGCCGCCGTGTCGCCCTTCTGTGCGTTCTCGGCTCGTTCGCGATAACGTTCTCCGAGGCCATGGTCTTCTCCCTCTTCAGGCATTTCTTCATGTCCGTCTACACCAACGACCCCGTCGCCCTGGACTTCGCCGAGCGCAGGACGATGTGCGTGGAGTTTTTCGAGTACATGCCTGGGCTATACGAGGTTCCAGCCGGATGCATGAGGGCTCTGGGCGTCTCCATCGTTCCGACCGTCATAATCCTCGTCGGCTCCTGCTTCCTGCGCCTCGTCTGGATATGGTTCGTCGTGCCGTCCAACCACTCCTGGGAGACTCTCCTCTACATATACCCCATAACGTGGGTGATAACGATAGTCTGCATGGGGATTGCGTTCGCCGTCTTCATGAGAAAGCGTCTCCGCTGATGGGCTGTTGGCAATCGGTTGCGCGTTTTTCGTTTTACTTTTTTGGATTTGGGGTTTACAATTTATAACAGACTGTAGAATGCCAAAAGGAGGTACACGAATGGCAAACAGGATAATGCTCAATCAGACTTCGTATTTTGGAAAGGGGGCCATCAACGAGATAGCAGCTGAGGTGAAGAACCGCGGCGCGAAGAAGGTCCTTCTCGTGACTGACGAAAGCCTTGTGAAATTCAAGGTCGCCACGAAAATCGCCGACATACTCGCCGCCGCCAAAATCGACTACGAGATTTACGACAGGATAAAGCCGAACCCGACAATCGAGAACGTGAAGGACGGCGTGGAGGCCTGCAAGAAGGCCGGAGCCGACATCATCGTGGCTGTCGGAGGCGGTTCGGCGATCGACACTTCCAAGGCCATCGGAATCATCATCACGAACCCGGAATTCGCCGATGTCCGCTCACTTGAGGGCGTCGCCCCCACAAAGAAGCCGTGTCTTCCGATAATCGCCGTCTCCACGACTTCTGGAACGGCCGCCGAGGTCACAATCAACTATGTAATCACAGATACCGAGAAGAACAGGAAATTCGTGTGCGTTGACCCGCACGACATCCCCGTGGTCGCGGTCGTCGATCCGGACATGGTCGCCTCGATGCCGGCCGGCCTCGCCGCTTCGACCGGAATGGACGCTCTCGTTCACGCAATCGAGGGCTACATCACCAAGGGCGCGTGGGAGATGACGGACATGATGCACCTGAAGGCCATCGAAATCATTTCCCATTGGCTTCCAAAATCGGTCAAGGGCGACATCGAGGCCAGGGAGAAGATGGCTCTCGGCCAGTACATCGCCGGAATGGGCTTCTCGAACGTTGGTCTTGGAATCGTGCACTCTATGGCGCATCCGCTCTCGGCCTTGTACGACATTCCCCACGGAAAGGCGTGCGCTATGCTCCTCGTCCCGGTTCTCAAGTACAACGCGAGCGTCGCTGGCGGCAGGTACAAGGAAATCGGAAAGGCGATGGGCGTTCCCGGAATCGAGACCATGGACAGGAATGCCGCTGTCAACGCGACCCTCGATGCCATCCAGGCTCTCGCCGACGAGGTTGGAATCCCGCGCAAAATCGGGCCTGAGGGCGTGAAGGAGTCCGACATCGACTTCCTCGCCGACTCCGCGATGGCCGACGCGTGCACCCCTGGAAATCCGAGGGAGCCGTCGAAGGCGGACATCGTGGACATCTACAAGTCTGCTTTGTGATTGAGAAGCCGTCCAATGTGAGAGGAAGCCGGTTCTGGAACTTTATGTTCTGGAACCGGCTTTTTTCCCAGGGTAGGGGCGAAAGTGTACGAATACGGATTTTTGCGGTAGGATGGAGGTCGAGGAGGTGAAGCATGTCAGATGCGATGATGGCTGATTTCAACAGGATTACGGATTCTTTTTCGGGCGAGGAACTCGTTTCTGCGATTTCCATTCTCACGGAAAAACTGAAAAAAGTTTTCGTCAAGGATGAAATCGAGAAAAAGAAAAATTCAAGAGAGGAAATGGCGATACAATCATTTTTTGCGAGGGCAGATGCCGAGCATTTTTCGTCAAATGGTGTGAGATGGACTCGTGAGGAAATGAATGGGCGGTAAAGCGTTTCTTGATTCGAATATCTTTTTGTATTGCGTTGATGAAAGCGACTTGCAAAAACAAAATTTAGCGCGGAATTTGGTTTCTTCGCTTATAAAAACACGAACAGGGATAATCTCTACGCAAACTTTGCAGGAGTTTTTCAATGTTTCTGTAAAAAAATTGAAGCGAAGCAAAGAGGCGGCTCAGAAGGATGTCGAAGATTTTGTCACCGCTTTCCCGGTCCATGCAAATACCGTAAAAGACGTGCTCGATGCGATAAAAATCAGCATAAAGACTCAGTTCACGATTTATGACTCTCTCGTTTTGGCTGCGGCGAAGGCGGAAAAATGCGAAATCGTCTATTCCGAGGATTTGAACGACGGACAGGTCGTAGACGGCGTGAGAATCGTAAATCCGTTCAAGTGAATTGCGTGCTTCAGAACTGACGGCGCCGTCTTCCTCGATTCTTGAAGACGCTCTCGCCGCCGCCTGTCATCCTACTTTTTTATTCCGAGGTATTTCCAGAATTCGGGATCCTCGAAGCCGACCCTCCAGAACGCGATTTTTTCGATTCCGACATCCCCGTACATCTTGCACCTGATTTTTAGGGATTCTATGTCGTCGTACCAGCCCGTTATCGTCACTTCCTCCTTGAACGTGAAATGCGGGGTTCCGTAGCTGTCGCGCTGCACTTCCGTGACGTTCTGCTCCCTCTTTATGCGCTCTATGCCGCTGTTGTACCAGGCCTGCGCCTTCACCGGCGCGCTCATCCATGTCCTTCCGTAGAGTGAAAGCCCCATCACGAGCTTCTCCGCCGGAATCTGCGTCTTGGTGTACTCGGCGATTCTCCTGCACCAGTCCGTCGACGCTATCGCCCCCGGCTTGCTCGTGGACCAGTGCTCGTCGTACGCCATGATGATTATCCTGTCGGCGATGGCGGAGAGCTTCTCGTAGTTGTACGCGTCCCTCTGCAGCGTCTTGGTCCTCGCGGGGATGGCCATCGAGAGCGGCTTGCCCTTCAACTCTTCCTTCAGCTTTTTCAGGAATTCCCAGAAATTCTCGTCGTCCTCCTTCGGAACCGATTCCCAGTCTATCTGGAGACCGTCGTATGTCTCAGCCGCCTTGACCATCTGCTTTATTATCCTGTCCCTGAGCGGCAGATCGGGCTGGAGGAGCAGGTGGGTCTGGCTTTTCGAGTCCACGCTCGTGGTCAGATGGACTCGCCCCTTGTAGTCCTTGAAGAATTTGGAGCGCGGCGGCACCTGCGGCATCTCGCTGAACGTGTTCACCGCGTCGCAGAAGTAGCCCACGTCCGTTATGGGAAATTTCGCGGAGAACTCGTGCTCGCGTCCTCCCATCACATATCCCCATATCTCCTTGAAGTCCAGCCTTTCTATGCTGTCGGCCTCTTTCTGCAGCTCTTCCTCTTCTTCGAAAGAGACCGTCTCCTTGGCACTCTCCGTTTCCGCTCCGCTGTTCGCGTCTTCGGACTCCATTGTTTCTAAGGTCTCTTCCAGCTCTTTTGACGACTGGCACGAGAACGACGTGAGGATGAACAAAGCCGATACGGCTGTTGGAATTAGTTTTGCTATTTTCAATTTCTTCTCCGTTTTTTTGTTTTTTGTTTTTTTTGCTCTATCTTGCGAATCCCGGAACTATCGGTTTTCGGAATTTCTTTATCATGTCGTCGAGTATCTTCTTCGCCTCGTCGGCCTCCACGACTTTCGCCGGCTCGTGGTACTGGACGAGCGACTTCGGGATTTCGTCCAGGAAGCGGCTGGGCTTGCACTCGTTGCCAGCGTCCTGGACCGGGCCTTGCGCGTCGCCGTCTTTTTGGGCGAACGAGTGCCGTCTTCTCCTCTGGCATGCCGATATGTAGAGTTTGTCGCGCGCCCTCGTTATCGCCACGTAGAAGAGCCTCCGCTCCTCCTCCACGGCCGCGTCCCCGCCTTCCTCGACGGCGCGCGCGTGCGGGATGATGTCGTCCTCGGCGCCCGCTATGAAGACGACCGGGAACTCAAGTCCTTTCGAGGCGTGTATTGTCATGAGGTTCACCTTTCCCGTGTCCTCCTCCTCGTAGTCGTCGCGCGACAGGAGCGTTATGCGGTTCAGGTAGTTGTAGAGGGTCGCGTCCGTGGTGTCGGGGTTGCTCTCCCACACGTCGATTGACTTGATGAGGCTTTCGATGTTCATCATCTTGTACTGCGCGGCCTTCGGGCTTTTCGGTGATTCTCCTAGAAGGTGGTCGTAGTATCTTATCTCGTCCACGAACGCCTTAACCTTTTTCGCAAGTCCGTGGCCTCCGAGCATGTTCTTTCCGCCTTCGATTATCTCGATGAATTCCCTCATGCCGTCCATCGCGTCGTCTGAAAAGTCGTCGCTTTCGATTTCGGTGAGCACTTCCCCGAAGAGGTCCACTTCCGCGTTCTCCTCGTCCACCGTGAAATTCGACTTCATCGCGTCCCAGAGAGAGCAGGAATTCTCCTTCGCTATCTCGTTGAGCTTCTCCAGAGTGACCCGTCCGATTCCGCGCCTGGGGGTGTTGATTATTCGGAGCAGGTTCACGTCGTCGTCGTGGTTCGAGATTACGCGCAGGTAGCTTATGATGTCCTTGATTTCCTTGCGCTGGAAAAAGCTCGTTCCTCCGCTCATCGTGTACGGAATGTTCTCGGAGAGGAACGCCTCCTCAATCGGCCTGCTCTGCGAGTTCGAGCGCATGAGGACGCAGAAGTCCGAGTATTTCCTCTTCTCTGTGAGCGCGATTGAGTTTATGCATTCGATGATGAAGTCGGCTTCCGTGGCCTCGTTGTCTGGATAGTAGACTTCGATGGGCTTTCCCTCTCCGTTTCCGCTCCAGAGCTTCTTCTCCTTCCTGTTCGTGTTGTGCTGGATGACTCCGTTCGCTGCCTCCAGAATCGTTCCGGTGGAGCGGTAGTTCTGTTCGAGCTTGATTTCCTTCACGTTCGGGAAGTCCTTCTCGAAATTCACGATGTTCAGGTAGTCCGCGCCCCGCCACGAGTATATCGACTGGTCGTCGTCGCCGACGACAGCCACGTTCTTGTCGGAGAGGAGTCGCATGAACTCGTACTGCTGGTGGCTCGTGTCCTGGAATTCGTCCACCATGATGTACTTGTAGCGGTCCTTGTACTTCTGGAGGATGTCGGGATGCTCTCGGAAGAGCTGTATGGGGAGCGTTATGAGGTCGTCGAAGTCCACCGCGTTGAAGAGCTTGAGCCCCTCCTGGTAGCCTTCGTAGAGTTCCTTGTACATGGAATTCTCGCTGTTCCACGTCTTCCTTCCGGTCTTTATGTCGGAGAAAAGCCCCCCGATTTTGTAGATGTCCAGAGCCTCGTCCGTGTACTTCAGCTCCCGGCCCGTCTCCTTTATGAGCGAGTTCCTGTCTGTCTCGTCGTATATCGAAAAGTTGTCCCTCCAGCCGAGCTTGTCGATGTCCTGCCTGAGCACCTTCACTCCGAACGCGTGGAAAGTCGAGACAGTGAGGTTCTGCAGCTTCTTCTGCGTCATCTCCTTTATTCGGCTCTCCATTTCCTTGGCCGCCTTGTTCGTGAACGTGAGCGCGAGAATCGCGCTCTGCGGTATGCCCTTGTTGAGCATGTTCGCTATCCTGTATGTGATGACCCTCGTTTTTCCGCTTCCGGCGCCCGCTATTATGAGAATCGCGCCCTCCGTCGTCATGACGGCCTCGTACTGCTCAGGGTTCAGTTCGTTCTTCAAATCAGATAAGTCTGTCATTTCTTCATTATAAATGATAACCACCGCTCTAAAAACCGACTTCAAGCGATTTTTTTTAGGGTTTTTCGCCGTTTTTTGAATGTCATGATAGAATGTATGTCGAATTTTAGACTGAAAACGAGGAGCGTTTTTTATGACGACGAAGGCAACTTCATTTCTGCTTAGGCACAATTTTCCACTGGCGATGGACGTGGCTTCCACCGCCTCTTCGATACTCGACGACATGAGGGACGGCTTGGCGGGGCTTGAGTCGGGCGAGGACATGTTCAAGACCTGGCTCCTTCCACCCGAATCCGCTCCGAAAAACGAGAGCGTGATTGTGATTGACGCAGGGGGGACGAATTTCCGCTCGTGCCTGGTGTTCTTCGACGCTGCAGGGGCGGCTTCCATAACGGACTTCAGGAAGACGAAGATGCCGGGTGTGGAGAGGGAGCTTTCAAAGAAGGAATTCTTCGACCAAATCGCCGACAACATAGACTATCTGAAGAACAAATCGGACAAAATCGGGTTCTGCTTCTCGTACGCGATGGAGATAACGAAGGACGGGGACGGAATTCCGAACGCGTTCAGCAAGGAAGTGAAGGCACCCGAGGTGATTGGCGTTCCCGTCGGGAAGACGCTGGTGGAGGTGCTTGAGGGCAGGGGCTGGAACCGAATCAAGCGGATTACGCTGTTGAACGACACCGTGGCGGCTCTCCTCGCTGGAAAGGCGTTCTCCAAGGAGGGAACGGATTATTCGGCCTACATCGGCTTCATTCTGGGGACTGGCATGAACGCCGCCTATGTGCAGCCTGACTGCGTGGTTTCTGGAATCCGCAATGACAATGATGGGAAAGAGGGGGGAGAGAAAATCGAGAAGCAGATAATCGTCTGCGAGTCGGGGAAGTGCGACCGGATTCCGCTTTCTGATTTCGACAGGGAAGTGGACAGAAAGACGAACATTCCGGGACAGTACCTTTTGGAGAAGGGCTGCTCAGGGGCGTATCTCGGAAAACTCGGCTTCGAGCTTCTTTTGGCGGGAGCCAAGGACGGCCTTTTCTCTTCCGAATGCGCCCAGAAAATTGCGAAACTCGACGATGTGAGCCTGATTGAGCTCGACTCCTTCCTCTACGCCCCTTTCAAGAGCGGCAAAATCTCCGACCTCTGCCAGGACGACACGGACAGGCAGACAATTTACGAACTGTTCGATTCCGCCGTGGACAGAGTGGCGAGGTACGCCGCCGCCATATTGACCGCCACCGCAATCCAGACCGGCGGTGGAAAAAGCCCAATCCGCCCTGTCGCAATCCTCTGCAACGGAACGACCTTCTTCAAGACGCACAAGCTCCGCTCAAGAATCGAGTCCTATCTTGAAGACTGCTTGACAAAGCGCATGGGCGTGCACTTCGAGATTGTCTCGGCCGAGAACGACATCACAATCGGAACAGCCGTCGCCGCTGTCGTCTGAAAACAAAAAAAGAATGTCGATGAGAAGATTCGTTTCTCTGTTCATCATCTTTTTCTGCCTCCCGTTCGCCTTCTCCTATGGCGGTTTCATGTCCGGGGAGAAGAGCCTTCGGGTGGTCAAGACAGAATGGTTCGACATAATTTTTCCGGAAAAGTGCGAACCGACCGCAAGGAAAATCGCCTCCGTGGCCGACTCCTACTATTCGGAAATCTCGTCGAAGCTTGGGACGGAGCCGTACCAGCGCTTCCCCGTGTCCATAACGTCTTCAATAGAAGATTTGAACGCCTTTTTCTCTCCCGCCCCCTACAACATGATTTGCCTCTACGACACCGCCCTCGACGAGAATCTCGATTCTTCCGAGGGCATCGAGAGCGTCTTCTACCACGAGCTCACGCACGCGGTCACTCTCAACATGAAAAGCCCCTTCTGGCGGGGGCTTTCCGTCATGGCTGATTTGTTCACGCTGCCGGGGATTTCTCTCACGTCGTTCTGGTACGAGGGCGCGGCTGTTTCGTTCGAGAGCCTTGGAGAGGGCGGCCGCTTGAATTCGCCGTTCTTCACGCAGGTCGTGGCCCAGGCGAAAATCGACGGGAAATTTCCTTCGTGGCGAGACGTGACTGGCGCGAGGGACGTTTACCCATCTGGCTCCGTCGCCTACTATTTTGGCGGAGCGTTCGCGAAGTATCTACAGAAGACTTACGGAATGGAAAAGTACGGAGAATTCTGGAAGAGGGCTGGAAAATCGACTACGCTGAGTTTCTGCGCGGGAGTCTTCAAGAAAGTCTACGGATTGAAGATGAGCAGGGCTTGGCAGGATTTTTACGATTCGATTGAAGTCCCTTCCGAATTCGTCGAAATCGACTATTCCCTTGTTTCCCGAAAAAATTCCGTTGTGACGGCATTCGATTCTGTCGATGTCGACGGCCGAACCTTTGTCGCCTATTTCGACTCTCTTTCTTCCGCTGTTTTCCTTTGGTCGTCGGACTTGAAAAAAAGCAAAAGGCTCTTTTCCGTCACGGGCGTGAGAAAAATCAGGTTCTCGCCGGACGGAAAATACTTGGCCGTGAGCCGTGTCGTGTCGAAGGACAATGTGAAAAGCGAAATCGGCATCTACGGCCTCTCTGAAAAAAAATACAGGCGGCTCAAGCTTTCAGGCGTGAAGAACGCTTCCGTGTGCGCTTCCGGCGGCGGCTTCTTCGTGACCGCTTTCGATTTCAAGTCTGCGGAGAAAAGAGTTGTCCGCTTCCGCTTCGGAGACGTGTTTTCTTCTTCTTTTGATTTCTCTGTTGAAAAATCTTTTCCGCTTTCCGATTGCGAGACAGCGTATTCGATTTCGGACATAGATTCTTCAAGAACCGCCCTCGTCGTGAAGAATTCCCTCTCTTGGAAAATCCGCGTCGTAGATTTTTCGAACGGCTCGTCGGTAGATTACGATTTCGGAAAAAACATAGTCCACAACCTGCACGTAGTCCGCTCTTCCGAAAAAGTCTTCCTTGCTTTTTCCTATGCCACTCTCGGAGAAAAAATTGGAAGCCTCTCGAAAATGGCCTTTGCCGAATTGAAAGACGAAGGTTTGGAAATTTTGTCCCAATCCGTTCCTCTTCCGTTCGGCGTGGTCGATTTCTCGTTCGGAGAGTCCGGTTTTGTTTTTGTGGGGGAGAAATACGTTTCCAAGCCTCTTTGTTTCGCCGGGGAAATTCCGTTCGAGGAAAATCCGCTTTTTGAACCGGCCGAAAAATCTGTCTTTAAAAATGATGAGCGTTCTGTTTCGGAGGTCGGCTCTTCCGGTGAAGATTCGGCAGCTCCAGCCGAATCGGAAAAAATAGACTACAATCCGGTTCCATATTTTTTGCACGGAGCCTTCCTGCCGTTTTCCCTTTCGTGCGTCTACGATTCGGACTTCTCTCCGTCCGCCTATGAATTCCTCGGCGCCACTTTCGCGTCGTCGACTCCCTGGACCGACAAGATAACGATTTTTTCGTCGGGCTACAGTCCTTTCTCAAAGACTTGCGGCTTCTCGCTGTCCCTGAACGGCGGAGACGACTCGCTCTCCTATGCGCTCTCCGCGTCCGGGAGCTTCGATTCCGGCGGTTTTTTGCAGACTGTCGATTCAGTTTCCGTTTCGAAAGTCCTCCACAGGTTTCTGGCGGGATTCCTCTCTTTCGGTGGCGCGTCGTCGTTCTTCTATGGCGACGAGCATGTTTCGTCGGGTTTCGCAAAGACTGGGCTGCGCTCCAAGTCGAACGCGTATCTCACCTTTTCCACGAAGCGGAAATTCCGCCCGGAGGTCGACCAGATTGCCGGATTCTCGTTCACGCCCTTCGTCGTCTTCGATTTCAAGAATCTCGGCTATGTGGGGCTTGAGAACAAGGTCGAGAAAAAGTACCTGAACGCAGGTGGGACGTTCTCCGCGAGAATTCCCGGCCCTTTCCCGATTTCCCTTGGCGCGTCCGCATTCCCGGAGGAGGGCGTTTTCCTTGCCGGGAGCGCGTCCGTCATTCTTTTTTCGTTCGAGATACAGAAGGGCGTTCCCGCGCTTTCCGTCTATGCAAACAGGCTTTCGCTCGCCGCGTCGTATTCTCCGAAGGTGTCGTATGCCGGCGGGGAGCTTTTCGATATTGGGAGAATTTTCGAAATCGCGAGGGACGTTCGCCGAAGCGATTATTCCGACGCGGCCGCGCTTTCCGTCTGCCTTGCCGTCTCTCCGAACACGAGCTATTTCGTCTCCGCCGTCAAAGTCGGGCTTCAGTGCGATTTCGTGTACCGCCCGAATCCCGCTGTCGGAAAAGACGATTTTTCGTTCGGGCTTTCACTCAACGCTTCCTACTGAATCAAAAATTGGTTCATATATGTTTTGAAAATGCCGAACATAGAAGAATAGAAATAGAAAACATTAAGGGGATAACAAAAATGGCTAAAGGCAGTGTTGGAAAGACAATTGTTTTGCTCATACTCATAATAATTCTTGTCCTTGGAGGTCTCATCTGGTTCGACTACCTCGGTGTAATCCGCGCCAAAAAAGTGTTCGCGCCGGTCTACAGCGCGTTCGGGCTCGCTCCACAGACTTCCGAGACGGCCACGAAGTCGAATCCGTTTTCTGGCGATCTCGACGACGACCGATTCGCGAAAAGGATAGAGGCTTTGGATGTCCGCACACAGGAACTCGACAAGCGCGAGGAGGACATCTCAAAAGTCGAGACCCAGAACGAGGCCATAGCGAAGGAGCTTGAGGAGAGGAAGATTTCGCAGGACGAGAGGGAGAAGACTTTCAACAACCAGCTCAAGAAGACGGAGGACAGGGACGCCAACATCACCCAGATTTCAAAGTATCTTTCGGCAATGCCTCCTAAGACGGCTGTCGACCAGCTCGTTTCTATGGACGATCAGGATGTCATAGATATATTCAGGAAGACGGACGAGCTTGCCGAGATTTCCAGAACCACGTCGATGACTTCGGTATGGCTCATGAACATGCCTGCCGACAGGGCCGCCGTTGTCCAAAGGAAAATGGCGAACAAGCCTACGAATTTCGAGAATTCCTACAGCGATGACGATTCTGCCGAAACTGAACTTCCTCAGGAAGGAAACGAATAGGAGAGAGCGATGAACTACATACAGCCAAACATCAGCATGAACACGAACGATTTCGGATTTTCGAAGCCCAGCGCGCAGAGCCAGGACAAGCCTTTCGCGGATTTGTCTTTCGCCGAAGCCTTGAAGGCCGCCTACAAGAACGACAGGTTCGCAAGCGAAAGAAAAGAAGAGTCCGCTCCAGAAAGGGCGGAGGCTTCATATTCGTCGGAGAAAAAGGAGCTTGCGAAGGATGCCTCTGTCGAAAGTGACGGAGTGGCAGGTAATGCGGAAAAGACAGGGGAGAGACTCGCAAAAGACGATTCGAAAGTCGGTGAAAACGGTGACGACGACAAGAAGGTGGCCGATGCCAAGTCGGGAAATGACGAGGGCGAAAATGCCGAGGAAATTTCAGATGACGCTGGTTCCGCCAATTCAGAAATAGCGTCGGCCGCTTCTGTGAAGGCTGAAAGAACCGCCGAGAATGTCGCCCTTTCAAATGATGATGCCGAACTTGATTCGGAAATCGATGTTTCAAAAATCGATGCCGGTTCAAAAATTGCCGCGGTCGCCCAGGAAAATGCGGAACTTTCGGATTCTTCCGATGTGGATGTGGATTCCCTCGTCAAGTCAAAAATGGCTGAACTTGCAGGAAAGAATGATTCCGTTGAGACTCCCGAAGAGAACAGCCTTCCCGACAATTTCGAGGATTTGCTCCACGACAATGGCGGAAAAATGGCGTCGAATGCCGCTGAAAAAGACAGGAAAGAGAAATCTGCCAAAAACGGCTTTGAAAAACTCAATGTCCACGACTTGAGGACAGAGCGCAAGGTTGATTTGGACAATCAGCCTGCAAAATCGGTCGCCAAGGCGAAAGTCGCGAATGCCGGCAATGTTGGGCAGCAGACGGCGAAAGTCGCGAAGAAAAGCGGCAAGGACGAAAAGGACGCGAAAAGCGAAAGGATTTTGAACTTGAACCAGAATCTCGCCGCCAAGAGCAAGAATGTTTCCCAGAACGAGCTGAAAGTGGCGTACAGGCAGGAGTCGCAGGACTCCGTGCAGTTGACGATGGAGCTGGCCGCCAAAGCCAACCAGAACATCACTTCGTCGTCCGCGCAGGCCGCCGCCGCCAACGGCTCGGACTTCCAGCAGATGCTTTCGAACACCGTCCAGCACAACGCCGCCGAGTTCGTCAAGGCCGGGAACATAATATTGAAGGACGCGAACCAAGGCACAATCAACTTGATTTTGAAGCCTGAGAGCCTCGGCAACGTGAAAATCAGCCTGTCGCTTTCCGACAAGACCATTTCCGGTCAGATTCTCGTCGCTTCGAAAGAGGCCTACGACGCCTTCCGCGACAACATCGAGTCCATAAAGCAGGCCTTCACCCAGAGCGGGTTCGACACCGGAAGTTTCGATTTGGATTTTTCGAACAACCAGCAGAATTTCGCGCAGAACGGCGACAATTCCGATTCCCGCGGAATGAACGAGCGGAACGCGATCGCCCACGCCGACAGTTCCTACGGCGACCTCGTGGTGTCGGAGTCGGGGTCGGAGGCCGCGTCTTCCGGCGACGGCCACGTGAACATTGTGGCTTGATTCGTTTTTCAATCGCGCAATCGCCTTGGATTTTGAGACTTGGAATTTAGTCTTGAATTCCAAGGCGTTTTTTATTGCGGAAAGGCGAATTTGCTGTGAAATCTTGGTGAATTCGCTTTGAAATTCTTTAAGTCGAAAATTGATTTTGCCGATTTATAAAGTATACGGTTGAAAAGTTTCGCGGTCGGTTTGCCGTTTGAGCGGCTTTTTCACCGGAGGAAGAGAAATGGATATTAACACCACGATGAGCGCATCGGAGAAATTGCAGACGCAGAACGCAGTCGACATGTTCAACAAGACTCTCGCAGTCGATGGTCGCCAGCCAAGCCACGAACTCGGCAAGGACGACTTTCTCAAAATTCTGATTGCGCAGATGACAAATCAGGATCCGACCAGCCCGCTTGAAAACACTGAATTCATAGCCCAGATGGCTCAGTTCTCGACACTCGAACAGATGACGAACATGAGCAACAGTTTCGAGAAGCTCGCTTCCCTCATGAACACGACGGAAGCCCAGAGCACGCTCGGACGCACTGTGGAGATTGATTTGGGCGACACAACCACGAAAGGCGTGGTCGAGGCTACGACGCGCGGCGCTCATCCACAGGTGAAGGTGAACGGAATGTATTACGACATGGACAAGGTTTTGTCCGTGTATGGCGAATAAAAATAAATAAAAAGAAAATCATAAAGAGGGTAGTATTATGATGAGATCACTTTATTCTGGAGTTTCTGGATTGCAGAACCACCAGACAAGAATGGACGTTATCGGAAACAACATTTCCAACGTCAACACGACAGGTTTCAAGCGCGGACGCGTCAATTTCCAGGACATGATAAGCCAGCAGCTTTCCGGCTCAGCACGTCCTACAGAGGAGAAGGGTGGTGTGAACCCTAAGGAAGTCGGACTCGGAATGACGGTCGCGGCAATCGACACTGTTTTCACACAGGGAAACCTCCAGTCTACAGGTATCTCAACTGATGTCGCCATCCAGGGAAATGGTTTCTTCCTTGAGAAGAACGGCGAAAGAAGCTTCTACACTCGCGCCGGTGCGTTCGGCCTCGACCGCGACGGCACGCTCGTGAATCCCGCCAACGGATACAAGGTTCAGGGATGGATGGCGAGGGAAATCGACGGAGAGATGGTCTTGAGGACATCCGCCAGCACGGAGGACTTGATTATCCCAGTAGGTTCTAAAGACCCCGCGAAAGCGACCCAGAACGTAAACTTCGCCTGCAACTTGAACAAGAACACCCCTGTCATCCCGGAAAACGCCACAGAGGCTGAAAGGACGAAGGGAACATGGGCTACTGAATTCAAAATCTACGATTCGTTCGGAAACGCCCACAACTTGGCGGTCAATTTCGAGCGCGTGCCTGACAATCCAAACCAGTGGAGAGCCACTGTCCAGGTCGATCCCGACAACGCCGACTATACACAGACTCGCGTAGGACTCGGAACCACGGACGGAATGGAGAACTCCTTCCTCGTGAATTTCGACAACACCGGAACTTTGCAGTCAGTGACCGACACTGCCGGAAACGTATCCAACGAGACTGGCGAAATCATCCTCCAGACCTCCTTCACTGTCCCAGAGTCGAACGCTGATGCAGACGGAAACCCATTGAGGCAGACACTCAACATCAACTTGGGAACAATCGGAAGCCAGATAAACACAATCACGCAGAGCGCGTCACAGAGCTCCACGAAGGCGTTCTACCAGGACGGATACACGATGGGATATCTTGAGAACTTCAAGATTGACTCTTCCGGTGTAATCACGGGTGTCTACTCGAACGGAACGAACCGCACAATCGGACAGCTCGCCATGGCGACTTTCACGAACCAGGGCGGTTTGGAGAAGGCCGGCGACAACACTTACGTCGAGAGCATCAACTCCGGCGTCGCTAACATCGGCGTGTCGGGCGTGGCTGGAAAGGGAACTCTGCTCGCCGGAGCCCTTGAAATGTCGAACGTCGACCTCACTGAGCAGTTCACGGACATGATTGTCACTCAGCGCGGCTTCCAGTCGAACGCAAAGACAATCCAGACAGCCGACACTCTCCTTGAGACTGTCTTGAGCCTGAAGCGCTAAGTTTGATTTGTCGATAGCTAGTTAAAAATGTTTCAGAAGGTTCGCCAACTGCCCGGCGGGCCTTCTTTTTTTTGTTTTTGGAGATTCAATTGGTTCGGATTTCGGAATTCTACAAGTCTGTTTTTGGATGCAAAGTCTACAAAGTGGCAATCGATGCCGGATGCACATGTCCGAACAGGGACGGAAGCAAGGGAGTCGGCGGCTGCGTCTTCTGCAGCGGGAGCGGCTCCGGCGACTTCGCCTCGGACAGAAATCTTTCCATAAAAGAGCAAATCGAGCGCGGAAAGGCTCTGGTCTTGTCGAAACTGGCGGGGAGGAGTGGAAAGCGCGATGGGAAATTCATCGCCTATTTCCAGAATTTCACTTCGACTTACGGAGATGCGGACGAGCTTGAGGAGAAATACCGAGAGGCCCTGTCTTGCGATGGGGTGGTCGGAATCGCCATTGCGACCCGCCCAGACTGCCTCGGAGCCGACATCCTCGGAAGAATCGCGAAAATCAGCGAGGAGAGCTTCGTCCAATTGGAGCTTGGCCTCCAGACATCGAACGAGGTGACCGGACGACTCATAAACCGCTGCTACACTGACATCGACTATGAAAATGCCGTCCGCTCCATAAAGTCGGCGGCTCCAAAAATCCACATCGTGACGCATTTGATTTTCGGGCTTCCTCGTGAAAACCGTGGCGACATGATGGAATCCGTCCGCTTCGTCGTCGACAACTGCTCATCGGGCGGAAAATCGTTCCATCCATTCGGCTTGAAAATTACAGTTTTGTACGTCGTGAGAAACACCGTCCTTGCGCAGATGTACGAAAACGGCGAATTCTCCTGTCTTGGAAAGAGCGAGTATTATGACCTGGTGTCGCACGCCTTGAGAATCCTTCCGCCTGGAACTGTAATCCACCGTCTCACCGGCGACCCGCCGAAGTCGATTCTTTTGGCTCCTTCGTGGACTTCAGACAAAAAACGCGTCATGAACGAGTTGGAAAAAATAATTGAAGAAGTTGAGGAAATCCCTTGACCTCCATGCCGGTTCTGGAATACAATTAAAAACATATTCGCTGCCTTAGCTCAGTTGGTAGAGCACGTGATTTGTAATCTCGGGGTCGTGGGTCCAAGTCCTACAGGCAGCTTTTTTAGGCCAGTTCTTTTGGACTGGCTTTTTTTTTGCCATTGTCGGTATTTTTGTAACAGAAAATTATCAGTAACTTAATAAATTCTATTTGATTTTTGAAAATCCCTAAAATATAATTATCATTATAACTAATACTATTTTAAGCGAGGTTTTCATGGACATCCAGGTAAATGAATTGATCGACAGGATCAAGAAAGATGGTGTCGCCGCTGCTGAGAAATCCGCTTCTGAGAAGATCGCCGAGGCTGAGGCAAAAGCCTCGAAGATTATCGCCGATGCGAAAGAAGAAGCTGATAAAATCATAAAGACAGCAAAAGACGAGACTGCACGTATGGAGAAGGCTAGCGAAGACGCAATCCGCCAGGCGAGCCGCAATCTTGTTCTCTCGTTCAGGGAGAGCGTGACTAAGGAGCTTTCCGCTTTGGTCAGTTCCGAGACGGAGAAGGCTTATTCTGCTGATTTGCTTTCAAAACTTATTCCGGAGACCGTCAAGGCCTGGACCGCTAAGTCCGATGCCGCCGATGTTTCCGTCCTCCTCAACGAATCCGACCTTGCGGCGCTTGAGTCTTCCTTGAAGTCGGCTCTCAATGCCGAAATCGCCAAAGGTCTCACCCTCAAAGTCGACAAGACAATCAACAAAGGATTTAGAATCGGAATCGACAACGGAGCCGCCTTCATCGACATCTCTGACGAGGCGGTGGCGGAGTTGTTCAGCGCCTATTTGAATCCAAAAGTAGCTTCGATAATGAAAAACGCTGCTAACTAATCGAATCGGAGGTGAATCGTGGGTAGTCAGTATTACCTTGTGTCTCAGCTTCCTGAATTCACGGTCAGTGCCGACAGGACGGCTTTGCCAATCACTTACGAATACTATTACGACCTCTGTTCGCGTTTTCTTGACAAAAAAAGTCTGGGGATTCTTGATGGGCTTTCTTTGGAGCCTCCGATGGAGACTGGAAAGACAGGTTCCAAACTGGTCGATTCCTGGAATGAGAAGGAGAAGAGCCTTCGTCTTGCGCTTGGGCAAATCCGTGCCCTCCGCATGAAGAAGAAGTTCAGCACAAACAACGAGGCGATTGCGCCCGATGCTGTGCAGGCCGCTCGAACCGCTTCGGGAATGGATTCTCCGCTCGCCGCGGAGCAGTTCTTGAACCAGTACAGGCTTGATGTCATAGAGAGTATGCGTCCATTGGACAGTTTTTCTGTCGATGCCGTGTTCAGTTACGGTCTGCGTCTGAAGCTTGCCGCCCGCATGAAGAAATTCAACGCCGACAAGGGTTTGGAATCATACAGAAAAATCTACGATGGTATACTTAAGGCTGGCGAAACTGCTGAGTAAGTTTTTTCGTTGGTTTTTTATGGAGAAGAATAAATGACGGATACAAAAGGTAAGGTAGTCGGAGTTAATGGAAACATGGTTTCTGTCGAATTTGACGGAAACATTTCCATGAACGAAGTTGCCTATGTAAAAGTTGAAGGTTCTAGCCTCAAGAGCGAAGTAATCCGTATCCGCGGAAATGTCGCCCAGATGCAGGTCTATGAAATGACAAAGGGCATAAAAGCCGGTGACGAAGTCGAGTTCACAGGCGACCTTCTTTCTGCCGAACTTGGACCTGGACTTTTGGGTCAGGTTTATGACGGTTTGCAGAACCCTTTGCCTTTGCTTGCCGAGAAGGCTGGCTGGTTCCTTGAGAGGGGAATCTATGTCGATCCTCTCAACAAGGAGAAGAAGTGGGAATTCACACCGACTGCGAAAGTCGGCGATGTTCTCAAGGCCGGAGAATACGTTGGAACTGTTCCAGAGGGACCGTTCACGCACAAGATTTTCGTTCCTTTCTATTTGCTCGGAAACTACACTGTGAAGTCCGTGGCCGAGAAGGGCGAGTACACACTCAAGGACAAAATCGCCGTTCTCACTGACGAGAAGGGCAACGATGTAGAAATCGGACTTTCTTTCAAGTGGCCGGTAAAGCGCGCCGTGACTTGCTACAAGGAGCGACTCGCCCCTACGGAGACCATGGTCACGAAAGTCCGCCTCATCGATACGTTCTTCCCTGTCGCGAAGGGCGGTACATACTGTATTCCAGGACCTTTCGGAGCTGGAAAGACGGTTTTGCAACACACTACATCGAAATACGCAGATGTGGACATCGTAATCATCGCGGCTTGTGGAGAGCGCGCCGGTGAAGTCGTAGAGACTTTGACGGAGTTCCCGGAATTGAAGGACCCGAAAACTGGAAAGTCTTTGATGGAGCGAACAATCATCATTTGTAACACATCTTCGATGCCGGTCGCTTCCCGCGAAGCTTCGGTCTACACGTCGGTCACTTTGGCCGAGTACTACCGCCAGATGGGATTGAACGTCCTTCTTCTTGCGGACTCAACATCACGCTGGGCACAGGCTTTGCGCGAAATGTCTGGACGCTTGGAGGAAATCCCTGGAGAGGAAGCCTTCCCTGCCTACATGGAGTCTTACATCGCAGCATTCTACGAGCGCGCAGGCCAGGTCGTCATGTCGGACGGCTCAAAGGGCTCTGTTACAATCGGCGGTACAGTTTCTCCTGCTGGTGGAAACTTCGAGGAGCCTGTCACTCAGGCTACATTGAAGGTCGTCGGTGCGTTCCACGGACTTTCGCGCGCGCGTTCTGACGCACGCAAGTATCCTGCAATCGACCCGATCCAGTCTTGGTCCAAGTACTCTGGCGTAATCGATTCCAAAAAAGTCAACTACTGCTTCGACATAATGAGAAAGGGCGTCGATGTCGGTTCGATGATGAAGGTCGTCGGTGAAGAGGGTACTTCCCTCGCTGACTATCTCGTCTATTTGAAGGAAGAGATGCTCGATGCCGTCTACTTCCAGCAGAACTCGTTCGACGCTATCGATGCGAACGCGACTGTTGAGAGGCAGAAGTACGATCTCGACAAACTTCTCACCATTCTTGGTTCGGATTTCGCCCTTTCGGAGAAGGACGAGGCAAGAACTTATTTCAACCAGCTTCGTCAGAAGTTCCTCGACTGGAACTACACGGAATTCCAGAGCGACAGCTTCAAGAAACTTGAGAGTGAAATCGATGAATTGTATGCATCTAAGAACGGAAAACTTTCGGCTGCTGTCGAAGGGCTTCTCAAGGCGTAGGGCAGAGGACGGTGAAAAATGAACAAAGTATATAGCAAAATCGAATCTATTACGGGTTCTGTAATTACTGTCAAGGCTGATGGCGTGAAATACAACGAGCTTGCCGAGATTACGACTCGCTTCGGAAAATCGTTGGCCGAGGTCAACAAAATCGACGGCGACACTGTTTCTTTGCAGGTATTCGCTGGTGGACGCGGTGTCTCGACAGGTGACCAGATCCGTTTCTTGGGACACGAAATGCAGATTTCGTTCAGCGACGATTTGCTCGGAAGAATCTTCAACGGTTCCGGCGAGCCTCGCGACAACGGAACTTCTCTTTCTGAGAATTTGAAGCCTATCGGAGGTCCTTCTGTAAACCCTTCAAAGCGTATTCTCGCGACCCGCATGATGCGCACGAACATTCCTATGATCGACATGTTCAACACGCTCGTCGTTTCGCAGAAACTTCCTATCTTCTCAATTTCCGGCGAGCCTTACAACCAGTTGCTCGCTAGAATCGCCATGCAGGCTGAGGCCGACGTAATCGTCCTTGGTGGAATGGGCTTGAAATACGACGACTTCCTCTACTTCAGGAAGACTTTGGAGGAAGGCGGCTCGCTTTCCAAGACCGTCATGTTCATCCATACGGCTGCCGACCCGACTGTAGAATGTATCAAGATTCCTGATATGTCGCTCGCTGTCGCTGAGCAGTTCGCATTGCAGGGAAAGGACGTTCTCGTCCTCCTTACGGACATGACGTCTTACGCCGATTCCATGAAGGAAATCGCCATCACGCAGGAGCAGGTACCTTCGAACCGCGGTTATCCTGGAGATTTGTACTCTCAGTTGGCCGCCCGCTATGAGAAGGCTGTAGACTTCGACGGTGCTGGTTCCGTCACGGTTTTGGCCGTCACGACGATGCCTGGCGACGACGTTACGCATCCTGTTCCTGACAACACTGGATACATCACAGAAGGCCAGTACTACTTGAAGGGTGGAAGAATCGAGCCGTTCGGTTCGCTCTCCCGCTTGAAGCAGAACGTCAACGGAAAGACTAGAAAAGACCACCGCGCTTTGATGGACGCCATGATTCGTCTTTATTCGTCATACAAGGACACCCTCGAAAAGAAATCGATGGGATTCATGATGTCGAACTGGGATGAAAAATTGCTCAAGTACGGCGCGTTGTTCGAGAAGGAGATGATGGACTTGTCCGTTAATCTTTCGTTGGAAGGCGCTCTTGATCTTGGTTGGAAGATTCTTGCCGATTGTTTCGACAAGGACGAGACCGGTATCAAGTCTGAGTTGATTGCAGAATTCTGGCCGAACAAGTAAAGTAAGCGGAATTTAATTTCAGGAGCTGTTAATGGCAAAATTAAAGTTGACTAAGAATGAGCAGAAGGTTCAGAAAGACGCGCTGAAAATGTATCAGCGTTATCTTCCGACTCTTACGCTCAAAAAACAGCAGCTTCAATCTGAAATCAGAACTATCGAGCTGAAGGCTAAGGAAGTCCGCCAGCAGCGCGTCGAACTTGAGAAGGAATTCAAAGTTTGGATCGGCGTTTTTGGCGAGGAAGAGGCCTTCAAGCCTGGAATGGTTACTGTCCGCAACATAAAGAAAGGTGTCGGAAATATCGCCGGAGTCACGATTCCGGTATACGAGGGAGCCGATTTCAGCAGGGGAGACTACGATTTGTACTCGACCCCGCTTTGGATTGATTTGGCTGCCGACAGAATGGAGAAGGCTCTTTCTTTGGATTTGGAAGCCAGCGTTCTTGATGAGCAGGTAAGGCTGCTTTCTCAGGAGCTTCGCACTACATCGCAGCGCGTCAACCTTTTTGAGAAGGTTAAGATTCCTGAGGCGAAAGCGAATATTAAAAAGATTTCAGTGTATCTTGGCGACCAGCAGGTCAGCGAAGTTGTCCGTTCGAAAATCTCCAAGAAGAAGATTGACGCGCGCAACAGGGCTGCCGCTGAGGCTCAGGCCGCAGCTGAAAATTCTGAAAAGGGGGCTGAATAATGATTGTGCAGATGAAAAAAGTTTCTTTGGTCGTTCTGCAGAATGAAAGAAAAGAGGCCCTCAAGTCTTTGAGGAAGCTTGGTGTCCTCCATGTAGAGGAGGTTCAGGGCTCCAGCGATGCGCTTGCTTCGTACAAGGCCCAGAACACCCAGATGGAGAAGGCGATAAGCGTTCTTGAGGAGATTAAGCTCGACAAGAAGTCGAAGGGCGACGCTGTACGAATCGACCGTGAAAAGGCGGTCGAGGTCGCGAAGTCTGTCCTGTCCTTGGTCGAGGAGAAGAAGTCCTGCTTCGACAAAATCACGGCCGATTCTGTCGAACTTGAAAGGCTTTCTAAGTGGGGCGAGGTTGTTCCCGCTGATTTTGCCGATTTGCAGAAGAAGAACATCCATCTTTCGATGTTCGAGATTCCGTCGGACAAGTATCAGTTGATTGGCGACAACGTCCGCACCGTGCTTGTCGGCAAGGACAAGTCCCAGACAAGGTTCGTCCTTGTGTCCGAGACTCCTCTCGCTGCCAACGAGCGTCCTGAGGGGCTTCCTGCGGAGGCGTACCAGGTCGTGCTTCCGCGTTGTTCGACAAAGGAGCTTGCGGAGTCTGTATCCGCCAGCAGAAAACGCATTGCGGAAATCGACAATGAACTTCGGTCTGATGCGAAATACGTTCCGTCCATGAAGGATTCTATTTCGGTCATCGCGAAGGACATCGAGCTTGAGAACCTCTACAGCGGAATGGGCTATGAGGGCAAGGTCGAGCCTGAGAATGGTGAAGTGGTTTCCGAAAAGGCATCTTCTTCTGTTCCTTTGGCTTGGCTTACAGGTTTCGTGCCTGTCGACTCGATGGCGGATTTCGAGAAGGCCGCAAAGTCTCAGAAATGGGCTTACGGTGTTTCGGATCCGGGCGAGGACGATGCAGTTCCGACAAAGTTGAAGAACAACAAGGTCGTAAGCTTGATTTATCCGCTCACGGACTTCTTGGGCACTGTTCCAGGTTACCGCGAGTACGACATTTCCGGGTGGTTCCTCGCTTTCTTCACAATCTTCTTCGGAATGATTTTTGGAGACGGCGGTTATGGAGCGCTCGTGACGGTCGGCGCGCTGTTCGCAATTTTGAAGGGCGCATCTAGTGGAAAGAAGGCGTCTCCGATGCTCAGCCTTGTGCTGCTGCTCGGTGTCGCTACGATGGTCTGGGGGGCTGTCACCTGCACTTGGTTCGGTATTTCGCCGGACTTGCTGCCGGACTTCTTCAAGACGATTTCCGTCGCGCCTCTTTCCAACGCTTATGAAGGTGTCGAATGGCTACCGTTCTGGACGAATGACGCCTCGAACGGCACTTTGACTACGGCCAACAACCTCCAGATATTCTGCTTCACGCTGGCGCTTTTGCAGTTGTGTGTGGCGCATTTGAAGGGTATCGGGCGTTATGCGTTCGACAAGAACTACAGAAAGCAGAGTCTGAAGGCTCTCGGAGAGTTCGGCTCCCTCATAGAACTTGTCGGAATGTATTGGGTCGTTCTTTCGATGGTCGTCAACGGCGGTATCTTCCCGTTGGTTGGCGGGGACGTCTACGGTCTTCCGTGGGGAACAATATCATTGGCGCTTGTCGGTGTCGGATTCTTGTTCAGTTTCGTCTTCGCGAACTATGACGGAAGCGTAGGTGCGTCGATATTGGAGAGCGTGAAGAACATCATCTCGGTGTTGCTTGGTGTCGTGAACGTCTTCTCGGATATCGTTTCATACATTCGTCTTTGGGCGGTCGGTTTGGCGGGTGCCGCAATCAGCGGAACCGTCAACACGATGGCAGCCGGCATTGTCGGAGGTGAGGCGTCGACAGTGGTTGTCCACGCGATTTTCTTCATCCTCGTCGTCGTGCTGCTCGTCTTCGGTCACGGTTTGAACATGATTTTGAACTTGCTTTCTGTCATCGTTCACGGTGTCCGCTTGAACACTTTGGAATTCTCAAACCACTTGGGAATGTCTTGGTCAGGTTTCAAATACGAGCCGTTCAGTGAAAAATAATTCGATGCTGTAATCGAAAAATCACTGGTTCGTATTCAAAAAAATAAAATATATTGGCCCGTCCTGCTTGGGTGCGGGTCAAAAGGAGAAAAATTATGGATTTTGGAATGCTTGGTGCTGGTCTTGTTATGGGTATCGCCGCTATCGGTTCTGCTATCGGAATCGGTGCCGCTGGACAGGGTGCGATTGGAGCTTGGAAACGCTGCTTCTTGGCTAACAAGCCGGCTCCTTTCATCTTGACTGTTTTCGCTGGTGCCCCTTTGACACAGACAATCTACGGATTCCTCTTGATGAACTCAATGAAGGGAAAGGTCGCCAGTGGAGACCTCTCTCCTGCGATGGCCCTCGGCTTGGGAATCGCCGCCGGTTTGGCGATGTGCTTCTCTGCAATTGCTCAGGGAAAGGCAGGTGCCGCTGGTTCTGACGCTCTCGGAGAGACTGGAAAGGGATTCTCCAACTACATCATGGTCGTCGGTCTTTGCGAAACTGTCGCTTTGTTCGCGATGGTATTCGGAATGATCGCCTAATGCGCTTTTGAATGCGCAAGGAATCTCTCGCATTCCGGGAGGTTCCTTTTTGATGACGGAAATCGTCCGCGTTTTTTTGCGGACGATTTTTTTTGTCTTGCCGTTTGTGCTATACTTTTTCTCAATATGGAGGCGTTCTGTCCAAAATTTGCTTTTCCGGGCGGGACGGGAAAGCTCCAATTTTTTTTGATTCAAGGAAGCGGTATGAAATTCTACAAACCTAGGGAAGTTTTCATCGGTGGAAACGGAAATGTCGAGCGGATAGGAATCGGCGGGGACAATCCCGTGACAATCCAGACAATGTGGAAGGAGTCGATTCTTGACGTGAAGGAGAATCCTTCCCATTTGGAATCGATACGGAACAAAATCGCCGAGTTGAAGATGCTCGGCTGCGACATAATACGGTTCGCGGTTCCGGACATGAAGAGTGCGGAAAGTTTCATCGAAATCTGCAAGGCGACTAGTATGCCTCTCGTGGCCGACATCCATTTCGACTATAGGCTTGCTCTCAAGTGCCTTGAGGGGCCTGTCGGTGCCATCAGGATAAATCCGGGCAACATAGGCGCGAGGGAGCGTGTAGAGGCTGTCGTGAACGGTTGCCGCGAGAAGGGAGTCGCAATCCGAATCGGCGTGAACACGGGAAGCCTTCCCAAGGATTTGGAGGAGCGGGTCGAGAAAGGGGAGTTGAGCCGGGCCGTGGCGTTGAGCGAGACTGCCGCGCGCGAGTGTTCCGTTTTCGAGGAGTTAAAATTCGACCAGTTTGTCGTGAGCATGAAGGCTTCGTCGGTGCAGGAGACAATCGAAGCGAACGAGGATTTCGCGTCGAGATTCGACATCCCCCTCCATGTCGGTGTGACGGAGGCAGGACCGCTGATTACGGGCGTTGTGAAATCAACACTGGCGTTCTCTCACCTTTTGCGCGAGGGAATCGGCTCTACAATCCGTGTGTCCCTTTCTTCCTCTCCTGAAAACGAAGTCATAACCGGCCTTGAAATCCTCCGGGAATGTGGGAAACGGTCCGGCGGAGTTAAGCTCGTCTCCTGTCCACGCTGCGGCAGGCTCGGCTTCGACGTGCACGGCTTCATGGACAGGTGGCAGAACGAGCTTCTTTCGATGAAGAAGGACATAACTGTCGCCGTCATGGGTTGCGTCGTCAACGGACCTGGTGAGGGCAAGCACGCCGACATCGGAATCGCAGGGGCGGGGAACAAGGCCATCATCTTCAAGAAGGGAAAAATAGTCCGAACAATCGACATGAAAGATGCCGATAATGAATTCAGAAAGGAATTGATGTCTTTATGAATATTAGGAAAACATTTTTCGCTTGCGCGTTTTCGCTCGCTTTCTCATTTGCGTTCCCAGCGACGGCTCCGAAGCATCCCGACAGCATGAACGTCTCTTGGCGTGTCCTTGAGAATGCCCAGGTCGCGTATGACTCGACCATGTACGGGGAGGCTTTGAATCTCGCCAACAAGGCGAAGGAGTCGCGCAGGGCGGAAATCGCATGGGAGAACTACATCCTCGAAAGCGCGCTTTCTCCTTTGGCTGTTCGCCGTGTCGGGGATTTCTTCAGCGATGTCCTGAACATACTCCGCGAGAGGGACGAGAACGAGGCCGTGGCCATAATCGAGCGTTACCTGAGGTTGAACGGCGAGTCCTTCTATCACAATTCAGTTTCCGAGCTGGTCTCCTGGGTCAAGGCGAAGTCCGTCTATCCAGAGGCCGATTTCCTCATCGGGAAAATCTACCAGCTTGAGGGGGAATTCCGCACCGCATACAATTTTTTCGAGAAGGCGAGGCGGGAGCGTGAATTCCTCGAGATTCCAGACATGCACTACGACATCCTGTATGCGATGGTGGATTTGGCCCGCGAGGAGAAGAATTTCAAGAACTATGAGGAAGCCTTGATTTTGATTCTTGATTCCGACGCCAACTTCAAGAACAAGACGTTCCAGAACGCTTTCATGAGGATTTTGGAAAGTCCGAAGGCTGAGAATGCCGACAGGTTTTTCCTGCTGTTCCGCGCGGATTCGAAGAATTCTCTGGAAGCCCTCTATGAGTACGGCAATTTCAGGTACAAGAGTGGCGACTTGAGGGGTGCGCTCATGGCTTCGTCCCTCGGCGCTATCGAGGCTTTCACCCATATATACGAGACGATTTGCGAGAGGGACACGAGCTACTCATATACGACTTATGCGGATTTCCTTGAGAAGTGCGGAAAGTACGACGACATAATGGAGTGGTGCGAGTCGAACCATGTCTGGGAAATCATGTTCCAGATGGCGGATCGCGTCAGGGAAAGCGGAAACACTGTCCTTTCAGACAGCTTCTTCGAGAAGATTCGCTCGTCCATGCCGGACGCTTACTGGCAGGCGGAGGCTTCTTCCAAACTCAGATGACATTCGGAATTCTTCCGTGTTGCGGGCGGCACTTTTTGTGCCGCTTTTTTTTGTACCCCGTCAGTAGAAAAGTCCGATTCCGATGTAGACCTCTTTTTCGGACACGTCCTTCCTCCAGCTTTCGTCGAACGAGCCCGGCGCGATTTTCTCCAGCATTTTTCTTCCGAGATCGAATCCAATGCTCCCCCGCACGACAACGCTCCTCCACCGTTTGGGGAAGACTAGGACTTCGATTCCTCCCGTGTACCAGCCGTCCTTTATCGCGAACGTGCTTCCTGTCGCGGCGTTCTTTGTGAGAGCGATGTCGATGAACGGGGAAATCTGCATCTCGAAGTCGAAGTGCCTGAACCACGCCGTGTGCCTCGCAATCCACGAATCCTGCCCGAAAACGCTTCCCGTCCAGCCGTTCCAGTCCGTTGTGACGATGTGGATGGGCAGGTCGACGTTCAGCACGACGGCGGACGGGACTTTCAACGCCATTTCCCTTGAGTCTCGGTACTTCTGCTCGTCTATCGCGCCCCTGATTCTCTCTCCGATTTTTTCGTAGCGTCCGTAACTCGCGAAAGCGTAGAGCCTCGCCGCCAAGCCGATGCGTTTTGCCGACTTGAACGCCTGTATTTCCGCATGGATTTTCGGGTCGTATTCTCTTCTCTGGAAATTGTACGATATGGATTGTCCTGCCGTCGCTTTGAGTCCGTTCCTGAAATTCCCGATCCAGTCGACTCTCCCCGTGGACGCTTCGTGGGCGAACGTGATAAGCGGGCTTGAGAGGTCGATGTCTTCGCTGTCGATTTCTCCGTCCTGTCTGTAGTTCACTGTGTAGTCGGCGTATGGCGTCCATTTTATGTCGCCCCAGTTGTCTATCTCGGCTACCTTTATCGGCATGGAAAGTTTCGCCTCTGTCGAAAAATGGAATTCGTCGCCGTAGAATTCGAACTCGTTGTCCCTGACGACGCTTTGTGACACGTCTAAGACGAACGAGTATGTGTCCAGCGGAAGCTCCAGCGTCAGTCCCGTCTTCGTGTCGAATTCCGCTTCCTTCGTGTCCAGCGTGTATTCGAAAAAGTAGTCGTTGTTCCAGCTTGCGTTGAAGGGACCTGCCTGGAACGGAAAGTCGTATTCGAAATCGATTCCTACTGCCTTGTGCGTGGTGTTTTCGTCGTCTTCGTCCGTCTTCATGGAAAAGTACGCGTCTGCGGACAGTTCGCTCATCGTGCCGAGAAAATTCGCGTCCTTCATCTTGAGCTTCGCGCTGAATCCGTCGCTGGATGAGTATTTGGGGTATGGAAGGATGAGCAGGCTCTTTGAGTCCTTCGCCAGCACGCTCACCTTTACCAGGTTGATTCTTTCGCCGCTGTCGCCGACCTCTTCCGTCTCTCCGGTTTCGTATTCGATTTTCGTTTCCTGGAAGATTCTCTCGTTCTGGAACCTTTTCCGTAGGTCGGCGATGTATGTGTCCAGCTCCTCCCTTGAGCCGAATACGCGCTTCGTGGAAATCGGGATGTTCCTTCTGACAGCCGACTCTTTCGTTCCGTCCAGCTCGTATTCGACTTTTGATATCCTGAATTTTCCAGAAGTCTCCTGCGCGAAAGCCGATGCGAGAAAGGCGAATGAAGAAAGGACGGCCAGAATGGTTCTTCTCATCAATATGCGCCCTTTCCTCTGAGGACGACGTACACTGTCTTTATGATTATCCACATGTCGAGCCACACCGACCAATTCTGTATGTAGTACGAGTCGAGCGTGATTCTCTCTTCGTATCCCGTGTCGCTTCTTCCCGATATCTGCCACATGCCGCTCAAGCCCGGCTGCACCGAGAGGATGAAGTCCCTTTTCTTTCCGTATTTGTCTAGCTCCGGCTCCGTGACGGGACGCGGGCCGATGAAGCTCATCTCGCCGATGAGCACGTTGAAGAACTGCGGAATCTCGTCGATGCTCGTGCGTCTGAGAATCTTCCCGATTTTCGTGACGCGCGGGTCGTTCGTGAATTTCCTGTCCTTCTCCCATTCCGCGCGCATCTCCGGGTTCTCCGCGAGAATCTTCTCAAGCTGCTTGTCCGCGTCTATGACCATCGACCTGAACTTCCAGCATTTGAATTCCTTGCCGTCACGGCCGATTCTCTTGTGGCCGTAGAAAATCGGTCCCTTGCTCGTGAGCTTGACGAGTATGGAGACGAATATGGTGAGGGGAATCGTTACAGGAGCGGAAACCAAAAGGAGGGATAGGTCCATGAGCCTTTTCAGCAGCAGGCTGAACCCTTTGGTTAGGTTGTGCGTGGACGAGAATCCCAGAATGCCGCCAAAGTCCCTGAC
This sequence comes from Treponema sp., assembly GCA_017934745.1. Lineage (GTDB taxonomy): Bacteria > Spirochaetota > Spirochaetia > Treponematales > Treponemataceae > Treponema_D. The sequence goes on along the minus strand of JAGBIY010000064.1, from coordinate 146,798 downwards.
GTTCATCGATATCGTGTTGGTGTCCTGCAGACGCGGAATCTGTATCGTGTATCGGTAGTACGAGTTGATTTCAGTCGTGTCCTCTTTGTAGTCGCAGATTATCGCGACTTTTATTCCCTCTGATTTTATTTCATTGAATATGACATCCGATGGAGGAAAGACGAGAAGCCCGAATTTTTCGTACTGTTCTGTCGCCGCGCTGTCGATTACGATTGCCGGTTTGTAGCCGAAGTCCGGCCTTTTCAGGAGTCTGTCTATTATCGTGTCTCCGCTGTTCCCCGTCACATAGATGACTGCCGGAACTCCGTACCACTTGCGCTTTCCGAGATGGTGCCTGGCGAGTTCCCTTCCCGATGGAAGCAGTATGGCGGCGAACGGTGTCGCGAGTATCAGCGCGATTACGAGAGGCCACTTGTCGTCGGCTTCCTCCACCGTTATTGAGAGTGCGATGCCCACGAAGACGAAGAACGAGCAGATTGTGAACTTCTTCACTTCGTCCTCTGGAGGAAGCACCAGTCCCGGATAGAGACCCGCCGCGTAGAAGACAGCTATCATGGGCGGAAGGTATATTCCGTATGTGTAGAACGAACGGAAATTTATCCAATGGTGGTTTATGAAGTTGATTATGAAGAACGATATTCCAATCGACAGCATGACCATCAGACAGTCCGATACCATGAGCGCAGCTCCTGATGTGAACGAGCTTGTTCTCCAAAAATTCTTGTTCAGATATGTCCTGAACTTTGAATTCTCTCTCTTTTTCGTCATTTTTCGTCTCCTCCTAAAAAGGCAGCCGCAGTTTGCCCTGTCAGTCCTTCTGATGCCTTTTCATCGCGTTGATTATCGTCTCCGCCGAATTCCTGTACGAGTATTTTTCCTCGATTTTCCTCAAGTCTATTTCCTTTGGAGGTTCGAACACGGCCATTTTTTCCGCAAGGTCGTCTGCGTCCCCCGCCTTGAAGAACGTCACCGGCAAATCCCCGTATATCTCCTTGAAGACGTCGATGTCCGATACTATCGCCGGTGTCCCGACCGTCATGGCTTCCAGGGGCGGCATTCCGAATCCCTCGTAGAGCGACGGCTGGACGATGAATGCAGATTTTTTGTACCAGATCTTCAATTTCCTGTTCGTTATCCGGCCTGTGAACTGTATCCTTCCTTCCATCTTCTCCGAAAGTTTCTTGAGCCTCGCCACGGTCTCCTCGTCCCCCGTCCTGAAGTTCTCGGCGTTTCCGACTATGACGAGCTTCTTGTCGAATCCGTCCGCCACCGCCTTCTCGTATGCGTCCAGTAGCGTCTTCAATCCCTTGTGCTTCTTTATGTTCCCCACGAACAGAACCGTGTCCTTTTCCGTGGATTCTTTCTCGTCGGCTTCTTCGTCGTCGTTCTTTCTCAGGTAGCTGGGAGCCGCGTTGTATGTTATCGAAATCGGCTTCCTGCACTTGAGGTTTTCTATGATTCTCTCTTTCGAGAACTGTGAGACTGTGAAAATCTCCTCCGAGAGCCTTGCCGCCCGTTTGTAGAAGAACTTTCGTCCGAGTTTTCCAAAGAATCCTGTCAGCCCTGGAACGTCCAGGAAAACTACGTCGTGTATCGTGGAGAACACCGGGATTCTGATTCCTCCGGGGATGTTGCAGTACGGCGTGAAATAGAAGTCGTACTGGTGTATCTTGTCCAGAACCTCCTTCGGGAAGCTGAACATTTCCTCGAACGAGAACGGCTTCACGTCGCAGTAGCAGAATTCCACGTTCGCCATCCTGACGAAATCCATGCACTGCTCGTGCGTTCCGAGCAAAAGGCATTCGTTGTTTTCCAAAAAGTGCGGAACCAGTTCCGAAACATACGAGCCGATTCCACCTGAGCCTATCATTCTGCAGTCGATTGCGATTTTCATAATTCTTCCGTCTTTCCGTTTTTATTGTCTTTTCTGTCCTTGTTTCGCAAGCGTTTCGTCGATGAACTGCTTCAGCTGGACGCAGAATCTGCTTGTCGAAAAAGTTTTCGCGTGCTCCACGATTTTTTCCGTGTCGAACGTCATCCTCTCGAACCGTTCAATCGCGCTTTTGAGGGATTCGCTTGTCTGCTCCGAAAAGAATGTCCCCGTCTTTCCCTCAACGACCGTCTCAAGCGCGCCGCCTTTTTTGAACGCTATGACCGGCCGCCCGCACGCTTGCGCCTCCACCGGGATTATTCCGAAGTCCTCCTCCGCGCAGAAGAGCAGGGCGCGGCAGCGCTGCAGGTAGTCCTTCACTTCCTCGTCCGAAATCCTTCCCGTGAAAGTGATTTCAGTTCCCTTGTATTCTGCTGCCAGCTCCTTCAGCTCTTTCTCCTGTGAGCCGCTTCCTATCACGACGAGCTTCCTGTTCAGCTCTCCGCAGGCTTTTATGGCGAGGTCTATTCTCTTGTACGGCACGAACCTGGAGAAGACCACATAGAAGTCCTCGCTGTCTTTTCCGTTCGGGGAAAGACGGTCGGTGTCCACCGGCGGAAAAATCACCGTGGACTTCCGGTTCCAGTATTTTTCTATTCGCCTTGAGATGTACGAGGAATTCGCCGCTATCGAGTCGATTCTTTGGCTTGACACGAAGTCCCAGAGCCTTATTTCAGACATCCACTTGTCCATGAAGAATCTCGTGAGCTTTCCGCTTCTCTTTTTGTACTCGAAATACTGGTCCCATGCGTATCTCATGGGCGTGTGGATGTATGCGATGTGCGGCACCGACGGCGGGGTTATCACGCCTTTCGCGCAGCTCGACGACGAGCAGAGCACCAGGTCGTATCCTGAGAAATCGAACGACTCGAACGCTTTCGGCATGAATTTGAGGAATTTCGTGTAGAGTTTCGTCGCCATTGGCCATTTTTGGATGAACGAGGGGTGGACTTTCTCTTTTGGAAAAATCTTTCCCATTTTCTTCTCGTCATAAACAAGCGTGAAGATGTCCGCGTCCGGGTAAATCGAGAGCATCGCCTCGACGACCCTTTCCGCGCCTCCGTAGTTCACCAGCCAATCATGTACAATCGCAACTTTCATAATTCTTCTATTTTACAAATAAAATAGTGCGTTTTCAACAAAGCGGATTTTTGAATAGGACATTGAAGAGTTTCTCGGCTGAGTTCTGGTATGTGTATTCCGAAAGCACTTTTTCCGCTTCGTTTTTGTCTATTTTGCCGAGTATGTCGTCCAGGTCGCAGTCCGCGTTTTCCGGGTCGATGTAGCCGGCGGCGTTTCCGTAGATTTCAGGCAGGCTGGCAGCCTTCGCGACGATGATTTTCGCGCCGATGGAGAGGGCTTCCAGCGGCGGAATGCCGAAGCCTTCGTAGTACGAGGGGAAGACGAATGCCCTGCATTTTTTCATCAATGCTTTCACCTCTCCGTCCGAGACGTAGCCGAGCAGGGTCACGTTATCCATTCTTTGGAGTTCCGAGATTTCGTTCGACTCAAGCCCTGAAATCACTTTCCCCGAAATCGCGAACTGTTCGTCAGGGTGGTTCGAAGCGTGTTCCGCTATCCATTTGAGGTTTTTTCTTTTCTGCAATGAGCCGAGCGTGAAGAAGAAAGCGTTTTCCGTCAAGTTTGGGAATCTCTCGAAGATTCTGTCGTCCTCCTCAATCGTCTTGAAATGGTCATAGCCGTTCGGAATGACTTCGATTCTGCTTTCGTCCACGCCGTATGCCTTTTGAATCTGCTTCTTGCTGAAATTCGACACTGTGAGGATTTTCTTCGCGTTCCTCGCGATGTTCCAATAGTTCAGGCGCGAGTAGATTTTTATGAGAATCTCCTTTCTTGAGGTGAAGTCCTCTGGAAAGTCCCGTGCGTATATGTCGTGGATGAATGCGTAGCCGCAGTTTTTTCCGAGCGGAGCCGTGTTCGAGAAGTTGAGCCCTGTCGCGTTGAGTTTTCCGCACGCCTTCCTGAAGTCGAGCAAGTCCCATTTCGGGAATCCGTGGATTTCTTTTTCCGACCAGATGGTTTTTATGTTCTCGAATTCCGGTGTCTCTTTTGCGTTCTTCGGCACCAGAATCGATATTTTCTCGCCGGACACGAGTTTGTCCAGCCGCTTGCATATTTCCCATGCGAATCTTTCTATTCCTGTGAGGTTCCTGCAGAGGAAGTTTCCGTTAATCAAAATCATTCTGTTAGGATATAACGTTTCCATTCTCAAATTCCACCTTTTTCACCACTCTGAATCCAGCCAGGCCGCGCGCTTTTTGAGCCAGTCCGTCATGTATTCGACTTCGGCCTTGTACGTCTTCCTGTTCTTGTAGCCGGGGGCGTTGGGCCACTGCCTGTAGCCGAACCTCTGCCAAATCTTGTCGTCCAGGTTCGCGTCCGTCTCAAGTTCCTCCGCCGCTCTCTCAATCCAGCCGAGGCTCTCTTCGATTTGCGGCCTGCATTCCCGCCAGCGTTCGGCGACTTTTTCCCTGAAGAACGGGTCCTGCCACAGCCTTTTGAACCAGTGGCGGCTCTCTATGAAAAGACCTTCCGGATTCGCGCACTCGTCCTTGTTGTTGCCGCATGAGATGTCGAAGTCCCAGATTGGCCCCATGCGGATTTTCTTGTCTGCCGAGGAATATGTCAGAAAGCAGGAGTCCTGGAACCTCGCGTCGTGGTTCTTCGTGTATTCGTTGACGATGTACCAGTCCACGAAACTTTCAATGTCAATGTAGGCCCTGTAGCCTGTGTTCTCGTCCGTGAAATTCTCGCTGAACAGCACGTTCTCGAAATTCTGCAGAACGTTTTCGGCGTTCCTGTAATATTCCTGCTTCGCGTTCTCCTTTTCCCGTATGCTGAACGCGACCCCCGCATCGCTCCTGAAATTCCACGCGCGGTTGAGCCTTGAGTTCACTTCCGCGAGGAAGGATTCGTCGGACGGGTCTGGATTCAGCGGCAGTCTGTTGGGCGCTATCTCGGCTTTCTCCATCAAAAGGTACAGGCCCAGGTACTTTTCGTTGACGACCAGATGGATGAACCGGGTGTCGGGAGCCCAGCCCGCGTTCGTGAATGTTTCCCTTCCGAGTTTGTAGGCGTACGCGTTTCTGAGGGATGTCTTGTCTGTGACGTTTCCCTGCAGAATCCACTTCCTTGCCGAAGGCAGACCGAACATTTCCCTTGGCTCTTCGAATTTCAGGAGATATGAGCGTTTGCTTGTGTCGAAGGTCGTCCATGTGGAATTCCCCCTTCCTCTTATCTTCGCCTTCGTCTTTTCATGCCCGTCCTTTTTTTCCTGTCTGGATTTTTCCACCAGTTCCCCGAACGTGTCGAATGTGTAGGCGTCGCATTTCCTGTAGTCCTCTTTTGACTTTATCGCTTTTTTCGCGTCGGTGCTGATGGCGACTACCGGGAGTTTCGAGTCTTTTATGATCATGAACGAATTCAGTTTCTCCTCCGAAGAGCGTCTGAAATTGTCTATGAATGTCACAGTCAAAAGAACGAATATGAACGAAAAGGAGAGGGGGAGTCTCCATATCCGTGGTCGGGCTGTGTGAATTTTTTTGAGTGTTTTCGCTTTTTCTTGCATGGTATTGACAAGTTACCGAACAGTCGGTAACTTGTCAATTATATGAGCGATTCACCTAAGAACGTGAAATGGCGGCATGAATTCAAGTATCTCTCGCCTGAATATATCCTTTCCTATCTGGAAAAAAGAACCGGAGCCGTCATGCTCCACGACAAGCATGTGGGGAAGAGTGGCTGCTACGCCATCCGTTCCGTCTATTTCGATGACATGTACAACACCTGCTACTATGAGAACGAATCGGGAACCGACCCCCGCGAGAAATTCCGCATACGAATCTACAACTGTTCGATCGACAGAATCTCCCTTGAGTTGAAGCAGCGTGAGAAGTCCAGGTGCCACAAGATTTCCACGCCGATTTCGTTCGACGACTGCAGGACGATAATCGACGGTGGCATCCCGGAAGTTTCCGACGACTCCCCGTATCTATTGAAGAAACTCGTGATGCAGATGAGGAGCCGCCTGCTGCGCCCCTGCGTAATAGTGTCCTATGAGAGGGTGCCCCTCATTTGGAAAGCCGGCAATGTCCGCGTGACATTCGACAGGAACATCAGGAGCAGTTCCGACATCGCTTCGTTTTTCGACCCGAAACTCGCCTGCAGGCCGATACTGCCGGCTGGAACTAACATGATAGAGGTGAAATTCGACGAATTCCTCCCGGATTTCATCAACGAGGTTCTCCAGACGGGAAGGCTTTCGCAGACGTCGTTCTCGAAGTATTATCTGTGCCGGAAATACAACTTGGCTTCGGAAACTTTATAAAACAAAATCAAGGAGTTTTTATGACATTCAAGGACATCTTCAAAAAGTCGTTCCTGGAAGGTTTCTCCCGCTACGACATGTCGCCGACGAACATAATAATCGTCATGGCGATAGCAACCGGTTTCGCTCTGTACATCTTCATGGCGTACAGGCTTTTGACGAGGAAGACTTTTTATTCAAAGTCGTTCAACATTTCGCTCGCCGCTGTCACTGTGATAACGACGGCCATAATCCTCACGATTCAGTCGAGCGTCGTCATTTCCCTCGGTATGGTCGGTGCGCTCTCAATCGTCCGCTTCAGGACGGCTGTGAAGGAGCCTATGGATTTGGCGTTCCTTTTCTGGGCGATAAGCACCGGCATCATCTGCGGCGCGGGACTCGCCGAAATCGCCTGCGTTCTCGCGTTCGTGCTCTCAATCGGGCTTTTCGTTTTGGACAGGATTCCGGTCGGGCGCGCCCCCCAGATTCTGATGGTGAGCGCCGACGGATACGACATCGAAAATGATGTCTTGGAAATCGTCAAGAACTGCTGCGCCTACTACACGGTGAAAAGCCGCAGCCTCTCGAACAACAGGACCGACCTCGTGATTGAGGTCAGGACGCTCAAGGCGTTCGAGTCCAAGCTTGTCCAGGAAGTCGCGGCTTTGAAGGGGATAACTTCTTCAAGTCTCCTAAGGCACGATGGAGAGGTCACTTACTAGATTCCGTCCCCTTTTCGTTCCTTTCGATTTCTTCCATTTTGGAAATCATGTAGTCGGCGGTGCGCTTTCCGGCCTCGCCGATGTGCTGCCACGCCTCCGCCTTGTAGTGCGCTCGGAGCTTCGCGAGTTTCGGGCTGTCGGAGGCGTTCTTTATCACTTCCGCTATGTTTTCAAAATCCTCTTCCTTTATCGGAATTCCGATTTTCTGCAGCGTCGTGACCGCCCACGGCTGGTGCCCGGTGTCGTAGATGTCGTAAGGAAGCAGATCCATCTCGGCGTTCGCGTACATGACCGGCTTGTCGCAGAGGAACGTGTAGTCGTACACGATTCCCGAAAAATCCGAAATCATTATGTCCGCTTTCTTGAGCGAGTAGATGTTGTCCCTCTCGTTGTCCCACGAAAGGTTCGATGCATCCTTGTAGCGTTCGTGCAGGCGGTCGAGCATTTCCTTCTCGGAGATGCGGCTCTGCGGATGCGGGCGCACGATGACCTTCATGCCGCTTTTCACGAGCGGGTCGAGGAGCTTTTCTCCGTAGAGTCCAAGGAGCGCGCTCTTTCCCCACGACGGAGAGACGAGGACAGTGAATTCGTGGTTCTCCTCTTCCGGTATCGCGGCCATCTTCTCCTTGAGTACGTCGAGATATGTGCAGCCTACCGTCACAAGCTCCTTCGCGGGAAGCTCCCTCTGTTTCTCAAGCAGCCGAATGTCGTCCGCCTGGTAGTCGCCCGTCATTAGCACCGAGTCGAAATAGTCCAAGCCGAAGAGCCTGTACATGGTGGAGTCGGTGCACGAGTGGAAGATGTGGCTGTAGTGCTTCACGTTCTTGCTGCGCTTTAGCTGGTAGACCTGGATTCCGGGAGTCGTCATGAGAACGATTCCCGCCGAGAGCATGTTGAGCTTCGCGTAGGCGACGTTCCCGGTTCCTATGAACTCGCTCTTTATGAACTCGTAGTTCTTTTCGAATACTGCGTCGTCCTTGCTTCCGGTGTAGTATGTCAACTCGATTTTGCGCTTCTCGAATTCTTCTATGACCGGCTGGAAGACTGTCCAGTACCGCTTGTCCTCGCAGTAGACGACGTATTTCTTGTACGATTTGTCCTCCTGCGCCCCTTTCTTTCCCGCGAAGACGAGCTTGAGCTTCAAAAGAAGGGCTTTCGCGAGGAAGAAGAGGGTGGCGGCGGCTCCGATGAGTATCGAGAACAGCATCGAACCCGTGCCGGGGTCTATGTAGAGTGGTAAAAATGTCATGGTTTACTGCTTCTCCACGAATTCCTTTATGAGGCCGAGCACTTTGTCCATGTCGGCTTTCGGAGCGACTGTGATTCTCATCGACAGGTGGCTTCCCTCCGTCCAGAGGCGGGTGAGGTAGCCGTTGCTCGAAAGGTAGTCCTTGAGGGCCTGCACGTCGATTTCCTTGTCGTTCTCGCCAAGATTCTCGTTGAAGCGGATGAAGATGAAGTTCGCGGCCGACTTGTATGCCTTGATTCCCTTTATCTTGTTGATTTCGGCGATGAAGTCGTCCTTGAGCTTGATGATTGTCTTCGTGAGGTTCGAGTAGTATTCCTTGTCCTTGAGCGCGGCGATGCAGACCTTGCGTCCGATGTTCGAGACCCTGAACGGATTCAAGTCGAGCTTGAAGACCTGCTTGGCCATTGGAGTGCAGAGTCCGTATCCCATCCTGATTCCGGCCAGTCCGTAGAGCTTCGAGAACGTGCGACAGAAGACGACGTTGTTGTACGCGTTCAAAAGATACTTCGCGTCGTATGTGACTGTCGAGAGTCCGAGGTATGCCTCGTCGACGATGACGAGCGCGGTCGGGTTCTCCTTGATGACCTTCTCCAAATCGTTCCTTGAGATGACGGCTCCGGTCGGATTGTGCGGGGTCGTGATGATGATGATTCTCGGGTTCGTCTTCTTGGCTTCCGAGAGCAGTCCCTTGATGTCGAATTCGTATGCGTCCTTGCCGGGCTTCACGTCGTAGTGGGCGACTTTCGCGTGCCGAAGTTCGCAGACCGACTTGTAGTAGTTCCACGCCGGATTCGAGATGAGAACCGTGTCGTCCTTGTTCAAGACGATTGTCATTATGGTCTTGATTACGTCTGACGAGCCTGAGTGGATGAAAATCGAGTCCGTCGAAATTTCGGTGGCCTTGGAGACCTCTATGGCAAGGTCGTCCTCCCTCGTCAAATCGTAGAGGTACAAATCCTCCATCGTTGCGTTGTGGAGCACGTCGAGGCATTTGGGGCTTGGTCCGAAAAGGTTCTCGTTCACGTGCATCCTTCCGGTGAGCTGCTCTGTCGCCACGACGGAATACTGCTTGGTGTCCGAGTAGTTCGAGAGGTACGAGATTCTTTGCGTGGAATTTATCAGCTCGTCCTCCTGGAAGAACTGGTCGATGAATTCCTTGAAATTCGGATAGAACTGGAGGATGTCGTCGGTCGTGTCGAATTCCTTGCATTCACTGTCGTCGTATCTCTTGATTTTCATCAAAAGTTCCGTGATGTGCTTTATCTGGAAGTCGTCCCAGAGCATGTATTTCATGTCGGGGTCGTAGTACTCCTTCACCATAAGGTCAACGAATTTCTGGCTGAACGACTTTGAGAAGAACGCCTCTCCGATTGTGTACCAGGCCTTCTCTCCGCCCTTCTTGACCTCCGTCATGTATCCCCTGTCGTCGAGTCCCTTCACGCAGTATTCGTTGCAGAATTCGTCGGAGTAGAGGCAGCCGTAGTACGAGTCGTAAACGTAGTCGCGGTAGACATTGTGCGCGAACCAGTTGTCCGAGCAGCAGATGTATGACGCCTTGATGTAGTCCTTGGCGGCGTAGAGAGAAGACATGTTGTTCTTCTCTTCCCACTCCGTGTTGTCGATGACGATGAGGTCCGGGTATTTCTTCGCCATCTCGTAGTACCTGTCCTTCAAGTAGCCCACGACGAGGACAATCTGCTTGATTCCAGCGTCGTGGAGCTGCTTTATCTGCCTCTCCACCATTGTGTCGCCCTTTATCTCGAAAAGCCCTTTCGGAAGGTAGTTCGAGAGCGGCATGCACCTCCTGCTCCTTCCTGCCGCCATGATGATGGCGTTGTCAACTTTGTATGGGGCAAGGGCTTCCATTCCCTCGGCCGTCACCTTTCCGTTCTTGACCCAACCGGCCTTCGTGCAGGAAAGTACCGTGTCCTTTGAAAATCCCGACACGTCCTCTTTCCTTCTGACTGCCATGATGTAGTCGAATTCCTGCTCTGTCATAAAATAATCTCCATAAAATATTGTTTTTGCTTCGAATATGATTTTATCCTTGATAAGGATTTTTTCAATCTTTGATTTTCTCCCGGCTCCAGCTCGAAGCCTTGAAGATGCTGCCCTTGACCCGCCACCATTGGTCGTCCCTGACGGGGTAGGTGTACCAGTCCTTGTAGAGCCATGCCTGGTGCAGGTCGTTCGGGGTGACGACGACTCCGTCCTTCTTGATTTCCGTGGTGTCCAAAGGAATCTCCTTTTTGGTGAACGGATTGACCGGCTTTTCGACAAGTCCCTTGAGCGCGATGGAAGGCACGTCTCCGTTCGTCATGAATGTCATGTCCTCCTTGAACTCTCCGCTTTCGTTGAAGTCCTTCACCAGAAGAAGCGGATGGAAATGGCCGCGTCCCTTGTACCTGTCGCCGGCAAGGAGGTCGTCGAGCTCGTCGTCCTTCTCTATGCATTTCTCTGTCGTCGCCCTTCCGTGGTCGGCCGCGATGATGATTCTCGTGTTGTCGTAGACTCCGTTCGCTTTGAGATAGTCCAGCCATTTCGCCACGCGCTTGATTGCCGCCATGTTCGTGTGGTAGGCCTCCTCCTTCCTGAACGCCGACGTTCCGTAGTCCGTCACCTTCTCGACCGGCGTGTAGTCGGGGGCCTGCATGAAGATGCTTGAGTGGGTGAGTTCGTTGACCATGCAGACGTATGAGCCGTTCTCGCTTTTGAAATCTGTGAGTTCTGGAAGAAATTCCAGCGGCGCAAGGTTGTTTATCACGTTCGTGTACGACGTTACGTTGTCGTTCGAGTTCCAGTATTTCCCCTTCAGGTAGACGATTTCCCTCAGCACAATTGGGCACTCCCTGAAAATGCTGAAGACAATCAGGTTGTGCTTGAGGATTTCGTCCGTGTTGTCGAGTTTGTTGTCTCCACTCTGCCTTTTGTACCATGCCGTCGAGTATTTTCCGATTGTCTGGAAGCCGTCGATTTTTTCGTAGCCGTCGGTGATTGTCAAATCGGCGTAGGCTGAATAGTTCGCCCACGAGGGATCCGTTATCGCCGCGTGGAAATCAGCCTGCTCCGTGAAGATTCTCGGCAGCATCAGGAGAGCCTCGTTCGTTTTTTTGTAGAGGAGCTCGTCCTTTCTCTTGTTCATCTCAAGCGGCTGGTACTCGTAGCCGCCGTAGACCAGGGGCGCGCCCATGAAAGTGTGGCCGTTGAACGAGACCGTGTTCGGGTAGAACGTGAAGCCTGAGAAGCTGTCCTTCAATTTCGGGTCTTCCTTGAGCATCTCTTCTATATATTGGCTTTCCGAGCGGTCGAGCATGAAGAGGACGACGTTCGGCTTGTCCTTGGACAGATGGAAAATCGGCTTTATCTCCACGTCGTTCAGGTTTCCGCTCGCGACGAACGCCTTGTATTCGCTTCTTATAGTTCCGATGTTCATGAAGCCGAACGCAACCATCGCGAAGCAGACTATCGCGAACGAGTATGTGAAGACTCTTCCGTTGAGTTTTCCGATTGTCAGCGCGACCAATGCGAGAACCGCCAGATGTACGAGAACGTTCAGGAGCGATATTGCCGACAGCGGCTTGAAGTCCACCGAATTCAAGAACGTGAGCGTCGCCGAAACGTCTCCGTAGTCGAGCATGAAGACGAACGAGTTCAGCAGCGCGGAAATCGAGAGGAACGCCATCGCGGCCGCGAGTATGGACTGGACTTTCCTGTTGAACAGAAAATAGACGCAGATTGGCCAGAAGAGGAAGAATCCCGCCGCCTGCATCAATGTGAGCTGGACGTAGCCGAGCGGGTCTGGGTTCGAGCCGATTCCTGAGAATTCCACTGGCGACGACGAAATGAGCGAAGTGGGGATTGTGAATCCCGCGAGTATGAAGAGGAGGGCGCACGAAAGAAGGTAGATTGTCGTCCTTGTCTTTCCGTGCTCGAAAATCGGGGTCAGGAATTTGTGGAAGACCGCTTTCGTTCCTTTGAGCATGAATGGAAGCGCGTAGACGGCCGCCACCGCAAAAGCGAAGATGAGCTTGTAAGCGGTCTTCGTCTTGAAGAAGAACATCGTGAAGATGAAGACTGGAACGCAGACTATGCAGCAGAAAATCCAGAACGACTTGAGCGGGTTCTTGAGCTTGTAGAACACGTTCTTCACGAGCGAGAAGATGTTGTTGAACGTCCAGTAGAGGACGAGTCCCGCCGGAGAGTTGTAGAGGACGACCAAGAAAATCGCCGCCATGCCGAAAATCTGCACTTTCTCGCGGAGTCCGTGCCCCTTCGAGTAGATGATTCCAGACACGCAGTTGATGAGCGTCATCGCGATTGGAAGGACGTTCACCTTGAACGAGCCTATCGAGAACAATACGTCCGGGCTTCCCATGTCGCGTATGAACAGGAACGATTCCCCCTGCAAGTCCGTGAGGTGCGAGAGGTACGCGTATGCCGCTAGGAAGAACGGAATCTGGATCAGGAGGCCGAACGAAGAGCGCAGTCCCATAATCGGGCTGTAGTGGTGCTGCTTGTAGAAGGTGGTCGTCATCATGTAGCGTTCGTCGCCTGAGAACGCCTTTTTGATGCGGTCGAGTCCGCTCTTCATCTTGTTTTGCTTGTCGCGCTCGACTTCCTGCCAGTGCTCGGCTACGGCATAGAGGGGAAGGCAGAGCAGGGTGATAGCGACGCTGACTCCTATGACGGCGATTCCTTCGTTGCTCGTCACCTTGTCCACGAGCGTGTATGCGACCTCGATTATCGAATAGAGAGGGTAGATTATCAGTGTGTAGAGAAAATTCATGTCAGTTCCTTCTTTTTATAGTTTGAAAAGCTCTTCGTCCAACCAAGCAATTCGCTTTTTCAGCCAATCTTTCATATACGTTATCTCATCGCCGTGTGTTTTTCTACTTCGCCATCCGGGGGCGTGGGGCCACTGTCTCCGGCCGATGTTTTTCCACACGGCATCGTTGAGCATTATTTCGTCCTCAAGATTTTCCGCTTGTTCGTCCAACCAGTTCAGGCTTTCTTCGATTTTTCCCCTTTCCTCTGTCCATCTTTTTTGGACGAACTCAACGAACTTCGGGTCCTCGAACAGTCGTTCGTACCAGCTGGCCTTCGCCACCCAGAAGCCTTCAGGCTTGTCGCAGTCGTCCCAGCTTATGTTCCCGCACGATATGTCGAAATCCCAAGCCGGCCCCATGTGGATTTTTCCATTCTCGCTGTTGTAGTACATGTAGCAGGATGATTGGAATTTTGCGTCGTGGTTCTTCGTCAACTCGTTCAAAAGGTACCAGTCGGCGAAACTCACTTCGTCGAGAACTGTCCTCCAGCCTCTTTCCCCGTCCGTGAATTCTTCCCCGAAAAGAATGCACTCTGCCTTCTGTATCTTTTCCTGCTGTGCCACGAACCGTCTTTTTTCAGGCGTGAGAGACGTTCGTATGCTGAACGGCACTCCGTTTTTCGTGCGGAAATTCCAGTCCTGGTCCTGCCTTGTGTTCACCTCGAACAGGAACGAGCCTTTCTCTTCTTCGAGCGGAATCCTTTCGGGCGTCATCTCGATTTTTTCCGTGATTGCGTACAGGCCGTTGTAGCTTCCGTTTACGAAAAGATTTATGAAACTGCACGAAGACTGCCAAATTCCTCCGCTAAATGCTGTTTTTGACAAATGAGTGGCGTAGGAATTCCTTAGCTGCGTCTTGTCTGCCGTGTTCGCCATCAAGACCCACTTTTCGGCCGCAGGAAAACTTGAAAATGAAGCCGCCTCGTCCAGTTTCAGAAGATACGGCTTCTTGTAAAGTTCCCTCGTCTCCCATGTCGTGTTGCCTCTTCCTCGTATTTTGCAGCTTCCGCCGAGAGAGGCGGATGATGAACCTGCTTCAAAATAGAGATATGTCGCTTTCAGATATTCGTCTCTCGACTTTATTTTTTTCCCGCCCTCCGTGTCTATCGCGAGCACGGGAAGCCCCTTCTCGAGGACGGACTGCAATGTTATATTAGAGGACAAACTCGCATACGCGCTGAAGGCAATTATCAGCGTGCAGGCAGAGAAGAACGCTGTGAAAAATGTTGAATGACGTTGAATTCCCATTTTTCCTCCGCTCTACTTTCCGAATGGAAAAATCTGCTTCCAATTCTCGTCTTTGTAGATGTCGTCGCTTACCGTCCACCAGACATCGTTTGGAATTGTATACTTCTTGTTTTCCCTGTTCCTTGTGCTTTCCGCTTGCGGCTTGCAGATTTTCGTGTAATCTTTTTTCTCCTCGGCCGATAGTTTGTACTTCATGTTTGTGAAGGGGTTCTCTGCTTCATCGTTGATTCCTTCCAATGCAAGAGCCGGGGTGTCGGCGTTCGTCATGAATCTCATGTCCTTTCTGAGGTGCACTCCGTCCGGACTTGGAGTCCTGTCGTTGAAGTCTTTCACAAGGAGGCTTGCGGTGACGTGCTCCTTCAAAAACGGCATCTCGTCGCTGTTGAATTTCCCGGTCTCTATGCTGGCTCCGTGGTCGGAGACTATGATGATTCTGGTGTTGTCGTATAGCCCGTTTTCCTTCAGATAGTCGAAGAATTTCGCGTAGCACCTGAGAGTTCCTGCCTGCGTGTTGTACTGGGCGTTCCTCGACCATTTGCTCTCCCCGAACTGCGTTACTTCCTTTACGGGAACATAGTCGGGCCACTGGAGAAGACTCGGTTCGTGCGTGGCGAGATTGTCTATCATCGTGAACGTGCTTTTTTCGGCGTCTCCGTCGAAAAGCTGGGGGAAATAAATCAGACAGCTGTAGTTGTCGATGAACTGGGAGAAATGGTCCTTTCTTCCGTCCGTGTTCCACCAGCGTTTGTGGTGGACCAGCCTGCGGAGAACAGGTGGAAACGTCTTGAAGATTCCGAACATTATGAAATTGTGTTTTATGCTGTCGCTTATGTAGGATGTCTTCTCGATTCCGTTCTGCTTGTACCAGTAGTCAGAATAGACTCCCTGCGTCCAAATCCTGTTTATGTACGGGTAATCTTCGTACATAGATGTGAGAGGCTCTTTGTCGAAATTCTCGTACGGCATGTCGGACACTGTGACGTCGAATCCCGCCTCGTGGAAATTCACCGGCATGGACAGAATAGCTTCGTTGTGCTTCTGCTTTATCGATTTGTCCGTTCTCTTGTTGCTTTCCGCCGGCGTGTAGCTGTAGCCGCCGAAAATTCCTGGCACTCCAAGCATGGTCAGGTGACCCAGCGAAACCGTGTTCGGATAGAACGTGAAGCCGTCGAAATGTTCCGCCAAGTCCGGCTTCTCCTCGAATACTTCGTCTATGAGTGGTGAGAATAGCCTGTCCTGCATGAAGACTATTACGTTCTTCCCCGTCTTTGAAAGGTGGTAGACGGGCTCAATCGATGCCATAGTTTTTGGGGGTGTCATTTTGCTGTACGAACTGGATATTATGGCGACATTCCTGATTGAGACCGTGGTGAGACCGAACAGCAGTATGAGCGAGTATGGAATCAGCGGATACGATTTTTTCGTGAGCAGGAGAACGGTCGCCGTGAACGTCAGTACCGCAAGAATAGAGTTGACGATGATTCTAGGCAATGTGTCTTTGAAGAACTGGGCTTCCATGAAATCCAGATTCGGCTGCAGCGGCCCGTACGAACCTGAGAAAGCGAAGTTGTTTATCAGCGCGTATGTGGCCATGAAGACCATCGCAACCGTGAGCAGTTTCTTTATTCTTGTACCGAACAGTGCGTAGAAGCACGTCGGCCAGAAAACGTAAAGCCCCAATGCCTGGAAGAACGGCGTCCAAAGAAAGATGAACGGCGATTTGTAATTGTCGACGAAGCTGAATTCCTGAACTTCGCTTTCGATGAGCATTGAAGGAATCGTGAAGCCGGTGAGAACCGCCAGAAGAAGTGCAGACAGTACGAAAACTGCCGCCCTCCTTCCTGTTTTTTCCGTTATGTCCTTTAGGAATTTGTCAGCGAATGTGACCACCGCTTTTACGAAGAAGGGGGAGAGTATGACGGCAACGCAAAGCAGAGAGAACATGGTTCTCAGCTCCATTTTCGCCTCCTTCAATGCGAATATGGAGGCGAAAATTCCAATCAGGCTGAAGAACGAAGCCACAAAATAGAAGGTCTTGAGCGGATTCTTCATCTTGTAGAAGACGTTTTTAACGAGCGAGAGAAGATTGTTCATCGTCCAATACATGACGAGACCCGCAGGGGATGCGTAGAGCAGGACGAGAAAGAGCGCCGCCGAGACGTAAATCTGGATTTTCTCGCGAATGCTGTCGTGGCCGTGTGAATAAATCGCTCCTGAAACGCAGTTTATGATGGTCATCGCTATCGGGAGTATGTTGATTTTGAACCCTCCTATGCTGAACATGGCATCAGGAGATCCCATGTCGCTGATGAAAAGGAAGGGCTGCCCCTTCAATGCCTGCAGGTGGGACAGAAAAGAGTATGCCGCGATGAAGAAAGGAATCTGTATCAAAAGCCCGAACGAGGATCTGAGAGCCATCATCGGGTGGTAGCGGTTCTGTTTGTAGAAGGTCGTCGTCATCATGAAACGCTCGTCGCCTTTGAAAGCCTTCTTTATCCTCTCGATTCCGGGCTTGAGCCTCTTCTGGATGAGCCTTTCCTTTTCCTGCCATCTTTCCGCGACTATGTACAGCGGAAGACAGCACAGAGTTACCGCGAAACTCAACGCTATGACGGAGATTCCGGGGCTTGAAGTCACCTCGCTGAAAAATATGTAGCAAATCTCAAGGAGCTGCTTTATCGGATATATAACCAGATTGTATAAAAACATTCGTCTTTCTCCATGTTTTTGAATGAGTTTTCTATTTTACACCAAAAACAACAAATTGTTTTCATGTATGTTTCTGTATTTTCTGTTTTCTCCGTATCTTTTTAAGATGCCTTTATGAAACTGTCGCTTTCCGTTATATTTTCTTAATGATGTCTGTAAAAGTGAAAATTCCGCTGAAAATCTTTCTGTTCTTTGTGTTCTTTTTCTTGCTTTCAGTGTGCGCGTCGTTCTTTTTCCGAGACGATTCGAATTCGTATGCACGGGCCCTTTTCCACGAGTTTTACGCGCAGGAGAGAATCGACTACTTGATATGCGGGGCTTCCCACGTTTCCCACGGAGTGGAAGCCAACACCGCGGGTGTGCGTTTCGGAAAAAGCGTCTTCAATACAGGGACTCCTTCCCAGAAAATTGATGGAACTTACGCGATTTTGCGCCAGGCGTTGAAGCTCTACAAAATAGAGAAAGTCTTTTTGGAGCTTGATTTTGCTGTTGCTTGCGCACCGGCTTTTTCTGAGCGCACCGGCTTGACGTCCGAGTACATCGTAAGCGAGAACCTGCGTGATTTTGGCGTGAAATATGATTTTCTGCTTCATTGTTCCGCGCCTAGCCATTATTTGAATTCCTTTCTGCCAATCGGCAAGGACAAGCTTATAACTCTGAATCCGAAGAAAATCGCGCGGAAGCTGGCTTCTGTCGCGGACGGAAGCTATTTTGAGTATTCGTACCACGATGACGGTTCCGAATATGCCGGGCGTGGCTGTGTCCTTGATTTCGAGGAAATCCCCGATGGCGGTTTTTCTGACTACAAACTGGAGTCGGCAATCCCCGTTGAGCGGGTGAGCGATGACTGGAAGGGCACTGTCGAAAAAATCATATCGCTTTGTCGGGAAAATGGTGTCGAATTGATTTTCTACGCCATGCCGAACAGCGATTTTTACCTGAACCAAAAGGGAAACTATGATTCGTACTATGGTTTTTGCAAGAATTTCATCAACGAGCATGGTTTTGCCTATTATGATTTCAACCTTGCGAAGCCCGAACTGCTTTTTCTTTCTGATTCCGACTATCACGACGACAACCATCTCAGTAAAAAGGGCGTGTACAAATGGACGGACGTATTCTGCGATTTCTTTTCGGAAAAATATAAGGAAGAGAATGTGGTTGAAAAGTATTTCTATCCGTCCTATGCGGAAAAAATGAAAAATGTCGGCGAAAGGGTTTTCGGGCTGTACATGATTGAAAGCGGTGACAAAAAGACGCTTGAAATCACGCCAGTGACGAACATTGCGGACCCTGGTCGCATCACCTACGATGTGTACGCGATATCGGGCGGGGAGGAGACAGTTCTTGCGAAAGATTCTGGAGGCACGACCGTCAGCCTCCCTTTGGGAAAATCCGGCAAAATCCGGGTCGTAAGTTATCTTGACGGAATCAAGCAGAACGACTGCATGGAAAATTTCGCGGCGTTCTAGGGCGGGGGGCAGACAATGAATTTTCTTTCTTTCACATTCGCTATTTTTCTTTTGATTTCTCTTCTTTTCTATTATTTGGCTCCAAAGCGTTTCCAGTGGATTGTGCTTTTGCTTTCAAACACTGTTTTTTATGCCTGCAGCGGTGTTGGGAATCTGGCGTTCATCCTTTTTAGTTCCCTGGTAACCTTCTTCGGAGCGAAATTCATTTCCGATTTCAATGTCGCCCTCAAGTCGAAAAAAGCTGAACTTCCAAAGGACGACTTCAAGATTGAGAAAAAACGGGTTCAGACGAGAAAACGGCTCGTTCTGCTCGGAATGCTCGCGCTGAACGTGGGAGTCCTCTTCTATCTCAAATACTGGCGCGTCCTTGTCGGTTCAAAGACTCTCCTTCTTCCCCTCGGTATTTCCTACTATACGCTCTCGTCAATCGGATACTTCATGGACATCTACAACGGAAAATACGAGCGCGAGCATAATTTCTTCAAATACTTCGTCTTCGTGTCGTTTTTTCCACAGCTTGTTTTGGGGCCGATAAACCGCTACAACCAGACAGGCGTCCAGCTAAAGGCGGAGCGCGTGTTTGACTTCGAGAATATCAAGCACGGCGTCATGCTGATTCTCTACGGCGCACTGAAAAAATACCTTGTCGCTGATTTGCTGGTGAATCATGTGGGCAGTATTTTTGACGGCGTTTACACTGATTATCCGGGCTGCGTGCTTGTGGCTGGAATCTTGATGTACTCGGCCTATCAGTATGCGGATTTTTCAGGCGGTACGGACATGGTGCTTGGAATCGCGGAGCTGTTCGGCGTAAAGATGGCGCAGAATTTCAAGCAGCCGTATTTTTCGACAAGCCTTGCGAATTTCTGGCAGCGTTGGCACATCAGTCTCGGACAGTGGATGCGCGATTACGTCTTCTATCCCTTCGCGCTGACAAAAATCACGCAGAATCTGGGCAAGTGGTGCACCGCCCGCTTCGGAAAGCATTTCGGCAGAACGCTCCCCGCTTGCATAGCGAACATTTTGGTCTTCATGCTGGTCGGCATTTGGCATGGGCCTGAACTGCACTTTTTTGTCTGGGGTTTGTACAACGGACTTGTGATTGCCTTGAGCGACATTTTTAAGCCTCTTTTCGAGAAGGTGAACGAAAAATTCCATGTGAATGCAAAAAGTCGAGGCTGGCGTCTTTTTCAAATCGTTCGTACATTCGTCATCGTGAACATTGGCTGGTATTTTGACAGAATCGTTGATGTGCCGAAGTCCTTCGCCTACCTCAGAAATTCATTCACGCGGTTCGGCAATCCGCTCGTTCTCGCCTCGAAGGACTACATGAACCAAATCTTGGGCAACATCTCGGATTTCCAGAGCCACATTGTGCTGATTGCTTTGGGGTGCATGATTGTTTTTGTGGTGAGCCTTTTGAAGGAAAACAAGGTTGACGTGTATGCGTCCATCCAGAAAAAGAACATCGCCGTGCGCTGGCTCTGCTACTATGTGCCGCTGCTCCTGATAATCCTGAGCTTCAGCTTCAGCGCAGGCGATGCGGGATTTATGTACGCGCAGTATTGAAAACTGCTTCCTTGACCTGTTCTGTTCCCTTGTCGGCCTCTGTTTTGCAATCTGTATGCTGGCGGTAAAAATCACTTTCCCGTGTCAGCATCCTGTGGAAAGTGGCTGTTCGCCTCGCGCTGCAGCTTCTCGTAGCGCTCGTAAATGCGCTGCTTCAGGTTGGTCGAGCTGACTCCCGCTCCGTAAGGAAAATACACCACGTCCACGCCCTGTTCTTTGAGATAGTCGTATTTTCCAGCCCAGTCGTCGCCCACGACAAAGACATCGAAATTCAGTTTCTTCACCTTGTCGGCGTGGTTGAGCGAACGCTGGGGAATCACGATGTCCGGGTACTTCAAGGCCTTCACGAGGGCGATTCTTTCGTCGAATGGAATAATCGGCTGACTCTTGTAGCTCTCCACAAGCTCGTCCGTGTTCACGCCAACAATCAGTATGTCTCCGAGTGAGCGCGCGTACTCAATCATCTTTATGTGGTTCGCGTGGAGCATGTCGAATGTTCCGCTTGTGTACACGACTGTTTTTCCTGCTATCATAGAATCCCCCTTTTTACCAAATCCTTGAATGCGTCCACGAGCGTGTCGATTTCCTCTTTTGAGATTGAGCCGATATGGCCGACCCGGAAAACTTTTTCCGCCATGTCGCCGCCGTTGGGACAAATCCAAATCCCGTATTCGTCCTTGATGATTTCAAAAATCTTATGCGCGTTGACTCCTGGCTTCGTTGGGCAGAGTGCCGTAACACAGTTCGACGAATCTTTTTCTGCACAAAACAACTTGAACGGCAGGTCTTTTATCGCGTTCCTGAAATATTCAGCGCGTTCCCTTGCGAGTTTGTTCTGATGTTCGATTCCGCCACTAGCTTCAATCCTCTTGAGCTTTTGATTGAGCTGCAAAAGAGTGCCGACTGCCGGAGTGAACGGAGTCTGACCGCGCTCGCCGTCTTTCAGGTAGCTCGGATAGTTGAAGTAGAGGCTTCTTGGATTGATTTTCTGGCACCGTTCAATCGCTTTTTCGTCAAGAATCGTGAAGCTCATTGAAGGCGGCAAAGCCAGCGCTTTCTGGCTTCCTGTGATAGCGGCGTTCACGTGCATTTCTTTCATCGAGAACCTGTCCGCCATGAATCCGCTCACAGCGTCCACGAAAAGGAAAATGCCGTTTCGCTGGCAGAAATCCCCGATTAGGTTCATGTCGTAGAGAACGCCAGTGGAAGTCTCGCACAGCTGAACTAAAAATCCCGTGTAGCCAGCATTTTCGAACTTCGCAAGATTTTCTTGTGCAAGTGGCGTGCCATAATCCAGCTTTATTTCCGTGAAAGGAATCCCGTGGATTCCGCAAAGTTCAACAAGGCGATGTCCGAAGCTTCCTCCGTTCACGATGAGAACCTTGTCGTCTTTTGTGAAGAAATTCATCACGCCGCCTTCCATCGAGGCCGTTCCGCTCCCGGTCATGAAGACGACCCTGGAATTTTCTGGCGCGTCAAAAAAACTGCACAGGAGTTTCTCGTTTTCTTTCATTATTGTAGAGAACTCTGGTGTACGAAAATACGGAATCTGATTCTGTCCAAGTTCTCTTGTCTCTTTGTCCATCTGCACAGGACCGACTGTAAAATTTATCATTTTGTAGCCTCATTGAAAGTTATTTTTTTCTGCTTTTCTATCAAATAATCCGCAATCAGCCTCGCGCTTTCGCCCCTGTGCATCCACGCCTCTTTGCGCGTTTCATCCCGGCCGGCTTCGAGCGATGTGTCGTTCAGGGCTTTTACAATCACGCTTTTCATGTCGTCAAACTGCTCTTCTTTGAGCGGGATGCCGATTTTTTCGAGCACCTTGAATCTCCAGAGTTTTTCGTCCTCGAACCATGCGGCATCGTAGACTCCAGAATCGAATTTTGTGTCGGCATAGATGAGCGGCTTGTCAAAGAGAAGGGCGAAGTCGAAGATGATTCCTGAAAAATCCGTAATCAGAATAGAAGCTTCGTTCATGCAGTCGAAATTGTCGTTGTCGAAATTCCAGTTGAACTTCTCGCTTTCTGGAAATTCCTTCATCAGTGAGTCGAGCATTTCCTTTTCGCTTGTCTTGGTCTGCGGGTGGGGGCGGACGATGATTTTGTATCCAGTCTTTTTAATCGCATCCAGAAATCTTGAGCCGAATTTGGAGAGAATCGCCTCTTTTCCCCAGCTCGGAGCCACAAGAATTGTCGGCTCTGTTTTTTCTGTTTTTCTCATAGCGTCAAGCCTTTTTTTCTGCTCGTCCATCGGCGGATAGCCCACAGTTGCAAGCTCTTTGCGTGGAATCTTTCGCATCTCTTCGATTCTGCGGATGTACTCCCCCTGGAAATCTCCTGTGAGAAGCACCGAGTCATAGAAATCAAGCCCGAACATGCGGTAGCCCATCATCTCGTCGAGGGAGTGCGGAACATGCACATAAAACTTGCAGTTTTTGCTCCTCTTCCACTGGAGAACATCGAGTCCCGGCGTGGTGGAAAGGCATACGTCGGCGTTCAAAAGATTGAGCTTTGCGAATCCCTTGTTCCCTTCGCCGATGAACTCGGCCTTCACATATTCAAATTTTTCGTTCAACGCCGGGTCGTCCGGGCTTTGCGTGTAATACACGAGAGGAAGTTCTCGGCTTTCAAATTCGCGCGCGATTGGTCCGAAAACGTTCCAGTAC
Source organism: Treponema sp. (assembly GCA_017934745.1). GTDB lineage: Bacteria > Spirochaetota > Spirochaetia > Treponematales > Treponemataceae > Treponema_D. The sequence goes on along the minus strand of JAGBIY010000064.1, from coordinate 124,079 downwards.
CGCTTCGAGTCGGAATAAACCACGATTCCAAGGTGGGATTTGTCGAGTTCGGTCTGCTTTCCGCGTCCGACAATGCCCTTGATTTTTAGCGAAAGCGCCCTCGCTCCAAAAATCGCCGTCGTCGCAAGTCCGATGAAAAGCGAGAAGAGCATGCTTCCCGTGCCCGGGTCTATGTAAAGCGGTAGAAATGTCATTTTACTATTCTCTCCCAATTCGATTCTTCAAAAATGTTGTCGTGGACGGTGTAGCTCGGGGTGTGGTATTTTTCGTCCTGCAAAATCCAAAGTTTTGTGTCTTTTAGATAGAGGGGATTTATCTCATCAAAATCGGTCAGCCGAACAATGTGGTGAATATGAATAGAGCTTTTGTTCACAACATCAGAGTATTTTCTATTTGTGAATGGATTTTTTTCTGAAACAGGCAAATCTTTTGTCGCTAAAATCAATGTGTCCGCGTTCGTCATGAATGAATTGTCGGTCTTAAGTTTTCCGCTTGAGCCAAAATCCTTGAACATGAAAAGCGGATTGTAGCGGGCTATGTCCTCGCCGTATTCCATGTTTCGGAACGGAGGAAGCGAGAGCGGCGCACCGTGGTCTGCGACTATTATGATTCTTGTGTTGTCGTAAACAGAAAGTTCTTTGAGTTTGTCGAGCCATTTTGCGACTTGGAGCAGTGTAGCCGCATTTGAGTGGTATGCCGCCAAATCGCTTGCAGTACCGTCTACTCCCGGCAGATATTTAAAATCATATTCTCCGCATTCTGCAAGATTTGGATTTAGGTTCAGTCCTGGCTCATAAATCTTGTTTTTTAGAATGGCGAACTCATGTGTTGCCTCGTTATCAATAAAAAGATACGCGCCTTTTTCATTTTGAGCATCCGTGAGTTTGTCCATAAAAAACAAAGTAGTGTAGTTTGAAAGGAATCCATCGTCAGCCACGCTTGACAGAATATGCGGAACTTCGGCACGGTAAAAATCGCCGAAATCGTAAAATGTGAATCTTAAAACAGGAGGCATGATTTCAAGCAGCGTGAATGATTGCATATTTGCCCGAATGCATTTGTCGAGATCCTTGTTTTCAAGTTCCGGATGGAGGCGAAGATAATTTGACTTGTATTTTCCGATAACTTCACTCACATGAATTTCCGGATATTGTTCAAAAGCCGACAAGTCCCCTTTCCAGGAATAATTCGGTGCCGGCGGGTCGGTCACGGTCACGTCAAAGCCTGCGTCCAAAAAAAGCTTTGGCATGACGAGCGTCGCTTCGTTGTGTTTTTCCCGCAAGAAGTCATTCGGTCTGAGGTTTTCATTTTCCGGGGTGTACTCGTATCCGCCCATAAGGGAAGGTGACGCCTTTACTGTGTTTCCAGCAAACGAAAGCGTGTTCGGGTAATAGGTGAATCCAGAAAACTGCTCTTCCATTTCTGGAAATTCTTTCACAATATATGGAAGAAATGATGAAATCGCCTTGTCCAAGAAAAGAACAACTACATTTTGCTGCTTTCGGGAAAGATGGTAAATCGGTTCAATTTTGTCGCTGCTAGAAGCCGATTCCAGTTCGGAATTTTTTTTGTGGACTTCCGCGAATTTAACAAATTCTTTTTTGATTTTAGCAGTATTTTTGATTCCAAGCCCTGTTTGTGCGACGCAAAGAACCAGAAGAAAAGTCGTAGCGTACTTTTTGAGATTGAATTTTTTGATTGCACAAAAAACAATTATGATTCCCAAAAATGCGACTGCAGGCAGCAGTGTAAAGAATGCCGAGTAGTCTTTGAGGCATTTTGCTTCGTCAAGCTGGAAGAAAATGCTGAAGTTTCCGTAATCGTATTTGAAGACATAGACGTTCAAAAGCGCCAGCAAGAAGATAAGAGCCCACAAAGGCGAGAGAACTTTCTGTACCTTTTCTCCGAACATCTTGTAGATTACAAGCGGCCAAAAAAGGAAAAGTCCCGTAAAAAACGAAAGGCTCGACAAAATGTAGCTGAGCGGAGAGTCGGTGTTTCCCACAAAACAGAACTCGACCGGGCTTGTGGCGATGATTCCCGAAGGAAGCAAAAATCCCGCAAGAAGAGCGAGACCAAGTGCGGAGAGTATGAAAATCGAAAATCCGCTGTCGTGGTGTGAGGTTGAAACTTCTGTAAAATCGCTCTTGTTCAGTAATCGTCTCGCGAATCCCATGCAGACCGGCAGCAATGCCACAAGCATCGAAAATCCGACAACCGCAAGTCTTTTTGCGAGCGCGTAATTCGGTTTTGCGAGGATAAAAATGCTTGCAAGCAACAAAATTCCAGAAATCACAAGGTGAACCAGTCGACGGGGATTTTTCACCTTTGCATTTACTAGATTTTTGAAAAGCGAGAATGTGTTGTTCAGAATCCAGTAGCAGACAAGGCCCGAGGGAGAGTCGTAAAGAATGAAAAGGAATACAAGCGCGAGTGCGTAGAGCTGGATTTTTTCTTTGAGCGGCGCTTTTTTAAGGTAGATTGCTCCCGAAACAAAATTGATGAGCGTCATCAAAATCGGGAGAAGATTTATACTATACGGCTGTACCCCCGTTGAGATTTTCACAAGAGCGTCGGGCGCGCCAAGGTCATGCAAAAAAGCGAAACCCGCTCCCTGAAGCGAAGTAGAATGGGAAAGAAACTGGTATGCCGCGATGAAAAAAGGAATCTCAATCAAAATCGAGAGGCTTGAGCGCAACGCATAGAGCGGATGATAGCCGTTTTCGCGGTAATAGGCCTGGAGCATCATGAAACGCTCGTCGCCTTTGAAATTCTTTTTGATGTGTTTTACCCATTTTGAAAGGCCCATCTGTATGTTCCGCTCTTTTTCCTGCAGGGAATCCGCGATGTTGTAGAGCGGAAGCGCAAGAAAATTGACGGCGAGGCTCACCGCCACGATTGCGCCCATTATGCCCGCAATGCCGATTTTTGCGTTGTAGAAACTGAATACAAATTCTATGACCAGCTCGATTGGGGCGATGATGATGTTGTAAAGAAACTGCATTTTTTTAATATATATTTAACAGAGTCCTTTTTTCAATCCTGTTCTCCAAAATTCTAAGGCCTGCGCAAGTTTTTTTTCATGAGCCGCTGTCTTAAAAATCCCATTCTGCGTCGAAACCCAGAATCCTTTCGCACTGCGCGTTTTTTATCATGTTCATCTGCGAAAGCCGCTTTTCGCTGAATCGCTCGTCGCACTGCACTGTAAGCGGAGTCTCCCGGATTTCCTCCACGCATTTTTTGATTTCCGGGGTGAGAATCGCGCGGGCGGGGGCTACATAGTCGCTTCCAATCACGGGCGGCCGCCTTGAAAGATATTCGTCGAAGTCAATCTCTTTTCCGTTTGAATCTTTGCCGAAGTCGAAGCCTTCCTCGGTGAACGGAACGAACGCCATGTTGAAGTCGAAGCAGGGATTCAAGGCCGTGCGCTCGAAAGTCTCGTTGTTCACGAGGAAGCCGAAGTTCCCGAAGTGGCGGTCGGAATTGAGCGTTATGCAGTCGGCCACGACCATGCGGCGGAACGCGTCCTCGCAGTTGAATTCGCGGTAGATTTCCAATGTCTCAGGCAGTCCATATTTAATACCGTTTTTTAGGAACAAACTGATTGGTTTGTAGCCGAAGTCCTGATTTGTGAACAGCTTGCAGTCTGAAACTACTCGACCGTCAAATCTCCTGAGCGTGTATGGCACTGAATCGCAGATTCTCTCAAATACCTGGCTTGCAAGAACTTCCCCGTAAGGCTCCAGACCTGTGTTCCTCGCTCCTTCGCTTCCCGTCTTGATGAGGTGGATTCCGTCCTTTTCGTTGAGCCAGCATTTGTCGTAGGCTCCGTCCGTGGTGAGCTCCGGGGAGGTTGTGGACATCTGGATTCCAAAAAGTCCGTTGCCATCGAAACTCAACTTGGAAATCACTTCGTCAAACTTGTTTTCGTATAGGTTCACTTCCCGCCAGCTGACATTTTCCCGGTCGCTTTTGACCCAGAGTGTGTCGGTGAGGGAAAGGCAGTGGGTGAGGGCGATGAAGCCGCTTTTTGTCTTTCCTCCGCACATTTCAAGGATTTTGTTCACATGGCTTCTGTGTTTCGCTGAACTTCTGTTCGCGACCCATGTTGAAAGCGGCTCGCACCAGAAGGGCAGTATCTTGTATTCCTTGACGATTTTGCAAAGTTCAAGTTCGCCTTCGCCTTCGATGACAAAGTCGCAGAGAGGAGTTTCCTTGTTTATGAGAGTGTAGGTGAGTGTGGCCATGAATGAAGTCTATCACACTTTCAAGGAGTCTTGAACCGCTGCTGTCTTACCTTTGCCCAGAGAATGAAAGCCGGATTCTGTAACATTTGTCAATCAAAAATGCTATAGCTACGCTGGCTACTATTACTATCACGGACACCATGTCCTTTTATTTGTATCTGTACAGTATTTCCTTAACCCTCGTCTTCAGATACGGGATTCGGTCATAAGAGCCTATCATGCTTTTGTCAACGATTGCGTTCACTTTCTCGCTTTCTGCATCATCGAAAACAAAATTTTCAAAGTGCTCCCTCATATCCAACTCCTGCTCCATGAACAGTTTCGCTATAGGGGAAGTTTCATCGCAGTGGACGCCAGAATTGTCCCAACCGGTGTTCTTCACGAGCGTCTTTTTCGGCATTATGGAATAGCGGTCGAGCAGAATTTGCCCGCAGGAATTTGTGTAGTCGTAGGGGCGCACGTTCGGGGCCGACATGAAAGCCCATGCCCTTGTGTAGTTCTTTTTGCTCGCTTTTCTGAGTTTTTTTGCGAGGGACGGAGACTTGTACACTTTTTTGAAGAAATCGTTGGTGAGCGTGTCGCGCGCTTCAAAATATCTGTCACGCCAGGTGCCGAATCCCCAGTCGCTGAAATACCGCTGCATTTTTATGACCGTCGTTCCGCTTTCAGGCATTTGAACTGGATAAGAGAAGCCCGAAATCGACTCGCAGTTCTTGTCGCCCTCAAAATAATCAAGACCGCTGTTCACATATTCAAGGAACGCGGGCGCGAAGATGTTGTCGTCTTCGGTGAATATGAAGCGGTCGTAGTTCTCACATACAGTGGCAAGAAGCGATTTTATGTTTTCGATTGCGCCCAGATTTTCGCTTCTGCGAATGACGTTTACGGCTTTGAATCCCGTAAGTGTCTCAAGATAGTCGTTAATCTGCCTGCAGCCTTCTTCATATTTCTGAGCGGGCGGATAATCAAGCGCGACGAAAAGTTCTGAATCTTTCGCTTCATTGCATTTTTTCAGCGATTCCACAAGATTTTTGAATTTATCGGCTCTGCATAGAGTCGGTATGCAAATTGGACTATACATCAGTACCCCCCGTTCGGATTCAACACGAAACTCACAATCCGTTTGAGCTGCTCGTCGGTCAAAAGGTGGTGGATTGGCAGGCAGAGCACAGAATCGGCCATTTTGTTAGCGACAGGAAGATTTTCCCTGCTTGCGGACGGAATATGCTGGTAGGGTTTGAAATTCGAGATAAGCGGATAAAAATAGCGTCTGCTCAAAATTCCGTTCGCCCGCAAGTTTATGAACAAGTCATCCCTGGTTGTCCAGAAGTTCTTGTTGTCTATGAAAATCGGAAAGTATGAATAGTTGTAGGTTACGCTGGAATCTTCTGAGAACATCGTTATGCCGTCGATGTTTTTCAGGGCGCTTCTGTAAGTTTCTGCGACATGCTTTCTTTTTGCGATGGCGTCATCAATGTTCTGCAGATTCAAAAGACCGTAGGCAGAGCGGATTTCGTCCATCTTTCCGTTTATGCCGGTCTCTGTTATGTAGATTTCTGATGTATAGCCGAAATTCTTCAGCGAGTCGATATACGCCTTCGTCTTTTCGTCCTTGCAGATGAGGGCGCCTCCTTCAACAGTGTTGTAGGTTTTGGTCGCATGAAAGGAGAGCGTGGAAATATCGCCATCTGTCAGTATTGTCTTTCCGTCTTTCTTAACTCCGAACGCGTGCGCTGCGTCGTAAATCACTTTGAGGCCGTGTTTGTCCGCGATTTCCTGGATAGCCTTTGTGTCGCAGGGATTTCCGTACACGTGCACCGGAAGAATAGCCTTAGTTCTTGGAGATATTGCATCCTCAATTTTGTTCGGGTCAAGGTTACCTGTTTTTTCATCGATGTCCACAAAGACTGGCTCCACGTCGTTCCATATCGCGGCGTTGCTCGTGGCGACAAAACTGTACGGTGTCGTGATTACTTCGCAGTCTTTTATGCCCAAAGCCTGAAAAGCCGTGAGCAGCGGAATCGTACCGTTCGTGAAGAGGCTGATGTATGGGACACCAAGATATTCCGAGAGAGCTTTTTCAAGCAGCTGGTGATAGTGTCCGTTGTTTGTAATCCACTTGCGCTTCCAGATGTCCTCAAGAAGAGGGACAAAATCCTTGAGCGGAGGAAGAAGTGGAGAAGTGACGGTGATTTGGTTTTCTGTGGTGTTCATGGTATAAGAAAACTCCATATATTTTTAGAATTGTCTGCATGAATTGATTTTGTAGTTTCTGGAATCCTAATGGCCGTTTACGTTTCAGGTTTTGAATTGTAGCAAAATGTACAAAAAAGGACAATGAGTATTGCATTTATAGGTATGGAAAACAAGCCTGTCACTGCACCGAATTTTTCATAGCTAAAATTTATGAGAAAATCTCTGTTGTCTTTTATTATTGCAAATCCTGAACTTTGTATTATGTAACAGAATAGAATTGCGGGGGTAAAAAAATCTATTAGCTTGAAAACCTTTTTATTGACGTGTATCGATGTGAATATAGTAAATATGATTATCGATTGTGCAAAAACAAATGGATTTGTATATGAGAACAAATTCCATGTACGTTTCGGAGCTTTTAATAAAAATAAAGTTATAAAAACTAGCAGGCAATTGCAAACATAAGCTAAGGCAAGTTGAAAAAGCAGCTTTGCAGTTTTGATTTTATTTTCATCAATGCCTATGCGATTGAATTCTCCTCCGATTATATAGAGGTAAATTGCACTGACTAAAGAATATCCTTTGTTTATTCCTCCATCATTATTAGATATAAAAGTATAATAACCGCAACATACTATGAGGATGCCGATAAAAAAGTTTTGAATTTCCAGTTTTGATGAAGTCTCCAAAAGTTTATTTAAAAATGGAGATGCAAGTGATAAAAGGATGTATACGTTTACAAACCAATATCGTCTTAGAGACATTATTGTTGAAGTGAAAAAGTGAAAGTCGATTTTTTTGTGAGTATAGATTGAATTTGTTAAATTCAATATCCCATAAAAAAGTGCAATATATATTATCAGGAAAAATATTTTCTTGATTGAGAGTTTGATTTGAAAATATCCAGAAATCAAGAAAAAAATATTAACACCAACTACTAAAAATGCATTTAGCATGGATGCAAAAAATGTAATTTCCAATCTCTCTGTTGGATAAGCGCCATTACTTAGTGCGTCCAAATTGAAAATCCCATTTATGGTCAAATGATGCATTGTTATAAAAAATATTGAGACTATCCTTAGCAAATCGATGTTTCTTTGTCTGTCCATGATTCTTCCTCTTTTGCTTAGAATTCTTGCTTTCGCATAATCTTTTTTATGATTGTTCGGATTCGCTCTTCTTTAATTTTTCTGTAGTAAAAAGCTAAAAAAATAATTCCTGGAACAAAGAGGCAAATAAATATCCTGCCGAATAAATTTATTATTGAACTTTCAGAAAAAATAAAGTCACAAGAATAAAATGTTGCAACTCCGCATATAGCTGTTGCAAAAATGTAATATCCTTGGGTCAGATAATAAGTGAATAATTTTTTTCGATTCTTGAAATAATACCTAAATAAAATTGATGAGCCGTAGCCAAAGTTTATAAACAAAATGGTTATAACAGTTGCCAGAATTATTCCAAAAATGTCAAAAAGTTGGACAAGTAGATAGTTTAAAATAATATTTGCGATGGATTCTAAAATTGACTTGTAGCGTTCTTCCCACCACAATCCTGCAGCACCGGAAAAAATTCCTCTAATGTCCCCCATGCACAGAAGGTAGAAATAAATGGACAGAAGTACTACAGTTTGCATTGGCAGCAAAAAATCCTTGCCAAGCCATAAAGTCATGAATGGCTGATATAAACAAACTAAACATATGGTGCACCAGCCTGCAAGAACCATATATAAAAAATTTATTGTGGAAAAAAGGGAATAGTTTTCTTCGGGAGTCTCCAATGAAATGTTATTTCCGATACCAGCGGACATACTGGTCGCTATAATCTGTAGAAAGCCATGAACCGCATTCATTATGTAGTAATAGTTGCTGTAGATGGATACTGATTTCAATCCGATAAAAGTGGAAATAAAAATGCTATCGAAGGAATCTCTTGTTGTCTGGCTTAATTTTCCAATAAAAAGACCTGATACCCTTTTGTAGATTCCTCTTTTTGCATCATAGGACAAAATTCCTCGGCATTTATATTGTGGAAAATATTTTTTTGTCAAAAAGAAAACACCAATATTCCGAATTACAGAAATAAATGGAATGACAATAGTGTATACAATAAGATTCTTAAAAAACAGGAGCAATAAAATTTGAATCGATGGTTGCAATATGGCAAGTATTGTTGATAATTTGCTTGTGATATCGTTTCGCTGAAAAGCCGCAAATAGGGAGTTTTTATATGCGAAAAGAAAATAACTTAATGAAGAATTTGCAAGATATAATAGATATATAGTGTAGATATTTACATCTTTTGGAGGAATTCCATTTATGAGATGTGGCAAAAAAGGGATGAGCGAAATTCCTATCACTGTTACTACAATTCCTATCACTCGATAAATTTTTTTGTAAAGTGACAGAAGCGCGCAAATTTCTTCATGATTATCATCTGCAATTGGTTTGTACATGCTGAAAACGATGGCTGTTGAAAAACCTGCCTCTGCAAGATTAAGAACTTGAAGAATAGAAGAAAAAAGACTGTTTAATCCAAGATATTCAGCGCCGAGAAGTTTTATCAGCAATGTACGAGTAAAAAACGGTAATAAGATTTGTATTATTTGCTGCACAAATCCCCAAAATGTGTTTCTTAGTGTATTTTTTGTTTTGTCAAGTCTCATTGCTGTTTTCTAGATTTATGTTGAACAAATTCCACTGCGTCGGGTCTCTTTCGAAGATTGTCAATCGCAATATCACTTGGTTTTATAGAGTGTTTCCATAACGTGTAGGCGAAAGAGAGCTGATCTCTTTTTGTATAATCACGAATGAAAATCCACCAATCTTCCATAAGCTGCATGACTTCTTTCTCATTGTGTTTTCTATAGATGAAGTTGTTTTCATTTAGTCCATAGTGATGAGGCATATGATGTTCTGTTAAGAAAGCTTGCATCTTTTCAACGTTCTCTTTTTTTTCACCACCATCAGGTACAATTACTTCCAATACATTTTGTATTTCATCAAAGATGCAATCGTCTCGCCAATGTTTTGGCAAAAGCAGACAGGAATTCCGTTCTTTTACTTCATTAAAAACATAGTCGCTCACGATATTTATGTTTCCATCTATGTAAATGCTTTCAGAATAATCTGGAAAGAGAATGTGAGGATGCGTTTTGTGCCAGCGATTGTTCCGGGTGTTGTCGAGTTCTGAAAATTCTAGCGGTCGAATTTCCCATGCGCCATATCTTTTGTACTGCAGTAGTCTTTTATTGTCAGTAAAGCAGACGTAGTCATAAGAATTATCAATATATTTTTGAAGTAAGAGATCTACATAGTCTCCTGTAATGCATGTATATACAACTTTGTCTTTTTTCTGTCTGTGATTCACCATGTAGTCAATGTTTCGCAAAAGAACTTTTTTATCCTGTTTCAAAAAGACAGAACTCCCCAAAAAATTATTTAAGTGCTGTCTGATTTTTTCCTTTATAAAACCCATATTTATTTCTCAACAAATGTTTTCTATAGAAAAAGAGAGACCTTGATGGTGAAAGAAAGGCATCGAAGCCCCTCTCAAACTCCTCAAAAATGTCTTCCGCAAACCTACAGGTTTTCGGACACATTTTTAGAATATACGGAAATGTAGTTTTTGTACATATCAATATATAGATTGCGTTTTACTTCATTCAAACAGTTTTGGCATTTTTCTTAAAATAGAATTTGTTTCTTTTTCCTGTTTATAGGTTGTGTTCAATCTTGATTTTGAATATTCAATATAGGTTCCTTTTGTAGACTTTATGAGCAAATCTGTAAAGAAAACTTCCCAGCTGAAATATTTTTGGCTATCAATATAATCCGATGGATTTTCAAGAATTTGATTTATATTTCCATTTTTTATAAGACCTGAATTTAAAATAAGCCATTCAAACGATTCTGGAAGATAAATTCCTATATTCTTTGAGTATCGCAACTGCACAAGACTTTCAATTTCCGATCCGAATGCCGCTCCATCTGCAATGACAAGAATATTATCAGCCTGTGATTCTAAAATTTTTGCGCTGATTTTTGATTTTCCCATTGCTGAAACACAGGAAATGGAAAAATTATCACAAACATGCTTAAAAAATTCATATCCAGACTTAGCGTCTTCTACGATTACAAGTTCCGGCTTTTTCGCTATTGGAGTGTTTTTCTCATAGAGATTATAAAGTCGGCTGTAAAGTCGTTTAGTTCCCTGATATTTGTTACCTGAAACATTTTCTATTCCGTAGATTTCAGTGATGCTGTATGGCAAATTGTATAAATTATTTCTAACGGCAATCACATAATAATTGCCGCTGTTTTTTACAACTTCCGCAAAATCTTGGGAATAAACAAAAGAATTTCCTTCATCAATAAAAACAATGCTGTCATTTATCTGATTCAACAAAAGCTGCCAGTCGCTTCCTTCCAATGCGACGCATTTTCTTTTGCAGGAAACATTGATGCCGCTTTGCACTCCGTTCAATTGATAGGAGCGAATCATTTCTATCAGAGTTGTTTTTCCTGTTGCGCTGTCGCCGCGAAGAATTGTGATGTTTCTTGAGATTGTGAATTTGTATTGCAGCCTTCGGTTTTGGACAATTATTTCGTAAGAACCTTTCATTTTAAGCCTCTTGATGCAAAAGCGGAATCAGAATCTCTACAAATTCCTTCATGTTGTGGGCAGTTTTGTCCACATTCACTACTTTTATATTAAAATTCCTGTCTCCAAAATCCATGATGTGGCGAAGATTTACGGTCACATCTTTTTTTAGACTGTCCGCAATCTCCAGAAGAAGTGGCGCGCAGTTGTTTCCGCATGTCGATACATTGAAAATTTTTTCCGGCTCGTTCAACACCAGCAAAAGGGTCTTTGCTCCGCCGGAAATTTTTGTGACGGGAATGACCCCTAGCGCGTGACTGTCAACAGCCTGCGCGCTCAAGACTTCCGCCTTGTCGATTTTTTTGATGATTTTTTTTCCAAATGGGCTTGTAATCCAACTATCCAAATATGTGTTGTCAAAATAGACAGATGTGTTGTAAATGGCCTCTTTCGCATCGCCAAAAATAACATTCAGCATTTATTTTTATTCCTCACTAATAAAAATCAAACTTCCAGTTTTTCGATTCTGCACTCGTGTTTTTTCGTTTTTTCACGGAAACAGCATTTGTCCATTCCTTTAATACTTCTTTGTTAGGTATTCTGCATGTTTCTTTTGAGTCATCATAGGAAAGATATCCTAAATGCATTAGATATGTAAAAATATCATTCTTTGTAGTGAAAGCATTAATCGTATTTTTGTATGTTGTTGCATTTACATCTATGCTTTCGCCCGCAAGCATCTTGATTACATCGTCTTTTGTACCAGCGAAATTCTGATTCAAGCGGTCTGAAATGACCTCGTAGGAAGAAGTCTTGTTCCAGTAATTACCGAATTTATGGTTCAGCATCGTTTTTACGACGGATTCTGGATTGTAGATTTCACATTCCTTCTTTTTGCCGTCCTCGAACCAGACGAGACTGTAGCCGTCGTACCAGCGGCGGCATTCCGCAAAATCGATATTGTATTTCAGACACAACTCGCGGACTTCTTCTGTTGTGAACCCCGTGAATTCAGAAAGCTTTCCCGCATTCAAGATGGTGTATTCATCAAAATTGTTGAGCTTCGACTGAGCTTTGTCGCGGACGATAGGCAGAATTCCCGTAAGATACGCCAGCGCAATGGCAGGGCGCAAGGTGTCGCTCTTGAAAAGCCCGTTCAAAAAATCAAGATACTGATTGAACAAGTCCTGCTCCACATTCTCTCGCACCAAGACGTCATATTCGTCCATGAGAACCACGAACTTCTCGCCGGTTTTGTCAAAAACTTTGAGGATGCATTCTGCTAGCGAATTGTCATCATAAAACTTGATTCCTGGAAATTGCTCTATAAATTCATCGCGAATATTTCTTGTGATTTTGTTAATCAATGATTTTTTTTCAACAATATTCCGGTATTCGCTGTTGATGTCGAGCTTTATCACGTTGAACTTGTTCAGATTCGATTCAAAACTGGCGTCTTTCGAGATTTTACACCGCTCGAAAAGAGACCGGGAATCGCAGCCCTTTGAGTAATACGAAGAAATGATGTTCGCGACGTAGGTTTTTCCAAAACGGCGAGGCCGGGAAATGCAGATGTATTTTTGAGAAGTTTTCATTATTCCGTTCAGCACAGAAAGAATCATCGTTTTGTCAACGAATATTTCACTGTTCAGAAATTCTTTGAAATTGTCGTTTCTTGGATTCAGATAAATTCCCATGTCCCAATATTAGCATAGAAATTTTTTATTTTTAACAGGAGCAAAAATGAAGACGCTTTACGGCTATATGAGAGTCTCCACAAAAGAGCAGAACGAGGACAGACAGAGGATAAGGCTTTTGGCAGAAAACATCGAGGAGGGGAATTTGTTTTTGGACAAGCAGTCGGGAAAGGATTTCAAAAGAGAAAATTATCAGAAACTTTTGGCGTTGCTTGATTCAAATTCCGTCCTCTTCGTCACATCGATTGACAGGCTCGGAAGGAATTATTCCGAAATCATCCGGCAGTGGAAAATCATCACGCAGGAGAAGATGGCCGACATCGTAGTCCTCGACATGCCGCTTTTGGACACCCGCAAGCACAAGGATTTGCTCGGAACGCTGATAAGCGACCTGGTTCTCTCTCTTTTGAGCTACGTCGCCGAGACTGAGCGCACTTTCATCCGCGAAAGCCAGCGCGAAGGCATCGCCGCGGCGCACAAGCGGGGCGTGAAATTCGGCCGGCCAAAAGTCGAACTGTCAGAAATCTTCTATATAAATGCGCGCCGCTGGAAGAACCGAGAGATTTCCCTTGTCGAAGCCGCGAAGAACTGCGGCATGGCGAAGTCGACTTTTTGGGACAAGGCGAGGGAGGTGTCCGAAAACCTGTAGGTTTGCGGAAAGTGTAGTGGAGCAAAGTGACAGTTTCTATTCTTATGCCGACATACAATCACGAGCGTTTTATAGCTCAAGCGATTGAATCTGTGTTGGCGCAGCAGACACAGTATGATTTTGAGCTTCTCATAAATGACGATTGTTCCACAGACAATACTTCAAAAATTGCCTCTGAATATGCAAAAAAATATCCACAAAGGATACGTTTCTTTCAGCAGTCTAAAAATCAGGGGCTTTTGAAAAATTACAAATTCCTTTTTGAGCAGGCGCATGGAAAATACATCGCGATTCTTGAAAGCGATGATGTCTGGTCAAATCCGCAGAAAATACAAAAGCAGATTTCTTTTCTTGAAGATTATTCAGAAATGGACGAAGGCGGAAACATAACAAAAGACTGGAAAAAAGATTTCGACAAGGATTTGAACGGCGACTGGTATGAAAGCCTTTTGCTCCGCGACCATATCGGAGCATTGACAATTGTTTTCAGAAGAGAGCTTTTTGACAAATATTGCAACATCGATGACTTCATACAGCATAATTTCAAGACGCTTGATTATCCGATTTTGCTTTCGATTACTGCTCATTCAAAAGCTTGTTACATTCACGAAAATCTTGCTTCCTATCGAATCTGGGGAAAATCGATAAGCAACAGTTCTGATTATGAAAAAGATGTTGCATTCCAAGATTCAATTTTCGACATTCAAAAATACATCGTTGATAAACATGGAACGGGAAAATTACCTTTTGATGCCATTTCTGACAGTTCTGTGATGATTCATTTGATGAGCGCAATGCGTTTTGGAAAAATAAACGATTTTGTAAGGTTCTCAAAAAACTTAAAAAGCAAAGAACTGAAATTTCGACTTTTGAGATGGTTCCCTCGTCTATGGTATTTTCAGCACAAAATCAGGGTAGGGGACAGATAATGGCTTCTCTGGTTCTGTTTTATATGCGTGGAGGATTTTCCGCAGTTCACTTGAAGAAGGATGTCGGATTGTTTCCAAAGTACCTGCAAAAAGAGTATTTTGACTCTGCTGAAATTGTGAAGGTCGGCACTGACGACAAAAACGATTACAGCAGTGAAAATTTAAAAGTCAGTGATTTGTTTTTTGAACCTAGGGTCGGTGAGGCCTCTTTTCAGCAATCCAAGAAATTTGAGATAAAGTGCATCATAAAAAGTTTTCTTTATCTTTTGAAACATCCGAATGTAACCCACATCATGATTTTCAATGTGACAAGATACAGTGTGGGACTGGCATTTTTGATAAAACATTTTTTACCTAGACGAAAAATCTATCTAAAACTTGACGCGAATACGCAGATTGCAAGGCAGCTTGCATCTTTGCCGCAGTCCTTCGCACGAAAATTGTTTTTCAGGATGGTTTCCTGTGTTGATGTTGTCTCTGTAGAAACTAAGCAGAATTACGATATTCTCCGTGGGAATCCTTTTCTAGCAAAAAAATTGTATCTGGTTCCAAATGGTTTTGAGAAGCCTCTGGAAAATGATGGAATTGAAAAAGAGAACATAATCATCACTGTTGGAACATTGGGGCTGCCTGTAAAAAACACGCCTGTCTTGCTTGAAGTTCTGAAAAAACTCGATTTGAAAGACTGGAAATTTTATTTCACAGGCCCGATTGTTGCAGAGTTCAAGAAGACAGTTGATTCTTTTTTCTCTGAAAATCCTCAGTTGAAAGACAAGGTTATTTTTACAGGAGCCGTTTACGACCTGCAAAAGCTTGCAGAGTTGTACATGCGCGCGAAGGTTTTCATTCTGCCGTCTAAATATGAAAGTTTTGGAATCGCCACCATTGAAGCCGCTTCCTATGGAGATTATCTGATTCTTACCGACACAGGCTGCGCAAGGGACATAATATTTGACGAGCGATTTGGATTCATACTTCCGAATAGTGGAACTGAGCAACAGAAGGAAGAAAAATTGGTTTCTTCCATTTCAGTTCACTTGCAGAAAATAATTGACGGGGAGATAGATGTTATGAAAGACTGTGTTGAGCGCAGAAAAAAAGTTTTTGAGAAATTTTCAATGGAAAACATAGTGAAGCTGCCTGTTTTTCGTGAATGGGGCAATATGGAGTATTGAGGTGGATATGCCCCAAAAGTCCCTGAAAGCAAACGCATTCCTGAACACTTTGAAAACGGTTCTCACACTGTTTTTTCCTCTCATAACTTTTCCGTATTCTAGCCGGGTTCTGGGACCGGATAATATCGGCAAGGTGAATTTCGCGCAGTCTGTCGTTTCTTATTTCGCGATTGTCGCTTCGCTTGGCATTTCTACCTACGCTACAAGGGAAGCCGCGAAAGTGCGGGACAATCC
Source organism: Treponema sp. (assembly GCA_017934745.1). Classification (GTDB taxonomy): domain Bacteria; phylum Spirochaetota; class Spirochaetia; order Treponematales; family Treponemataceae; genus Treponema_D. The sequence goes on along the minus strand of JAGBIY010000064.1, from coordinate 108,350 downwards.
TTCCCTTCTCAACAAAATCGCCACGGAAATCTTCTTGATAAACATGGCTGCGACCATAGTTTCGTACGCTCTGCTGGCGGTGGCCCTCGTTTTTGTAGGGAAATTCGACGACTACAGGCTTTTAATCATTATATGCAGCTCTCTCATAATCTTTACCACGGTTGGAATGGGGTGGCTTTACCAGGCTGTGGAGGATTATTTTTACATCACTATCCGCTCGCTTGTTTTTCAAGTAGTAAGCGTGGTTCTCTTGTTCGCGCTTGTAAAGACGAAAGAGGATTATGCCTGGTATGCGGCAGTCAATGTCATTTCAAATGTCGGAGCCAACATATTGAACTTTTTCCACTCCAGAAAATACATCAGGTTCAGCTTCAAATCGAATTTTGAGATAAAAAAGCACCTCAAGTCAATTTTTGTTCTGTTCGCAACGACAATAGTGGGAAGCATTTTTGCCAGCATAGACACGACCATGCTCGGTTTCCTCAGCAGTGATTCTGAGGTCGGCTTTTATTCCGCCGGAATGAAACTCATCCACATGGTGAACGGAATCTTTCCGGCGATGATAATAGTCATTTTTCCTAGAGTTTCCTACTATTTTGCGAGTGGCGATGAGAAAAGCATTCTTCATCTGTCGTCAAAGACGGTGAACTTCCTTTTGTGCTTTTCCATGCCCATCGCTGTCGGTTTGTGTTTGCTTATGAACCCCCTGGTTCTTGTTTTTTGTGGGGGAAAATATATTGAGGCTGTTTCTGTGGCTCAGACAATGTGCCCCTATTTGATTTTTTCCGCCTTGGGGCACTTTTTTGGAGGAACGATACTGGTCGCAAAGGGAAAAGAGAAACAGCAGTTGTATTCGCTGCTTTTTTCTGTGTCTCTTGATGTCGTGTTGAATTTCCTGCTCATAAGGGGTTATGGGGCGAAAGGTGCGGCTTTCGCGACATTGATTTCGCAAGTTGTAATGACCTTGACTTATATGCTGCTGCTTCATGATTTCATAAGGCGGCTTTCCATAAAATTTTCTTTCCTTCAGTTCTTCCTTTCCTCCCTTGTCATGGGCATCTCCGTTTGTTTCGTCAGGAATCTTTTCTCCAATCTCATCCTCCAGATATTTGTTCCGTTCGTTGCGGGGGTGGCGGTCTACGCGACCATGCTTTTTGTCTTGCGGAACCGGATGTTTCTGGAAGCCTGCGGGGATGTTTTTAGAAAATTCCGCAAAAGATAGTTCAATGTTTTGATGAGTTATGGCGGGGTTGGTTTTGAAATTGACTCAAAAGCCCCCGCCTGTTTATACATGAAAATTCAGTTCCGCCCGCTGGACCAGTTGGCGGGGTCGAAGATGTTGTTTTCAACCGTGTACCATTCCGTGTCTTTCGCGCGGTAGGAGTCGGCGTTGTTCTTCATCAGCGTGTTGTTGTGGTTCATGAACAGATGCTGTTTGCCGTGCTTCGCGCTGTCGTCCATCGCCTTGTAGCCTTTCGTGGCGAAGACTGCGACGTCGCACTGCGTCATGAACGTGCCGTCGGTCTTCAGTTCCCCGCCGTCCCCAAAATCTTTGAACATCAGGAGGGGGTTGCAGCCTTCTACTTGGCAGACGCTGTTGTCTTTGAATACGCCCGTGCGGATTAAGACTCCGTGGTCGGATGCCACGATTATTCGCGTGTTGTCGTAGGCTCCGGCTGCCTTCAATGCATCAATCCACTTCGCCAAAAGGTGTATGCTGGCCGCCGCCGGGTAATAGTCGGTTATTCCGCCGTACGCGCTGCCGCTCGTCTTTATTTTCGACCTGTCCTTTGGAAGCGTGTATTCGGGGGCGTCGAGGTACATTGGCTCGTGCGGCAGAAGATTGTGCACAATCGTGAAAGTGTCGCGCTCGGATTCGAAAGACGTCAGCTCTGGAAGCAAGTCCAAGGCGGAATATGCGTCCACGAAATTGTCTGTGTCCTGCAGATTTTCGGACGACCACCAGTTGTTCTTGTAGATGGTCTTCCTGGCGATGACGGGGGCGCATTTGAAAAAACTGAACCAGATGAAATTCCGTTTTATGAGCGCGCTTTTTACCGGAAGCATCTCGCTTCCCTGTCTGGCGTACCACATTTTCCTGTATGTTCCGTTCGTGTTCGGGGTCTTGATTTCCGGGTATTCGTCGAAAAATCCCCTCTGAGTTTCTGCGTCCGTCGGATTCGCGAACGTCACTTCGAAGCCCAAATCTCGGAAGAGGAAAGGCATTGTGCTGATCCCCTCGTTGATTTTGTCCTGCAGCGGAACACCCTTTCTTCCGTTCGTAAGTTCCGGCCTGAAGTCGTAGCCTCCGAGCATGGCCGGCGAGCCGACTATTGTGTGAAGTCCGTATGAAATCGTGTTCGGGTAGTATGTGAATCCTGAATACACGGAGGAAAGTTCAGGGGCCTCCTTTATGATTTCCGGGAAGAAGCTGGATGTGAATCTGTCGAGAAAGAAGACCACCACGTTCTTCTTTGTCTTTGAGAGTGAATATATCGGTTCGATTTCGCTGTCGTCTATTTGGACGACCGGCTTCAGCGTCTTGTACACTCCCTGTATCTTGGCCGCGTTGAAAAAAGAGACCGCTCCCAGAGCCAAAATCAGAATCGAGAAAGTCGCCTCGAAAATCTTGTACTTCTTGAGCCTTATGACCGCGCAGGCCGCTGCTATGCAGAGAGTCAGAACCGCGAGGTTTACTAGCGAAACTGGAATTGAAGTCGTGACTCGGTTGTCGAAAACCAGACTTGCGGAAAGGTTGCCGTAGTCTCCAGAGAATACGAACGAATCCACAAGGGCCGCTGTCGCCGCCAAGACCGCCATGACTGAGAACGCTGACTTCACTTTTCCATTCGCGCCGTTGAAGAGGAAAAAGAGACATACGGGATAGAACACGCAGAAGCCGATGCTCTGGAAAAGCGTGTTCCTCAAGAATGTGAGCGGAGAGCCGCATCCGTCGATGTTCGAGAATTCCACGGGCGAGGAGTACACCACGAACGACGGAAGCGCGAATCCGAGCAGAATGCACAGCAGGCAGGAGCTCATCGCGAACAGGGTGAACTGTGATTTTTTGTCCTCGATGTGAATTTTTGAGAAGACCACGGAGCCGATTTTTATGATGGCCGGCGAGAGGGGAATGATGAGACCCGCGGCGACAAGCAGAAGCCTGTTCTGGAAGTTTCCTGTGTGCACGAAAAGCAGATAGTATGCGGAGCCGATGTACAAAGCGACGGCTGCGGAGTATGCAGATATGAGGAACACTTTCTTCGGAAGCTTGTAGCATATGTTCTTGAGGGTGGAGAAGATGTTGTTCATCGTCCAGTACAGGACGAGGCCAGCCGGCATTTTGTAGAGGAGCACCAGGAAGAGTCCCGCGCTCACGAAGATTTGGATTTTTTCCCTGGCTCCGTGTCCGCGCGAGTAAATCATTCCCGACACGATGTTTATGAGCGTCATCGCTATTGGCAGAATGTTTACCGTGAAGCTTCCGATTGTGAAAAGGGCGTCCGGCTTTCCCATGTCACCTATGAACAGGAATGACGCTCCCTGCAGCTGTTGCAGGTGAGATAGAAAACTGTAGGCGGCGATGAAGAACGGAATCTGTATCATGAGTCCGAAGCTTGAGCGCAGCGCCATGAGCGGGTGGTAGTGGCTTTGACGGTAGAATGTCGTGAGCATCATGTACTGCTCGTCGCCTTTGAAGGCTTTTTTTATGCGCTCTGTCTGCTTCTTCATTTTTGCCTGTGTCTGCCGCTCTGTTTCCTGCCATTTTTCCGCAACTATGTACAGCGGCAGGCAGAGCAGTGTGAAGACGAAGCTGACTCCTATTATGGAGATTCCCTGGTTCTTCGATGCGTTTATGAAAAGGACGTAGAAAAATTCGATAATCTGAGCTATCGGGTAAATTATTATCGTGTAAAGAAATGACAACATGTTTTTTGAATTGTAGAAAAAATCATTCCCATTCAGTGGTCGTTTGACATGAATGGGAATTTGCGTTACTGGAAAGTCAAAAAAAATTCCATTTGCTCCGGGTCTACTGCAGCCTCTGTATCATCGCCCAAAGGCTTTCGGCGGAGTTGAAGTTCTCGGGAACGATTTCGGCAGGGCTTATGTCGATGTCGAAAGTGTCCTTCATCGTCGTGATGAGCTGCACTATGTCGAACGAGTCCAGTATCGCGTTGTCGATGAGCCCCTTTTCGTTTTCGAAGTCAACGTCCGGTTTTAGTTCCTTCAAGATGTTCATCAATTCGTCCATAAAAAAAATCCTCTCTTAAAATAAAATTATGCATTCACTATAAATGTTTCTGTGTTTTTCCTCAATTGCATGGCTTTTCCGTCCTCCACGGAAACGACGGCGGGGAGGGGGTGGCTCAGGAACAGGTAGATTCCTTCTGTCATTGAGTAGGCTCCGATGTCGTTGAACTTGAGCAGGTCCCCGATTCTGGGGGATTCCAGCGGAAGCTTCCGTACAACGATGTCGGCCGTCGTGCAGAGTGAGCCTGCTATTGTGCAGTCGACTTCCTCTTTGAACGCTTTATTGTCGGACGGAATCCTTATGTGGTCGATTCTTGGAACCTTCATGCCCATCATCTGCCCGAAGTAGTTTATGTGGTTGATTCCGCCGTCGATGAGGCAGTACCTGTTTTTCCCGTCTCCGCTGTCCTTCGAGTCCACTATTTTCGTGACGTAGGAGGCAAGAGGGGCGGCAATGTAGCGGCCCAGCTCTATCGTGTACTTGAATTTCGACTCTGCTATGAGAGCAGAGAATTCCTCAATCGCCGAGTAGTTCTCCCTCTCGTCCTTCCCTGAAAAATAGTCGTACGGAAGTCCCGCTCCGTATTCTATCTCCAGTTCGCCGAGGGAAAAGTCTCTTTTCACTTTTTCGCAGAAGCCTTCTATGAATGGAATCTCTTCCGCAATCGTTTTGAATTTCTTTTGTGTCCCCGTGAAGAAGTGGATGCCCCTTATGTTTATGGAGTCCATCCTTTTGAGTTCCTTCAGACAGTCGCAGAGGTCGCTTTCGTTCATTCCGAACTGGTTTCCTCCTGAAAGCCTGAGGATTACGTTCTGCTTGTGCGCTTGTCCGGCCTCGACGGCTTTTTTGAGGTGGTCGAGCTGGCTCTTCGACTCCAGTGTGATTGTGTGGACTTTGAGCGCGTAGGCCCTTTTTACGTCCTCCTCTGTCTTGACGACTCCGGAGAAGACGATTTTTTCCGGGGAGAGTCCCGCTTTCTCGCATATGGAAAGTTCGCCTGGGGAGCAGACTTCGAACATGATGTCCTCGTCTTTCAACATTTCCACGAGGAATGCGTTCGCCTTTATCGCGTAGCAGAGTTTCGCGTTCTTCGGGAGTTTCTCCGCTATTTTCCTGACGCGCCTTTTTGCTTCGGCCTTGTCTATGACGAACAGGGGTGTTCCGTATTCGTAAGCGAATTTCCTGATTTCAGAGTCGTTCACCGTCATTTTTCTCCGTCCTTTTTGCATTCAATCGACGAAAGCAGGGCGCGCTTGTCCGTTTTTCCGTTCTTCGTGAGCGGGAATTCCTCTGTCCAGATGAAGTCGGACGGCACCATGTAGGCGGGGAGAGTCGTCTTCAACAGCGAGACAAGCTCCTTCTTCTCGGTTTCCTTGCCCGTGTAGAACGCCGTTATCTTGTTGTCGGAGAAGACGCAGCAGGCTCTAGTCACGTTTTCGTGGGCGGAGAGGGCGTTCTCGATTTCTCCAAGCTCGATTCTGTGTCCCATGTGCTTTATCTGGCTGTCCTTCCTGCCTATGTAGTGGAAATTCCCGTCCTTTCCGAACGTCGCCAAGTCCCCGGTCTTGTAGATTCTGTCGAAAGTCGATTTGTTGAGCGGGTTCTGCACGAAAACTTCCTTCGTCCTTTCGCTGTTGTAGTATCCGAGGGCGACGCAGGTTCCTCCCACGCAGACTTCTCCCTCCGTGTCTGCTTCCGTCACTAGCCGGCCCTCTTCGTCCAGCAGGAAGACCCGCTCGTTCGGGAACGGAATCCCCATCGGCACGCCTGCCTTGTAGCCTTCCACGTCGGCGTCTTTCGGAATCCTGAAGTAGGTGCAGTTGCAGGTTATCTCTGTCGGGCCGTAGAGGTTGATGTACTCCGTGTCTGGAAGAGCCTTCTTCCAAATCGAAAGCTGCTTAGTCGGCATGACCTCCCCTGAGAACATGACCATCCTGAGCTTCTTCGGAATCTTGTAGTCGAATCCGTTCAGCGTGGAGACGATGCAGAGTGCGGAGACCGCCCATATAAGGACGGTGATTTCCCTCTCTTCAAGATAGTCGAGGAGCTTTGTTGGAAACGAGAAGAACATCTTTGGGACGAGATGCACTGTGGCTCCCGTCATGACGCCTGAGAATATGTCCTTCACGGAGACGTCGAAGTCGAACGGAGCCTGGTTCGCGATGTTGTCCTCGGCCTTGATTCCGAAAATCTCCGTGAAGCACGAGAGGAAATCGATGACGGAGCGGTGGGAGACGACCACTGCCTTGGGCGTTCCCGTGGAGCCGGACGTGAAATTCGCGTAGGCCGCATCGGTGTCTATTATGGATGTGCGTCTCGTGTCCGAATAGTTGAGCTTCCTCTCTTCAAGCTCGTCCGCGAAGAGGGGATTTGCGTTGAGAGCGGAGAATTTCTTCTCGTAGCGTTTTTCGGCGATTATGTGCTTTACACCGAGCGTCTCTATCATCGAATTGAGCCTGCTGTCGGGGAATGTGGCGTCGAAGTACGAATAGAAGCAGCCCGCGTACAACGCCCCGAAAAAATATTCGAGCGTCTTCACGCTTTTCTCTATCATCACGGGAACAGCCTGCCCTGGGGCGAAGTGTTCCGAGATTGCGGCCGCCTTCTCCTTTGCCCTGCCTACGAATTCCGCCCACGTCACCGACCTCTTTGTGTCCGCGAAGGCTGTTTTGTCCGGATATTTCTCCGCCGTTTCCTCAAGGTAGTCCAATATAGTGAATTTGTATTTTTTCATCTCTCCTTCTCCTTTTCATTTTTCTCGTCGGCCTTTTTTGTGTCGAGGTAGCCGCCCTCTTTCAGAATACCGCAGATTTTTTTCGAGTAGCCGTCGATTTGAGGGTAGAACATGTGCCCCCAGATATCCCTGAAATACTCGTCCTTCTGGAATTCCGCGAAGTCCTCGATTCTGTTCGTGTCTATGAATCCTATCCCAAGTCCGTCCAGAACCCGCCTTGTACGCGCGAGCGCGTCGTCGTAGTTGCCCCAGCTTTCCAGGACGGATTGCGGCTGTGGGCTTGCGATTGCCATCAGCCTGGTCCCGCGCCTGTCGCACATCTCCTTCATTTTCCTGAGCAGTTCAACGTTCTCTTCCGGAATGTCCGAGCTGTCCGAGTTGAACGGCGGCACTTCAAGCTTTGCCCCGTCGGCCCTGTCCTCCGTCATGAGGTAGGCGTAGCAGCCCTGCCCAAGGTATTTTCTCGGCTGCCTGTCCGGATGCCAGATTACGACATCGCCTCTCTTGTATTCCGGGGTGTTCTTGACCTTGACCACTTCGATTATGTCCCTCGGGTCGAAATAGCCGGACCATATCTGCAGCACGTCCGTGTAGCGCAGGTTCATCAGGTGCGGGATTATCCTCGCCTTCGCCTTTGAGAAGGACGTGTTCGCGAAAATTTCCGCATAGTACGATTTCTGCTCCGAAGGAAGCTCCCTGCCGGAGTCCCTCAAGTCCCATCCGAGAACCACGGTGCCGATGTTCCTTGTCCTCATCGCGTCCTCGAGGGCTATGCTGCAAGTCTCCAGATTCGCGCTCGCGAAGCCCATGGCGAATGCCGTCAGTCCAAGCTCCTTTCCAATCAAGTCCGAGTTGTACAGCGATGCGGTGAGCGAGTCTCCGAGGAAGAGGATGTCTATGTCCCCCTGTTTTTTCAGGTCCCGCTCCAGGTTCTGCGTGTAGTACGGGTGGAGCATCACATAGTCCATCAATGCGTTCAAGATGACCACGACGGCCAAAAAGGCAATCGCCCTTATGTAGTTTTTAGAATTTCGCATACATGAATCCTATTGTGTCCGACGCCTGGAAGGCCGGAATAGAGAATATGAGGGCCAGATACAGTCCCCATCTGATTACGAGAGGGAGTGAAGCAATCCTTTCCCTGACGCTGCCTTTTTTGACTTCCTTGTACAGGCTCACAAAAAACACGCAGGCGAAGAAGAAGAGGCTGATGCCTATCGTGAACTTGTCGAAACTTTTCGTGCTGAAATTTTCAATCAACCTGAAATTCGAGAAGTCGAAAAGCTGCTTCGCCATGCCGAAGCTCTGTTTCAAATCCCTCACTTCGTCCAGAAGGCAGCCGAGGTTTATTATGATGAAGGTTCTCGCTATCTGCCAAATTCTCCAGGCTTTTGAGGCCCTGTCTATATGGAGGGCGTCAGCCGAGCTTTTGTACGCCCTCTCCATCAATATGCTGAAGGCGATTATGCCTCCATGAAACATTCCGTAGAGGATGAAGTGCCATTCGGCTCCGTGCCAGAGTCCCACGAGGAAAAACACCAGAAGGTTTCCGAGGCACATCGGAATCGTTCGGCCCAGGTACCTGCTTTTTGCGGCGAGCGATTTTCCAAGCTTCTGCATCCCGCTGGACAGGCTGAACGGGTAGAACACATAGTCCTTCATCCACTGTCCGAGCGTTATGTGCCAGCGTCTCCAGAAATCCGCGACCGACGTGGCGAAATATGGCTGCCGGAAATTCTCCGAAAGCTTTATCCCGAAAAGCTCCGACACTCCAAGTGCCACGTCCATTCCTCCCGAAAAGTCCGCGTACAACTCGACCGAATACATGAACAACCCGAAAAGGACGATGAACCAGGCCTGCGACTCGTAGTTCTCGAATATGTACTTGGAGACCTGCGACGCCCTGTCCGCTATGACGAGCTTCTTGAGGAATCCCCATAGTATCCTCAGGATGGCGAATTCTGTCTCAGTGAGGGAGAATTTGTGCTCCTCTCGGAATTCGCCTGAGCGTGTTCTCGCGGCTTATCGGTCCCTGCACGAGCGTCGGGAAATAGCTTATGAAGAGCGCGTAGTGGAAGATGTTCTCCTCCGCCCTGTACTTTCCGTAGTATATGTCGAACAGGTAGCCCGCCACGGAGAATGTGTAGAAAGAAAGCCCCATCGGAACGAAAAGGTCGAGCATGGAGATTTGCCGTCCCGGCGACAGCCTCTGCAGCAGTGGTGAGAGTTCTGCGATTATGAAATTCGTGTATTTCAGGAACGCGAGTATGCCGAAGCAGAATGCGATTCCAACCGCGCAGACCGCCTTCTTGCTCTTTTTTGTCCGCGACCTGGCTTCCTTCTTTTCCGCCTTGTCGGCAATCCCAAGAGTCTTCTGGTCGCCCGCGTCCTGTATCCGCTGCATGCTTCGGGCGATTAGGAAGGTGACGATGGTGGTGCCGCCGATGTAAAGCAGTCCTTTGGGATTCGCGATTGCATAGAATGCGTAGCTCGCAAGGAGCAGAACCGTCCACTGAAACCTTTTCGGTAAGAGATAGTAGAGCAGCCCAGCTGCTGAGACGAATATTATGAACCCGAATGATGTGAACGCCATTTTTTTCCTCTTCTATCTTTTCCCCATGATTTTCTTCCCGATTCCCCTGACTCCCGCGCAGAGGGCTTCCAGAAAATTGAAGAGAGGGGGGCAGTGCGCCTTCAGGTCCGCCAGTGTGAACGTTAGCGGGGACTGCATGATGCTGACGATTCTGCTGTCGTTCACGAGGTGGACCGGATTGAAGAGGAATTTCGGCTCGTCAATCATCTCCTTGATGTCGTCGGGGATGTCGCCGGCTTCTTTTATTCGGTTCTGCACGGCCTTGTCCGCGAGCTTGTAGTACGGGATGTAGCTTTTTCCGCTGAACTCGCTCGAATAATAATGGATGATTTTCGCGTCCTTTAAAAAAGCGAGGCCGCCGTGGCTCGGCTGGCAGTTCCATTCCCCGTCGAGAGCCCTCATCTTGAGGCCCGTGCGGAAATTCGCCTCGTTCAGCGCGCTCTGGTCGTGCTTGTCGTGCTTCTCGTATGCCGAATATTTCCAGATTTCATTCCACTGCCTGAAAAGCTCCCTCGTCTCGGCCTTTTGCCCATCCGTTTCCGCCTTCGCGAGAATCAAACCGCCGTTGATGTTCGCCCCCAGGGCCTTCGTCCCCGAGAAGCCGAGTTTTCTGTCCCTTTCGAGGAAGTATTTTTTGTGGATGTGCCCGTCGAGAGTGCAGTGCCCGTCCAGAACCCCGCCAGTCACAGCATCGGCCTTTTCGATTTCGGACAGGTCGTCGCAGATTATGGTGTCGCAGTCGATGTATAGGAAGCTTCCGTCGACGTAATCTGGAATGGAAGTCTTTATGAGCCTCGAGCGGTCGACGTTTGGAACGCCGTCGTCGAAGTCAATGCTGACGATTTTCGATGCGTATTTTTCAAGGGCGGTTCTCTTGTTCTCTTCCGTGAAACTGGCCTTTGTCTTGTCGTCGACCAGGATGATTATCTCCGCTTCCGGCATGTGCCTTCTGAGCGAGTATGCGGACATCACCGCCTGTTCGTAGTACAAGTCTTTTGGCGTGGATGTCAGAACGTAAACGTATTTCATGACAGCCATTATATTGATATAATCTTCATATGTCAAAAGAATCTGTTAGAAGCGCAATCGCCAATGGAAAATTGGAGGACGGAGAGGTCGTTGAGGTCTTCCATTCGTTCTGCCCGTACAGGGTATGCCCGCTCGGCGCCCACATCGACCACCAGCTTGGTCTTGTGACCGGTTTCGCCTTGGATATCGGAACCGATTTCGATTATTTCCCCACCAACGACGGCTCCATCGAAGTCTATTCCGAAAACTTCGGAGGAGAGGCTATCGGCGGCATAGACGAGGAGTATGAGCGTCAGTACATCTGGGCTGACTACCTTTTCGGGGCCGTGAAGACGCTGAAAAAATCCTACAGCATCACGAAGGGGATAAAGGGCATCGTTAAAGGCTCCGTGCTTGGTGGCGGGCTTTCCTCTTCCGCCAGCGTGATTCTGACCTACCTCCGCGCCTTGTCCTCCCTGAACGGAATAAACCTCGCCAGCCCGGAACTGATAAACCTAGCGATTGACGAGGAGCGCAACTACATCGGCGTGAATGTAGGAAAACTCGACCAAAGCTGCGAGGTCTACTGCAAGGAGGGGCATCTCCTTTATCTCGACACGAAGACCGACTCGACGAAGCTCATTCAGATTCCGAAGAACATGCCGGAATTCGAAATCGCCGTGATTTTCTCCGGGGTGGAGCGCAAGCTCGCCGGCTCCGCCTACAACACGAGAGTCGACGAGTGCAAGGCCGCGAGCTACGCCCTCAAGGATTTCGCCCGCCTAGAGTATGGAAAATTCGCCGATTCTTATTTGCGCGATGTTCCTTCTGGAATCTACCGGCAGTACAAGGACTGCCTTCCCCGCACCTGGGCCAAGCGCGCCGCGCATTTCTACGGAGAGATGGACAGGGTGAAGAGGGGGGTGAAGGCCTTCCAGAGCGGAGACTTGGCCGAATTCGGAAGGATTGTCTTCGAGAGCGGTCGTTCCTCAATCGAAAAGTACGAGACGGGGAGCCTTGAGCTCAAGACGCTCCATGAGATAATGGAGAGGACAGACGGAATCTACGGGGGAAGGTTCAGCGGAGCCGGATTCAACGGATGCGCGATGGCCATAGTCGACCCTTCCAAAAAAGAGGAAATCAGGGCAGCGGTGACAAGTGAATATCTCAAAAGGTTCCCTGACTTGAAAGAGCATTTCAGCGTTCATTTCTGCAGGACGGCGGACGGTATAGGTCTATGAAATCTATAATTTTGGCGGCTGGATACGCGACCCGGCTTTATCCATTGACTGAGAATTTTCCGAAGCCCTTGTTGAAGATAGGCGCTTCCACCATATTGGACAGGCTTGTTGACGACATCGACTCCCTTGATGAAATCGACGGGCACATTGTCGTCTCGAACCACAAGTTCATTTCTCATTTTGAGGACTGGAAGCGTTCCCGCTCTTTCAATAAAAAGGTCGCTGTGATAGACGACGGCTCCACCGAGAACTCGAACAGGCTCGGCGCGGTGAGGGACATCCTCTTTGCGATTGAAAGCTGCGGCGTGGACGAAGACATATTGGTGCTGGCCGGCGACAACCTGCTCGATTTTTCCTTGCGCGGGTTCGTCGAGTATCAAAGGAAGAAAAACACCGCCTGCATAATGCGCCATTTCGAGCCTTTGAAGAGTCGGCTTCGGAAAACCGGAGTCGCCACCATCGATGAAGGCGACCGCGTGCTGAAGATGCAGGAGAAGCCCGCCGAGCCTGAGTCCTCCTGGGCGGTTCCCCCTTTCTACATATACACGAAAGACGACTTGCCCTACATAAAAAAAGCCTGCTCTCTTGATTCCGAAGGAAAACAAATCTGCGGAACCGACGCTCCCGGCGACTTCATAGCCTGGTTCTGCTCCGTCCGCCCCGTGCACGCCTGGCTCATGGGCGGGAAACGGCGCGACATTGGCGACATGAGGAGCTACGAGGAAGCGCGAAGGGATTCCTCTATCTGATGACGTATTCCGCGAGTTTCGCCAAATCTTCTTTCTGTTTTTTTGCGACGATTTCGTAGCGGGCTTTTGCGCGTTTCGAGTATTCCTCGTATACTCTTTTGTCCAGCAGCTGAACGAGCCTGTTCTTCATCTCGGAGACGGAACGCGGGTCGAAGTATATTGCCGCGTCTCCGCAGACTTCGGGAATCGACGTGCTTCCGCTAGCCGCCACGGGAACACCGTATTTCATGGACTCGACAGGCGGGTAGCCGAATCCCTCGTTGAGCGACGGATAGACGAATGCGTAGGCTTTCTTCGTCAAGAGTTCAAGAAAGTCCCTCTCTACGTATTCCATGAATGCGAAACGCTCCGGGTGCCTCAGTCCCTTTGCGAAGATTTTTTCGTTCGTGACTCCTGTGACTACGGCCTTGAAGTCCGGGGCGAATCCGTCGTCGAACAACTGGTCCAACGCCCAGACGGCTCTCAATGCGTTTTTCGCCCACCTGGCCGCGCTCGTCAGCAGAAAGAATTTTTTTTCAGTGATTTTTTCCCTGTGCAGGTCGTCGGCGCTCAATTTTGAATTTTCATCTACCGGAGAATAATTGTCGAGCTGGGCGAAAGTGGGGGAGGCGAAGACGGGAATGCGCGAGTCCTTCAGTTCAGGATAGAATGATTTTATCGAGGCCAGAGAGTGCTCCGAAATCGTTATGACCTTTATGCGATTGTCTGTCACGAGCCTGCCGTTTATGATTCTCAATTTTTTCAGGTAATAGTTCTTTGCTGCCCCCATGAAAAGCCGGAATTTGATTTTCTCCTTCATGTTCGACGCGTATTTGAGCATTATCGGGTCGAAGGGCATCTCAAGAGTCCTGAGACCGTGGACGGTCGTGTAGACCTGGATTTTTCCAAGGGGAATCCCCTGGTTCAAGTTGAGCATGGCCGAATACAGCCTGTCGATTTTTTCCTCTTGGACTATCTGAGCGACCGACTTTTCATTGATGTCGTAGACCTTTATTCCTCTTTCGTTCGCCGCCTTGAGTATGTCCGGGTTGATGTACGAGGATGCGTCGTAGTAGCAGACCAGCGTGGCCTCTTCGGTGTGCTCTAGCAGCTTGAAGAAGAGGACCTCTCCGTATGCTCCCCCTCCGTGGAATCGGCTTTCCGGGGAGGGCTGCGTCGCGCTCAAGTCATATAGAAGTTTCATTTTTTCCTCCTGGAATTTCTTCTGTCTGTGCTTCCGTCATATACGCCAAAGTTCCTCTATGTGCCCTCCTGTCTTTCCCACCAGACCGGGGTTGAGCCAATGGAGCGTTATTATCAATTTCAACAGGAGGAGTCTGACGGGATTTTTGTTGAATTTCTTCTGGAACTTGCAGCATGAGAGGAACGTGTTGATTTTCGAGACGCTCTTGTAGAAATTCAATGGGTTCTTTGCTGAATTCGAGCTTCCTTTCAGATGCTGGATGAGGGGTCCGTCTATCAGCACCCTCGCTTTCCCGTCAAGCTCCATTCTTTTCTGCATGTCCGTTTCTTCATAGTACAGGAAGTACCGCTCGTCGAATTCCGCGTACTCGTCGTTTTTCACGAACAGGTCGGCTCCCGTTATGTAGTCTACGGGGCCGAGTCTCTTTTCCTGCGCAGGAGGCTCCTTTCCGAGTTTCATGCTCTTTAAGAACGGAATTATGAGCTTGTAGGAGCGGAGCAAATCCAGAAATGCGTCTTTTATCTCCGCGTTTATCGACCTGAAGTAGCCGGCCGAGTGTATGATTCGGTTGTTCTCGTCGAGAAGGTTGCCTCCGATGGCTCCGAGTTTGTCTCCGGTCCTTTCGTTTTCCCAATAGTCGAAAAAGATTTTGACGGCGTTGTTGAGGACAACCGTGTCCGAATTGAGGTAGAAGATGTATTTTCCGCTGGCAACTTTCAACGCCCTGTTGTTGGCGGCTCCGAAGCCCAAGTTCGCGTTGTTCTCGATTATCTTGACCTCTGGAAATTCCCGCGCGACCATTTCTGTGGAGCCGTCTTTCGAGCCGTTGTCCGACACGAAGGTCTCGAAAGAGATTCCCCTCGTCTGACTGTACAAAGAGTCAAGACAGTTCCTCAAAAGCTCCCTCGTGTTGTAGTTCACTATTATCACGCTCACGTCGAATTTTTTTTGTTTGCTGAAAATGGCTGTCTGTTTTTTCTCTGTCAAATCCGTGTCTTCTTCTTTCATAAAGAATTTCATCTTTTTCAATTTTAACACGGCAAATTTTAATAGATTTGAAAAAAAACTCAAATTTTTACAATAGAGATAAAAAATCAACTTTGTATGAAATTTTGGTATGCTCTTTGTGGCCAATACGTGCCTTGTGGCTTCCGGAAAAATTGTCTTTGAGTAATTTTTTAGCCGCTGCTCCGCGTCGAGCCAAATCAGGAATTTTATGTAGCACTTGAAGTCGAGCAGGTCCTTCTTGAATGTGTCCGTCTTGCTGCAAAGGAATGCCTCTATCTCTTCTTCCGCCTTTTTCATGTCGGCCAACGTCTTTTCGTTGAGCTTTTTCGTTATTGATGAAAAATTGTACTGGACATAGTGGTAGAGCGGCTTGCTGATGTATTCGATTCTCTTTGCGTAGTAGAAGAGCTTCACAGCGAAAACCCTGTCCTCGAACATGTCTATTCCGGGCGTGAACCGGATGCCGTTCTCCGTGAGTAGCGAGCGTTTTACGAGCCTTGTGTACTGCCCACAGCATCCTATCGTGTTGTTCAGCACCGCTCTTATTATGCTTTCGTTGTTCGAACCGTATTTGCAGCTTGTGTGCTTAGCGTAATCTTTGTAGTCGTAAAAGACATCCGTGCATAATATGTCGCAGTCCGTCTTTTTTGTTCTTTCGCTCATCGTTTTGAGTGCATCAGGGGCGGAAAAGTCATCACTGTCCATGAAAATGACATATCGTCCAGTGGCGTGGTCCAATCCTGTCTGCCTGGCTGCCGCTAGTCCCATGTTCTTTTCGTGCGAATGCAAGTGTATGAACGGATATTCTCTTTCGTAGACTTCGCATATCTCCTTTGAGCCGTCGACCGACGCGTCGTTCACGAGTATGAGCTCGAAATCCTTGAAGGATTGGGATATGAGCGATTCCATGAAACGCATCAAGAAAGGCTCCGTGTTGTATACGGCCGCGATTACGGATATGTATGGAGTTTGTGGCATTGTTCTCTCTCCCTACTTTCTTTTCAAAAAATTGTAAATTTTCGCTATCAGCCAGTCGATTCTGTAGTTTGTCAGATGCTGGATCTTCCTGAGCTTCGTTTCGCCAACATAGGACAAAAAAAGTCCTGAGTTGATTTTCTCAAGCCTTTCGAAGAACGTTTTTTTTCTCTCCTGCATGCTTCTGTCTTCGTACCAGTCTTTTTGCATCGTCGCCTTGTAGTAGAAATTCAACACTTCGAATATTCTCTTTCGATAATATACATTCTTATCGGTTTTTTCGTATCTCGTGAAAAAGTCAAAAAGCTTTTCAAGTATTTTTTCCTGGTTGCCAATGTGTCTTACGACGTTCCTGAACGACACTGATTGCTCGGAGCTTCCGAGCGTATAGACGTACAATGGTTTGTTTATATAGAAGAAACTCTCGCAAAAGGGGAGCGGGTACAATGTGTATTCCGAATCCTCGTAGAAGCACTTCTCCTCAAAGTGGATTTTGTTCTTCCTAAGAATTTCGGTCTTGTAGAATATCGAATGGTAGGGGAAAGTCGATGGCCAGTCCTCTCTGCTTGAAAATGAGTGGGTGGCATTTCCCTCCAGAAAACTGTATGCGTGCGTCTCCTCCTTTCCGTCTTTCAGATGGTTTATCAGAAAATCACATACGATTGAGTCAAAATCCTTGCCTCCGATTTCTTCGATTATTTTGTCGGTCGATGGCGAGACCCAGTCATCGCTGTCTATGGGTCTGAAGTATTTTCCTCTTGCCTTCTGCATTCCTGTGTTGATTGTTGAGCCGTGGCCTCCGTTCTCCTTTTTTATGAGCTTGAACAGTTCTGGATTGTCTTTTTCGTATCGCTCCGCCATGGCCGCTGTCGAGTCTGTCGAGCCGTCGTCGATTATGAGGACTTCGACAGCTGCTTTGTTTTTGAGTGATAGAAAGCTGTCAAGGCATTTTCCCAAAGTTTTTTCTGCATTGTAAGCGGCAATGCTGAAAGTTATTGTTTTTGTCATAGCTTTTCGCCGCGCTCCCCCGGTTTTGTTTTTTTTCATTATAACATTTTTTTATATTCCTTGTATTCACTTGTTGATATAGGTTTTTCCTTGGGATACAATAACTATCTTATGAGCCTTTTCAAGAATTTATTTAAATACCGGCAGATGATTGCCGGCTTGGTGCACAGGGAAATACGTGGACGCTACAAGGGGTCTGTTCTTGGCTTTTTGTGGACATTTTTGAATCCGCTTTTGCAACTCGGAGTCTACACCCTGCTTTTTTCGGTCATTTTGAATTCCGAGGTCGAAAAATACTATATTTTCCTCTTCGTGGCTCTCGTGCCGTGGATGTTTTTCAGCTCTTGCCTTGCTGCAGGATGCAACAGCATTGTCGCTTCCGGGGCTATGGTCACTAAAATCTACTTTCCGCGCGAGGTCCTTCCTATTTCGTTCGTCGTCAGCGCGTTCGTGAATATGCTCTACAGCTTCATCGTCGTCTTCGCAGTGCTTGTTTTTTCCGGTTTCGGCGTGAATCCCGTGGCGCTCCTTTATTTGCCTGTGGTTTTTGCGGTTGAATTTCTCCTTTGTCTTGGAGTTACCTTGCTCTTTTCTGCATTGACAGTCTACATCAGGGATTTGGAGCACATACTGGGCATACTTGCTCTTCTTTTTCAGTTCCTGACTCCCGTAATGTATTCTTCCTCCCGAATCCCGGAAGAGTACAAAGTCATCTTCAACATGAATCCGATGGCTTCTGTAATCGAGTGCTATAGGTCGATTCTCTACTACAAGACAGTCCCCGAGCTTTCGACTCTTGGACTTGCAGTATGCTCTGGCTTGGTGGTCCTCGTTCTTGGCGAGTTCATTTTTTCCAGGCTCCAGAAGGGCTTCGCGGAGGAGTTGTAGGTTATGGATGGACAGAATTCTATTGAAGTCAAAAATCTGGTGAAGAAATTCAAGGTCTACCACGACAAAGGAAAGTCCCTAAAGGACAAGATCCTTTTTTGGGGGCGAAACAAATATGAGAACCGGGTCGTCCTTGACGGCATAAGCTTTTCCATAAAGAAGGGGGAGGCCGTGGGGCTCATAGGAAACAACGGCTGCGGAAAGAGCACCACGCTCAAACTCTTGACGAAAATCATGTATCCGTCGTCCGGCACTGTCGAGGTCAATGGAAAGGTCTCCGCCCTCATCGAACTTGGGGCGGGCTTCCACCCCGACATGAGCGGCAGGGAGAACATCTACATAAACGCGTCGATTTTCGGCCTCACGAAGAAGGAAATAGACGCTAAGGTTGACGAGATAATCAAATTCTCTGAGCTTGAGCAGTTCATAGACAATCCTGTCCGCACCTATTCATCTGGAATGTACATGAGGTTGGCCTTTTCCGTGGCGATAAACGTGGAGGCAGAGGTTCTTTTCATCGACGAGATTCTCGCCGTCGGCGACCAGGCCTTCCAGGACAAGTGCTTCAAGAAACTCGTGGAGATAAAGGAGGGCGGCTGCACCATCGTCATTGTTTCCCATTCTCTCAGTCAGATAGAAAAAATCTGCGACCGCTCCATCTGGATAAAGGATGGGCACATAGAGATGGAAGGCACTCCGAAAGATGTCCACAAGGTTTATCTTGAATGGATGAAGACGAGGTGACAAAAACTATGGGAATATGGAGTAGGGCAATCCCCTGAAACTTTTCTGTTTCAAGGAATTGCATTTCCTAAAAAATCTACATGATTTTCTCCGCCAGCTCCAAGGCGGCGGCGACCGTGTCGTCCATGTCGAAGTAGCGGTACATTCCGAGCCTGCCTCCGAAGACCACCTTGTCCTGTTTTTCTGCAAGAGCCTTGTATTTCGCGTAGAGAGCCGTGTTTTTTTCGTCGTTAACGGCATAGTACGGCTCGTCGCCTTTCTTCCATGTAGCCGGGTATTCCCTCGTGATTATCGTCTTCGGCTGTTTTCCGAATTCAAAGTGCTTGTGCTCGATGATTCTCGTGTATGGAATCTCCGCCTCGGTGTAGTTGATGACGGCGTTTCCCTGGAAGTTTTCGCATTCGAGCGTCTCCGTTTCGAACCTTAGAGAGCGGTATTCAAGCTCCCCTTGTGAATAGTCGAAGAAGCGGTCGATTGTTCCCGTGTAGACGACTTTGTCCGCGATGGAAAGCCACTTTTCCCTGTCGTCGAAGAAGTCCGTGTCCAAAAAGATGTCGCAGCCAAAAAGCATCTTCTCGACAATCTGCGTGTAGCCTCCAATCGGGATTCCCTGATAGCGGTCGTTGAAGTAGTTGTTGTCGAACGTGAGCCTGACCGGAAGCCTCTTTATGATGCTCGCCGGAAGTTCAGCGCATGGCCGCCCCCACTGCTTTTCCGTGTAGCCCTTGATGAGCCGTTCGTAGATGTCCCGGCCGACGAGGGAAATCGCCTGCTCCTCAAGGTTCTGCGGTGTTTTTCCCTGCATGACCGAAGCCTGCTCTTCGATTCTTTTTTTCGCCTGTTCCGGTGTCACCACGTCCGGCCAGATTTTGTTGAACGTGTTCATGTTGAACGGCAGGTTGTACAGTTGATTTCTCCAGTTCGCGACCGGGCAGTTCGTGTAGCGGTTGAACTCCGCGAACTCGTTCACATAGTCCCAGATTTTCTTCGAGTCCGTGTGGAAGATGTGCGCGCCGTACTTGTGGACGTTGATTCCCTCTACGTTTTCCGTGTAGATGTTCCCCGCGATGTGGTCTCGTTTTTCTATTATGAGGCAGCTTTTTCCCTTCTTCTTCGCTTCGTTCGCCATCGTCGCCGAGAAAAGTCCCGCGCCGACGAAAAGATAGTCGTAATGTTGTTTCATTTTATTTCTCCCACAGTTTTTCTGGATAATAGCCAGATTCGATTTTCTTTGCAATTTCGGCCTTCACGACCTGCTTGTCCTCCGGGTATGTCATTCCGAACCAGCTTTCTTCGGAAGTGAAGACCTTGATTCTGCCTTCTCCCTTCCCAATCATCTCGCTTGCGGCGACCGGAAGAAGCGCCTCCGCTTTTGGGAGGGAGAGCGAAGTCTTTTTGAAATCAGCCCAGTATTCCTCGAAACTCTCGAACGCTTTTGGAGAGAATCCGAAAAGGTTCATGCTCACGGTCTCTTTCCCGGTCATCCTGATGATTTTTCCGTTCAAATCAGATTCTATTTCGTTGCCGCTGAAATTCTCGCCGGTGTAGTAGATTTTTGTGTTCTCCGTGATTGACTTCAGGAATCCTCCTTCCGCCTCGCACACTCCGCGGCTCACAGAGCCGTTCCTGCTCATGGTCTTCTCGAGTATGTAGCCGACCATTGCGTGCTCCGTGCAGTCGTTGTTTATAGAAGAAAGATACTTTCCGAGAGTCTCGAAGGCGCTCTTCCCGTAATAGTCGTCCGCGTTGATGACTGCGAAAGGCTCGTTGATTCTCTCCTTCGCGCACAAAACCGCGTGGACGGTTCCCCACGGCTTTGCGCGGTTCGCTTTCTGCGCAATTTTCCGCTCTTCCGCCGCAAGGAGCGCGTCCGGCGTCTGGAACACGTATTCTGCGTCCATGTTCCGCGCCACCCTGTCAAACAGCCGCTCCCGGAAGTCTTTTTCGATGTCTTTTCTGATGATGAAGACGACTTTTCCGAATCCGCTCCGCTTGGCGTCGAACGCGGAAAAGTCCAGAAGGCACTCTCCGTTTTTTCCAACCGAGTCAATCTGCTTGACTCCGCCGTAGCGGCTTCCCATGCCAGCGGCGAGGACCAAAAGTGTTGGGGTCATAGATTTTCTCCTGAAATAAAGCTTGATATTTTTTGTTTCATTGATTCAGTTTCAAGTTCCTCGTGTGAAACATGATGAAAATGTGAAATCAAATCATGCGGAAGTTCCCAAATGTTGCCATACTGTCTATTTACATATGCCAAAAATTCTTTAGGGGCAGAGTATTTTTCACCTTCGTATTCCAGCAAGACTGTAGGAAAAAGAAAATCTTTGTCAAAAAGTCGTTTCCAATTTACGGAAAAGTTATCTAAACCCCAGCAGACAGCTTTTTGCGATATGTTTTGTTTATTATCGAACTCATTTCTTTCATTGAGACCTATAAATTTTTGGAACATGGATTCAATATATGGTGCTTGCTCACTTTTATCGTCAAGATAAGGATGCTCTCGCCAGAAAGAAACTTCTTTAGACGTGTCGTTTTCAATAGTGCGTATAATTTCTTCACGCTTGCATTTTTGATTAATCCAGTATTCATCTGAATTGTTTTCACACCAGTCATAGATATAAATATCAACAAAACATGGAATAGAAATGTCTCGCGGGCGAAATCGAATCTGACGACTTTTTGCCCACCAGTCGTATATGAGTGTCACTTGAAAATCAGGATTATCTTTCAGCAAGTAGCGGAGCTTTTCAATGTCCGCTCGAAACATCGCACAGTCAGTATCGTCATCCCACGGTACGAAGCCTTTATGCCGTACAGCCCCTAACAATGTTCCGCTTTGCAGCCAGTATGTAAAACCGTTTTTGTCGCAAATTTCCGAAAGTTTTTTCAATAAGTACGCATTTCCCTGCTGCAAGAGTCTTAGACCGCCCGTTGCTTTTGGAAGAGAATTGAAAAATCGTTGTCTGGCTTCAAACTCATTTTCATCAGATTTTTTGTAGTTTTGCCAAAAACGGATTTCAGACTGTTTTTCTAATAAAGCAAACTCACCAAGAATAACACTAGACTTCTCGTCAATTTTCTGGCTCAGAATGTTTCGATTATCGTGCATATCTGAATTCAGATGTTCGAGTTCACTTTTAATGCCGTCTTTCATGCTTTCAATGCAGTCTTTCATTTTTGCAAGTGATTCTGTCAATTCTTGTATTTTTCTATCCTGAGCCGAAAGTTTCTCCTGCAATTCTGAAATCATTAAAATATGACGGTATGCCCTTTTTGCAATTGCCATGTAATTTTTCATATATTGTCCTCTGATTGTAATTTCTCCGCCAGCATTGTGCTTGAAATTCCTTGTGTATGGGGAATCCACACGATACGAGCACCGACTTCTTTTAAATCTTTTTCTGTTTTTTTGTAAAGTGCACTTTCTTTCCAGTCAGAACCATGAAACAACACATTGAAATGCAGTTTTTCCCATGCTAGTTTCTTATCGAGTGTTTCCTGCGCTATTACTTTATCAACAAATCGAATTGACTTTACAATCTCAATTCGTTCTCCAAAAGGAATGATGGGTGATTTATGCTTGTATTCCTGTACAAGCTCGTCTGTACTTACTCCAACGATAAGAAAATCACATTGTTCCTTTGCCAGTCGCAATATATTGAGATGTCCGATATGGAACATATCGAACACACCAGTCGTATAGCCAATTATCACTGCAAATCCTCCTCATAAAGAAAGTTCGTGACGCACCCCGAAACTCCAATTGATTTGAGATATTCCCACTCACTTTTGTCATCAATCACTGCAGCCCAGACTGTAATTCCGTTTTCCGCAAGAACTTGCCATTCATTGTCATCACGGATAAATGTGCGCCATACCATACACACACTAACATCAAGTTCCTTGCATAAGTCCTTGACTTCGTTGAAATTGTTGAAATTGTTGTTGTAATAGCGGAACGCGAAATGTTTAAAATCATATGCTCTGAGTGCCGCAACTTTGTCTTCCTTCCAATAGAACGACACAATTATTCTATCGAGGACTCGTTCCAAACCGATTTTTTTTGCGCATTCGGCAAGTGCAAAATATGTGCTGTAAGTATCATTCTTTGAATCACAAGCAGCGTATGCATCATCATGCTCATCAAGAAAGCGAAGCATCATCTGACAGTCCATCGGTGTGAGACTGCAATCTTCTATATTTGGAAAAATAGGACTGCTAATGAAAGTTGCGTAGTCAGGAATAATTCCATTGCCGCAATTTTCCTGTCCAAGGTCATCGCTCCACTCATGGCGAAGTACGAGAACATTGTCCGAAGTAAAATTTAAATCGGCATCGAAAATACGAGTTCCATGTGCGTAGGCATTGTTCCATGATTCAATGGAGTTTGTATAAACCATGTTGTTATACCCACCCCCGCTATGCGCAAGTGAGTGATAAGTCTTATACCACGGAACAGAATCAGGTTGAGTTTCCTCTTTACAGCATGAGACTATTAGAATAATGATAAAGACGGTAACAATATACTTCATCATTTTTATCGTTCTGTCAGGCATGATGCAGTTTCTTTTAGACGATTCGTCTTATAAAATAAGATGCCACACTGAGCAGATGTCGCCTGGCATTTTATATCGTTCCATTTCCAGTTTTCTGCACTGTCAGTTTTCCTGTATGAAGCGTGTATAATACACTTCAGTGGTGTCTTAATGAACATATTTCCTCCAAAAACGGATAATAACCAAATTCATTCTGTTCTTTGGCTTACACATCGCAAGGCAATGCGGCATTTCTATTTTTGGAGTTTCAGGAATTTTCTTTAAAATATCGAAATACTGATTCCGTTCAGATTTGGAACAGGTCAGAAATCTCGACGAGCGTCACGGAGGCAGCTGCCGCGTTCTCATGCACCCAGTCTGAAAATCCGCTCTTGCTGAAGGCAAAAAAGGCAGTCTCCTTTGCGAAAGGGAAAATAGCGCGTCTTGAAAGCATTGTCTCGAATTCGGCTTTGTCAAACTGCTCGTTTCGGAATTTGCACTCGCCGATAATCACTTTTTCGCCAGTTCTGTCGAGCAAAAGAATGTCGATGTCATCCTGCATTTTCCGAGAAGGATTGTTTCCCCACCATTTGCCGTATTTTTCTGGAACGAACGGCAGCCGGCCTGTCTTTGCAAGGCGAACCATGTATTCAAGGCAGATTTCCTCGAACACGCGGCCTAGATGCATGTTGATGTTTTCGCTCCTGAAAATTTCATCTGCGGCATTCTCCTCCCCGACAAGCTCAAAATAACTTTTTCGCTCAAAAAGGAAGTGATACCAGAACAAAAAGTAGCTGTCGGAAATCTTGTAAAGGGTACGCCTTGAAGATTCTTTTTCACCGCAAGGAAGGCATTTCTTCACGAGACGGATTGTCTGCAAGGTGGAAAGATACTTGGAACATTTTTGAACATCCTCATGAATTTTTGAGGAGATGTCATTGACCCTAGTGGCTCCGGCCGCTATTGCCTCAAGAATGCTGTTGTATACCGCAGGCTCCCTCAATTCCTGACGGAGAAGGAAAGAAGGTTCGTCTTTCAGAAAGGAGCCTTCCTTTAAGATTTTTGAAGCGACATTCTGTCTCACGGATTTTTCTTTATCAAAGGCAGCCAGATAACATGGAACTCCACCAAGTATTCCATAAGCCATCAGCTTGTCGATGTGGGAATAATTCGGGAAAAAAGCCGCGCTTTCAAAATAGTCAAACGCTTTAAGCTCGATGTGGCAGGTTGACCTTCCATACAAAGGACTTTTATGGGCAAGAATCTCGTCTTCCATGAAACTCACGCTGGAGCCGCACAAAACAAGAAAAATGTTTTTTTCGCTCCAAGCGTGGTCGATTGTGTGCTGCAGTATGCTTTTTATAGAAGGGTTTTCAGCTGCAATGAAAGGAAACTCATCGATAACGAGCACAAGTTTTTCTTCTCCGGTTATTTTTCCCGTTATGTAGGAAAAAGCTGCTTCCCAATCAGAAAAAACTCCAAAACTCCGTCCCTCAAAGAATTGCTGGACAGCTTTTGAAAAATCCGCAAGATTCAAGGAGTCGTTTTTTTCCTGCGCAGAATACATGAGTATCCTGTGCCTCTTTGCGAATTCCTTCAAAAGTGATGTTTTTCCGATTCTCCGGCGTCCATAGAGAACAAGAAATTCAAATGAATTTGAAGCATAGGCTTCTTCCATAATTGAAAGCTCTCTTTCCCTTCCAAAAAACATACGTTCTCCTGTTTGTTGATTATACACTTACGATTATTATACTCTAAAGTATAATAATCGTAAAGCTATAATGCAGAAGGAACACATGAACCCAAAATAGAAATGTCAAAGAACGGTGTATGCTGTACCTACAAGACTTCGGTATATGATATCCTGCTACAGCTTTATTTTATTCCATAAAAGTTGCTTTTTTGGGCAAATATTCATCCGCAAACTCCTCGCATATTGCATGTATTTCTGCCTCAGACGGCGGATTTCCACCTTACTTCTGAAAATCCTTCAGTTTTTGTTCCAATTCTTCTTTCGAACGGGCTATTATTGATATATGACTTGAATGTTCATCAATTTTTTCAGTTTTCACAATTGGGTGACTCAATTCTGGTGTGGTCCCATTTTTTATTGTGTAACTTTCGCCCGATTCACTCTCCATTTTTAATGCAGGAGGTTTTCCTCGCTCCAGACTCAGCTCAAGCATATTTGTAAAAAAATGATATTGCTTTGCAAGAACCGCATCATAATCAGAGCCACTTCCATTGTTACACTTTTTGCAAAGCAATTTTTTTGACTTATATCGCCCGCCAATTGCATTGATAATGATATGTTCTTCAGATTCATTTTCTGCGGTTAATTCCGCACCGCAAAGATAGTATTTTGGCATGGGCATTTTCTCCTCAAAAAATAAATAACTGCCATACAAACATTTTACTTCCTTCTAAATTTTCCCCAAATCTTCCGCACAATTTTTCCAAACCTACCTTCTCCTATAATCCATTTTAGAAGGTATTTTCTTGATTTTAGGTTTCTGCCAATTTCATTAATTTTTTTGCTATAAGTTGTTGCTGCTGCACAGCAACTCATCCTGTAAAGCATTACCTCATAAAACGGCGTGTTCTTCGCCACCTGCCAAAACTCCTGGGCGAAATCCATTTCTGGCTCCAACCACGGCTTCTGCGGGCCTGCATAGTGAATGATTTTTGGATTCTTGCGGGAATCCATGTACATTTTGTTGAGCCACTGGGGAGCGAGCGCGATGATTTCCTTTATTCGGACGCCGTTGTAATCGCACATGACATTCCATGCCATGTCCACATACTTGACGCGTCCTTCGCAGAGCTTGTTCAGCACATCCTGATCTTGCAGAAGCCATTTTTCCTTTGAGGCGAAATCGAGCATTTCTTCTATAGAATATGTCTTTCTGAATTCTTCAAGATTGAAGAGAATCGTTCCTGCCTGAAAATACTGGTATGGTTCTTTGAGCTTCAGGACTTCATCGCTGTATTTTTTCCGATCCGGCTGCCATCCATTGTAAAGCCCTGCCGTGTCGGCATCATGACAGGCCTCAAGCAAAAATCCATTTACATCTTCATCAAAAAGGTCAGAAACATCCGCGTTCACAACCATATCTGAGTCTAGGTACAAAAGTTTGTTGTAATTTGGGAGCAAATCGGGAAGGATGAGCCTGTAGTAGGTTTCGATATGCCCGAAGTGCCCGTGAAGGTGCGGTGAAAAATGCGCTACTTTTTTTGCTGGATTCACGAATCTGAGCGAGAAATTATTGTGAGAAGAAACAAGATTCTGTAATGTGAATTTTTTTTCCTGAGAGATGTCTGTCGTCAGAATCAGAATGTCATAGTTTCTCTTGGAAGACGAATTCTCAACAATGGACGCAAGAGTCACCGAAAGATATGGAACAAAATAATCGTTGACCGCAAGGGCAATCGCCACGTTGTTGCTCTGGAACGCAGGCTTTACATCTACGGCTCTTTCCACATTCTTGAAAAGCGTTCGCTGCAATTCGCAGGTCTTGTAGTTTCCAGTTTTTTGCAAGTGAAGATACCAGATTGCGAAAAGTCTCTCGCCGAGGTATCCGCTCACACGGTACCCTGTCACATCGTAGTTCGTGTAATCCCGGCGTTTTTCATGCTCAAAGAGAATCGTAAAAAGCCATTCACTGTACTCGCGGAAAAGCTCCTTCTTCATGATGAACATGTTGCAGTAATAGCCGACCGGAGATTTGTCCAGATACCAGTTTGCAATGTCGTAGTAATCTGGATACTTCTCTTTGATTATTTCCAGCATCACGTCCAAATCTTCTTTATATTGATACGGAGTAGATTCGTATTGATGCCGGTTTGACTTCAAGTTTTTGTTGAGTTTTTTTAGGTTCACAGGTGTCGTGGCAATCACATCATATTGGCTGATTTTCTCTGACATGACGCTTTCGTCCAAGTTCAGCAATTTAAGAGAATCATCATCAAGATAATCAAGCTCAACATCCTCGAATGGATTGTGCGGTAGTTCCTTGTCCGAAAAATTCATGTACCGCCGATAATGCCAGAATCCGTAGCAGTCGGCATCAGTGTCGTTTTTCCATGCCCAGTATTGCGCTGTAAGCTCGCAGTACATTTTGTTTTTTGATGAGATGTTGTCGCCTTCGTCGTCGTGCAGCGCAATTGGAAGCCGTTTTTCCGATATTGCAGAACCAACCTGTATGGGAAAAATCAAAGGATGATTCGGAACATAACAATCTTTATGACAAGATAGATAGATTTTTAT
Source organism: Treponema sp. (assembly GCA_017934745.1). Classification (GTDB taxonomy): domain Bacteria; phylum Spirochaetota; class Spirochaetia; order Treponematales; family Treponemataceae; genus Treponema_D. The sequence goes on along the minus strand of JAGBIY010000064.1, from coordinate 81,162 downwards.
TTTCAGCGGATTCATTGTCAGACATCAAAAGGTGCGAACAATTCACACAGCACCTTTCCCCCTAAAATTTGCTATTTTTCTTCAGCGGCATGTGGTATCCTGACTATCCACGCTCCTTTGCATGTCTGTCCACGAACCGTGGCATAGTTGTCCACGCGCTCTGCGCAGGTATGCCGCAGCAGTTTGTATGCTTGCTCATGATGCTTTTAGTATTGATTTATTTGCTTTTGGAAGCCTCACATGGAAAAAGCTCTGCAGAATCACCGGAAGCGGAGTGTGGTTCGCGCCGGTGGGCTAAAGTGAAAACGCCGACTAGGCTTGAATGAATTGAGGAGCACCGTCAAAGAAAATCGAACGAGCAAAGTTCAATTTTGGACGGTGCGTTTTCACATTTTTTCAGATGTACGGCAATCCCAATAATCTGAAACGCAACCTCAGGAAATTTTCTATTTTCCTAAAAAAGCTTGATGAGAATTTTTATTCGCCGGAGTCTATCGGCAAGGCAGGAATGGAGTTGACGGCCGCTTTTTTCAGTTTGTCCGTGGACTTTGCGTAGCGGAGGGTGGTCGATATTTGGGAATGCCCCAATAGCTCGCTCACAGTTTTGAGTTCCGCTCCGTTTTCAAGCGCGAGAGTCGCCATCGTGTGCCTTGCGGTGTGCCACGAGACGTGCTGAATCCCGGCCTTTTCTCCCCATTTTTTAAGATACTGGTCGGTGTTCGTCTTTGTCGACGCCAAAAGGGGGAATACATAGCAGCCGTCAGAGCCGCTCAGGCTCTCATGAAGGCGAGCACCGGCTTCAACAAAGTCAATCTTTATGGACTTCAAAATCCTGACCGCGCTTTCGCTCAGAGGAATCGCCACGGCGCGCCCGGTCTTTTTCTGGATTTTCCTGACCCAAAGCGATTTGTCTCCTTCCGCATGAATCATGCTCCAGGTCAATTCCCGAAGGTCGGAGATTCTCAGACCGGTGCAACATGAGAACAAGAACGCCTTCTTCACTTCTCCCCCAAGTTTTCCCGGAATCTTGATTCTTGAAAGCCTCTTTATCTCTGCCAGGCTCAGCGGAAGTTTCTTCGATTCCGGCATGGGAATATTCTTCACAAAATCCGCGGGACTCTTTGAAATGATGCTGTCCCTGACGGCAAGGTGCAGATACTTTCTCAAAGCCGAAGAGTACAAGCTCGCGCTGCCCTTCGACAAATTTGCGTTATATAATAGAAAGAATTGGAATTCCTCTATCCATTTCGGCGTGATTTTTCTGATTTTCATGTCGGACTCCTCGAATTTCCGAAGATAAAAAATAAGCCGCGACAGCGTGCAATTCTTCTGCAATCCAAGATTCTCACTCAAAAACTCTATCAGAGTCTTGTTGCGGCAAAAAAGTTTCTCAAACATAAGATTTCCCCACAAAATAAAATTTTCAGCAGACATCATGATTGCCTACCAAGTCAGCTCCTATTTTATGACTATGCCCCCGATTCAGATTACGCCTGCCGAAAGCGTGGAGAATTTTTTGATCAGTTCGTTATACATATATTGAATCAAAAATAAAATAATATTAGAATATTTTTTATAGCAAATTTTAGGGGGAAAAAGGAGTTTTCTTCCAGTTGGAGAAAGTTGTTTTTTATGACTATTTCGGTTTATATGGAAACATTGGCTTATAAATATGGCGGAGCAGAAGCCTATACAGCAAGTTTGATTTCATTTATCCAGAAATATTATCCAAATGCAAATGTAAAAGTCATAACAGAGCATCTTGCCAACCGAAATATTCTTTCCGCTTCCCAACTCATTGAAATGCAAAACTCGGCTTATGGTCTGAATATAAAAAATGCAAACTTTTCTGTTTCTTATTTTGATTTTGAAAAAATCGATGAGCACAGTTCAAAAAACAGACTTGAAAAAATTTTCAGAATAATAAAAAGGGAAATATACGCGAATTATCGGTTCAAGAAAATCAGGGATTTCTCAAAGGGTTCTGATTTGTTCATAAATTGCTCTTTTAATGTAGTTTCTGGTCTTGGGAAAAAGAATATTTGCATCGTGCATTTTCCTCGTGTACGATGCTCAGAATCTGGAATAAACAAAAGACTTTTCTGGTTCAGAAAAAAGTCGCAAAAAAGGGATTTTGAATACGCAAATTCTTATGACTTATATCTTCCAAACTCGTTTTTTACCGCAGAGCATTTAAAAAATCGATGGGGGACAGTTGACTCTAAAATAAAAGTCTTGTACCCACCAGTAAAAGGTGTAAATTCTTCCATTGGAAAAAAAAATAATCAAATTTTACTTTGCTCAAGGATTTGCAGACCGAAGAAAATTGATTTAGTTCTATGGGCTCTCAGTGAATCAGCTTTTTTAAAACAGAATGCAAGAATGATATTGGCAGGTTCTGTAATTGGGGAGGATGAAGAATTTATCACTGAAATTAAAAATGATTTTCCCAATGTTGAATTTCATTTTGACCCAACAAGAAGTGAACTTGAACGGCTCTACTCTGAATCTGCGATTTTTATTCATGCAATGGGATTGAACGAAAAAAATCCAGAAAATTTTGAGCACTTTGGAATCACGACCGTGGAAGCTATGAGTGCGGGGTGCGTTCCTGTAGTAATAAACAAGGGTGGCCAAAAAGAGATTGTCACCGATGGTACAGGATTCAGATGGGATTCACTTGATGAACTTGTAGAAAAAACAGAATGGCTCATAAAGAATCCTGATGAAGCAGAGAAAATCCGTCAAGCAAGCATGGAGAGAAGCCGTTTCTTTACGGGAAAAATTTTTGAGGACAGGTTGAAAGACATCCTTTCGGAGGTTGCTCATGCTTAATATCGAACCTGTTCTTGGAAGAATTTATCATCCCGTTCTGCACAGGCTGCGGTGTAAGAATGAAAGAAGATTAGTCAAGAAAGCGATTGACGGCAGAATTTCCAGTGGAAATCTTGTGGGTGAAAGTTCTGGCAGAAAAAAGAGAATCTATATTGACCTTTCTGACGTTTTCTTTAATGACAAGGGAACTGGCATTCAAAGAGTCTCTAAAAATATTTCAAAGAATCTTCTTGACTTGACGACTGCGTACGAAGTTAAGAACGTTTATTTCAAAGGCACTTGGTATTTTTCTTGCGATGGTGGTGAGGAAATCGACTTTTGCAGGGGAGACATATTTTTTGTTCTTGACCAGCCTATCAATGAGGTACGCACAAACTTCGACTTGTTTCTCCATCTCATGAAAAACGGCGTGAAAGTCGTCTCTTTCTTTCATGATTTGATACCTCTGACACATTCAAATTTTTGCGACCAAGGTTATGTCAAGGATTTCAAGAAATTCCTTTCAAAGATTTTGTTTTTCTCCGAAATCATCTGCAACAGCAAATCGACCGCCGATGAACTAAAGGCATTCCTTGCTGAAAATCCAAAAGTAAAGCGGAATCCAAATCTCAAGATTTCCTATTCGTTGCTCGGAAGCGATTTTTCTTCGTTGAAAAAGATTGAATCAAAAAGTTCGGCAAATAGTTTCGGATTCGAAAAATCAGAAATCAATTTTCTCATGGTCAGCACCGTTGAGCCTCGAAAAATGTACACACAGGTGGTAAAAGCTTTCAATATTCTCTGGGGAAAGGGGCTTCCGGTAAGCTTGTGGATTGTAGGCCGCCGAGGTTGGCTAAGTGAAAAAACATTCAAATTAATAGAAGAAAATCCGCATTTTTCAAGGGAGCTGATTTGGTATTCGAATGGAATCAGCGATGACGAACTCTCCACCCTCTATGAAAAGTGCGACGTCGTTCTTTTTGCGTCCATTGCAGAGGGATTCGGGCTGGCGGTTGCGGAAGGCGCCTATTTCAAAAAGCCCCTTATTTTGCGGGACATTCCGGTGTTCAGAGAAATTGCCGACGACAATGCTTTCTATTTTTCAGGAACAGAAGCGGAAGACCTTTCTGCAAAAATCGAGGAGTGGCTTGAACTCTACAAGAACAACTCGCATCCGAAGTCAGACAAAATTCGCCTTTTGAGCTGGAAAGACTGCTCTCAAAAAGTTTTGGAGATTCTTGAAGGAGGCGAAAAATGAATGGCAATTCAAGAATCATATTCCTGCAAGAAATCCTCAAGGAAACCATTTGGGGTGGAAATCGACTTTCTGAATACGGCTTTGACACGAATGGGAAAAACTGCGGAGAAGCTTGGGTAATCTCCGCCCACAAAAACGGAGACTGTCTCATAAAAGACTCTGGCAACGGGAAATCAACTCTGAGCTGGTTCTGGAAAGAGCATCCTGAATTTTTCGGGAAGTCAGAGGCTGAAACGGAAAACAATCCTTTCCCCCTTCTGACAAAAATAATCGACGCAAAGTCCGACTTGAGCATACAGGTTCATCCAGATGATGGCTATGCGAAAAAAAACGAGAACGGCTCACTTGGCAAAACCGAGTGTTGGTACATCCTCGACGCATTGCCGGGGACAAAGATTGTAATAGGCCACAACGGAAAGTCGCCGGAAGAAACTGCGAAGATGATCCGGCAGGGCTTGTGGAAGGATTTCATAAGGGAAATTCCCGTAAAAAAAGGAGATTTCTTCTATATAAAGCCGGGGACAGTCCACGCGATAAAGGGAGGGACCTTGATTCTTGAGACGCAGCAGTCGAGCGACATCACCTACAGAGTCTATGACTACGACCGTCTTTCCAACGGAAAACCTCGGGAACTCCATGTTCAACAGAGCATCGATGTAATCGCGTCGCCGTTCATTGAAGAGGAGCCTCCTAGAAACGAGGCGAAAAGTGTGGACAAGGAATTTTCGCAGCTCGTTTCATGCGACAAATTTACGGTCTGGAAAGCGGCTGTAAAAGGGAGACTGGATTTCGTTCAAAATCAAGACTTCCTTCTCTGCACTGTAGTGGAAGGAGAGGGAGAAATAAATGGGACAAAAATCAAGAAGGGGGACAGTTTCATATTGGGGAAAAATTTCGGAGAAGCGGAATTCAAAGGTCAAATGGAGCTGATACTTTCATCGGAATAATTTTTATGGAGAAAAATATGAAATCTGCACTTATCACAGGAATCAACGGTCAGGACGGAAGCTACCTCGCAGAATTGCTCTTGGAAAAGGGATATGAAGTCTACGGTCTCATGCGCAGGAAGAGCGTCGTCAGTTATGGAAATGTCGAGCACATAAAGGACAGAATACATTTCATCTATGCAGACATGACAGATGTTGTCTCGCTCATCAATGCCATGGAAGTTTCTCAGGCGGACGAGGTTTACAATCTTGCGGCACAATCATTCGTCGCTACGAGCTGGGAGCAGCCATTGGCAACAGCGCAGATTGATGCGCTCGGTGTTACGAACATGCTTGAAGCAATCAGAAGGGTAAAGCCTGAGGCAAGATTCTATCAGGCTTCCACAAGCGAGATGTTTGGTCTTGTTCAGGAAGTTCCCCAGAAAGAGACGACACCTTTCTATCCAAGAAGTCCATACGGTGTCGCAAAACTCTACGGCCACTGGATTACCAAAAATTACCGTGAAAGCTACAAATTGTTCACCTGCTCAGGAATCCTCTTCAACCATGAAAGCGAAAGACGTGGCCTTGAATTCGTTACAAGAAAAATTACGAACGCGGTGGCAAGAATCAAACTCGGGCTTCAGGACCATCTTGAGCTTGGAAACATGGATGCAAAGCGTGACTGGGGTCATTCTCAGGATTATGTCCGCGCAATGTGGCTTATGCTGCAGCAGGACACTCCTGACGATTATGTCGTCGCCTCGAACGAAACCCATCCTGTCCGCGAATTCGTGGAGAAAGCCTTCAAGGCAGCAGGAATCGATGTCGAATTCAGCGGAAGCGGTCTCGACGAAATCGGAAAGGACAAGGCGACCGGCAAAGTCGTAGTGAAAGTAAACCCGAAATTCTTCCGTCCTGCCGAAGTTGAGCTTTTGTACGGAAATCCTGCGAAAGCCGAGAAAGTCCTCGGCTGGAAACGGGAGATTTCATTTGAGGAGCTTGTCACTCGAATGGTCAAGAACGACCTTGCCATCGTCGAGCGTGAAATAAAGGCGGAAAATCTCTAGTCATGAAAAAAGCCTTGGTCATTGGTGCGGCGGGATTCGTCGGCGGATATCTTATCGATTGTCTCAAAAACAAGTTCGGCTATGAAGTTTACGGAACAAAATTGGCTGCTCAGGATTTCTCTCATCCGGACGCAATGATTTTTGACCTTGACATAATGAGCCGGGCGCAAATCAAGTCTTTGCTCGAAAAAATCCGTCCTGACTGTATTTTCCATCTCGCGGCCCAGTCAAGTGTAGCCCTCTCCTGGAAAAATCCAGAGTTGACCGTTGACATCAACATCAAGGGAACGCTCAACCTTCTTGAGACTGTTCGTTCTCTGGACTGCAAGGCACGAGTGCTTCTTGTCGGAAGCGGAGAGGAGTACGGCGCATCCGGTGCGGAAAAAGGCCAGATTGGCGAAAATACAGTCCTGAAGCCGGGAAACATCTATGCTGCCACAAAAGCCTGCCAGAACATGCTGGGTGCGATTTACGCAAAGGCATACGGTCTTGACATAATTTCAGTCCGGGCTTTCAACCACATAGGACCTGGGCAGGCCGAAGGTTTCGTCATGTCCGATTTCTGCAAGCAGGTCGCCGAGATTGAGGCCGGGAAAAGGAAGCCTGTCATGAGCGTGGGGAACCTGAGCGCAAGCCGTGACTTCACCGATGTGCGCGATGTCGTCCGTGCCTACGCCCTTCTCGCCCAGAAAGGGACGGCTGGTGAAACCTACAATGTGGGGAGCGGTCGCGCCGTCCAGATTCAGTCGCTTTTGGACAGGATTGTCGCCCGTTCAAAAGTCGCAATCGAAGTGCGGATAGACCAAGCAAAACTCCGCCCCGTCGATGTGCCGAAAATCAAGGCCGACATCACAAAGATTACCCAGGAAACTGGCTGGAAACCGGAGTTGGACATAAACGACACCATTGGCGATGTGCTGGACTGGTGGCGGAAGAGAGTGTGAAAAGTGCGAGGATTTTCCTTTTAGGAAAATCCTCATAGACCAAAATTGAAATGAGGTTCAGGGAGTTTTTTATGGACACAAAAGAACCATTGGACAATACATCAGAAGTGTGTGCAGAGTTTGGATGCAGATATATAAATCAAGAAGAACCATATTTTGGTGGTGCTTTTAGAACTGGAATCAAATATGCTTCTTTTGACAAATTCTTGATTCTTGATTCCGATGGTTCTCATAATCCAAAATATATTCCAAATATTTACAAGATGTTTATTGAACAGAAAAAGGATATCGTGATTGGTTCAAGATATTGTGAAGGGGGGCACACTGAAGACGCAAAGTCCTCACAGATAATGTCAGCAATATTAAATTTTGCATTTCGAGCAGCTTTAGGTTTTAAAGTCAGAGATATGTCTACGGATTATCGAATGTACAAAACAGAAGATTTGAAAAATGTAGAACTTTCTTGCTTGAATTATGATGTTTTGGAGGAAGTTCTTCTAAAAATTAAACTTAACAGGCCCGACAAGAAATTAAATGTAGGTGAAACCCCAATTACATTTTCAAAGCGTATTTTTGGAGATTCAAAGAGAAAGTTGATACCATTCATCATTGATTATGGTAAAACTTTGGTCAAGCTTATTTTTATGCGATTTCCTACACTAAAGAATTTCATGCTCTATGCTTTTCTTGGAGGCTTTGCTTTTTTCATAGATTACTTTATTTTCATAGCTCTTTCAAAATCGCTATTTTCAGAAAAACCTGAATTTGCAAACGTCATCAGTTCTTTCATTGGCTTTTTGTTTACATTTACGACTAATACTTTTTTGAATTTTAAAAAAAGAAACAAGATTGCATTTCGTTTTGTCAGCTATGGATTGATTTGTCTTTTTGGAGTTTTTCTTACAACTCTAGGTATACACTTGTTGAAAAATACGATTGATTTGAAACTGTTAAAGTTTGTTTTACTGGTGGTTGTTTCCTGCATCCAATTTGTGTTAAATAAAATGATTACTTATAGGTGGTAAATGATGTATTGTACTTTGCTATTTTACAAAAAAACTTCTTTTTTAGATAAAATTTTATTTCTTTTAATGTATTTGCAAATCATATTTCTATTTTTTGCAAATACAACACAGGTAAAATTCCATCTTGGATACGATGCGGCTAGTTGTTTTATAAAGGCTAATGAAATTTTCAAGCAAGGAACTTTATTTATAAAAAATTACGGCGATCAATCAGGCCCTTTTTTTGACTATGTTGTACCATTTGCGGCTTTGTTGAAAAACATTGTTCCTGATGTTTTTGTTTCTTATGGATTGATATCGTTTGTTGTAGATATATGTATCATTTTAGTGATATTTAAAATACTCAGCTTATCTAAGTTGCAGCTATCAAATATCCTAATTGTCTTGAATTTAATCTTATGTCCTTTTGTTCCTGTCACCTTTAATAATGCAAACGATTTAAGTTATATAAATGTCTTATTGGTTGCACCGTCCTATTATAGTGTACGCGTTCTATTCGGAATATTGCCAGTTTATATGTATTTGCGATTAAAATCCAATACCAATAAAATGTTTTCAAAAAAAGAATTATCTATTTGTATACTTTCTCTTTTTGGATTGTTTACAGCTAGTATTTCAAGTGGATACTATCTTTTGGTTTCAATTTTACTTCCAATTCTGTTTTACTCAATATTTGAAATTTTTTATAAAAATACAGTAAACAATTTTTTTTCAAAAAAAAATATTTATATATTAACCTGTATTTTTATCAGTATATTTGGAAAATTTTGTAATTCACATTTGTTAAGATTTAATGTTATTGATTCTGACATGAAAATGATTTCGCTCAGTGATTTTTTTACAAATTTACAGAATATACTGCTTGGATATTTTGAACTGCTCGTAGCATTAACTCCATTTAGCGATACAAGAATTTTAGGAAAAGCTGGAATTTGGTACTTAATTGGTTTATTTATGGCATTATTTTTGCTTTTCATATTGCTAAAAGTGTTTTTACAGAATTTGAGAAAGAATGATGAGTCGTTAGTTTTTATTTTCATAATTACTGTAAATATTTTTGTATATACGTTTACAAATTCAAGATATGGAGCTCAGTTTTTTGAAATAAGATATTTGGTTTTACCAGTTCTTTTTTTGTTTTGCTTAATTCCATTCTTTTTAAAATCTATTCCAGACAATCTTTTATTAAAACGAACAATCATATTTTTTATGGTTGCATTTACATCAATAGAAACAGTTTTAGGTGATTATAAGTATTTTTCTACAAAAAATAATTTTTCTGAGATGCAAAAAATTGAGATCCTAGCTAACTCCTATGATGAACCAATTATATACATATACAAAAATAGAATTTTAGCAAGAAATATGGCGGCATATGATACAAAGAAATTTTATCGAGGTGTTGAATTCGTAAATGAGAATCTGACACTTGATTTTTGGGGGGATTATAAATATCTTTCTAAAGTTGCTGACTACTCAAACTCGATTCTTTTATATATTCCTGAAGATTTTCAAGATGATTTAAAAGAAGTTCCTGTACAGTATCGAAACTATCTCTCAAAAATAAGCGATAGAATTTATAAATCTGACTTCAATATTTTTGCTGTTGATGCTTTTTTAAAAAAAGAGTTGACATTTTTTCAAGATAATTTATTTTCTACGAATTCAACTGATTTTCAAGGCATACGGACTATTCATCCTCAAGGATTTTCTTTTGGTCCATATTGGAATGTTCCGGCAGGGGATTACTGTGTAGCTATCAAAGGAGACAATCTTACATCCGCTTTCATTGATGTGTACCATAAAAGCGGAGTTGCCCATGACAGTTTTTCAAAAGATGTTACGGATACTGCAATTACATTAAATTTACATTTAGAAGAAGATGCCTCAGATTTGGAATTTTTTATTCGAAACGACAGCCGTTCTGACATTCAACTGGAATCTATTATATTAAAAAATACTATGTCTTTAGATTGAACAAAATGAGAAGAGAAGATGAAGATTATACAGGTTTTAGACTACTATAACAGTGGAAATGCAGTTGCCAATATTGCTTTGAATTTTTACAAGTTTACAAAAAGGTTAAATGTTCAGAGCAATATCGTAGCACGGCTCATAGACAAGAAAGATGAATATATAGAGCCTTTGGATATACTACGAAATTTATCTGACGAAGATGTAATCATGTATCACTTGTGCATAGGGACTCCTCTGAATAATGAGGTTTGCTTATACAAGGGGATTAAAGTTCTTGTTTACCATAATATAACGCCTCCTGATTTACTGGTTGACTTTGATGAGCCTATAGCAGAAGCTTGCAATGATGGATTACTGGAATTAAAAGACAACCTCTCTTTTTTTGATTATTCGATTTGTGATTCAGAATTCAACAAGAGCGATTTGGTTAATCTTGGATTTGACGAAAGCAAGATTTTTGTTATACCTCCACTCATTTCTTCCAGTGACTTTAAGAAAGAACCTAGTTCTCATATTCTAAAAAAGTACAATGATGGAAAGACAAATTTTCTGTTTGTCGGTAGATTGTCACCTCATAAAAAGCAGGATGACTTGATTAAGTTTTTTTCATACTACAAAAAAAAATTTAACCAAAATTCCAGATTGATATTAGCGGGAAACGGAAGTCAAAAATATATCGATTACCTTGAAAATCTTATATCTGAGCTATCAGTTGATGATGTTGTTTTGACTCGCCAAATTCCGTTTGCAGATTTATTGGCATACTATAAAACTGCTGATTTTTTTGTTTGCATGAGTGAGCATGAAGGTTATGGAATGCCACTTATCGAAGCAATGCATTTCAATATTCCTGTCATAGCCTACAATTCAAGCGCAATCAGCGATACTTTGAGAGGAGGCGGGGTTCTTTTAAACTCAAAGGAACCTGAATTCGTATCCAAGGTAATTGAGAATTTGCGGACTGATTCTGTTTTTAAGGCAAAAGTTCTTGAAAAACAGGCACAAGTATTATCGGAGCTAACTGAAGAGAAAATATTCGCACGCTTTTCGAAAGTCATAGATTTATTGAAAAAAAATATACAATTTTCAAAACAAAGAAATGTTTATGATGTTGTAATTGCTATAAAAGCCGCTGATTGGGATATCTTGAAGGTCAATTTGACTTTTATAAAAAGAAATCTCAAACCCAAACGAATAATAGTCGTATCTCAAAAAGGATTGAAGGAAAAGGTACATCATTTTCAAGACATAAGCTTTATAGATGAGGATTCTCTTTTTCCAGAATTGAATTTTGCACATATAAAGGAGTTGCTTTTCAAAAATGGAGTTGATGAAAAGCTTGCAGGGTGGTATTTGCAACAGTTCTTAAAGCTTAGTTATTCTTTCGTTTGCAAGGATGAATATTATTTGACATGGGACGCAGATAGTATTCCTCTAAATGAAATCAATATGGTTGATGAAAAGACTGGAAAGCCTTTTTTTGACATGAAACCAGAATTTGTTGAACCATATTTTTCAACAATAAGAAATTTGTTTTCTCTTGAAAAAAAAGAGCCAGAATCGTTTATTGCTGAACATATGCTTTTTAAAACATCTATTGTCCAAGAGATGTTAAATTCTATCAAAACTAATGAAAAATCTTTTTTTGAAGTAATTATAGAAAAAACTGATTTTTCAAAAATCGATCACTCTTTCTCAGAATTTGAAACCTATGGTACCTATTGTGATTATAACTATCCAAAATTGTACACTAAACGACATTTACGGACTTTCAGAGCTGGAAAAATGTTTTTAGGCGCAACACCTTCATATTCGACACTTACATGGGTCTCAAAATGCATAGATATTGTCTCATTTGAATTCCCACAACAAGTCAACATAATTGCCGAAGAATTGTCAAAAAATATCAATTTTAGAAATGATTATTGTTTTACTGATTTTGTAAAAAATATTGTGTTCTTTGACAATATATTAGATAACGGAATTTTTAATTCAGAAGATGCTGCTGTAAAAATGGATTATCCGTTTTCAAAAAATGCACGATACATCAAAGAGACTCCAACTTTGCGCTTGAATCTAATTGCAGGTTTTGTAAAAGCTTCTAACGAGCAATCCGTTAAAACTGAGCCTGCTGAACCTTGCAATTTTAAGACAAGAATAAAGCAAAGTCTGTTTTTTAAGTGTCTACAGGCAATAACTCCAAGTTTTATTCGTAAATTCACAAAGAGGGTGTACAGAGCAATAAAAAGGTAGCTCTGACCAATTAATAACAGTTTTAGTTGTTTTCTTGTTTTTTTTATACCAAAGAAATCCACAGGCTATGCCTGTGGTGCGGTAAATAGGAGTCATATGTATTTTCCTTTTAAACAAAAATTAAAAAGATGGATAAAATCTAAAATCAAAAATCTCTTTCAGGAAGAATCCTTAAAAACAAAGGGCGATATTTTGAATCTTATTTATAGTCAGAATATCTTTTCTGAAAGGTTGAAGGAACTTTTTGAAAAAGCAATTGAATATGAAAAACAACTTACTTCACTATCACAAAGACTAGATAAGCAATCATACAAAAACTTCTCAAATAATCTTCTCTCTGATGCCAAGTGGAGAGAAGATTTGTCATGTGCGTTATTAAATCAGGCTCAAATTTGGGGGACATGGGACAAAGTACATCTTGGACATGGAACTAATTTGTGCAACACACTTCTTAATACTGATTCAGGCGATATTTTCATAGGGGATTATTCTTTTACAGGGCAAAATGTTGCGATTTTAACAGGCTCGCACGATATCAAAAAATCAGGACAAGATAGAAAAAGTGCTATTGCTACTAAAAATGATATTCATATAGGGAAAGGTGTCTGGCTCGGAAGTGGATGTATTATTCTTGGGCCATGCGAAATTGGTGACAACGCTGTTGTTGCTGCAGGCTCTGTTGTTATACCCCATACAAGAATTGAGCCTTCGTCTTTATATGCCGGTAATCCTGCAAAAATTAAGAAAACTTTTATTGTAGAGGATGATATATCTGGTAAGAATTACTCTTCAACATCTATAGCAGAGGTTTCTGCAATCTTTATGTCTTTTATGCATGTAAATCAAAATGCAAAGAAAACAACGGAGAAAATAATTCTTTCTGAAAATGGAATTATGTATGGGCCGTATATTAACCTATTCAGTGGATCCTATATGGTTATGTTTACCATTTCTAATCTTCAAGAAGATGCTTTTTTTAGAATAACTAGTGATTCTGGAAAAAATGAAATTTTTTCCGAAAAGTTGGTTTCAGGTGAAAATAGAGTTGAGTTTAATATTGTAGATGAGATTGCTTATGATGTTGAATTTGTAATTAACAGCGTAAAAGGCATGGCTATCAGCAACATTAGAATTGTCGGAATGTAACAGGAGATTTACATGCTTATAGTTCCATTTATTTATGATTTGGACGCATCGAAAGGAAATGAATTTAATTCTCTTTCCATTTTTCATTTTTATCTTGAGATGTGCATAAAGAATAATTATCCAATAGTTGCACATCAGCGATATTTCGATGAATCAAAAAAGTTTCTATCTGACAAAAACTATATGAACTATCTAAAAAATGGCTTATCAGTGAATTTGAACGATGATTATAATTTTTCTGGAGAATACAGCATTTCATCAGAATTTGATTATGACTTAGTTTCCGATTATCCAAGTCAATTTGCATGTTGGATTGATATCGTAAAAAACAACAATAATAAACTTATTGTGCTTGTCAGAGAATTATTTGATAAAATTGAAAGCGACTACAATGATAAAATTGCAGCTGTTCTATGCTTCTACTGTACAGAATCTTTGAGAACCGTCGCTGCGGAACGAGGAATAAAAGTTATTTTCAATGAGCAGACTTCTTTTCGCCCCCCTCTTTATATTCAATCTGGATATTTTGATTTTGAAAAAGCATATTCAAAAGGAGAATTGGAGAAGCGTTATAAAAAATTCTTGATTGAGAATTCGAATAACAAAAATTCTTATTTCACACGAAAGGAAATCCTCTCCCTTTTTTTGACTTCTTATGGACTCAATTTTCTTGACAACATTGATAGTGCTAAAATCGAAAAGCAACTTGGAGTATGCGTACCTGAAATAAATTCAGTTACAGCTTCTGATGGTCTTTTTACTCCCGGAGAAATAAAAATAGATATAGAGCGCTTTTATTCAGAAAACGAATACAGGTTCCGTTCTAGAAATGATGAAGAAAATACAATTGAATTTATTCTATCCTGTAAAAGAATCGCCAGCGTTCATTCAAATATGAGTTTTGATGCTATGTTGCTTGGACGAACATCATGTTCATATGGAGAATCCCCATTTTCATTCATGGCAAACTCTGGCATTGCAGATTTAAGAGAAAATATAGCACCGATTGAATTTATAAATTTCGTTACATTTGCATATTTTGTTCCATGGCAATTAGTTAGAAATCCTGACTATATTTTTTGGAGACTAACAAATCCAACAGAAATAGAAATTTATACAAAACATCTTGATTACTATATTAAAAATCGTGGTTTGAACAAAAAATTGCTAAAAATTGTAAGTAGCAAGCGCCTTAATTATATCCTTTCAAATCAAAATATAAAAAAAGAAAATCTTCGTAAAAAATCTTTCGTTTTTCATGACAATATTTATTCCACAAATGCGTTTGACAGAGATGGATGCAGAATCATAAATCCTGAAGGTTTTTCATTTGGTCCGTATTGGAAAGTTCCAGAGGGAAAATATGAAGTAACCATAAGGGGGAAAAATTTGAAAAACTTATTTTTCTCCGTCTACTATCTTGGCGGAAAGGAACGCCTAAATGTTGTTTCGGATCTATCAAATAGTAAAATTATTTTAAAATTCAATTTGGATAAAAGAGTAAAAGATCTGGAAATATTTTTGAAGAATGAGTCAATATCAAAGGTGGAACTTTATTCATTGGAGTTAGAAGGAGAAGAACCAAAATGAAGCAAAAAATCAAGGCTCTCATCGCAGTGCGATCTGGCTCGGTAAGGGTTGAAAATAAGAATATCCGACCTTTCGCAGGAAGCAATCTGCTTGAACTGAAAATCAACCAATTAAAGCGAATCGGTATATTCGATGAAGTTGTAGTAAACTCAAACGATGAAGCAATGCTGAAAATCGCAGCAGATTTAGACTGTAAAGCGGTGAGGCGTGACGAAAAATATGCATCTAACACAGTCTCCATGAGCGATGTTTATAAAAATATGGCAGAGAATATTGACACGGATATAATCGCCTATATAAATGTGACAAATCCTCTTATCCATGATGAAACGATTTGCAATGCCGTAGAGACATATTTTAGGAATTCCTGTCGCCACGACTCGCTGAACTCTGCACATCTAATAAAGGAATTTTTGTTCAAAGATAATCTTCCTCTGAATTATGATTTGAGACATCAGCCTCGCAGCCAAGATTTGCCAGACATCTCTGCCTTGAATTTTGCAATCAGTGTAATTAGTAAAGAAAAAATGATTGAGTGTAAAAATGTGGTCGGCTACAGCCCTCTCATATTCAACATAGACGAAATCGAAGCGACGGACATTGATAATCAGATTGACTTTGATTTTGCAGAGTTTGCATATAGAAAATTGCACGGGGGGGGGTACGAAAGTATAGTAAATTTTACCTCATGCGCTTCCAGATTTGGAAAGGAGGCCGCATGATGGAAAAAATGGACATAACGGCCGTCATTCCTGTGCGCGAGGGAAGCCGCAGACTCAAGAACAAGAATGTAGCCCCTTTTGCGGGAACGAATCTGCTTCTGAACAAAATCGAGCAGCTCAAGAAAGTCGATGAAATAAGCCGGATAGTGGTTTCATCGGACTCGGATATGATGCTCTCCATGGCGAAGAGTGCCGGTGCTCTCACTCATAAGCGAGCCCCTGAATACTGCGACGAGAAGACCAAGACTTTTGGTGAGGTTGTTCGCCATGTGGCAGAGAGCGTCGGGGGCGAGCATATCCTGTGGGCGACCTGCACAAGCCCGCTTGTGTTCCCCAAGACATACCGTGCGGCGATTGCAGAATACCCGAAAGCCTTGAACGATGGCTTTGACTCGCTTGTCTCTTTTGAGGTGATAAAGCGGTATCTTTGGGATGAGAAAGGACCTGTGAATTATGAGCTGGGGCTGAAGCATGTTCCGTCACAGCAGCTTCCGAATCTGTACATCGTAACGGACGGAATTCTGTTGGCACCACGAAAAAAGATGATTGAGTGGGCGTATTTCCACGGCCGTAATCCATACCGCTTCATAATCGACAAGCGCACCGCCATCGACATAGATGACGGCTTGGATTTGGCGGTCGCCCGGGCATGGCTGGACATGGACGAGAGCGTGAGCCAGATTGACCCATACTGTGTGGGGTGAGAAAAATATAACAAAAGGAGAAAAAATGGCAAAAGACGATTTTTATTTTGCTTTTGAAGCGAAATACCGAGGGTCAAGAGAACTGATAAAGAACAGACAGAAAGTATATATTCCTTTTATTGACCATTTAAAATCAGTGTACAAAAAATGCAGCACAAGAACAGTTATCTTTATTTGATGATTTGTTTTCCAGAAAATATGGATTGACTCTTTATGATTTATGCGCAGCTTATGACAAGAATGTAAGAGCCATGCTGAAATCAAGTGTGAAAAATTTTGTAGGACGCGCAAATGCCCCTTATACACCGGGAACGAATATGCTACAACCTTCTACATCAGGTATTCTTCTCGAAGGATTTTATCCTCTTGAAGATTTCGGACGATGGACTTGCGACAATTGTAAGATTCATCTTTTCGCTCCAGATTTTGAACAGATGTTTTTCAACAAGTATCTAAGTTTCTCTTGTCACACATTCAACTCCGAGCGAATAGTCCAAATACGCATAAACGGTTGGGAAATCTTCTCATTCAAGGCAGAATCAAAGAATCATGAGATACGCATAAAAATTCCGAACGAAGTTATAAAACATGACAATGTAATCGAATTCATATCCAATGAGCCTTCTATTTCTCCAAAAGATGCTGGAATCAGTGATGATGCACGCCCGCTTTTCCTTGCCTTTGACTACATCAAAATCGATGAAGACATTTCCGCCCTCCAACAAGCGCTCGTTGAATCACAGAATGAGCTTCGCACCCAGCGGGAGAAACTCGCTGAACTCCACGGCCTCATCCTCAACACTCGACACCGCACCCTTTACGGCGCATGCGCGTGGCTTTGGCACAAGGTGTTCAAGTGATATCCCTTTTCATTGTAGTTTATGCGCGGCGCTCCAACATTGCTAGCAGGTTTCTTTTTTGATAAACTTGAATACTATGTTGTTGCATCTCGCTTGGAAAAATGTCATATCGAAAAAAAGTTCTTTCGTTATAATCCTTTTTGTCGCTTTTTCTATAATGCTTCTCGTCGCCACCAATGCCGTGTTCGACAGTACGGAGAACGGTGTCGAGGAGACTTTCAGGAACAGTTTCACCGGGGACGTCGTTGTTCGCCCGAAGAACAAGAACTCGCTGAGCCTTTTCGGGGACGAGACTCCTGTCACCGGAAAACTTTCCAAGAATCCGACTCTGTTCCCGTTCAAGGACGTGCTCGGCTGCGTTTCTTCCGACAGCTCAGTTTCGGCGGCTCTTCCACAGCTTTCGGGGCGCACGGTGCTCCACACGGAGGACAGGAACTATGTCGTGTATGTGTTCGGTGTCCAGGCTTCCGAATATCTTTCGTCGATGTCTTCCATAATAATGGAGGAGGGCGGCGCGTGGGCTTCCGGCGCGAAGGGGGCGATGATAACGCGCGACTACGCCGACAAACTTGGAGTCTCGCTCGGCGACCAGATAGAATTCGTGGTCGACGCGGGGCTGTCTTCCCGCGTGAGGGCCGTTCCCGTCACCGGCATCTACCATTATTCCGTCGAGAATTCCGTCATGGAAAAAATCGTGCTCGTGAATCCAGAGACCGTCCGTTCCCTATTCGACATCTCCGACATGGCTTCGTCCGATTCCGTCCAACTGTCCGACGAAAAAGAGGAATTCCTTGACGATTTCGCCGATTTGGACGACATGTTCGGGGACGCGAGCGACTTGTCGGAGACTGTCGTCGAGGATGTCGTGTCCGTCTCTTCCGAGGAGGTGGAGGCGATAATGAAGTCTTATTCCGAGAGCACCTCCTGGAATTTTTTGGTCTGCAAGCTTCATGATTCAAAAGAGACGAATTCCACAATAAAGCGTCTCAACAGGACCTTCAAAGAGAAGGGGTGGGACGTCGAGGCCGTCGGATGGAGAAGCTCCGCCGGCAGCACCGCTTTCTACCTGTTCATCCTGCGCCTAATTTTGAATTTCGGAATCATGATAATCCTGTTCGCGGGATTCATCGTCATAAACAACACTCTCGTCATAAACGTCCTTGACAGGATAAGGGAGATAGGTACGATGCGCGCCATTGGGGCGAACAAGAGATACATCTCGGTCGAGTGCATGGCGGAGACCCTCATGATGGCCATAACGGCCGGCGTCCTCGGCTGCGTCCTCGGCTCTGTCCTCTCCGTCTGTGTCAGCGCGGCCGAGATTTCCATCGGGAACAGTTTCCTTGTCCAGCTTTTCGGAGGCGAAAAACTTGTCACCCAGCTGAAATTCTCAAATTTGTTTTGGTCTTTCTTGCTGTCCGTCTTCATAGGACTGGTGGCATGGGTCTATCCTGTCGTGACGGCGTTGAAGATACGGCCTGTGCAGGCCATGCAGGGGGCAAAATGATGTACCAGTTCAAGTTGGCAGTGCGTTCGCTTTTTTTCAGGAAGTCGCAGTACCGCTCTCTCTTCCTTGTCTGCATGTTCGGAGTCGCGGTTTCTTTGACCGCCATATTCGTGAGCAAGGGGATGATCGACGCGATGAACATGAAGGCGAGAATCTACTACGGCGGCAACTTCGCCATCATGGAGGACGTTCTCGGTGAGGGACTTGAAATGCACGATTTCATGGACACCTACGAGAAGGTCCGCTCTGTCTTCCCCCCGGAGGCCGATGTCTCATACCGCTTAGATTTCGACGCTCGGCACTCCTCTTTCTTTTTTGAAGGGACGCAGGCTCTGCAGCAGACCATAAAGGGATGCGACTTCGAGCTTGAGAGAAATCTTTTCGAGCAGATGAAGTTCGTCTCCGGCGGTTTTTCCGACATGAAGGGCACGAACGGAGTCCTTATATCGAAGCCCATCGCCGAGATGCTGAACATAGGAGTGGGGGACGTGATGACTTTCATGCTCGAAACTGTTTCCGACGAAATCAACACGGTGGATGTCGAGGTGAAGGGGATCTTCCAGGATTCAAGCGTCTTCGGCATGTACACTTCATATATGGATTTCGCCTTTCTCAGGGCCGCCTACCAGCGTCCCGACGATTTCGCCAACAGGATTGTCGTGAACTTTCCTGGAAAGGAGATTGGCGAGCGCGAGACCCTTTTCTATCAGAAGGAGCTTGAGAAAGTGTTCCCGATGTACCGCCTTGTGGACGACAAAAACGAATTCATCGACAGGCAAGACGGGGATGCTGTCATGTTCGCATTGATTCCGCTAAGTGCGAACCTCACCGACGTCAGCGTCATGGAAAAAGCGATGGACGTGGTGATATTTTTCATCATACTTGTTCTTGTCGTGATAATCGTGGCCGGAATAGGAAGCACGTACAGGATTCTCGTTATAAAAAGGCTGAACGAGATTGGAATCTACATGGCTATAGGGATGAATAAGAAGGACATATCGCTCACGCTTCTGTTCGAGACCTTGCTGCTCCTTGTTCTTGGATGTGCCGCCGCCTGCGCTTTGTCCGGCGTTTTCTGCTTTATAGTCTCCCGTTTCGACTTCTCTTTCATACCTTCTTTCGATATTTTTTTGATAAAGGGTAACCTTTCGCCTTCGGTCGATGTTGTTTTGAGTGTCGCGGTTATCGTAGCGGTCATCGCGAGCACGCTCCTCGCCGTGTTCTATTCGGCTTGGAAGTCGATAAAGGTGCTGCCGGTGAAGGCGCTGGCGGCGGTCGAATGAAAATACGGGCGCATGCAGCCCGCGCATGTTTCGGCATGCATTTTTTTTGAAAAGAGGTGGATTATGATTGGATTGTTCAATTTCAATGGATTTTCTGGAGTGGCAAAGAGGCTTTCGGCGGTCTGCGCCGCTTTCGCGCTTGTGTCGTCTGCGGCTTCCGCTTTGACGAACGACGAGGCCAAGGCCCTTTTGAAAAAGGCCGAGGACAGCACCGCGTTCTACGAGACCGACTTCACGGCCTCGTACGAGGTTGTGCAGGAAAGGCCGGGGGACGGAAGAAGCAAGACGAACGCCACGATATACAGGCGCGACAAGACTTCGAACTGGACCATCCTCATCCTTTCTCCCGCGAAGGACAAGGGCAAGGGGTATCTCCAGACCGACAACACGATATGGTTCTACGACCCGGCCGACAGGAGGTTCACGTTCTCAAGCTCCAAGGACAAGTTCCAGGGCACGAACGCCAACACTTCAGATTTCGCTCCGATGTTCTTCACCCGCGACTACAAAATCGAGTCGTTCAGCGATGTGAAGCTCGGCGCGTACGACTGCGTGGTGTATTCCCTCCGCGCGACATCGAAGGATGTCGATTATCCCGTCTTGAAGGTGTGGGTTTCGAAGAACGACGGCCTCATGCGCAAAAAAGAGGACTATTCGCTTTCCGGTCAGAAACTCAGGACTACGGCGATTCCAGCCTACCAGCCGGTATCCTATGGCTCTGAGACCCATCAGATTCCTGTCAGCATGGTCATACAGGACAACTTGAAGGGAAAGAAGATAAACGGAAAGATGTCGTACGAGAGGACCCTAATATCGATTTCGAATGCCGTGTTGAAAAAGCAGGACGATGCCGTGTATACTAAGCCTTACCTTGAGCTTATGAGTGGAAGATAATGTCCTGTACAATTAAAAAAGTTTTCATGGCTGCGCTTGTCGCAGCTTTGTTTGTTTCTGTTCCGTGCGCACAGAATGCAGATTCTGCCGACATGGGGTCTTCCGGTGATGTGGAGGATGAGACCGCAGATTTCGCTTCAATCGACAACATCGACGATTTGTTTTCGGAGGAATCCGATTTGGAGGAGCCGGTCACGACTTCGGAAAGTTCCGACGGCTCGTCGACCAG
Source organism: Treponema sp. (assembly GCA_017934745.1). GTDB lineage: Bacteria > Spirochaetota > Spirochaetia > Treponematales > Treponemataceae > Treponema_D. The sequence continues at coordinate 59,960 of JAGBIY010000064.1, read as the reverse complement.
CATTTCCTTCCTTTCCATTCCCCTTGAGATGAAGGGCTCCCTTGCTGCGGAGGTCGGCGCCGCTTTGCTTTGGGAGGACCACTTTCCAAGCGGCACAGCGTATTTCGATTTGACGAACTACCTGAATTTCATAACAAGACCCGACAAGTACATAGCCTTGAAAGGTTCTCTCAAGACAAGCATCCCCGATTCGACCGAGGCCGACAACGACAACCAGAACCAGTACTTCTACCTTTACGAGCTTTATTTCGACTACATCATGGCGAACCGTGTGTACATAACGGCCGGAAAGAAGAAGTCGACGTGGGGATGCATCCGCCTTTTCTGCAGCGACGACAGCAGCGACGAGACTCGCGACGATGACGCCTTGTACACGAATCCGCTCTACGACAGCCGCTACAACATTTCGGGAATCATAAAAGTTCCGTTCGGCCCGTCGTCGATAACGATGCTCACCATGTACAGAGGGTATTCGGATGTCGGCACGACCCCCAGCTACAGGGATCTTTCGTTCGCGGGAAATGCCGAGTTCGTGTTTTGGGGGACGTATCTGGGGCTTTTCGCGAGGAGTTTCCCTTCCAGCTCTGGAACATTGGCGAGGTATTACCGTAACCCAATCATCGGAGCCGAGTTGAAGAGGTCTTTTTTCGGATTCGACGTCTACGGGCAGGGGCAGTGCTACATCGTTTCTATGGAAAGACTCAGGAAATTCTGGGAGAAGGACCTGTACAGTTCCGACTCCGTATCAAAGCTCATATTCACAGGTGGATTCTACAAACTTTGGGATTCCGATTATCCCTATGTCGGGGTGAACGCTGAATTCCAGGGCATATATTATCCGAACGATTTTTATGACCATTCTTACAGCGACGATGGCGAGTGGATCGAGGGAGAAATGCTGCATGAATCCGGCTATTTCACAAAGCGCGTCATAGTGGATTTCGGACTCTCGAAGCTTGGCCGCGACAAGAACTTGAAGTTCGGCCTGCAGTGGAGCCACGACTTCACCGCCGTGAGCGGGTATTTGAAGCCTGTCGTGATTGTGTCCAGAGCTTTCCCCCACTGCGATTGGCGGACTGGATTCAAATGGGAGTACGACAAGTCCTACGACTACGGAAAATTCACTTTCGGAAGCTACCTAAGATTCTCCCTCGATTACTAGACAAGCAAAGAAAAAAGACCGGGTTCATTTTGAATCCAGCCTTGCTTTTCTCATTCGGTTATTATGCCGTCCCTTATCTTTATAACATGGTCGCTCATGGCGACTATTTTCGCGTCGTGCGTGGAGAAGACGAACGTCGTTCCCATGTCGGAACTGAGTTTCTTCATCAATTCAAGTATCTGGTCGCCGTTCTTGGAGTCGAGGTTCGCGGTCGGCTCGTCCGCGAGAATTATCGGAGCTTTCGTGACGAGGGCGCGCGCTATGGCGACCCTCTGCCTCTGTCCGCCGGACAACTCGGACGGCTTGTGGTTTTTCCATTTCGTCAATCCGACTGTCTCCAAAAGGAATTCTATCCACTCTTTTCTTTGCGCGCTGTTCAGCGTCGTCGAGGCGACCGATTTTCCGAGCGAAAGCGGAAGCTCCACGTTCTCCCACACGTCCAGGACAGGGATCAGGTTGAATGTCTGGAATATGAAACCGAGGTGGCTCCGCCTCAGCTCCGTCAGCTTCGTGTCGAGTTTGAGAGGCACTTTCGCGTCTATTCCGAGCTTTATTCCGTCGTATACGTCTATGCCCTCGATGATGATGGAGCCTGACGCCGGTAGGTCTATCAGCCCTATCATGTTCAGGAGAGTCGACTTTCCTGAGCCTGATGGACCCGAAATCGCGGCGAATTCGCCTTTCTCTATCGTGAAGGACGCGTTGTCCACAGCCTTCACTTGGACTTTCTCCATCTGGTATATCTTGCTAACATTTTTCAATTCTATTATTGCCATTCCTCAATTCTATTCCATTTTTCGAGGATTGGGAACGTGTGCGCATTCACGTTTTTAGGCTTGAGAAAATCTTGGAAATCTCAAAAATCTCAAATGGGCAATTGAAATAATCTTGCCGATAATTGATGATGATTGAAAAAAGTGATTATTGCCAAGGGGAAAGAAAATGATTCTGAAAATAATCATAATAGCGGTTGTAGTGTTCGCTGTGTGGAAGATCGCTTCTCTGAACAGCGTCAAAATTCAGTTCTTCACTACCGGGATGGACAAGGGTTTCAAGATGTCCGAAATCATGTCCCTGTGGAAGCTTGCCTCCGTTTCGGAACTTGAGGAGCCGGAGTCCCTGTTTTTCTCCCTTCCTTTGATGAGCCAGGCCATAACGAAATTCATACAGGAGACGAGGGAGAACGGTACCGACACTCTTGAGTCGAACAAGCGGTTTCTGTCGAAACTTTACGCATACAGGACCAGGATAAGCCTTGAGCACGAGAACAACAAGAGCCTGGATTCCACAAAGTATCTGGACAAGCATCAGCGGCTCAGAATCGTTCTTCCAGGTTCAGGAGTCTTCAAGTCCGAGATTCTTGCAAACGCAGGCGAGCTTGTCATAAAAACTCCGACGAGAAACGGCATAATAGCGGTGCCTGGGCAGGACTGGGTCGGAAAGACGGTTCATGTCTATCTTTGGAGGAAGGGCGACGCCGCATACGTTTTTGATTCCGTAGTGAACAACTTCGATGTCTACATGGGCGCGACGGCCCTCCGGCTTCAGCATTCTTCCAAGCTCATCCGAACTCAGAAGAGGGAGTCGATAAGGGCCGAGTGCTCTATAGACGCCCAGCTCTATTTTTTGGGCGAGGGGGAAATAGACTACGACGCGGTGGACGCGAATCCTGGGTACAAGTGCCTGCTGGAGGACGTGTCCGAGGGCGGCGCGCTGATAAGGGTCGGCGGAAAGGGCGTGAAGGACGCTCGTGTGAAAATCCAGTTCAACATCGGGGACAGCCTAGTCGTCATGTTCGGTGTCGTTGTCGGTGTCGAGTACAACAAGAGCCTGAACCAGTCGCGCCTGCACTTCGAGTGCATCCACATCGAGGAGCAGATGAAGAACCTTGTTCTGAGCTTCGTGTACAAGACTCTCCCGGAGGAGAAGAAGGAGGCTTTGGAGGCCATTTCGCTTGCCGAGGAGGATGCCGAGGGAAGGGACGGAGGCGAACTCGACAGCCCCATCAGTTCCACTCCGGACGATTCGTCTTTCGACGAGATGGCGGCCGTCTCGAATTCCGTCGAGTCCCTTTCCGACGACAACTCCACATCAAACGCCGGCGATTCGCTTTCTCTGGACGAGAAGGAGGACGAGGATTTGGAGTCGCTCAAGGGCGGATTCGAGGAGCATTTCGACGACAAGATGAACGAATTCAGGACGAAAATGGAAGCGTTCAAGCGTTCCTGATTGGATTTTTGTCTTTTGACTTTGCGGTCTCTTCCCAAAAAAGTGATTTTTTGAGGGAAAGGCCGTTTTTTTTTGCAGAAAATGAAAAAAACGGGATAAGTAACATGTATGGAGATCAAAAAAAGAATTCCGAAATGCTTCTTCAATCCCGTGTTCGTTTCTGCGCTTCTTTGCGCGGCTCTTTTCTATTCGGGGATTTTCACGCCGAGGAGAAAGCCTGTGGTGGCATCTCTCATTCCGCCAGCCTCGATTGTCGCGGTGGAGGGGCGTGTGTCCTCAAATCCTGTGAAAACTTCCGCTTTCGGAGGATGCTACTGCGTCGAGTTCGCCGTCGAGCGGACTTTTTCGCGGGGAGCATCCTCGTCCGCGGCCGGTAACTGTAGACTGTACATTCCCTCGGCTGTCGTGGAGGCTTCTTTTCCTGGAAAACTTCGGACTGCCGCTGGAAAGTCCGGCGGTGCGGTCGTGGAGAACGGGATTCGGCTCCGCGCTTCTGTGGAAAAGCGGATTCGGGGGGGCTTCTCCGTTGTCGCTGTAAGTCCTGCCTCCGTTCATGAAACGGAATCTTTTTGGAACAGATTCTTTTTTTTCCTCGTCCGTCTCCGTGCGCGGTGCCGACTGGCGTTCAGGGGCATGATGCACAGTTGGGGCGAGGCCGGAGGGTTCCTGTTGGCTCTAATTTCCGGCAGCAGGGATTGTGTGGACGGTTCTGTTTCCGATGGGTTCAGGCATGCTGGGTTGAGCCATGTCATGGCTCTTTCCGGTATGCATCTGTCTCTTTTCGGAGGAATAGCGTCTTTTCTGGGGCGGCGATTGTCCACCCGCCGTTTCGCCGACGCTCTTTCCTTTTTCGCGATCGTGTTTTTCGTCTGGTTCGCAGGGCTTTCCCCGTCTTTGTTCCGCGCGCTCCTTTGTTCCTGCATCCTCTCCGCGTCTTCGTCCCTCCGTCTGAAAAGGCCCGCGCCCGCCACAGTTCTGTCGCTGTCGTTCCTTGTCCACTTCGCCGTTTTCCCGACCCATGTCTTTGACGCGGCCTTCATGCTGAGCTACGCGTCCCTGGGCGGCATTGTGCTGCTGCAGAGGTCTGTTTCGCGGTTCTTCTCGAAAATGCTCTTCCCCAGGCTGTCTTCGTCGCTGTCGGCTTCTGTGTCGGCGTTCGCTGCGACAACTCCCGTTTCCCTCTCGCTCTTCGGCACCGTCTATCCGGTGGGGCTTCTGTCCACGGTGGTCGTCTCCCCGCTCGTGGGTGTCTTCATGTACGCAGGAATCTTCGGAATCGCTGTTTGTCTCGCCGCTCCCTTTCTTTCGGTTCCGTTCGGTGCTATTATTTCTTTCATCTACGGTTTGGTCAAAAAGACCGCCTTGTTTTTCGCGGGATTCCCCGCATTCTCCATATTTTAGGACAGGACGTGAAAGAGATGATGAAACACCCAGACTACAATTCTCCGCTTGAGCTCAAGCAGTTTTTGGACGACAACGGAATGGCGATGCAGAAGAAATTCGGACAGAACTTCCTCGTCAACGGAGAGGCGAGAAAGCGTCTCATCGACGCGCTCGACATAGATTCCTCGTCTTCCGTTTGGGAGGTCGGCCCAGGACTCGGCTCCATGACGGAAGAGATTCTTTCGAGGGGAGCGGCCTTGACTTCGTTCGAGATCGACCACGGATTCGCCCGGCTCGTGCGCGAATTCTTCTCGGACTATTCGGAAAAGGGGAAGTTCACCCTTGTGGAGGGCGACGTCCTGAAGACCTGGAAAAAACACGCCGAGTCCGCAGGTGTCCCCGACAGGTTTTTCGGCAATCTTCCGTACAATGTCGCCGCCACGATAATAGGCGACACGATAAACGGAGGCGTCAGGTTCGACAAGGCCGTGGTCACGATACAGAAGGAGGTCGCCGTGAGGATGTGCTCCGCGCCAAATTCCGCCGACTATTCGTCTTTCTCAGTCCTCTGCCAGTGGGCATACGACGTGAGAAACGTGCTGGACTTGGCGGGTGGCAGCTTCTGGCCGGTGCCGAACGTGGCCAGCCGGGCTGTGCTGATGACAAGGCGCGACGATTTTCCGCGCTGCTCCGACCCGGCCCTTTTCATGAAGATGATACGGCAGCTCTTCTCCTCAAGGCGCAAGACCGTCAGAAACAACCTTTTGAAGATGGCTGGGGGCGGGGACGTGTGCGATTCGGTCCTCTCCGCCGCCGGTGTGTCGCCGAACGCGCGCGCCGAGTCGTTGGGCGTGGACGAGCTGCTTGTCCTTTCGGACAGGCTTTCCGAGGCCGTCGCCAGAAAATAGGTCGCTTTGAATGGAGGTGTCGTATGAGCGTCAAAGAGAACATTGAGAGAGTCAGGGCATCGATTGCGGAAGCCGCATCGAAAGCCGGAAGAAATCCGGGGGACGTGAGGCTTGTCGCTGTGAGCAAGTTCCATCCGGCTTCTGCCGTGCTTGAGGCCGTCGCGGCCGGGCAGACGCTTTTCGGGGAGAACAGGGTGCAGGAGGCCGCCGCCAAGTTCGACGAGGTGAGGGCTGGGGGCGTGGACGCAGACCTGCACATCATAGGCTCGCTGCAGCGGAACAAGGTCAAGGAGGCCGTGCGCGTGGCCTCGTGTATAGAGTCTCTGGACAGAATCGAGCTTGCGGACGAGATGGAGAAGCAGTGCGCAAAAATCGGCAAGACGGTCGATGCCCTTCTGGAAGTGCACACAGGCGAGGAGTCGAAGTCTGGTTTCAGGAGCGAGGACGAGGTGAGGGGAATGCTCTCCGCGTTCGCTTCCGGGCGGTATCCGCACGTCGTTCCCCGCGGGTTCATGACGATGGCCCCGAACACGGACGACGAGGGGCTCGTCAGGGCTTCCTTCTCTTGTCTCAGGCTTCTCCGCGACAGGATGGCCTCTGAATTTCCGTCGCTCTCCCTGGAGGAACTTTCCATGGGGATGAGCGGCGACTATGGAATCGCGATAGAGGAGGGGGCGACAATCGTCCGCATCGGAACCGCCATATTCGGCGAAAGGGACTATTCGAAATGAGGGGCAGGGGTGCCGTTTACGCGGTTGTCTGTCTCGCTTTGTTCTTCCATCCTTTTTCCGCCTTCTCCGCCGATTCTTCCTCGTCTTCCTCCTCGACATACGACGATATCCAGTTTCCCCAGTGGTCGAAGGACCTCAGGCGCACGGAGATAATAATGCTCGGCTCAGTCCCGTTCGTGACGCTGTGGACGACTTTGGGCTACTCGATGGCGGTGTACGGGGAATTCAGGAATCCGATGAGCACGAACACAGACGACTTCACCGAGTCGGACAAGAAGAAGATAATAGCTATGGCCGGCGGAATCTGCCTGGGGCTCGGCCTGTTCGATTTGGCGGTGAACCTCGTCAAGCGCGCGTCGTCCAGGAGAAATTCCCCTGTGGACGAGGGCGCGTTGAAAGTCGTTCCGCGCTCGTCCGCTGTTGAGGAGGGCGGAATGCCGGACGGGGATGTCGAGCCGCCGCCGAGGCCGGACAGGGGGGATGATTCTTATCTCATAGAGGGGGTCGTGCAGAATGCCGTCTTTTAGCGTTGAAGTTCCAGCTGGTTTTTCGGGAAGCGTCCGCCTCGACAAATTCATGGCGTCGGTGGATGGCGGAATGAACAGGTCCCGCCTGAAGAGCGGTGTGGATTCCATCGAGGTGAACGGGAAAAAGGCAAAGCTCTCGACAAAGGTTTCCGCTGGGGATGTGATTTCGTTCGACTGGGAGGACAGCGTGCCCGACGACATCGAGCCAGAGGACATTCCGCTCGACATCGTGTACGAGGACGAGAACGTGACCGTAGTGAACAAGAGGCAGGGGATGGTGACCCATCCTGCGTGCGGAAATTGGACGGGGACTCTCGTGAACGCCCTGCTTTTCAGGTGGGGGCGCGGAAAAATCGGCACGGACGGAGAGGCCGCCGCGCTCCGCCCCGGAATCGTGCACAGGCTGGACAAGGACACGTCCGGCCTCATCATCACCGCAAGGAACAGGGGGAGCGAGGAGTGGCTTCACGCGCAGTTCCTCGACCACAGGCTTCTGCAGAAGGAGTACATCGTCATCTGCGTCGGCCGTCCGAAAGACATGTCCGGGAGAATCGAGACGAACATTGTCCGCGACACTCGCGACAGGAAGAAATTCAAGGCGGCCGATGTCGGAGGGCAGGGAAAATTCGCCTGTTCGATTTACCAGTGCGTCGGCGTGTACGAGCGTGGGGGGGAGACGTACTCCCTCTTCCGCGTCCGCATAAAGACCGGGCGTACCCACCAAATCCGCGTCCACATGAAGCACATCGGATGCCCTGTCCTCGGGGACCCCGTTTATGGAAAGCCGGGGGGCTTTTTCAGGGGGGCGACGCTCATGCTCCACTCTTATGTCCTCAAGATTCGGCTTCCGGGCCAAAGGGAATGGAGCGTGTTCAAGGCTCCGGTTCCGCCTAGGTTCAGGAAGGTCATGAAGGCGCTGCACTTGAAATTCAGGAGGATTCGATAGATGGATTCGATGCTTGACGGTTCCCGCTTCGACATGAAGGCTGGGCTTGGAATATTGCACCGGCCGACACTGGGCGAGCCTTTCGCCGTTGTCTACAAGCCGGGCGGCTTGCCTTCCGCTCCTCTCTTTGACGGGGATGACAGCGCGCTCACGAGGGTTGCGTCGCTTTTTCCGGAGGCTTCGTCCGTCGTCGGGCGCAAGGGTGTTGAGAGAGGGCTTGTCCACAGAATCGACACCGGAACGAGCGGGCTTGTCCTTGTCGCGACTGACCAGTCTTTTTTCGACTATCTGCAGGATGTCCAGTCGAAGGGGCTTTTCAAAAAATGGTACAGGGCGGGTGTGGCTTTTGTTGGTTCGTGCGCGGAAAAACTCGGAGGCTTTCCTCCGTGTCCAGCCGTCCCCTCCGTCGGCTCGGAATTCCTGGCGGAAAGCTCTTTCCGTCCGTTCGGGCCGAAAGGCTCCCAGGTGCGCCCGGTCACCGCCTGTTCGGGGCGGTCGGCTTCCAGGAAGGGTGGCGGAAAGCTGTACTCGACATCGATAAAGCTCGTCTCAATGTCCGAGGCGGTCTGCTCCATAACATCGGGCTACCGCCACCAGGTGCGCTGCCATCTGGCGTGGTGCGGAATCCCCGTCAGGAACGACCCGCTCTACAATCCGGCTTTCAGGGATTCCATCTCTCCCGGTGCGGACCCGGCGCGCCTTCCGTTCGACTTCTGCGCCTTCAAAATCGAATTCCCCGGATTCTCGTTCGAGGTCTGACTGCAGGCCCAGCCCTCACTCGTCCGAGGCGTCGCTCTTGTCCACGGTGGATTCCTTCAGCGTCCCCGTCTTGTCAATCTTCTTGAACACGAAGTCCGCGAACGCCTTGACGCGGCTTGTGAACGCAGGCTCCGCCCTCATGTTCACTATCGGGATGCGCACGATGTTCGCCCCCCCGACCGCGTATATCATCCAGTTCTCCCCAGTCCTGAACACCGCCACGACCGAGCACATCCCCTCCGGCTTGATGACGGTTATCAGCCCCTTGAACTTGAGCTTGTCCGTGTTCTTGAGCTTGTAGAGGAAATGGTCTCCGTTGTTCTCCACCGTTATCTCCGAGTGGAACCTTCCGAACATCGACATCTCAAGAATCTCCGATATCGTGGTCTTGTTCCCCTCGACCTTCGTACCCGTCACTTCCGCGTAGTTGTAGAGGGGAAAGTACCTTTGGTGACGCTCCGAGAAGAACTGTATGTCGGTGTACGAGAGGAAGTCGGACATCGCCTCGTTTATGCGCTCGATGAGGTCCTCGTTCCCCTTGTACGGCCTGAAGTTGATTATCTCCGCTATGTAGCCGGACTTTACCTTCTCGGACATCGGCTCCACGACGAGCTTCGACACCATGCCGGCGTCTTTTTTCACGCAGAGCTTCTTCATCGAGCTTACGCTTCTGAGCACAACGCCGCCGTTCTCCAGCGTCATTTTGTCGCTGTCGCTGAGCCTCTCGTTGAATGTCGCGTTCCAGTCGATTTTCATGCGCGTCGCAGCCTCTCCTTCCTCCGCCCAGACTCCGAGAGCCGCCGCCATCATGGCCGCCGCCAGAGCCTTTTTCAGTTTCGTTGTTCCCTTCATTCTGTTTTCCTGCTGTTTTTTTCTTTTTTCGACATTAATTCAAAAAAGGCATGATTTCAACATTTCCCTCCGTCCTGAATTTTGAAAAAAACTGGCGGAATCGGTGTATAATTGACGAATCATGATAGCACCATATATGAAAGAATTGATGGACAGCAAAAGTTCATCGGTGATAAGGAAAATGTTCGAGGAAGGCATACAGCTCAAGAAGGTTCACGGCCCTGACAATGTCTTCGATTTCAGCCTTGGAAATCCGGATTTGGATCCGCCTTTGAAGGTTCTCGAAGCGATCCGCGAGGTCGCCGCCGACACTTCGCACGGTTGCCACGGATACATGCCCAACGCAGGTTATCCGTTCGTCAGGGAGGCCATGGCCAAGAAGGTCTCGAAGGAGCAGGGGATTCAAATCTCCGGCGACAACGTGGTGATGACAGTGGGTGCCGCTTCCGCGTTGAACTGCGTCTTCAAGGCCATTCTCTCTCCTGGGGACGAGGTCGTCGTTCCCTCTCCGTTCTTCTCCGAGTACAGAAACCATGTGAGGAACCATCAGGGCGTCCTCGTGGAAGTGCCGACAAAGGCGGACTTCTCCCTCGACGTGGATGCGATAAGGTCCGCCCTCACTGAAAGGACAGCCGCCGTTCTAATCAACACTCCGAACAATCCGACTGGAAAGGTGTATTCCGAGTCGGATCTGCGTAGCCTCTCAGACGCGCTTTGCGAGCACGGAAAGAGGACCGGCCGTTTTCCGTACCTGATTTGCGACGAGCCGTACAGGGCGATAACGTACGACGGGGTGGAGGTTCCTCCGGCTTTCCAGTTCTACGACTCCTGCATCGTCGTGACTTCGTTCGCCAAGGATCTCTCCATTCCGGGCGAGAGAATCGGCTATGTCGCGGTCAGCCCGAACTGCCCGGACGCCTCCGACGTTGTCCGCGCCGTCGTCTTCTCCCTCCGCATACTCGGCTGCGTGAACGCTCCCGCGTTTTTCCAGAAGGTCGTCGCCAAGTCGTGGGACGCCGAGGTCGACTACTCTTCGTACAAGAACAGGCGCGACAAGCTCATGGCGATATTGGACAAGGCCGGAATCAAGTACGCGCGCCCGGACGGCGCCTTCTACCTCTTCTGCAAGGTGCCCGACTCCTTCCACGGCGATGATGGCGCGTTCTGCGAGCATCTGAAGAAGCACCTCATACTCGGCGCTCCGGGGAACGGATTCGGCGGCAAGGGATGGTTCCGCCTGGCGTACTGCGTCTCCGAGTCCTCAATCGTCAATTCCGAGAGGGCGTTCGTCGAGGCAATGAGGGAAATCGAATAGTTCTTGAGTTTTTTATAGCGTCCGCCTTTTTGCTGGCGGAAAGGAGAATCAAAATGAAAATAATGATGGTGAGCGCGGAGGCTGTGCCTTTCGCGAAGACTGGCGGACTTGCCGACGCTGTTTCCGCTTTGGCCGGGAACTTGAGCCTTATGGGGCATGAGGTCAAGATTGTCATGCCGAGGTACTACAAAATCGACAGGAAGAAGCTGACCCCGCTCGAAGGTCCGTTGGGCGTCCCCGTCGGGCAGGGGCAGGAGTGGACGGAGGTCTACACTGCCAAGCTTCCCGGCTTCCCCAAGGTGGACGTCTACTTCCTCGACCACGAGAACTGCTACGGGCGCGACGGCGTTTACGGAACAAAGGCCGAGCCTGACTTCTTCGACAATCCGTACAGGTTCTCGCTTCTGGCTCACGGAGCCTTCCAGGTCTGCAACAAGCTCCAGTGGTTCCCGGACATCGTGCACGCGCACGACTGGTCGGCCGGCCTCGTCCCCGTCCTCCTGAAGCATGTCTGCCGCTGGCAGCCCGCGTTCTCGAAGACGGCCAGCGTCTACACAATCCACAACATGGGCTACCAGGGAGTCTATGGAAAGGAAAAGTTCGCGGATTTGGGAATCGACTGGAGCCTCTACTACGGGGCGGGCTTCGAGAGGAACGGAGCCATAAACTTTTTGCAGGCGGGAATCTCCTCCGCCGACATGGTGACGACCGTATCCCCGACATACGCGCGTGAAATCCAGACTCCTGAGGGCGGTTTCGGACTCGACGGCCTTCTCCGCGTCCGCTCGGATGTGGTGAGGGGAATCGTGAACGGAGTCGACGTTGAAACGTGGAATCCGTCGAAGGACGCGTATGTGGATGACCATTTCTCCGCCGACGACTTGTCCTGCAAGGCGAAGTGCAAGGAGGAGCTGCAGAAGGCGTTCGGCCTGCCTGTGGACCCGAACGTACCCGTGGTGGGCATGGTCGGCCGCCTCGTGTCGCAGAAGGGAATCGCAGAGGTCTTCGCACCGACCTACGGTTCTATATACAGCATCTGCCGCGACATGAACGTGCAGTTCGTGATTCTCGGAAGCGGGGAGAGGTGGTGCGAGGACGAGATAAACAATCTCCAGTCCAAGCTCCCGAACCTCCGCGCGAAAATCGGCTATTCGGAGAAGCTCAGCCACCTTGTCGAGGCGGGCAGCGACTTCTTCCTCATGCCGTCGGCCTACGAGCCTTGCGGACTGAACCAGATGTATTCGGAGCTTTACGGAACGCTCCCGATTGTCAGGCGCACGGGCGGACTCGCCGACACCGTGCAGAACTACAACGAGCAGACCGGCGACGGAACGGGCTTCATGTTCGACTCCCTCACTCCGAGCGCGATATACAACACCGTGGGCTGGGCTGTCTGGGCGTTCTACAACAGAAAGGACCACATCGCCAAGATGCAGAAGCGCGCGATGACGCAGGACTTCACGTGGAAGGCCTCCTGCGACAGGTACGTGGAAGTCTACAACGAGGCTCTCTTCCGGGGCTGCGGCCGCTGATTCCCGTCTTGAACTGAAAAGCGAAAAAAAATCCCGGACAGCCAAAAAAACTGTCCGGGATACCTCCCACCCAAAAAAGGCACTGCCCAATTTGGTCAAAAATATGAAACAGGCTTTCAGAAAGAAATCTGCAACATTACAAGGCTATTGCAGATCTTTGCCTGTGATTTTAACCACGCATTCGTGGTACAAATCCGATGTTTTTTTCACAACGTCGGCGGGAATCGACTTGATGTTCGTGTCTCCCGCGAGGTTGTTGTCCTTGAGCCAGTCGCGGACGAACTGTTTGTCGTAGCTGGCCGGGCTTGTTCCGACTTTGTATGTCGAAAGGTTCCAGAAGCGGCTTGAGTCCGGTGTGAGCACCTCGTCGCCGAGGACAAGCTCTCCGTTCTCGTCGAGGCCGAATTCGAATTTCGTGTCCCCGATGATGATTCCGTTCTTGTACGCGTGCTCGTAGCACTTCTTGTAGATTGCCAATGCCGTCTTCTCGATTTTAGTTCCGAGGTCTTTGCCAGGATACATCTTCTCCAAATCTTCCTTCATGTAGTCGATTGTGACGTTGATGTCGTGACCTTCCGCCGCTTTCGTGGACGGTGTGACGATAGGCTCGGCGAGCTTCTCCGCCTGCTTGTACTCCTTGTCGAAAGAGTGTCCGAGGAACGGCTCGCCCTTCTTGTACGCCTCGTACATGGAGCCGAACATGTAGCCGCGGACGATTACCTCGTACGGAATCATCTTGAGCTTCTTGACGAGGATTGTCCTTCCCTCGTACTCCGGCTTCTGGAACTCTGCCGGCATGTCCTTCAAATCAGCGGAAATCATGTGGTTCTTCACGATGTCCTTCGTGAGGTCGAACCAGAAATTCGAGAGGGCGTTCAAGACCTTGCCCTTGTCGGTTATCATCGTGGGGAGAATCACGTCGAACGCAGAAATCCTGTCTGTGGTGACGATGACCATTCTTCCGTCTTCAAGATCGTAAACTTCGCGGACCTTTCCGCTGATGATTTTTTTCATTTTCAGTAGCTCCAAAAAATTGCTCTTGGCAATTAAAGTATTCCCGATTTTATTCCGAAAATCATACTTCCTCAATACGTCTTTGACGAGAATTTTGATTTTATTGATAAAGGCACCTTAAATCGCTATGATTTCAACATTGTGTTATATCGATATTCAACAGACAAAAAAGGTAAGCCTGTCCGTAAGGCTAAAATCTACACAAAAGAAGAGCATGAAATCCCGAAAGACAAGATAGACCCGGATGCCTACAGAATAGTTGAGCATTTGAAGGGGTGCGGCTACGACGCGTACATAGTCGGCGGCGCGGTGAGGGATTTGATTGTCGGGAAGACACCGAAGGATTTTGACATAGTTACGTCGGCCACTCCGTCCAGGATAAAGAGGCTGTTCAAGAATTCGCGCATAATCGGAAAGAGGTTCCGCCTGGTCCATGTTTTTTTCGGCGAGAAGATTTTCGAGGTCTCCACGTTCCGCTCGATTGCGGAAGGCTCCGTCGGGAACGATTTCGGGACGATGGACGAGGACGTGCAGAGAAGGGATTTTTCAATAAACGCGCTCTACTACGACCCGATAAAGGAGCAGGTCGTGGACTATGTGAACGGAGTCGAGGACATAAGGAATAAGGTTTTGAAGCCGGTGATTCCGCTGGACAGGATATTCGAGGAGGATCCGGTGAGGATGCTCCGCGCCGTCAAGTTCTCGTCCATGATAGGCTGCAAGATGCCGCATTCTCTCCGCTCGAAAATCAAGAAGTCGGCGCATCTTCTGATGTCCGTTTCCCCGTCAAGGTTGACGGAGGAGCTTTTGAAGATAATGAACAGCGGCCACTCGTTCGAGATTGTCTCGGCCGCCCTTGAGTACGACGTCTTCATGCACCTCCAGCCGTCAGGATGCGCCATGATGTACGCCGACAGAAAGTTCGAGAGGAGCTACATGATGCACTTGAAGGAGATGGACGAATTCGTCCGCGCAAATCCGAACGCGCGCCTTGGAAAAAAACTCTCGTACATGATTTTCGACTTCATAAACAGCCTCACCGACTGGAAGAAGGAGGTCGATGCCTCCGCCGCGGGCGAGCTTTACACGAAGACTTGGACGCAGTGCCGCAACTTCGTCCTTCCGATGAACCCCCAGCGCACGGAGCTTGAGTACGCCATAAAGACTTCTTTGCTGAAACTCGGCGTGAACGTGCGCATTGCGAAAAGAAAATGAGCGAAAAAAAAGACCTGCTTGCGAATTTTTTCGGAAGCAGGCTTTTTTTTTGCTTCATCCCGCCTTTTTCGGCTGGATGAGCTTGTCCACGACAATGAACAGCTCCTCTATGAGGACTTTCGATTCCGTCTCCACCATCTTCACTATGTAGTCCTTCGCCTTCTGCGTCACGTCGGCGAGCTGCTCTCCGAACGGGAAGTCCACCGTTATTGTGATTTTGTAGCCTGACGTCCCGTTCTTCACCGACATCTTCTTTATCAGAATTTCCGGGTTGAATTCCCCCGTGTACTTGAGCGTCATCCTGACCAGGGCAGCGTGCGATATGGCCTTCCTCTCCATTACGGAGAATGTCGGGCGCACGATTGACTTCTCGACTTCCGACTTGCCGGCCTCCTTGGCGAGCTCTATGTCCTCTCCGATTACCGGAATGTCGATTTTGAGGAGCGACAGGACCTTCGCCAGCATCTTTTTCTTTCCGAACGCGATTCTTATGGAGTTCAGGAAGATTTTCGAGTACCTCTTGTCCTTGATTTCGTGCGGGCGGACAGGGATTACGTGCTTCCCCTCGATTTGGCGGTTGCGCTTGGCCTCCTCGATTTCCTCTTTTGAGGCGATGTCCGTTATCTTTATGAATTTTATTGGGTTCGGGAGCTGCAGCCTGGTCGTTATCTTCAGAATCATCTTTTCCGAAGTGCCAAGAATCAGGATGCTCTTTATGTGGTGCGCCCTTATGGCCTTCGCCACGCTGTCGCGGTGCTCCTTGTCGTCGAACAGGGCGACCCTCACGGCTCCCATGTACGACGACTCAAGCTTCGCCGACTTTCCCGCGATGATTCTCTCGTCCTTTATGAGCAGTCCGTCGTCGATGAGGACGTCCGTCTTCACTTGCTGGGCGACTATTTTTGCATGATGGCTCTTTCCCGTGCCGCTGGGGCCGTAGAACGCGTAGACTGAGATTGTTTTCTTTTTCAAGGTCAAGACGTCGAGAATCCTTTTTAAATCCATATTATTCAAAGTATAAAACGCTGATTTTACTTTATCAACTTTTCAGACGTTTTTTATTGGATTTTCAGAAAATTTTCTATGTTTTCTTTCAGTCCGATTTTTTCGAGCATGGATTTGAAGTCGTCTGGTATTTTTGCCGTCGTTTTTGGCTCCAGCCCGATTTTTTCAAGTTCGTCCGAGTCCTCGCTAGAGAATTCGATGGAGTAGGCGTGTAGGAAAAAGTCCCTTCCGCAGTCGGATATTTTTTTTGCTCCGTAGGCAGTGTCTCCGAGCAGGGGGTGTCCGTGCGCCTTCGACTGCGCCCTTATCTGGTGGGTTCTGCCCGTCTCTATGACGAATGCCGCCACTGTCGCTTCCTCCTGCCCGAGCCTTCCGTGGAAGACTGGGATTGCCCTCGTCTTGGACAGCTTGCCGCTGCCGTTGCCGATTTCCGATACCGAGACCTTGTGGAAACTTGACCGCCCATCTTGGCTTTCGCTTTTTTCGATTCTGTCGGTCCATTCTTCCTCTTTTTCGAATCTTCCTTCCATTATTCCTATGTAGGTTTTCTTTATCCTGTGTTTTTTCATGAGTTCTGTGAATATACGCGCGCCTTCAAGGCTTTGTGAGAAGACTATGAGGCCCGTGGTCTTTCTGTCCAGCCTGTGCATGGGGCCTGTCCGAAACGATATGGATTTTGAGCCGCCTTTTGCCCTGAAGTCTTCCTCCACAAGCTCCGACAGTGTTCTTCCTTTGAAATCCTTCGATGGCTGGACCGGTATGTCGTAGGGCTTGTTCAGTATTAGAATATCCCCGCTTCTTTTTATTATGATTCCGCCGTCCAGTCTTCCGCTTTTTCCTTCATTTTCTTGTTTTTCCTCTCCGCCTCCGTTTTGGCAGAGAATTTCCGCTATCTCGATGTCGTCGTTCTCCGAGACTTTGAATTCCGCGCTCCTTTTCTTTCCGTTGACTTTTATCAATCCTTTCCTGAGAGATTTATACACCGAAGAAAGCGCGCTTCCGTCCAAAAATTTCCTCGCTATCCTGTCCAGCCTTCTTCCGTCGTCGTCTTTTCCTGCCGTGAAATGCCTGAAATCCATGTTTTCCTTCCTGTTTTTTTATGATTATAGCAGATTGCCGCGCTTCTTATGAATTGCGTACTTGTTGAAAAAAAGAGGGTATGTCGATAAACTTTAGGAATGTTATCTAGTGCTGGCGGACAACTTCATGCATTGCTGACGAGTCCTGTGTTTTTGGCGTGTGTATTTAGTTGGCTATGCGCGCAGTTTCTAAAAACCGTAATCAAATTGTTTTCCGGAAAGGTCCACAGCCTTTTCGAGCTTTTCGAGCTCATGTTCTGGCAGACTGGCGGAATGCCGTCTTCCCATTCCGCAGTTGTCTCCTGCGTGTGCACCTGCGTCGGTTTCCGTTCGGGTGTCGACTCCGATGTTTTCATAGTCTCGTTCATTCTTTTCTTCATAACGATTCGCGATGCGCTTGGCGTGAGAAGGTCGAACGGCGTCCAGGCCCATCGGCTCAACCAGATAATCAGTCTGCTCAACGGCAGGAAGAAGCAGCGCGACGATGTCTCTTCCGGCAAGCCCGACGCGGAGCAGAGCGACGAGGAGAAGTCTTCTTTGGCGAGCGTCAAGGAAGTCAACGGGCACACTCCCATGGAAGTTTTTGTGGGATCCCTTCTTGGGCTTTTCATCGGCATCGCTTTTTCGGTGCTAAACTAGACTTTCGGGGACTCAAAATGAATAACCTGTTGAAAATAGTTATTTCTGTTTCTTTGTTTATGCTCGCCTCCGTTTCCCTTTTCGTTTTCAGGGCTGTTCCTTCTGGGCGGTTGTGGGAAGGTTTTCGGGTTCTTTTCGTCTCTTCGTCGTTTCCCCACGAGGAAGCGGTCAGGATTCTTGAGGAGAACGGAGTTTCTGATTCTGTCCACCGTTCTGGTTCCGGTTTCTTCGACGCTTATTTTTCCGATGCGGACAACGAATTCAACCTCATCTATGTGCCCGATTACCACGGCAGCGAGCTTGAGAGCGCGGTCTCCGAGATGAAAGGCGCGGGCGCTTCCGATGTCGGCCTTGACGGAAGCGGCGTGTATGATGTCGCCGTGCCTGTTTTCTGCCTGCTTTTCTTCTTTGCCCTTTTCGTTTTTTCTCCGTCGAGAATCGAATTCTCTCTTGAGGGAGCGCTGGCTGTCTTGACGGTGTTCTCAAGGCCTTTCCCGGCTTTGTCGTTCTCGGTCTGCGTATCCCTTTTCGCGTTGGCGATGCTGCTGAGGTTCAAGCGTGGGAGTTCTCCCCGTTCCGCTTTTTCCGTCGTGAAAGCCCTCAAGTCGACTGTGCGGAGCGGCGACTTTTCCTTGCTGAGCGTCCTCGCCTTGATGTTCGCGCCGGTTGTCGTCCTGCTCTTTGTCGACTTCCTCTGCGCGATTTCCCTGTTTCTTTCCTTGGCGACCGCTGTCTGCATTTTGGATTTTTGCGATTTTTCGCGCTTCGGCTCCTCTAGGCTTCTGTCTTCCGGTTTCTTCAAGAAATGCTCCGTATGCGCGCTCCTTGTCGTCTCTTTTTTTCTGGGCAAGTTCGTCCAGGAAAAGAAGGCGCCTTCCGGTTCCGATGTCGCCGTCTCTTCCCCTTCGGATTCCAGTCCGTCGCTTCCGTCTCCGGTCTCGGCCGAGGACGCGTCACTCCCTTGCGCCGAGGACTTCGCCGTTTCCGAGTGGAACAGAATGTCTTACATGTACAGGCCTTTGGGAGAGGAATACGGTTCCGGCGTCCAGGATGGGGATTCTGTTTCGCTGACCGAGTATTCGGAAGTCGACGGAGCGATAGTTGCCGAAGAGAGGAAAGTCCTTGTCTTCAACAACGATTTCAGAAAAATGGTTTATGATTCAACAGCCGAGTCTTCGAATTCGATGTGCGGGGTGCTTCTTTCACAGTCGTCCGGTTCGTTCGGGTATTCGAAGTCGGTTTCTTCCGGAGGGTCGTCCTCGTTGGGCAAGAGCGATGTGGTTTCGCTTGTTTCGTGCTTGCTTCTGCTGCTCGTCTTCGCCGGATACCATCTTTTCTTGAACGTTCGCGGGGAAAAGGTTCGGTGATTGACGGAAATAAGTGATTCAATGGGATTTTCAAAATGGTTTCAGCTTCTAATTTTCTTTCTGAGGATAAAGGTACTTTCAAGTCGTTCGTGAGCGGTTTTCTTCCCGCCGAAGCTGCGATTCCCGTCAGGGCGGAGTGCGGCGACACGGAGCTTTGCGTCGATGTCGGCGATTCCGTGGAGGAGGGGCAGGTCATCGCCAGGAGCGGCTCTTTTTGCGTCCATTCGAGCATTCCGGGCGAGGTCGTCCAGATTTCGTCGGAGCAGTACGCTGACGGAAAGCAGGGCTTGTCGGTCAGGGTTCGGCTCAAGGGAAGTTTCAAGTTCGTTGGGAAGAGCAAAAGACAGTTCGACTGGCGTTTCCTCGACTCGGACTCGCTCTGCGAGCTTTTTTTGGAAAACGGTGTCGTGAACACTTTCAATGGCTGCGTCTCCCTTTACTCCCAGGTGAAGGATTCCAGGGCGAAGATTCTTGCCGTCAGGCTTTTCGATGACGATCCGAGCCGTGTTTCGGAGAGCTTTGTTTCCGAGACGGTGTACGAGAAGGTCGTCGAGGGGGCCGCGGTCATAGCGAAGGCTCTGGGGGCGGGCGGTGTCGCTTTCGTGTACGAGAAGGCCAATTCCGCCATGAAGAGGATTTACGGCGATTTTGACGTGGACGGTTCCGAGACGGCGGAGCGTTTTTCTGATTTGTTCGAGGGCGTGAAAGTGCTGTCCGTTCCAGTCGACGTGAAAAAATATCCGTCGGGAACGATGAGGAACATAGTGTCTGCCTCCAAGTCCGCGGCCCGTTCGCTTTCGAGGAAGGAGCGCGATTCGTACTCGCTTTTTTCAGAGTTCTGCCTGAATGATTTCTTCATCGATTCGCAGACGGCGGTCGGAGCATTCGACGCTGTTGTTCTACGCACTCCCGTCATGAGCCGTTTTGTCCATGTGACCGGCGATTCCCTGAATGCGGCCGCCATTCTCCGTGTGAAAATCGGAACCCCACTCAGGCAGCTCGTCGAGCAGTGCGGTGGATTGAAAAAGCGTCTCGCCAGGATTGTCGTGAACGGAATAGTTCTTGGATATTCCGTTGGAAGCCTGGACATTCCTGTTTCCAAGATGGTGAAGTCTGTCGAATTCATTCCTGAGAACCAGACTACCGAGGAGTGCACGGAGATGTGCATAAGGTGCGGTTCGTGCAGGAAAGTCTGCCCCATGCGCCTGTGGCCCGGAAACATATACCGCGCGTTCAAGCTTGCCGAGGTCGGGGACAGCCGCAACGGGGAATCCGAGAAAGCTGTCCTTGATTCGGCGAGGCTGTGCATAGAGTGCGGCCTTTGCAATTCCGTCTGTCCTTCGAGGCTACCGCTCAGGCAGACGATAGCGTTTGCGAAAGCCGATTTGTCGGAGTCAGGCGCCGGCAATGATTCTGGCATGGACAACATGCCGGAATATGAAATTTAGTTTTTGGCAGGTTTTATGATGAAGCACAACCATAAGGAAGATTTGTTTAAGACGGTTTCTTTGAGTCCGTTCAAGTATCTGACGCCTTCCGTGAGGACGAAGGCATATTTCTTGCTGTTCGCGCTTTTGCCGCAGATTGTCATGCTGTTCGTCACGGAGAGTTTCGCGTCTTTGACGATACTTTTGGCGTCCGTCCTGGCGTCGATTCTGGCGGAGGCCGCTGATTTCGGCAAGAACCGCACGGATTTGTTCCTGTGGACAATCGCCGTCGTCCGTGGGGCTTTGATAGGGCTTCTCATTCCGTCGAATTTTCCGCCCGTGGCAGTGTTCTTTGTCGCGTTCATAGTCATATTCGTCAACCGCAGCGTCCTTGGCGGCTTCGCGAAATCCTGGCTGAATCCTGTCGCGCTTACCGTGGTCGTGTGCTGGCTCGTCGGAATGAGGCTTTTTCCGCCGCTCCTCGTTACCCTTGACGATTTGCAGTCGAGGAACCCCGCTCTCTCGCTGATTCACGACGGAGCGTTCCCGATGCTCTCGCTGGACGCGCGGATAACGAATTTCCTGAACAACAACGTGTTCGGCTCTCTCGGCGTCTCGATTCCTGACGGGTATGTCTCGATGTTTTGGGACACCAAGTCTCCGATTCCCGCGTTCAGGTTCAATCTGATAACGATTCTGACGTCAATAGTCCTGTTCTCCTTCGACGTCTACAACGTGATGATTCCGGGGATTTTCCTTGCGGTCTACGCCGTGCTGGTCAGGTTCGTCGCGCCCTTCATCTATGACGGTCCCGCGATGCAGGGGGATGTTATTTTGGCGATGCTCTCAAGCGGCACCGTGTTCTGTGTCCTTTTCCTCCTGCAGTGGTACGGGACTGTCCCCCTGATGAACCGCGGAAAATTCATTTACGGCGCGGTGGGCGGAGTCATCGCATTCTGCATCGTCGGTGTCGGGACTTCCTCCGCAGGCTTCGTCTTCACGATACTGCTGTTGAATGTCTTGTCCCCCTTGATTCAGACTGTGGAGAACTATTTCGAGAAGAAGTACACGGAGTCGGTCATCGCCGCAAAAGTGAAGAAGGTTGCAGAGGGCGCGAGCGTTTGATTTTTTTGAATAGGGAGGTGTTGTGATGGACGAGTTGGCTAAGAAAAATTTGAGGAGCTACGGAATATTCCTCGGGATAATCGTCTTTATGGCGGCCGTGCTTATATTTTCGATACTTGAGACAAGGGGGGCTTGGCAGAAAGGGCTTGCGGCTGAAATGCAGTCCGTGCTGGATACCTCCAGCGATGGAAAATACATCGTCGACAAGTTCGTTCCTGTCGATTCCGTAATGTCGACGAGTTCCGCCGTCTATTCGCTTTTGAAGGTGGGAACGGCATCGAAGGACAAATACTACGGAATAATAGTCAGGGTCCCCTCGATTGTGGGGCCTGTCCCTGCCGTTTTCGTGTGCAGCGAGCACGATTTGGACAATCCTGTGTTCATAGGTTATGCGGGGGATTTCGGGAAGGTGTCGGACATGATAGAATTCAAGTATTCGAGCGGAATTATGAACTATTGGCAGGGCATGGTTCCGAAAATCGTCCGCAGGGCGCACGTTGAGCAGTGATGCCCTTCCGCATTTTTTGTTTTTAAAGGGATAGTGAAGAATGAAAGATTCCATTGTGAAGAAAATCGACAAGAACACGTATTTTTTCTTGGCGGCGATACTTTCCATTTTCGTGCCGGCTCCGGGACGTTTCGCCTATGCGCTGACGCTCCTCCTGCTTTTCAATGTCCAGATGGTCGTCATCACGCTCTTTTTCCATGCGATCGACTTCCTGAAGCTTGAGAGCCTGAAGAATGTGCTGATGGTCCTGAGCCTTGTCTTCGTGACCATAATGTTCAAGCAGCTTCTGATTGTAGTCTGTCCGATAATGGCGTTGACTCTCGGCTTCTGCATATACCTTCCGACTTTCTCGACAGTCGCGATACAGTTCTTCTTCGAGAAGCGCAAAAGTTCCCTTCGCGAGCATTTCTTCGACGGCGTTTCCAAGACGCTCATGTTCTCGGCGTATTCTCTTCTGTTCTTTCTTTTGCGCGAGATAATAGGATATTCCACAGTGTCTTTCCCAGGTTTCGGGGGGCTGATAGTCTTCCACCTTCCCGTCGATTTCCATTCGGTCTCGTTCGGGCCTTTCTTCGCCACGATTCCAGGATGCCTTTCCCTTGTCGCCGTGCTTTTCGCTCTGTACATTCTGATTCAGAGGAAATTCGAGATAATCCAGAAGACACGGATGGTGGTCAAGATTGGAAAGGACGGTGCCGGAAACGCCAATGAAAAGGGCGGAAAAAACAATGATGAAGGAGATGGAAAATGATTGCCGCAATCATCTATTACATAGCGTCGTCGTCCGCAATCCTCTTTTATGGAATCGGAATCGGAAGGACTATATCGCTTAGGGACGACATGTCCCTGATATTCCTCTCCTGCATGAAGTCTCTTTCGACGTCGGCTTCAACTGTCTCTGTCAGCTACCTAATATGCTATTGGCTTTTGGTGAAGGTCGGGCTGGCGGAGCTTTATCCGTTCGTGACGGCCCTCGTCTTCATGTTCTTCTCGATATTGATAGAAATCTTCATTGGAATCGGAATAAGGAAGTCGCCGGCAGAATTTTCGATAACGCTCCTCAGCTCGATACTGGCGATGAACGAAGGCGTGTCGATAGCCCATTCCGTCGTGATTGTCTGCGCGTGCGTCGTCTCGTTCTATCTCCTCATGGTCGTTTTCCATTCGATAAGGGACCGCGTGGGCTTCTACACGAATCCCGCCGGTGTGAAAATCTATCCTGTGCTGCTTTTCTCTCTGGCCGCCGCCATTTTGGCGATTTTCGGCTGGAACATTTCCTGGTTCAACATGATTTGATGGGGGGCGTATGATTTTTTCCTGCATTTTTCTTTTTTTGATTCTTCTCGTATGTTCAGGGATGCTTTTCTTCTTTTTCGGTTTCTTCGTTCCGGCGCTGCGCCTCCGCTATGACGGAATCGACGAGCTGATTTCGTCCGAGGAATACATGAACGAGGAGGAGGTCGAAATCGCCGAGAGGAAATTCCGCGAGGGCAGGGAATTTTCGAAGGCGTGCGAGAACGCCAAGATTCCAGTGTTCGCCACAATCGATACGAACGTCATCGACGACGAGAAGCAGCTTCTTGAACGGAGGCTCGTGTACAACGGCGAAAAAAGCTGCCGGCTGTTCCACGAGCATTACCGGTCCGAGTTCTTGAACATCGACTGCTGCATCGGTTTCGGAGACTGCCAGCTTGTTTGCCCGCAGGAATCGATTGTCATCCATAACGGAGTCGCCAAGATAACCGCGTCGTGCAATGGATGCGGAAAGTGCGTGGAGGTTTGCCCTGAGGGGTTGATTTCGTTGACGAGCGAGAAGCCGTCGCCTCCGACCAACGACTTTAAATTTTGGAATACATGCTATAGAATCATCACAGGCAGACGGTAGAGCGTCTCTTGCTCTGATTATTCCATGAAAAAACTGAAAATATCGCTTTCTCTCGCTTTGAAATATTCTTCTCTCCAGACCGTTGCCGACTTAGAGCAAAAATACGAGAGCGTATATAGACACATAGCGACTTTTTTCTATCAGCATCCGAACAACAAGCTGAGCATCTTTTTTCCAGGCCCGCTCCTTGAGTGGTTGGACGAGAGCCACCCTGAATTCACCAAGCTTTTCGCGAAGATGGTGGCCAGGAAGCAGATAGAGGTTCTCGGCGGCAGCTTCTACGACGCGCTCCTTCCGACGATTTTCCCGATCGACAGGAGCGGCCAGCTTGAGCTTCTCACGTCCGAGGTCCGCCGCATATTCGGAAAGAGGCCTCGCGGTTCCGTCTTCAAAAGCTCCGTGTGGGACAATTCCCTTGTCCCGACATTGCAGAACTGCGGAATGGAGTATGTCCTGCTCGACAGTTCGATTGCAAGCGGACGGAACGAATTCATACCGTACATACTCAACGAGAAGGGCAAGTCCGTGAAGGTCCTTTTCAGGAACGACAGGTTTTCTTTGAAGAACGACATGGACGCTTCCCTGTACGTCTCGAACCTCCGCGCGGAGGCGTTCGCGGACGAGATGAACGGCGACCTTTTCGAGAACATCGATCCGTATTTCGTCAGGAACTCGGAAGGGGACCGCATCGTCTCCATTCAGATAGAGGAGGGACAGTTCATGGAGCTGCTCGATTCCCTCTGGCTTGAGAAATTCTATTTTGCCTGCCGGAACGAATTCCAGGACTGCGTTGAGGTGTGCTTCCCCCTCGACTACTTGAACTCGTGCGACGATTTCAAGCAGATTTTCATACAGTCGGGGATAAGCTCCAAGTACAATTCCGCTTCCGTGTTCGACTATCTCTTTACGCATCCGAGGAGCAAGTCGCTCTACGACAGGATGCTGCACATAAGCATGATTCTTTCGCAGTGCAAAGGCGACAAGTCCAGGCGGACATCGGCGAGGGAGTATCTTTGGAAGGCCCAGTCCGGGGAATCGTACCTTTGCGACTCTTCAAGCGCGGATTCCGTTTTCAGGAACGCGAAGATTCGGCAGTACGCGTACAGGAACCTTTCCGAGGCGGAGAAGATGGTGCGCGAGGCTGACGAATTTTCCGAGTACGTCTCCGCTTACGACTACGACGGCGACGGCCATGACGAGTACGTCTGCTCGATGGACAGGTTCAACGCTGTCATTTCGCAGCGAGGCGCGCAGATTTTCGAGTTCAGCGTCATGAAAAGCTCCGGGAACTATGCGGACAACGAAAGCGGAAGGGGGCTTTTCCTGAGCTACCTCTTCAACGATAGCCAGTTCGACTCCTACAAAAAGCGCGGCTCGCTCGACAGTGCGGTCGCTTCCAGCGTTTTCAGCAGGAAGTTCTTCGTTGAGAGCGCGTTCAACTCTTCAAGGAACGAGGTGAAGCTTCTCGGAATGGGGGATTTCGTCTCGCTCGACGACGACGGAAAGGTAAGCAAGCTTCCGGTCTCGATAATAAAGAAGTACGTCGCGAATTCGAACGGCTTCATGGTGCAGTTCATCCTCAAGAACGAGAGCCATTTCCCGATAAAGGGAAAACTCGTCGTGGAATCGAACTTCTCGCAGATGGATTTCTCCATGCCGGAATGCAGCAGCTATTCCCTGGAGGTCATCCACGGCGCGGAAAAGTCGATTCTGTTCGACGGAACGGAAATCGGGATAGACCGGATGCCGGCCGAGTGCGTTCCTGTCTCCGACGTGTCGTTCATACAGATTACGGACACGTTCAACGACGTGTCGTTCGTGTACGAGCCGAACGAGAACTGCGATGCCGTGTTCATTCCGCACACTTCGAATCGGGGAACGACATTCGTTTCGGCTCTCTGCTGGAACGTCGACCTCGTTGGCGGACTTGAGATGGAGAAGACGATAAATTTCGCGGTCATCACTCCGAAAAAGCGCAAAAAGTGAATCAAGTTTATTCAAAAACATTCAATATTATACAGAGGAAAACATGAAGAACATTAAGACGAAAAGATTGATAACTTCGGCCTTGCCTTACGTCAACAACATTCCGCATTTGGGAAATCTCATCCAGATGCTCTCCGCGGACGTTTTCGCGCGTTTCTGCCGCTCAAGGGGCTACGAGACGATGTACGTCTGCGGCGTGGACGAATACGGAACAGCGACCGAAACGAAGGCATTGCAGGAGAACAAGACACCTAGGGAGCTCTGCGACTACTTCTACGCAATCCACAAGGACATCTACGAGTGGTTCGACATCGCGTTCGACAAATTCGGCCGCACATCGAACGAGGAATGCACCGAAATCACCCAGTTCATCTTCAACGAACTCGACAGGAACGGATACATAAAGGAGCATACGTCGAAGCAGCTCTACTGCACGAAATGCGCAATGTTCCTCGCCGACCGCTATGTGGACGGAACCTGCCCGAAGTGCGGCGCGACCGACGCCCGCGGCGACCAGTGCGATTCCTGCGGAACTTTGCTCGACCCGACGCAGCTCGTGGCCCCTCGCTGCCACACTTGCGGCTCGACTCCGGAAGTCCGCGAGACCAAGCACCTCTACATCGACCTCCCGTCCATCGCTCCGAAGCTTGAGGAATGGATGGAGAAGGCGAGCGTTGAGGGAAAATGGGCGGCGAACGCGATTCAGATGACCAAGGCGTGGATAAGGGACGGACTCAACGAAAGGGCCATCACGCGCGACCTCAAGTGGGGAATCCCGGTCCCGAAGACCGGTTACGAGAACAAGGTCTTCTACGTCTGGTTCAACGCGCCGATCGGCTACATGTCAATCACGAAGCAGCTGGCGGACGAGCAGAAGGCTGCCGGAAAGAGGACGTTCGACTGGAGGAAGTGGTGGCTTCCATCGGACAGCAGCGAGAAGTTCGAGGAAGGCTCGGACTTGAAGCTCTTCCAGTTCATCGGAAAGGACAACATTCCGTTCCACACGGTCGTTTTCCCTTGCTCCGAAATCGGCTCCGGCAAGGATTTCACGAAGCTCTTCCACATGAGCTCCACGGAATTCCTGAACTACGAGGACGGAAAATTCTCCAAGTCCAAGGGAATCGGCGTGTTCGGCTCGGATGCGAAGGAATCTGGACTCCCTTCGGACGCGTGGAGGTTCTACATCTACTTCAACAGGCCGGAGAAGCAGGACTACCAGTTCACATGGAAGGATTTCCAGGAGAAGTACAACAAGGAGCTCATCGGCAACATCGGAAACCTCGTCAACAGGACCCTCACTTTCACGAACAAGAACTACGGCGGAAAGATTCCCGCAGGAAAGAAGGACGAGGAGTTGTGGAGGCAGATTGAGGAGAAGGAGGCGAAAATCACAGAGCTTCTCGAATGGGCAGAGCTGAAGGACGCCCTCCACGAGATTTGCGAGGTCTCCGACATCTGCAACAGGGCGTTCCAGGCGGCCGAGCCTTGGAAGGCAATCAAGGAGGACAAGCAGAAGGCCGACGACATCCTCTTCAACCTCGCCTACGCCATCAAGGACCTGATGATAATGCTCCAGCCGTATCTGCCGAAGTATTCGCAGATTGTCGCGGGCTATCTCGGAAAGAAAATCTACTCGTCCACATATTCAAACCCGGCAGAGGTCGATTCAGACACCCTCACATGGGAGGACTTGGGAAAACTTGAGGGGCTGAACACAATCTTGGCCACCGAAATCTACTTCAAGCCTATCGACGACAAGCAGACCGCCGAGTACAGGGCGCGCTACGCCGGAAACCAGGGCGACAGGAAGGACGAGAAGGCTGTCAAGAAGGACAAGAAGAAGGAGAAGAAGGCCAAGAAGGAGCCGGAACAGCTTCCTCTCGACCAGCAGGCCGCTTTCTTCAACGCGAACATCGAGTTGACCGTCGCCAAAATCGTGGACGTGAAGCCGAATCCAGAAGGCGAGAAGCTCTTCATCGAGACTTTGGACGACGGTTCGGGAACTCCGCGCACGATTCAGTCGGGCTTGAGGATGTACCTCAAGGAGTCTGATTTGCTTGGAAAGAAGGTCGTCATAGCGTCCAACCTCGCGCCTCGCACGATGAGGGGTGTGGAGAGCCGCGGAATGCTCTTGGCGGGCGACTACAAGGACGGCGACAGGGACTGCGTGGAAGTCCTGGACGTCTCGTGGGCGGAGCCTGGAACGAAAGTCGTCCTTGAGGGCGCGGACGAGAACGCATCCAAGAAGGCGGAGATAACGGGCGACGAGTTCTTCTCCGTCAAAATCGAGGCGAAGGACGGCGTTGTCCAGATTGCCGGAAAGAAGCTTTTGGCCGCGGGAAAGGAAATCAGGACGGAGAAGGCCCTGAACAGCGAAATCGGCTGATTTTTCCGCCACCCTATTGTTTTATTTTTTGCCACCCCGGAGTCCGTTTTTTTCGGTTTCGGGGTGGTTCGTTTTTTTGGAGGTTCAAAGATGAGGAGGCTTGCGGCTTTCCTGTGCGTCGCGTTCGCTTTCGTTTTTTTCGCGGACGCAAAGAAATTCAAGTATTCCGTCGTGACGGAGAGCGAGTCGGGGGAGGGCTACGACGTCTCCGTCTCGTATCCGGTTTTCGGAGGAAAACTCAAGGCCGTCGACAGGAAAATCGCGGAGACAGTTGAGACGGATGTCGAATTCCTGAAAAGGCTCTGCCGCTTCAACGTGATGATGATGATAGTCGAGTGGAAGAATCTTTCCTCGGACGAGGAATTCAGAGCCGAATTCGATTCCCTCTCCGGCGGAAAGGACTGCGCGCTTCCTGAGAGGGACTGGGACGAATACAAGAAGTGGCTCATGTCTTCCAAGGGACGCTCGGCGTTCAAGCTCTGCAGTGGGAAAATCTCGGAGCTTGGCCTGAAACTTCCTTATTCGTATTCGTATTCCCTTGAGACGCGCGTCTTCGTGGACGGAAGCGTCGTCTCCGTCTATCTCGACGTCGTGGACTACTCCTGCGGCGGAAACGGCAACCACGAGGTGATTTCGACCGTGAACTACGATTTGGACAAGAGGGAATTCGTCACGGCCGAGGACGTGACCGGCCTTTCGACAAGGGATTTGGCTAAGCTCTGCGCCTCGTATCTGACCTCGGCTTACGGGGAGCAGAAGGGGCGCGCCGTGGTGGACCGCACGAACAAGGGGGATTTTCCGCTGTTCGTGCTCAGGAACGGAACCGTCACCGTTTTTTTCAATCCGTACGAGATTGCGAGCGGAGCGGAGGGCGTTCTTGAGGCGCGCATACAGCGGTGGCAGTACGAAGACGTCGGAAAATGACGCTCCAGCCTATTTGATTTCGAACGTCACGACGACGTTCTTGTTGGTTGCGAGGATTCCTGGCGCGACCACGAATCCTGACGTGCTGTTCAGGCTCTTGTTCTCGCTCATCGTCTCGTAACAGGAACCGTAGTAGACCATCGGCGGAATGGAGTCGACATCCGAGATGTAGAGGACGTCTCCGATGGACACTCCCATTCTCTCTGCCATCTTCTCCGCCGCCGACTTCGCGTTGTCGAGCGCGAGAAGGTTCGCCTCTGAGTCGAATTCGCTCTTCTTTGAGTGTCCGTACTTGAAATTGCCGAGCGAATAGACTTGCAGCGCGAGTATGTCTCCGGTGAATTTCTCGATTTTGTCGAGTTCCCTGAACGTTATCTGGATGGACTGCTCTGACTTGAATCCCTTGAAGACCTGCGAGTTGTTTTTCCATTCGTATTCGCGGCCTGTCTGGGCGTAGCCGGTCTTCACGTCTTCGTCCGCTATCGAGTATTCCTTGCAGAGCGAAATGAGCTTCCTGCTGGTCTCGTTCGTTTTTGCCAATGCGTCCCTGAGAACGCTTTCCACGTCCTTTATCGTGACTGTCATCGTCACCATGTCGGGAACGTAGGTGACTTCTCCGCTTCCGTAGACTTTGATGACTTTCGCCTTTTCGTCCGTGCATGAGAAGTTCAAGAGCGTGGCGGCTGCGAGCAATGCGCAGAACAAAATTTTTTTCATCGTTTTCTCCTGTTCTATTTTTTCTGAACGCCGTCCGGTGTGAGAACCAGCGTGCAGTTTGATGACGTGTCTGTTGTGTATTCCATCTGCTTCTTCAGCTTTTTCGTGGCGAGGTCGAGACCTGAATAGAATCCCAGTTCGTCGACGATTGTTCCGTTTTCAAAGGCGAACTCTTTCGTCTCCTTCTGGTTTATGTATCCAATCGATTCCTCTTTCATCTCGCCTTGCGTTTTTGCGAATATGAAGTAGGCCGCGGGATTTTCGTTTTTTATTCTGATTGAGAATTGAGCGGAGCCTGAGTCTGTCGAGCAGGCCGTGAAGAGCAGGAACGGCAATGTTGGCAAAAGAAGTCGTTTTATGGCTTTTCTCCTGTCGGTGTTGTTGTTCTCGTCCGATGCGCCCATTCTTTCCGATATGGAAAT
The DNA here is from genome assembly GCA_017934745.1 of Treponema sp. Lineage (GTDB taxonomy): Bacteria > Spirochaetota > Spirochaetia > Treponematales > Treponemataceae > Treponema_D. The sequence continues at coordinate 29,917 of JAGBIY010000064.1, read as the reverse complement.
AAAAATCAAGCCTCCGTGTTCTTTTCTCTTCCGCCGTGGTATGATTCTCCGCATGAAAACGAAAAAAAACACTTTCCCCCAGCAGACTCATTTCATCGGAGTCCTTGTCCCGGAGGACCTGACGCTCACGCTTGAGGACTGCCGCCGTTACATGGGCGAGAAGTACGGATGCAAATCCGGCTACGGAACTCCGATCCATGTCACTCTAGTACCTCCGTTCTGCGCCCCGGATTCCCATGCGACCGAGGACATTGTTTCCGCTATTGAGAAGAGTGTCATGCCTTTTTCGGACACCCTCAAGTTCACTGCCCGCGTAGAAAACTTCGACGCGTTCGGGGACAGGACGATTTTCGCGAACGTCGTGTCGGACGAGAAGTGGACACGTCTCCGTGACAAGGTTCTCGACTCTGTGTCGTCTGTTTTTCCGCATTGCGCGAGAAAGGAGCAGCGTCCGTTCCGGCCGCATTTGACCGTGGCGAACAGGGACATTCCCGCGGGAGTTTCGAAGGAGGCCCTTTCCGTGATGAACGAGCTGGATGTTGTGGAGGATTTCGCCGTCGACAATGTGACCGTCTTCGAGCGTCGCGGTGGAAAATGGGTTGCGGCATGGGTCGGTGCTTTGGGGGCGGATTCGTAGCGACTGGCTCTTCCGCTTGAACCATAATGAAACTTCCACTAGACTTGTCGGTGTGAAGGTGATTTTTTGTCGCCTTATTTTTTTTGTATGCGAGGTGTAGGCTTTATGCCTGATGGATCGAGTCATTTATTGTTTTCTTTGGTTGTTTTGGTTTTCCTGTCCGCTTTTTTCTCGGCTACGGAGACCGCTTATTCGTGCCTTTCGAGGATAAAGCTGAAGACGCTTTTTTTGGGCGGGAACCGCCTCGCCGGAAAAGTTCTAGAATTCGCCGAGTCGAAATACGACAGGCTCTTGAGCACAATCCTTATCGGAAACAACATCGTGAATTTGTCGGCTTCCGCCATAGCGACACTGTTCTTCGCGAAGCTCCTTTACGGCACAAAAGTCGATTCCACCGTCGTTTCGACCGCCGTCATGACGGTCTGTGTCCTACTGTTCGGTGAGATAACTCCCAAGTACATAGCCAAGGCGTATCCTGAGCGGTTGGCGATGCTCTTCTATCCAATCATAAAATTCGTCTACTACGTCTTCATTCCGCTGAACGTCTTTTTCATAGGCTGGAAAAACCTTATATCGCGCATCTTCAAGCTCGACAAGGAGGACGTCATAACCGAGGACGAGATAATAACGTTCGTCAAGGAGGCACAGGACGACGGAACCCTGCGCCAGGACGAGACGAAACTCATCCGCTCTGTCATAGATTTCGACGACCTTGAGGCGCGCGACGTCCTCACCCCACGCGTCCAGATTGCTGCCGTCAGAAGCGGCGACTCCGTGGATGATGTGCGGAAGGCTTTCGTTGAGTCGGGGTTCTCTAGGCTTCCCGTGTACGACGATTCTCTTGATTCGATAATCGGAATCCTGCACATGAAGGATTTCTACTCGAAGTCCGGTTCCGTCTCGTGCGTCGCCGACATGGTTCAGCCTGCATTCTTCACGCCTGAGCACACGAAGATTTCAAAGCTCCTGAAGACGTTCCAGAAGAACAGGGGGCACATGGCTGTCGTCTTGGACGAGTACGGAGGAACGCTCGGAATCATAACGATGGAGGACATCCTTGAGGAGATTGTCGGGGAGATTCTCGACGAGCACGACAGCGAGATTGCGAGTTTCAAGAAGCTCGGCGACGGCTCGTTCGAATTCGCCGGCGACATGATGATCGAGAAGGTGCTTTCAATGCTCGGTGTCGAGGACGATTCCATAGTCCACGAGTCCAACACTCTTTCCGGGTGGATTCTTGAGATACTCGGCGAGATTCCCTCTGTCGGGAAAAAATTCAGCAGGGACGGGCTTTGCGTGGAGGTCTTGGCTTCGGACACGAAGAAAGTGTCGAAGGCGAAGGTTTCCCTCGAAAAAGCGGAGGCTGTTTCCTGAAATACGGTCGTCACGGACTCCGTTCGCTTTCGTCCGTGACGACCGAGAATGTCCTCGACACTATCGTTCCGTTCGAGTCGCTGAGGGTGAGCGTATGCCGACCTGTCGTCGGTGTGACGGCCATCTCGTGGTAGTTCTGGGTGTATCCCAGGAAGTCTCCGTCCAAGTCCCAGAAGATGGTTCTGTTTTTGTCGCGGCATGCGGCCTGCATGACCATCGCGCCTTCCTTTCCGTCTATCTCTATCGGAATTATGATGTTCGCCCCAGCCTCCGGGAATATTATCGACAAGTCCCTCTCTGTCGATTGTCTGTGGTTCTCCACGAATGCCGGCAGCGGTTCGTATTTTATGTTGATCCTCGTGTACCAATGTTCAAGGTTCGGGGGCAGTACGAATCTCTTCTGCATGACGGGAAGCTCTCCGTTTCCGAGGTCGTCGACTGTAGCCTGGTTCTTCTTGTCGGGGGTGAGGGACACGATTCGGCAGTACGGGCATGGCGGCGACGCTGCCGCTTTTTTGGGAGCCGGGGATGTCGTCGTCGCCGGGCAGTTCAGTCCCGCGGAGTAGCCTGAGTGGGCGCACACTACGACTGTCTTCAAATCCGCCTCCGGTCTTTCGGGCCATGTCGTCTTTTTGAGCGAAGAGAACACGTCGAAAAGCACCGGAGCCGATGTCATGAAGCTTCTCAGTTCGCTGTTCCCGTGTCCGTCCGCGTTGCCTATCCATATTCCGACCGTGTATTCGGGAGTCGTCCCTATCGCCCACGCGTCCCTGTTTCCGCTCGATGTTCCCGTCTTCCACGCTATCTTCTTCGCGTGCGCGTACCTCTGCCAGTTGGATTCCTCCTGCGGTCTCGTTCCGTTCGCCAGAGTCTCCAGCGTGAGATAGGAGCTTCCTGCCGATGACGGAAATCCGTTTTCGATTCCCTGCGCCCTGTTCATCATGGCCGCGTATGAATGCACCGCGTCCCAGAGTGTCGCTTCACCTCCGCCGAGTATTAGCGGAAGGCCGTATTCGTCCGCGGGTCTCGTGAATGTCGAAAATCCGCATTTCTTCAGGTGGTCCAGGAACGCGCTGACTCCGTATTCCCTCAGCTCCCTTATCGCCGGAATGTTCAGTGAGCGAGAGAGGGCCTCCGAGGCTTCTATTACTCCCTGGTATTCTGGAAGATTGTTGCCGGGTCTGTAGCTTCCGATTCGTGTCGGAACGTCCACGACAAGCTGGTTCGGGAGAAGCTGTCCTGTGTCGAGCATCGCCGCGTAAAGGAACGGCTTCAGTATGCTTCCAGAGCTTCTTTTCGCCCTTACGAGGTCAACGGCGTAGTTGTCGGGATTCATCTCGTATCCGCCCGTGTTGCCGATGTAGGCGAGCGTCTTTCCCGTCTTCGTGTCGATTACGAGTGCGGCTGCGTTTCCGATTCCCCTTTTCCTAAAACTCTCCGACCACCTCTCAAGTATCCGTGAAGTGTTCGATTGTATGTCCGAGTCTATGTCGGTGATGAATTTCGCGCGTCGCTTTGTCCCCGAATCCGCTATGAGGGATTCGAGATAGTGCGGGGTGAGGGAGGGGAGCGGGTACGGTTTTTGTGGTAGCCTCTCTTCTATTGACAGCTCAAGAATCCTGTCGCTGAAAAGACCCTTTTCGTGGAGCTTCTCAAGTAGGAAATTCCTTTTGGCGAGCAGCGTTTCCCTGTCCGCTCCGGGGTGCACCAGCGCGGGTTGGTTCGGAAGGACGGCGAGCGTGGCGGTCTCCGCCCATGAAAGCTGGTCGGGCGCGCGGTTGAAGTACCTCCAGGAGGCCGCCTCCAGGCCGACTACGTTTCCGCCGAACGGAGCGTTCGCCGCGTACAGTTTGAGGATTTCCTTTTTGGAGAACCTCATCTCAATCGAGATGGCAAGCACCGCCTCCTTCATTTTTTGGAGCAGTGTCCTCTTCGGGTGGTTCTCCAGCAGCCGGATTGTCTGCATCGTTATGGTGGAGCCTCCCGATACAATCCTTCCGCTTTTCATGTTGAGCGCGAACGCCCTGGCGAGCGAGAGCGGGTCCACTCCGAAGTGGGAGAGGAATCTCTTGTCCTCGAACGCGATTATCGCCTCCTTGAACTTTTCCGGCACTTCGTCCGCCTCGAATCTCCACTGCTCGTCAGCCGCGACTTTCGCACCTATGAGGCGCATGTCCTTGTCGTAGACCGCGTATGACAGAGGTCGCTCGGAGAAGTTCAGGGTGAACGAGCTGAAAAACACGAGCGCGGCTAGAGCCGTGGCCGAAGCCGCCGGTATGAGAATGTTCTTGTGTTTTTTTGCGGAACGAGGAATCGAAATCATGTCGAATGGAATAGGGCTGGGGCTTCTGTTCATTCGGATTTTCTGAATCTATTGATGAACGTCCGCCCCTGTTCGCCTATTTTTCAGTCTTGATTCTGAATCCCGGATGGACCGCGGATATCTCGTTGTCGTACATTGCTTCGGCGTGTATTGCTGGAACAATGTATTCGCCTTTGTACGCCAGCGTCGCGTTGAAGCTGAATGCCACGGCTCCGCCTTTCTTCAAGTCGAAGTATGTGTATATCGCGTCGTCCCGGAAATCCTGGTATGTGCTGTCCGTCGCGGACGTGCCCGACGAGAGCCTTTCGTTTGCGAATTCGAATCCTGTCGGAACCGGGACTGTCAGGGCGATGTTCTTCAAGTCTTTTCCGCTTGTGTTCGTTATCTGGATTTGGATTTCGACGGATTCTCCAGTTGATTTTTCCGCCGCCAGCTGCAGCCCGGACACGACCATCCTTATTCCTGAATTCTGCTCCGTCTCTGTTCCCGCCTTCGACATTCCCTTCGCGGTCAACGTTCCGAACAGCGTCTTGTCCCCTTTATTCGCGACCGTGATGCTCTGCGTGGGTGCCTCCGCGGCCTTCAGAGTCTCGATTGCTGTTCCTCCTGAAAGTTTCCTCTCCGTTTTCTCTCCGTTCGCGGTTATCTCGTATGAGGAAGGAATCTTCGCCTTCGCCGTGTAGAACGGAATGAGAGAGAACAGCGACCAGGCCGTCTCCTGCGTGCTGAGCCATTTGTCGCTTGCGAGCGTCTCGGCTATTCTTTTCGCCGCGTTGTCGGCCTTCTCCTGCTCTCCCGCCAGATTGTACGTGAAGAGAGTTATCGCCTGCTGCCTGATTGTCGAGTTGAAGTCTCCGTCCAGATTCCTGTCCTCCGATTTCGACTCACGGAATTCTTTGAGGAGTTCCTTTGCCGTGTCGGCTTTTTTCGCCGATTGCGCGTAGCTCGCCGCGAGGAGAAGCGTCGCGTCGCCGTGCTCCTTCAGGGATTCGGAGATGAGGAGCCTGTTCATGGCCGCCAAATTCTGCCTCCCCGCCAACGCAAGGACGAAGAGCCTGTACGCCTGTGTGGATGCGGACGCGTCGTCGTCTCCTTCGCTCCATTTGCCGGACGCTTCCTCAAGATGGTCGAGGGCTTTGTCGAGCATTTCGTGCGGCACGGAATAGCCGTGGTTCCGCGCCTCGACCATGAAGTGCGACGCATAGCACGTTCCCCACTCGTGTGTCCGCTGGCTTCCGGGCCAATATCCGAACGTCTTGTTGTTCGTCTGGTATTTCGGGTACCTCTTTATGACGGAGTTCACGTTCTCCTTTATCTTCTCGATCTGCTCCTTTGAGAGCTTCGTGAATTCTGGAAGGTAGAGCTGCGGAAATCCTCCGCTGGTTATCTGCTCTATGCATCCGTGCGGGTAGCCTGTCAGGTACGAGAGCCTGCTGTCGAGCGAAATCTGCGGGAATGTCGAAATCTCCGCCGTCAATTCCGTCGTCGAAATCTCTGTCGGGGAACTCACGCTCACCTGTCCGCTTTTTCCCGCCTGCACGGTGAACTGTGTCCTGTACGAAACTGGAATGCCCCTCGATTTGACTTCGACCGACTCCTCCGACTTCGCCTTGCTTTTTCCGTTCGAGGCGGTCGCCTTGAAGACGGCCGTTCCCCCTTTCTTCGTGGCCACTTTGAAGAACAGCGTTTTCGTCTCTCCCGGCTCAAGCGGGGCTTTCTCTGAATATGACGACGAGACTGCCCCCGACACGTCGAGCGCGACAGATGCGTCCTGCCTTTCGTCCGTGTTGTTGAACACTGTGACAGGGACCATTATCTCCTCGTCCGTTCCGATTGTGCGCGGAAGCGACGGCTGCACCATGATGTCGGATTTCACTTCGACCGTCTTTTCCGTCGTTCCGTACGCGCCTTCGTGTCCCGCTATGACCATCGCCCTCACGGCGCCTATGTATTCCGGCATCTGGAATGTCGTCGACTTCTTCTCTCCCGCCTGAATCGTGTACGGCCCGAAGAATTTCACGACGGGCTTGAACCTGTTCTCGTCGTTCTCGTCGTTCGCCTTTATGTCCTCCGAGCCTCCAATCGCCAGAAGCGTCTCTAGCTTTCCGCTGTACGCGCTCATGACATACTTGTACAGGTCCCAGCTCTGGAGCAGGGATGCTTCCTTTTTGTAGAATTCGCTTCTCAAATTCGGGCTGTGGAAATTGGTGATGCCAAGCAGGCCTTCGTCGACGACCGCGAGCGTGTATGTCATCGGCCTGCCGTTTTTTTCGGAGACGGAAATCGTCGCGCTGCCGTTCGGCTGGAACGATTTCGGTGTCGTCACTACAGGGAAAAGCTTTGTGGCGGGATCGTCAACTCTGACCGGAATCACGCCGTAGAGCCTTATCGGGAGGCTGTTTTCGGTCTGTCCGTGCGGCTGGAGAAGGGTGAGGTGGACGTACACGTTCGGTGCCATGTCCGCAGAGAGGGGTAGCTTGTACACTGTGGTGCCGTTCTTCGTCTCGACCCATTCCTGCCTGTACACTTCGCCCGACTTTTCTATCGTGACCAATGCCCTTGCCGATTCGTTCGCCGTGAAGCTTATCTCGGCGGTCTCTCCGGCCGTGTAGTTCTTCTTGTCGCTCACCATGGCAACCATGGACGCGCTTCCAGAACCGTCTTCCTGCGCGCGTCCCGCCCAGCCCGGCCAGTCGATGTACGCGATTTTTCCCGCGCTGTGCCCTTCGCTGTCAGTTGCCACGATGAAGTACCGTCCCCACTGTGGGTATTTCACCTCGAATTTGAAAGAGCCTCTTCCGTTCTTTATTTCCGCGCTTCCAGAGCCGACATTTTCGGTGTAGCCTGAATTGACGTATGTCGCGCTCGTGTAGGCGTCCTTCTCCCACCACCATTTCCATGAGAGCTTGTATATGCTCCAGTCTACGCTGCCGCTTTTCACGGGATTCCCGTCGGCGTCGAGAAGGACCAGGTCCGCCGTGTGCTCTGTGTCGGTAAGGAGCATGTTCCGCGCTTCGTCCCCTTTCGGGAGCTTCAGTCCCACATAGTTTGTGTATGGCGAGTATTCGATTGATTTTGATTGGGTCGAGAACGCGTTCGACGGCTCGAATATCCTCGTTATGAAATTCGCCTTGAGTTTTCCGGGGAGGCGCGAGCCTGCGTTCAGGTCCTTTGTGAATTTCACTGTAGAGTCCGCTCCGAGATTTCCAGACCAGATGACTTTCCTGTCCGACCGAACAGTCCTTTCGGGGTTCGTGAAAGTGTAGTCCGAGAATTTCTCGAAGCTTGTGCCTGCCGCTGAGAAAAGCACCGACACGTCCGCCTTGTATTCCGGTATCGGCGCGCCGTGCAGCCATGAGCCGCTGACCGTGAACGAGTTGTCGTACGGTGTGAGGTATTTTTTGTCCGATTCGAGGTTGACCGCGAGCCTGTTCGGAACGACCGTCTCTATTTTGAGGGCCTTGCTCCATTCTTTTCCGCCAATCTTTACTTTCGCCGTCCAGTTTCCTGTCGGAGCGTCCGCGAAAGTCTTTGTCTTTATTGCGTAGAACCCGTCAACGGATTCCGTGAGGACTTGGTTGTCCGTGGTGGCTCCGAGCGGATTCGTGAGGGTGAAGTTGAGCGGTATGTTCGCCGGGAGCGTCTTTGCGAGGTCCTGCAGTACGAACGTCAGGTAGATGTCGTCTCCCGGCCTCCACACTCCGCGCTCTCCGTAGATTGCGCCCTTGACTCCGTTCTCCGCGACTTCGCCTCCGACTTCAAAGTGGCTCGTGCTCAGCATCGTTCCGCCCGATATCTTGAGGAATGACTCGAACGTTCCGTCGCTCGCCGTCATGACGTATGCTTTCTCGGACGAGGATGCGCTGAACGATGCGTTTCCGTTCTCGTCCGTCTTCGCTTTCTCCAGTGTCTTTCCTGTGAACGAGTAGAGCGCGACTTCCGCGTTTTTCACAGGGGCCGCCGTCTTCATGTCTGTGACCGTGGCGTAGTATTTTCCGCTCGCCGAGAGCTTCGCCATGAGAGCGAGGTCGGACACGAGGATGTTGCGCTTTATGACGCTCGCTCCGTTGTACCTCGGCATGTAGAAGGCGGGATGGCAGGGGTCGTTGTCGTAGTACCAGAAAGTTCTCCTGGTCTCGTAGTCCATGTCGTTGTAGTAGTCCCACCAGCTGCTTTCCTTCTGAGCGTCGTCCGCGAGCGTGTCTGGCGGCATCGGTATCGAGCTGAAGTCGCCGTGGCTTTCGTTGCAGTGGTACATTATCTGGTCGTGCCTGAACGACACCCTGATTTGGAACATGCCTTTCGGGTACTTGCCAACAAGCTCCGTCAAGTCGAGTCCTCTGGTGATGAACGTGTCCTTGTGGGAATCCTCCCATTTGAAGAAGACTTTTTTCTCCCAGACCGGCTCTCCGACCCTGTATAGCTCGTTCGCTCCGTCAAGCTCGTTCACCTGCAGGAACTGGTTCATGTTCCTGTTCTCTATCGCGTATGCCTGTATGAGAAGTCCCTGCAGGTTCTTCGTCTCGACCGGGATTATCGTTCCCTTCGATGACGGAAGGATTACCCCGTCGTTCGCGAATCTTATCTCCGGCTTGTCCCACGTCCCCGAAATCGGAATCGCCGCGCTGCGTTCAAGAAGGGCTCCGTCTTTGCTCTTTATCCCCTTGCTCAGAGAGACTTCCGTGCTTCCTCCCCAGTTGGAGTCGGTGTAGAGGGTGAGTATGTTTCCATTTATGTACGATTTGTATTTGCTAGGGTCTACCGAGACCTCTTTGTCCTGGTCCTTGTCGTAGAATGTTATGAGAGATGGGAGGTACTGTTCCTCGTCGAGGAGGGCCGAGAAGCTCACCGCTATCGAATTTTTCTGCGAAGCGTCGATGTCGAGTATCGCAAGCTCGCCTTTTTTGGGGAATGTGATTTTCTTTGTCCCGGAAAGCATTTTGTCAGCTTCCGGCTTTACTCCGAATTTCTTTCCGTTCCATGAGATTTCGACGTTTTTCGCCTTTTCTCCCTGGACGACAGGTAGGGAGAAAGCCCAGTCGGACGAGCGGTATTCCGCGGTTTTCCATTCGACGCCCTTTTTCGAGCCGTTCTCCTTGACCGTGAGCATAGACTCGACCGTGTCCCTGCTCTCTTCTATGTCCGTCGTCAAGACTCCTGAGACTGTGAACGTTCCTGTCTTCGCGTCGAGGTTTATGCTGTTGAACTTGACTTTGTATTCCGGCTGCCTGACTACGAATTCGCGCTTGTATATGCCGTCCTGCGCTTCGTCTCCGAAAAGTTCCCGGCAGTCCACCGAGAGAATAATCTGGCTTCCGCCTTCGTAGGCTTCAGATGGCGTGAACACCGCCTGCCTGTCCGTGAATTTCCATTCGCCCTTTGTCTCCTGCGAAATCTTGATGGCGGAATCCGCTTTGCCAATCGGCTCTTCTGTGAAGCTCACGGCGATGGAATCCATTCTTCCGATGCTGAACGGGCTTATCGATTCTATGTAGCCGTCCATATCTTTGTTGTATGTCACCTGCTGCTTCTTGTCCGAACAGCCGCACACAAAAAAAGCGGTGATGAAGATGGCCACCACCGCCGAAAAAAAATTCGCTCTTCTCATGAATTTCAGTATACACTATCGCATTTTTTTTTTAAAGTCCAATTCAAAGAGCGGATTGAGGATTTTTTTTGGCTCCTAGAGTATGCCGAGCGAGCCAAGCAGAAGAATCGCCAGGAGAATCGGGGTGACGAACTTTATCATCACGATGTAGAGGAACTTCCTTCCGAACCTCTCTCCGTTCTTCGTCGCCTCGTCTATGACTGTCTTCGGTTTCGCGACCCATCCTATGAGGATGCACGTTCCGATTGCGACGACCGGCATGAAAATGTTGTTCGCGAAGTAGTCTACGATGTCGAGAATCTGCGCCGTCACTCCGTTCGGAAGCTTCACTTCGAAATACAGGACGTTGTATCCGAGGCAAATCACGATGCCGATGACCATGGCGATGACCGTTTCAAGGACTGTCGCGCGCCTTCTGCTCATCTTGAAGTGGTCGATGAATCCAGCCACTACGGCTTCGAGAACCGACATCGCGCTTGTGAGGGCCGCGAAGAGCACCATTATGAAGAAGGCGGCTCCCACGAACTGGCCGATTTTTCCCATCTGCATGAAGACTTTCGGAATGGCTATGAACATGAGTCCAGGGCCTCCGGTCATTCCCTCCGGCCCCATGAAGACGTACACGGCCGGAATAATCATGACCCCGGCGAGGAACGCTATGAGCGTGTCGAAAATCTCTATCTGGTTGACCGATTTGACGAGGTTCGAGTCGTCCTTGAAGTACGAGCCGTATGTGACCATGATTCCCATCGCTACGCTGATGCTGTAGAAGAGCTGTCCCATCGCGTCCGTTATGGCGACGAGCACGTCCTCGAATCCAAGCCCCTTTATCGACGGTATGACGTAGACACCCAGCCCGTCGATTCCGCTTCTCCCTGTTTCCGGGTTCGTTATCGTCAACGAGTAGACGGCAATGCCTATTACGAGCAGGAAGAGAATCGGCATGAGTATGCGCGAGATGGTCTCGATTCCCTTGTTCACGCCCCTGTAGATTACGAACGCGACTGCCGCCAGGAATATTGCGTCGAAGACGATAGGCTGGTACTGAGCCGTTATGAAGCTCGTGAAGTATCCGTCGACTGCCGCGTCGAAGCCGTGTCCCGTCACGAACGCCACCGTGTACTTGAGCACCCAGCCGCCGATTATGCAATAATAAGGAAGAATCAGGAACGGGACGAGGGCGGAGAATCCCCCGATCCAGCCGAATTTCTTGTTTATCCGTCCGTACGCTGTGAGAGAGCTTTGCTTTGTCTTCCTTCCGATTGCGACCTCGGAGATGAGAAGCGTGAATCCGAATGTAAGGGCGAGGATGATGTAGATGACGAGGAACAGTCCTCCGCCGTCTTTCGCTGCGAGGTAGGGGAACCTCCAAATGTTGCCGAGGCCGACTGCGCTTCCCGCCGCGGCCAGGACAAATCCCACTGAGTTGGAAAATGAGTTTCGTTCGTTGTTCATGATTTTCTCAAAATACCATGAATCCGGGCGATGAACAAGTTGGAGTCAATCTTGAAATTTCTCCATCGTGCTCGTCATAGTCCAGTTGGCAACCGTCATAATCTCTCTCGTCCGCCTGCTCAAGCTCCTTCGCGCCGCCGTCTCGGAATTGTCGAGCGGAAACGCCGATTTGACCAAGCGCATAGCCATGAAGAGGAATTCCGTTTTACTCAATTCTCGTCATCAGATACATAAATGGCTTTTCCAGAAACATTCTGCGAAGTTTCAGAAACATATACATTTCCAACAAAAACTCCTCCGTTATTGGAACTGAAAATATTTTGCAGAATAATTCCGTTTGCACCGATTTTTGCGGCTTGTTTTTTTAATTCAGCAATGGCATAGTTTAAATCTGTCTGTGCGATTCCTGTTGCATCACTGGACGCATTTACAATGCCGATGACTTCATATTTTGCAGGAGCTTCCGTGTATATGACAACGGTTTCAGGATTAATCGCGGCGCGTTGCGTTCCGGTAACAAGAACTGTTCCGCTTGCGCAGCCGACGATTATGAATGAAAGTGCAAGGGCAAAAATCAAATCAATATTTTTCTTCATAAAAATGCTCCTTTGTTATCGCAGAATCGCACAATTTAAGCACGCTGCATTTTTCCGTCAGTTCTCTGTCCAAAATCTCGTCAATGCTTTTCCAAAACGACTATTATTGTAGTAAAAAATGCGACGCAAATGCAACGAAAACAAAATACGTTGCATTTGCGTCGCGGCGTGTTTCTTGGATTTCTTTTACTTCCCCTTCGGCGTAATGGGCTTTGCGGGCTTCTTCGCGTTTTTTCCCGCCGTGGGCTGTTTTTTGCTTTTGTTCGCGCTCGTCGCCTTCTTTCCCTCGTCCTTGTTGAAAGTTCCCTTCAAGTAGAAGTTTTCGATAGGCTGGTAGCCAAGTGGCTCTACAAGCTCGTTCCAGTTTTTGGGAAGCTTGATTTCTGTTGTAACGAATCCGCCGCCCGGCATAACCTGAACCTTGTTGCGGTTCGCGTCTCCTGTGACCAAGAAGGCCGTGTCCCCCTTGTTCATGGTGGCGATTGTCATAATCTCATCGTCTTTCACAATCGGTTTGAGCCATTCGGGAGTTGGAGTCATTTTTGCCTGCTCAGCCTCGTCTTTTGAAAGCATATCAAAGTGCTCGTCGAAAGAGCGGCGCTTGTACTGCTGGCTTCCGGTGTTTGCCCAGTAGTGGGCGTAGGTGCGGAGAGCCAGGGGACGGCGGGCTGTCTCAATCAGAGCGTCCTCCAAATCGGATTTTGTCTTGTATTCCTTCGCCAAGTCCCTCGCCACATATTCGGTGATAAAGACAGTTCGCGGAACCTGAGGTTTCGTGTTTCCCAAGCCGTTCTGCTGTTTTTCTGTGATGTCAAAGGCCATGATTTCCATGATTTTTTCCGGGTCGTCGGTGGCAGGAGTTACATTGTTTCCCCATGCCAAGGCACTTCCCGCCGTGATTGTGTTTGCGTTCAAATCGTAGCCCTGCTGAACATGGTAGGGTTTCCAGCCAAGCTTTACGCAGGCCTCGTCGTCCTCGCTGAATGTGAAGGGGGTGAGGTATCCGAAAGAGCCCATGCGGTTTTCTTTGACATAGTAGCCGCCGATGTTCAGCATGGCTAGTTCTATGAAGCGGCCGAGGGCTTTGTTGGCCTTCTCGCTTATCATGCCCTGCTGATTGTCGATTCCCAGCTGGCGGGCGAGGGGGCCGTTGAGCCAAGCGAAGGGAGTCCAGCCGTGGGTCGAGGCCAGTGGTTTTCTCCATTCTCCGTCGTTCATTCCCTGCACGAAAGCAATGCAAATCGGCATGAATTCTTTGGGCACTCCTGCCATGACAGCGTTCGCCGCCACGGTGTAGACTGTGCACTCACGGTAGGCCAGGGCGAATGTGCCGAGAATGTCGCTTCCCTTGTATCCGGTGAATTTCAAGTATTCCTGAACGGCCTCGTCTGTGGGAGGAACAACTGGAAGACCGTCAGTCCAGCCGTTTACCTGCATGTATTCCTGAATCTCATCGTAATTTCCGTAATATATGATTTCGTCGGCAGGGCGTTTTCCTTCCGGGGCATATTTTGCAATTTCTTCTTTTGTAATCTGAGTTGTGAGGGCGGTTTTAATCTGGGGCCAGAGAACTTCCCTTGCATTCTTTTTGAGTTCGTCCGTGGAATGGGAGGCAAAGGCTCCTGGATATTCAGCCGTTCGAAGAACAGGAACGCCACGGTTTACGCCTGTGGAATGAACCTGAGCCACGAAAGTTGGAGCGGCAACGGTTACGGACGGAATTCCGATGTATTCGGCTGCGATTGAGTCGCCGGTCTCCTTTGTGGTGCAAAGTCCGCAGCCGCAGTTTCCTACGATGACGGCATCAACTTTCAGTTCCTTGAGCTTGTCCTGAAAGGCCTTTGTCTTTTCTGTCGTGCCGAAGACCGAATAAGGACCAGCCTGTCCGATGTCGTCGAACATGTAGATTTTGCATGTGGGGAATTCCTTTTCGATGCACTTCTTCAGTTCGTTGTGGGTGGTGACAGCCATGAAAGAGCCGCCGACAAGGGCGATTGTTTTTCCTTTGAGGCTGTCCAACCGCTTTGCCTGCTTTATCATGGGAACATCATGGTAGCCCACAGGCGAAACGATGGCGTAGTTCTCCCTTCCGTCATCGGCGTACTGGGGAACAAAACACACGCCGTCCACGCATTCATCGGGATTGGTTGAGTATTTCGTCGCGGCGAAGAGCGAAGCGGCAAGTGCAATGACTGCGCCTGCGGCCACAATCTTTTTGGTTTTCTTCATCTTTTTCTCCATAAAAAACAAATTGAAAGTTGCAAGTTGTCTCAGTGTACTACGCAGACTTCTTCCGCACATGAACAGCCATTGAACGGAAGATGAGAAATCCTTAAAAAAATATGGATGTTTTTCGAAAAAGACGTAGATTCGGAATCCTCTTCGTTTCCCTGCATAGCTCCTTCTATGTTTTTTTGATTTTAACGTGCCCCATGCCAAATTTCAAAAACGCGGCTTTTCCGATAGAATGGGCGCATGAAAAGACAGATAGACATGCTCAACGGCTCCATAGCCGACAAAATCCTCCGATTCGCTATTCCGCTGGCCCTTACGGGAATCCTCCAGCAGCTCTTCAACGCCGCCGACGTGATGGTCGTTGGACGGTTCGCGAGCAAGGAGGCCATGGCCGCCGTCGGAAGCAACACCCCGATAATCGGCTTGATGGTGAACCTTTTCGTGGGAATCTCCGTGGGGGCGAACGTCGTAATCGCGAAATTCGTTGGGCAGAAGAAAGAGGGGGAAATCAGCAGGGCCGTAGGAACAGCCGTCCTTTTGAGCGTCCTCGCCGGCGCATTCCTCGCGCTCCTCGGTCAGTTCGTCGCCGAGCCGATTCTCAATGCCATGTCCGTCCCCGCCGACGTTCTTCCGATGGCTCTTTCTTATTTGAGAATCTACATGGGCGCAATGCCGTTCATCCTTCTCTACAATTTCGAGTCCGCAATCTTCCGCTCGAGGGGCGACACCAACACGCCTCTTTTCTGCCTTGTTGGCGCGGGGATATTGAACGTCGTCCTGAACATCTTCTTCGTCGTGGTACTGAAACGAAGCGCGGACGGTGTCGCTGTCGCGACCGCTGTGTCGAACGCGGTCAGCTCCATCGTCATGCTGGTGATTCTCTGCCGCTCCAAGGGCAGCCTCCGCCTTGAGAGACGATTCCTCCGATTGGACAGGGCGGTCCTCGGTGAAATCCTTCGCATCGGCGTGCCCGCTGGCGTCCAGGCGATGCTCTTCTCGTTCTCGAACATAATCGTGCAGTCTGCCATAAACAGCCTCGGCTCGGACGTGATGGCGGCTTCCTCGGCCGCGTTCAACTTCGAGATTTTCTCGTACTTCGTCATAAACGCGTTCGGACAGGCCTGCACGACCTTCATCGGGCAGAACTACGGCGCGAAAAAGCTCGACCGATGCCGGAAAGTCACGAACCGTGCGCTCGCCGTCGATTCTGCCTGCGCTGTCGTCCTCTCCGTGGTGACGGTCTCCCTCTCCAGGTTCATACTCGGATTCTTCTCCGAGAGCGAGTCCGTCATCTCGTTGGGCTGCGTAAGAATCCTCTACATCGCTCCTTTCCAGCTCCTGAACGTCCTCATGGAGATTTTCTCCGGCTCCCTCCGCGGCTACGGAAAATCCCTCGCGCCCGCCGTCATCTCGTTCTTCGGTGTGTGCGCGGTCCGCATCGTCTGGGTGTACACGGTCTTCGCATCCGACAGGACGTTCGAGACTCTGCTCGCCTGCTATCCGCTCAGCTGGTTCTTGACGGCCCTGATTCTGACCGTGTGTCATTACGTTTTCGTCAGGAGAATTGGGAAAATGGAAAAATGAAAGGTGAAAACGGTGCTTCGGCTACGCTCAGCAACCGTGCTTCGGCTACGCTCGGCAACCGGCTTCGGCTACGCTCGGCAACCGGCTTCGGCTACGCTCGGTAACCGTGCTTCGGCTACGCTCGGCAACCGGCTTCGGCTACGCTCGGTAACCGTGTTTCGGCTACGCTCGGCAGGCGAGGCTCTCCACGATGCTCTTGTACGCTTCCACGAGTTTTTCGAGCGACCATGCGGCGTTCGCGGGGCTTGTGCTCGGAAGGCAGGCGCATTGGATGCGGAAAGACCGGTAGCGGTCGTCGCAGTGCCTCTGCCAGAGTTTGAACGCGGTCTTTCCTGTGCAGAAGACGCGCCTGACTTTGCTCCGCTCGAAAATTTCCGTGAAGTCGTTCGGCACTTCATTTCTGATTGTGGAGTCTGAGGCTCCGTGTATGTCGCATCGGGCGAGCACATCCCAGAGCGCGATTCCGTGCCTGACGAGAAAATCCCTGCGTTCTTCTATCGCGCCTTCAATGTCGTCCGCGTTGTTCGGAAGTGTGAGCCGTTCGCTGAACAACGCCGGAAGCACTTTCCAGAAGCGGTTCTGCGGATGCATGTAGAAGAAGCCAGACTTCCGGCTGGCGGGCGAGGGCATTGTGCCGAGGAGGAGGACTTCGCTTTCGGAATCCCAGACGGGAGGAAGCGGATGCGTGATTCTTTCTGTTGATGACGAGATTTCCATTCTTTAGATGATAAAACTGTTCGGGGCGTTCTGTCATTCGCCGTTTTTCTAAAAATTCTTTACAATGTCCGTGCTTGTGTTCTACACTTTTAAAAATAAAAAGGAGCTTTCATTATGAAAAGTGAGAGAAGGTTTGCGGCTTTTTTGTCCGCTGTTTTTGCTGTCGTCGCTCTTGCGGCCGTGTCGTTTTCCTCTGTGCTGCTGTTCAGGAAAGGTGCCGCCGAGCGTCTGGAGTCCATCCGCTACGAGAAAATCCTTGAGATGGAGAACGGGCTTCTTCCTGAGAGAAAACTCGCCATGCAGCTCGCCAACTCGCCGCTTGTCGTCGACTACATGAAGGATCCGTACGACGAAGGAATCGTGGAGAACGCGCTCAGGGACTTCAGGACATTCCAGGATTCTTTTTCTTCCCACAGGACGTTCTGGATTTCGGACTCGGACTTGAAATACTACTCCAACATGGAATACATCTACACTCTCGACAAGTCTCTGCCCGAAAACTCTTGGTACCAAGCGACCATAGACGCGAACCTTCCGTTCCAGTTCTACGTCGACTACGACCTCGGACTCAAGAAGACGTTCATGTGGATAAACGTCCTTGTGTACGATGAATCGCGCCGTGTCGTCGGAATAACGGGAACGGGTGTCGAACTCAACGATTTCGTCCGCTCCATGTACTCCTCGCTCGACAAGGGCGTGACGATGTTCATGTACAATTCCAACAAGGAGATTTCGGCGTCCCTCGACCTCAACGACCTTGAGAGCAAACGCCCGATCACCGACGCTCTTCCAGACCTCGCGGGCGGAGTCGAGCTTTTCCCCAACGGTTCGGAGGTCGTCTCCACCATGAAGGGCGTCTACCTCATCTCTCCGATAGAGTCCCTCCGCTGGCAGCTCGTGCTTTTCATACCGTTCTCGGCAGGGGTGTTCTTTTCCAACGCGCTCGCTCCTTTTTCCATCCTCGTCCTCGTGCTTCTGATTGTGTTCGTGGCGTACACCGCGCTGAACCTCATCAAGCCTCTCCACGATGTGGGTGAGGCCGTGAAGAACGTTTGTTCCGGCGAGGCCGATTTGACGCGCAGGGTGAACACTGAGCTCCACACGCCTTTCAGGTCGATTCGCGCCCTCGTGTCCCAGTTCAACACGTTCATGGCGAAGCTGCAGTCGATGGTCGGCAGCATACAGGACTCGAGCGCGACCCTTGATGTCGTGTCGCGGAACATAAGGGAGAGCGTGGCGTCCGTCTCGGACTCCATGACGGAAATCCGGTTGAGCATCGACACCGTGAAGACCCAGATTCAGAACCAGTCCAGGGGATTCGACAGCACTTCCGATGTCATCAAGGACGTGGCCGAGAGCATTGCGACCGTGAACGAGATGATAGACTTCCAGACGAAGAGCATCAGCGATTCTTCCGCATCCGTCTCCCAGCTCGTCAGCGGAATCGAGTCGATAAACGTCTCCATGGAGCGCATGGCTTCGTCGTTCTCCCAGCTCGACATCGAGGCGCAGAGCGGAATAGAGAAGCAGAAGAGGGTGAACGAGAGGATTTCCCAAATCGAGGAGCAGTCGAGGATGCTTCAGGAGGCCAACACCGCCATAGCGTCCATCGCGAGCCAGACGAACCTTTTGGCAATGAACGCGGCCATCGAGGCGGCCCATGCCGGGGAGGCCGGAAAGGGCTTCGCCGTGGTCGCCGACGAAATCAGGAAACTTTCGGAGACCTCCTCCGGACAGTCCAAGACGATTGGCGACCAGCTCAGGAACATTCAGGACTCGATCGGGGAAATCGTTTCGGCTTCGAAGGACTCAAGCTCCGCATTCTCTGGAGTCTCCTCTAGAATCCAGGAGACGAATTCACTTGTCGAGTCCGTCCGTGCCGCCCTGGAGAACCAGAATTCGCAGTCGAGGAACGTCATAGACTCGCTCTCCGAGATGGACAAGACCGCCGAGAACGTCCGCTCCGCTTCCGCCACTATGTCCGAGGGCAGCGGCCGCGTCCTTTCCGAGATGGATGGGCTTCGCGTCTCGCTCGGCGCCGTCCGTGACAGCATGGCCGTGATGTCGGAGAATTCCCAGAGCATCATAAAGAGCGGAATGCGCCTGGACGAGAGCGTGGAAGAGCTTGACGGCAGCGTCCTGGAACTTGGCTCGAACGTGCGCCAGTTCAAGACCGAGTAGGGGCGGAGTTCCGTCCGTTCTTGCCCTACTTTTTACATGCATTTTACAGTAACTACTCGCAAAGGTAGGGCGTGGATGTTTTTTCCGTGCTATCCTTGCGAGTTGATGGAAAAAAGTAGGCATGAGAATTCTCGCGGGAGGATTTTTCCTCTCGGAGTGAAGCTCGCGATAATCACAGGAATCATTGTCCTGTCGTCGTTGGGAGCGGTCACGTTCCTGAACAGCTATTTCGTCTCGAAGGATGTCAGGATGACTGCGGAGGAGAACAACCTCACCATAAACACCCGCTCCGCATCTACCGTGCATAATGAGCTGAATTCCATCCGCTCCAACGTCCTCCAGCTGCTCGACTTGATAAACGCTGTCTCCGGCGGAAAAACGTCCGCGCTGGCAAAACAGGCCGAGGCATTCTTCTTTGAGCGGAATCCGATGATTGCGGAGATTGTCGTGTTCACTGACAATGCCGGTTCCGCAGTTCCCTTCGTCCACACACGGCTCAAGAACGTCAGGTTTTTCGTCTCCAACGAGCTCGACATGTCCGCAGCCGACCCGTTCATTTCGCAGGTGAAAAGTCAGATAGTCAGGTCTTGCGCAGGCGAGACAATCGCGCTCAACGCGTCCCCGTTCTTCAACACTGCGACTATGGCTCTCCTGCTTCCCTATCGAGAGGGCGGACTGGAGCAGTGCTGCCTCATTCTCTTCAGCGTCGACTCCCTGTCGGCAGTGCTCGGAACAGGCTCCGTCAACGAGACTTTCGTCATGAACGATTCCGCCGATTTGCTCTGCCACCCTGAGAGCGAGAGGGTTCTTTCGGGGCAGAGCATGAAGAACCATCCGCTCGTGCGTTTGATGAGGAATGAAAACCGGAACAACGAGGAAATCAGGCAGGTTCTCTACGATTCCGTGGACGAAAGCGGGAAAAAGTCTGCGTTCGTGGGCGCGTACCAGAAAATCGGCATCGCAGACATTGGCGTGTGCACATCCGTTCCTCTCGGAACCGTTCTTGAGGGGGTGGCCACGACGAGGTTCAACAATCTATGCCTAATGGGAGCGGTGTTCTTCGTCTCGGTCGTCTTCATACTCGTGTTCAGCAGGTTCGCAATCTCAAGGCACCTAAGTCGGCTGACGATGGCGGCCGATGAAATCCAGAAGGGGAACTTCAACACTCCGCTCATCTCGATGCTGAACACCCGCAGGCGGGACGAAATCGGAATCCTCAACCAATCCACGAAGGACGAGCAGGAATTCCTCAACACGTTCGCGAAATTCACGAACAAGGGAGTCGTGAAAGCCATCGCCAGAAAAGAAATCGACTTCGAGCCGCATTTGAAGGACGTTACGATATTCTTCTCCGACATAAGGGGCTTCACGGCCATATCCGACGGCTTCAAGGACCGCTTCGGAGAGGATAGTCCGAGGGAAATAATCGGTTTCTTGAACGACTACATGAGCCGCATGGTCAACTGCGTCACGATTTCTGGCGGAACGATAGACAAATTCGAGGGCGACGCGATAATGGCGGTCTGGGGAATCCTCCGCGACGACAGCCTGGATTTCGAGCATCTTCCAGACAGCGACCCGAAGAAGGCGGAACTTTCAAAAATCCACATCGGTCATGTAAAAGAGGACGCGGTGAGCGCGATACGCGGGACAATCGCCATGAGGTACGCGCTCATGCAGTACAACAAGGACGCGGCGACGTTCACGAAGGCGCACGAGCGCGAGAGAAGGGCAAGGTACAAGCCGCACATCAGAATCGGATGCGGAATCAACACAGGACGCGCTACATGCGGAATCATGGGGAGCGAGGACAAGATGGAGTACACCGCGATAGGTGACAGCGTGAACTTCGCGAGCAGGACCGAAAGCTCGAACAAGCCCTGTGGAACGGACATCCTCATAACCGAGGACACCTACAACCTTTTGAAGATGGATTTCATACGCTGCGAGGAGAATGGATTCTCGATTCCAAAGGAAAACGAGGATGACGAGATTGTGGTCGAGCGGATTCCTGTCGAATTCGATGTGAAGGGCAAGGGGGCGCAGCATTTCTACGGAGTCGTGAACATACCGGGGTTCGACATCGAGGCTTTCTTCAGGCAGTCGGACAAGGATTTCACGCTCGACGAGGACTGTTCCCGCGTGGTGGGAAAAAACGGGCCGAAGACGCTCAACGAGATGAGGACGCTCCTCGGCATTCCAATTCCTGAATTTGAATCGGTGAACTTGAATGAAGAAGAGAACAAAATCAAAATCAAAAAGTAGTGGCCGCCTGTCCGATTCTGCCGTTCCGTTCTGTATTTCGGTCGCAATCTGCCTCGTCTGCGCAGGCTTGTGCTACTTCCGCTTCCACTCCGTTTTCTTCCGCGCTCTTTCGAAGATGGACGAGAAACCTGTCGCGACCATAACGTTCAAGTACAGGACAGCCGAGCGGAAATTCCTGGACAGGGTCGTTTGGGACAGGCTCCGGCAGAATTCCCCTGTGTACAATGGAGACACCATACACACGGCGGAGCTTTCCGAGGCCACGGTGTGGTTCCCTGATGGAACGACGCTCGAACTTTCCGAGAACACGATGGCGCAGATCTTCCTCCGTGCGGACGGAACACTCTCCGCGGACTTGGACGAGGGAAGCCTGACTGCCGGAGTTTCGGAAGACGGTGGCGGAATGGAAGTCACAAGCGGCAGTGTGAAAGTTTCTGTGGATGCCGGTTCCGTTCTCTCCGCGACGAAATCTGGCGGAGGCGATGTCTCTCTCTCGATGCGGCAGGGCGGCGCAAAGACCCATGCAGGGGAGGGCATCGTGGCCGGGGAGTGCGTTCTTGTCGAAGATGGCGAAAAAAAGGAGCCTCCACTGTCCGTAAAATCCCCTTTCCCGAACGAAAAATTCCTGTACCACACGGAAGGCTTGTTCCCGGTCGATTTTGAATGGGCGGCGGCGGGCGGTATGTCCAATCTCTCTTTGGAAATATCCAGCGACAGGAATTTCGGCCGGGGACGTTCCTCGGTGGAATCTGTGCCGGCGCAGAAAATAGACGTGTCCGGCTTGGAAAGTGTTTCTGTGTCGCTTCCGAAAGGCGTCCATTACTGGCGTCTTTCCGACGGCGCGAATTCATGTTCAGGCAGATTCCAGATTGTACAGTCCTTCAAAACCGAGCTTGTGGTCCCTGCTTCCGATTTCTCCTACGCATACCGAAAGCAACCTCCGTCGATACGCTTCATCTGGCTTGAGAGCGAGGCCGCCTCCGCCTACAGTTTCGCAGTCTCAAAAAACATCGACATGTCGGACCCAATCGTCGTCCAGCGCACCTCGAGCCCATCGTTGATAATCTCCACGCTGACGGAGGGGACTTACTACTATCAAATAACTCCGTACTATGCAGTGGCCAACACCGGGCTTTCAAATCCCTCTGCGGTCGGATCGTTCATTGTCGAGAAAAAAGGGACCCTTGCCCCTCCGTCGCTCGTATGCCCTGTCGACGGCTCTTTCTTCGACAGGACGAACAAGTCGGAAGTCTTCTCTTGGCGGATGGACGACGAGCCTTCGACATACAGCGTCTTTGTCTCCCGCAAAAGGAATCTCTCGGAGCCTGTAATCTCCAGAAAGACGGGCGAGAACTATATGACGCTTTCCGTCGAGGAACTGAATAGGCTTTCCGACGGTGAATATTTCTGGGGCGTGACGCAGACCGACAGCGAGGGGAACGTATCCCCGATTTCAGAAATCCGCTCTTTCTTCGCGGTGGCTGGAGAGATTGAGCAGCGAACGGTCTTCCCCCCTGACGGATACAGAATATGGCAGCCTCTCCTTGGCGACACACGGTTCACATGGAAGTCGAACCTTTCGCTTCCACAGTACATCCAGATAGCGTCGGACTCTGGTTTCCAGCACATCGTGCTCGACTCGGAAATATCTGGAGGCTCGTTTTCGGGTGCGGATCTCGGCTTGGGCGAATTCTACTGGAGAATCACGACGAAGGCGGCAGGATTCAAACGCTCGACCGAGGCGAAGAAGATTGTCGTGGTGGACGAACTTCCCGCTCCTAAAATCGAATTTCCTTCGGTTTCTAAAAAGGCTGTCGTCCGCCCGAACAAGCCGTGCCTGTTCGCCTGGTCTGATTCGGCTGCCTCGGACTACTACCGCGTCAAGATATTCAGGAAGGGGAGTGAGGCGCCGTTGTCGGACGAGAGCTTCATAACCGGAAACAGCGTCGAATTCGACATGGAGGACTATGAGGAGGGCTTGTACCGCTGGGAGATACAGTCGTTCACATACGAGACGGATTCGTCTTCAAGAAGAAGCAGCCATCTATCCAGCTCCGAATTCTTCCTTAGGAAAGTGGAGCCGGCGGTTCTCCTATATCCACCGGACGGAGCTGAATTGGACGGCTGGCAGGCGATTGAGAGCCCTCCCGCCCTTGTTTTCTCGTCAAGGGAGCCGTGTTCGCGCGCCCGGATTGTCCTCTCGAAAATCGACGGAAGCCCGGATGCGCTGTCTTTTCCGCAGAGCTCTTTCAGTCAGCAGCTTCCACCCCTGTCCTCTGGAATCTACGAGTGGACGGTCGAAGCCGTGACCATGGACGAAATTGACATATCGCCGGCCGGAAAATTCTCCTTCCGGGTGGGGAAAATCCCCCCGTTCGATTCTCCTGAAAATGCCGTGGCGGAAGGAGGCCCCCTGTTCGACGCTGAATATCTAAGAAAGAATCCGCGCATAGTCTTCTCCTGGCGGCGCATTCCGAGGGCGAGCGCGTACATCCTCGAAATATTCTCGAAAAACGGAAGGCTCCTCCACATGGAAACTGTCGAGGGCAACGAAAACACATCATTGTCGTTCGGCGAATTCTCCAAGCTTTCCAAGGGAGATTTTTTGTGGAGGGTTCGGGGAATCTTCAAGAAAGAGGGCGATGACGAAATCCTGGTCGACGGAATCCCACACGAGGGTGTGTTCACAATCGACTACAAGATAAATTCCTCCGGCGGTAAACGGCAGAATAAGGGGGAACTCTATGCGCACTAGATTTCTTGCAATCCTCATGTTCGTCTGTCCACTCCTCAGCGTGGCGGAGGAGGTCTTTTCTGTGGAGGATTCCCTGAGCGATACGGAGGCCGAAAATTCCAAGCTGAACGAGATACGGCAGCCGTTCGAGTGGTCCAGCGCGGGGGACGTCCTCATGTACCGAATCGAAATCGAGCGGTTGGACGACGACGGAAGCGCGGAGACTGTCTTCGTGCGCGAGACGGACAGAGAGGAGAGCGAGAGGTGCATGATATACATCGAGCCGACGCTTCCCCCTGGAAAGTACCGCTCGACGATAAAAGTCTACAACGTCCTTGGAATGTTGGAGGAGAGACTGACAAGCCGCGACGAATTCTTCGTGAGAAAGGCGCACATGCCTGTTGTCCGCGGCGTGAGCTATCCCCTCTACATGGGGCGCACGATGTACCTCGACGATTTGGACAACGACGGAATCCTGAAAATTGAAGGGCGCAACCTCCTCGAACCTCTTCTTGATGGCGGCGATGGTGGGGCCGGCTACACTGAGTACACCCTGAAAAGCGCGAAGAGGACTCTGCGTCCCGTTGAGGTCGTGGCCCACGACAAGGAAGACAGGAGCATCACGCTCAGGTTCGACATGAGGCAGCTGGACGTGGGCGAGTACCACATTTTCGCGCGGGACGCTTCCGGGCTGCATTCCACAAAATCCCCGGATTCGTTGTTCACCGTGAAATTCAAGAAGTGGCTCGACATCGACATCGAGGCCGGCTACACATGCCCGGTCGTCATGCACGACGACACGTTCCCGACTTACTTGAACAAGTCATCTCCGGTGAGCGCGCAGGCGAGGGCGACAGTCGTGCCGATAAAGCGCAGATGGGGGTATCTCGGTTTCGCAGTGCGCGGGGTGTACTCTAGTCTGTACAAGGATGGCGGCGGCTACACGATAGACGGAAACCTCGCGATGGCGCACGCTCTTTTCGCGTATCAGATTCCCATGTTCAGAAGACGCGTCATAGCCGAACTCCACGGAGGTGCCGGTTTTGCATACTTCAACAACATCGTGTTCCACTTCGCCCACGGAATCGACTCGGAGCCGCTCAACACGATTTCCCCGTCCTTCGACGCGGGGGCGGCCGTGCAGCTCTACATCAACAAGCGACTCTACGTCGAAGCTGGCGCGGACTACATCCTGACGCTGAACAAGGACATGACGATGGGAAGCTTTCAGCCGTCTATGGGTGTCGGCTGGCAGTTCTAGAAGCAAAATTCGCAGGTGCCGAATCATGTTTTTCCAAAAGCGGTTTTACATTTTCTTTTCGTGGATTTTACTTTTTCGCATGGAATCGCTCTGCTTTTCATGAGAGAATGCGGAGTTCGGGGGATTCGTGGTGAAACTTTCTGCAGCAGCTTTGTTCTTGTCCGTTTTTCTGTTCTCCTCTTGCGGTTTTGGCGATTTTTTGGAGCCGAGCTACGACGACCCCGCGAAGGAATTCTTCAAGGAGTACACGGAGACTGCGGCGGTGGAAAGGTGCGAGATGCCCGACTGCGCTTTCATGTCACCGCTCTCCCAAAACTGCGTCGGCTCGGAGGACGGATGTTCAGTCCTTTTCTTCATGCGGAATCCCCAAATGTACGATCTCGACGTGTCCGTCTCGTTCCCGCATCTGCCTTCCGATGTTCCTTCCGATTCCGTGAAAATCGAGCAGACCGGACATTCCTCGATAAGGCTCGATTTTCCGAAAGGTTTTTTGATTGCCGCAGACGAAGGAAAGAACATCTCGCCGACCGTTTCCCTTTTCGAACCGAAGAGCGGCCGCTCTTTCCCCGACTATTCCGTGGAGCTTTATTGCAATTCGCCCCCTCCTGTTGTCGAGAACGCCACGGTCCTGAACGGAAACGGGAAAACGTTCGTGCTCGCGTTCGACATGCCGGATGCTTCGGAAATCTCTGTTCGGCACAAGGATTTGCGCGCTATAGTGATAAACGGCTCCTCCTACCGCTTGGACATCGCAACGGACGGCGGCTTCTCTTTTTCGGATTCAAGATTCACGACAGAATGGAACGAAGAATACAGCCTGATAAATTCGAAATCGTTCACGCCGGGGAAACGCTCCGTCTTTTTCGACACGCAAGAGCCTTTTTCCGCCTCGGAGCAAGCGTTCAGCATCGCCCTTGAGGACGAGGCCGGATTGAGAACGGAGGCTTTTGCAAGCACGGAAGTCACAAGGTTGAATCCGCCAGAAATTTCAGTCGACAAACGACTTGGAAGCGCGACAGCGACCGTAAAAGCTCCTGCCACGGACAACCTTGGAAACCCAGTGTCCGGCGTGGAAGTCGACTACAGGCTGTACAATGCCATCGGCGACTCTTCTTCAATCGCAGAAAACGGAACGTTCACAGGAGAAAAGACATTCGAGCTGACCGTCGGCACCTGGCGGCTTGAAGCCTTCGCCCGGAAAACCGGCTACGAGACATCCTCCCTTTCGTCGGCCGAGATTTCCGTTTTTGGAGACAGCTTCTTCATAAACGAAAACGGAAGCGACGACGACAAAAAAGCCGACGGAACAGCTGAACACCCATACAAGACAATCGAAAAAGCCGTGTCCGTCATCGAAAAACTCGCAAACCCAATCGGCTACTCGATTCTCGTCGACGGAAAAGTTGCTGGAACCCAAATTGTTTCCGAAACTCTCACCAAAGACCATGCAAAGTCCATTTCCATAAGGGGCGCAAGCGAAAACTCCGGGTCGGACATTCTTGACGGAAACGGCTCTGGCACGACGCTTTTGATAAAGACTCAGGTCCCTGTCACGATAGGAAATCTGAAAATCACAGGTGGAAACGCTTCATATGGCGGCGGTCTCAAAATCGAGGGCGACTCTCAAGTTGAGCTTTCGGACGGAGCTGTCGTCGCTGGCAACCAGGCAACTTGCGGTGGCGGAATATACAACGGCGGAAAGCTCTGCCTTTCTGGAAACGCGATTGTCGGAACCTACATGGATTCCGCCGCGATATCTTCCTCGTTCGGCAACAAGTCGAAAGGAAGCGGAGGGGGAATCTTTTCTTCTGCCGATTCCAAAATCTACCTTGGATATTCACTGGACGGAAACGAAGCTGAACTCACCGGCGGCGTGTGCGGAAACTTCCTTGAGAATGCTGAAAACGCGGACTCCACGGGCGGCGGAATCTACAGTGAGGGATATATAAAATTCAACAGCGGAAATGTCTCCTTCAACTACGCAATGAACGGAGCCGGCATCTACACTTTGAAAAATGTCGAAATGTCTGGAGGGACAATCGAAGGAAACGAGGGTGATCCTCTCAACACCGCAGGGAACGGGGGTGGCGTTTGTGTCAGCCGTGGAGGCAGGCTCTCGATGAGCGGAGACGCTGTGATAAGAGGCAACACGAACATCGCGAACGGTGCCGGAGTCTACTTGGACTACTCCAACACGACCCTTGAAATGACGGGCGGCACAATCAGCGACAACACCGCATTTTTGAACGGAGGGGCCGTGTACATGCACGACTTGAACGAGGGCAGTCGCAGTTCCCTTAGAATCGGCGGAAAAGCGTACATCCCATCTGGCGGAGAGAATCGCGAAAACGATATTTTCCTGCTTGAAAAGAACACGAATATAACCATTGTCAGCAATTTGGAATCCCACGTCGAGAAAAGTATCCTTGTCTCCGTGAGCGATAGATTTTCGGCGGGTGTGGCCGTGCTTTCGGACGGGAGTGACACTGGAACATTGTTGCTGTCGGAATACTCGAAATTCCAAGTGGCGGACGATTGTTGGGAAATCTGCAATGACGGCAGACTGAGGAAGCGGTTCGAATGCGTGACGGTAGAAGAAATAAAAGAGAAAGTGTCTTTGGTGACCGAAGGACAAGGACAGGTGGCGGCCGATTTCAAAAATCTCTTGGGGAAGCTCCTCTATTTCAAGACATCGCTCGGTTCTTACGGTGTCCTTCGGTTCACGAGCGTGGAGAACAACAGAAACATACAATTTGAATGGATAATTAACGGAAGCAAAAAAAGCCAGAAAGGATTCTGGGTCAACTGGGGAAAGAATTTGGATGCTGATAATACTGACAATGACAACAAGGATTTCGGGATAGACGGTGAAGGCCCGCATTCATTTACTGCGCACAACGGCGCGAAGTTCTTTGTCGTCGATTGATTTTCCGGCATTAGAGTTTTTCTCGATAGTCTGGTACAATTTTGCGCATGATTCAGATATTCGGCACAAACAAAAGTTTCGACTGCAAGGCGGCCCAGCGTTTCTTCAAGGAGCGGCGCATCCCGTTCCAGTTCATCGATTTGAGGGAGAAGGGGATGTCTCCTGGCGAGTTCGCTTCGGTGGTGGCTTCCATCTCAAAGACGAAAGGGGGCAGGGCGGCCGCCATAGAGTCCATGATTGACACCTCGTCGAAGGACTACGCCTCAATCAGCTATCTTGACGACAGCGAAAAGGAGAGCAAACTGTTCGAGAACCAGGCCCAGCTGCTGAAAGTTCCCGTCTGCCGCAACGGAAAGACGGAGGCGACAGTTGGCATGGACACGGACGCCTGGAAGACGTGGAGTTGACTGCCGATATAGTTGAAGTAATAAAACCGATTTGCGATTTCAAGGCGGCGGATTAGCTTCTGCCTAGCCGGCGGAGGAGAACACTATGAACTTTGCATTCAACAATTCGACAGAGAAAAAGATGACCGTATTGATAAAACCGTTCGACAAAGATTTTCTTTCAGTCAGTTTCCCGGACTTCTTCAACACCGAATTGCTGAATGCGGTTCGCTCTTTGCCGGACAGAAAATGGAACAACGAAGAAAAAGTTTGGCTTGTCCCACAAAATCAAAAATCGATAGACCTGCTTTTGGAGAACATCTACGAAACGAATCTGTTCAATGTTGACGATGGAGAGAGAATTGGCGATGAGAATGAATCTAAAACTCCAGAAAACACTTCAGCCGCAGATTCGGAACTGGACATTCTCACGACTGCCCTGAAAGTCAGGCATTACTCCGACAACACCATATCGCGTTACAGAAAGTGGGTTCAAATATTCCTCGATTCAAACAAAAAAATTGGAGCGAACACCGAAAACAAGGCGATAAATGATTTCTTGAAGAATCTTGCGCTGAAAAAAAACGCAAGCGCGTCGACTCAAAACCAAGCTCTTGCCGCTCTTCTTTTTTACTTCCGTTTCGTAAAAGGCACTCCCGTTGAAAATCTCGCGTCCGTAATCCACGCAAAGAAAAAAACTCGGATTCCTGTCGTTTTTAGCATGGAAGAAGTCGCAAAAGTCATAAACAATTTGACAGGAACAAAAAAACTGATTGCAAAACTCCTTTACGGCACAGGAATGCGCCTGAATGAAGCCCTCTCCCTCAGAATCCTGGATTTGGATTTCGACAGAAACGAAATCATCGTCCGCCACGGCAAGGGCGACAAAGACCGACGCGTAATGCTTCCTCAAAAACTGATTCCAGAACTCAAAGCGCAAATAAAAGTCGTGAAAAAACTTCATGAAAAAGACTTGGCGGAAGGGTGGGGCAAAGTCGCCATGCCAAAAGCGCTCGGCGCAAAATACCCGAGCGGATGCGCGGAGTTGAAATGGCAGTGGCTCTTTCCCCAGAAAAACCGCTGGAAGAACAAGCTCACAGGAGAAGAAGGCAGATTCCACATCGACGAGTCGCTGGTTCAGCGGTCCGTAAAGCAAGCGATTCTCGAAGCCGGCATCAACAAAAACGCAAGCTGCCACACCTTCCGCCACTCGTTTGCGACCCACCTTCTCGAATCAGGCTACGATATCCGCACGATTCAGGAGCTTCTCGGCCACAGCGACGTAAGCACCACCATGATTTACACCCATGTCCTAAACCGCGGCGCCGGCGGTGTAACAAGTCCCCTGGACAGACTCTGATTTTACGCGTATCCGTATAACAGCAAGGCAAAAATCCCCCAGCCCCATGAACAATGCGTGCAGCAACTCAATGCCTTTGTTTACACCGACATTAAGTTTGTTATAAAATATTTACAATCGATACGGAGAATATTTGTTAGGTTGATGGCGCACTGCTCCACTTGCTGTTAGTAAGGTAAATCTTCCGACATTTTTTCTCCGTAATGGAAATAAAATCGTTGGAGGATTTTATGAAACATACAAAAAAAATTGTTTTCGCTTTTCTTGCTTCAATT